>CAZAVP010000028.1:0-44514 GCA_964488745.1 uncultured Chryseobacterium sp. | reverse complement strand
TAGCTAAAGTTGTCGATGTAAAAGTTGTTCCAGTAGCACCCGGAACATTCACGCCGTTAATTTGCCATTGATACGTTGGTGTAGTTCCCCCATTGGTTGGGTTAGCTGTAAAGGTGACACTTGAACCCACACAAATCGCTGATGTTGGCGCGCCAGTGATTGCCACACTTGGTGTTAAATTAGGAGTTGAAGTGATCGTTACAACCGTAGAGTTAGCACTTGTAGTACAACCAGTTGCCGAAATAACTGCTCGAAATGAAGTCGTTGTAGTAATTCCATTTACTGTATAAGGCGTTGTTGTTGCACCTGAAATGTTAGTCCATGTTACACCACCATCCGTTGATTGTTGCCATTGAATATTTGCAGTTGCAGTCTGTCCTGTTACTGTTAAATTGGTGGAAGTTGTTCCACAGAAAGTGGTGTTAGCTATCGTTGCCGTTCCACCCACAACAACTTGGCTTACCACTATGTCGTATGTTAGACATTGTGCCCCACAAGCGTCCGAATAGCTTACGTAATAAGTGGTATTTGCAGTTGGAGAAACAGAAATCGTTGTTCCTGTTCCAATTGATGTCCCAGTCACACAATTCCCTGTATTCCATGTGTAAACTATTGATGGGTCTGAATTGTTTATGGATAACGTTGAAGATTCACCCGTACAAATACTATTCGTTCCACTGATGGTTGGAGGAGTTCCAACAACAGCATTAACGATTACTTCAACTGGAATTCTTGGACTGGCACAGTCTCCGGTTCCTGAACTTACGTAATAGGTGGTAGTTACCGTTGGGTTTGTCGTAAAAGTTGCACCAGTATGTAAAGCAGGGGTTGAAGTAGAAGTAGCGTACCAATTGTAAGGTGCACCCATTCCTCCACTTGCAGTTAATGTTACAGATCCTCCAGCACAACCAGGGGCGGGTACGGCAACATCTGGAGGCAAAGATGGGTGAAATTGAGATATCCCGAATCCTGCTCCAGTTAGATTAGCATTGTTTGCTTCATAATATGCTCCTGCTCCAGGATTTACAAGTGGCAAATTATTGTTGTAAAGATTAGTTGCAACATAAAAAGGCACAACGTTGATATTTGCTGCGACATTTGCTTCGTATGAAACATCAGCATTCAAATAAGAATCCCACTCTCGAGCAAAAGTAGTTGAATTCATCATAGTTATATATCCACTTCTTGAACCTGTTGTTCCACTGAGGAGGTTGTATCCTGACGGAGCACCCAATAATGTTTTTGTAGCCAATCCAGCACTTCCCACGTAGAATTTATCACATTTACCGAAAGCAATATTTTCAATTAAGTCTCCACCACCCGTTCCTGTATAATAATAAGTTCCCCAATTTAGGACACCTGCTGTAGAAAACTTACAAATGTATGCAGCATAATTCCAATACGAACCGCTATTTCCTGCAAAATCAGGATGTGTAGGGACTGTTTTGTTGTATGCGCCTGCAAGGTTTACGATAGGAAGGTTGATACTTGTCGTATTAAAAGCAAGTATCAATTCATTTGTTGTTGGATGTATCAATATCCTTCCAGGACTTCCTTGCTGTCCTCTTCTAGCGTCAGAGCTATTTCCTCCAAACAAGGTATGCCATACCAATTGACCTGCTGTATTAAATTTACCTAAAGCGATGTCATTTGCACCAGCAATTGCAGACTGATAATAAGCTCCAGTTAACTGAACCAGTTTTTCGGATGTTGGATTACTAGCGGTGAACCAACTGGTTTCTCCTTGAAAATAAATATTTTCATTGTTGTCGAATTTACAATAAATTACTTCTTGAGACCCTGGGCCACCAAAAAAAGTTCCCCATATTTGGTTATAGGAAGCGTCATACAAAGAAATCCCAAAGTCTTTAGAACCAGCATTGGTTGGTTGATTGTATGCGCCAGTTCTATTAACAATCGCAAAGTTATTAAAGTCATATGCTTCACAAGCAATTGCTACTTGCCCTATTGGACTAACATCTATACTTGGATAATAGCCGCTTGATAAACTAGTAAGGTGCTGCATTGCTCCAGTAGTTTTATTAAATCGAGCCCAAAACATTCTACCTGTATTCGCTTGATAAAATCCTCCACCGTTTGTAAAAGGTGCGCCTGCCGTAATTCTTTGACCGACTAGGTGCAGTGTATTCCCTTTTACAACGATACCATTTGTATTATATATTTCTTCATATCCCGTTCCACCCAAGTAACTACTCCAAACAAGTTGACGACTTGCATTGAATTGCATAAAATACGCATCTGCGGAACCGTTGTGTGTAGAAACGTATGCTGAACCAGGGTTTGTTATAGGGTATGTGTTTGCAGTATTAGAAGCCATTCCATACGAATAGTAAAATCCATCGTCGTCTAAATAGTTATTTGCATAATCCAAGCTAGCAGTTCCTCCATTATAATAGCTCCCCCATTCTAAGACTGGATCAATGGTTAGGGTATTAAATGCTATTTTCTCTTTCAAATTGAAACGAACCGTTCCATCTTTTGCAATGGAATAGCTAACTTTGACAGCATTCGATTTATCATCGTCAATAAAAGAAAGTGGAATGTCTTCTGTAATGTCTGCGTGCAACGTAGAAATTACCAGCTGCTCACCAACTTTTTTGACTTCAGCTCCTTCAAATTTTAATTGAATATCTTCTATTTTTGCTCCTTCTTTTAAAATTAAATCATATTTCAACCCATTGGCTGATTGATAGAAAACAGCATCGATTTGATTGTAAATATTTTCATATTTAATGGTTTCAAAACTGCGGACGTCTCGAATTCCATTTCGTTTATTTAAATAATAGTGAGTAACACCTTGACCTTGTTTTCCTGGAGTGATAAGAACATTTGATTTTGAATTTTGAAAAACCATGTCCATGCGGTAATAGGTAGCTTTTCTTGTTCTTTGGGCTTCTTCAAAATCAGCTTTATTATTCTCTAAAACTGCCATGTCGAGCTTCTCCGATTTCTTAAAATTATATACCAAACGATCTTGTTGAAAATAGACAGCCGCTTCCGCGTTCGAGTAATAGTATTTAACTTCTGGATGAAAGTTTTCATTGAAGTCAAGAACTTGACCTTTGTTTTCGATGAAATAACCGCCCTTATTCGATTGACTGAATGAAAAATGAGAGGTAAGAAAAAGACCGATAACGATGAATAAGAGAGTGAGATTTTTCATAAGGTGATTAATATAATTTGTCCAGTAAGTGTTTAATAATTAATTTATGATGATTTTGATAGGTTTAAATTCTTCATTATTCCAAACTTTAACAATGTATGAACCCATTTCTAAGTTTAGATTTTCAAATAACACTTGAGTTTTCCCTGATTGAATATATACATCTCTTTTTAAAACAACTCTTCCTGTCATATCTATTAACTGTATGGATGAATGGCTCAAATCCTCAGTACTATTAATTTCAACCGTAAAATCTCCGTGGTTCGGGTTTGGATAAACAATCATATCATTTGTACTTAAACCACAAGAAATACTTATAGGCCCGTAGACACTTTCCATTCCGTTAAAGTCAATTTGTTTTAATCGATAATATGTTTCCCCATTCCATGAGTTCCGGTCAAATTCATTATAAGTAATATCCGTACTTGAATTTCCCGCAGCAATTTGCTCGCTAACTAAAAACCAATTTTGCAGGTCGCGACTTTTTTCTAAAACGAACTTGTCTGAATTTTGCTCGGAAGCTGTTGTCCAATAGATTTGAATATCTTGATTGCAATTTGCTGAGAAATTAGTCAATTTAACAGGAAGCGGCGAAGAGGTGTTACCGTGTAACCAAAATTCAGAGAAACTGGTGATGGCAAATTGAACAAAAGAGGAAGTAGGAACAGCTGTTGGAAACGTAATTCCACTTATTATTCCATTACTTGTCTGCGCATGTAGGGTTGTTCCGCCACTTCCTGGTGATGGAATAGCATTGGTGCAATTATCAATGGCAGAACCGTTTACATTTAATGGTCCGCTGTATTTACTTAATTTTATACTAGATATACTTGAAACATTATCGGTAGGATTTGAATTTCCATTTGCAGCAGTGGCTAAATTGGATAATTCTCCATCTTTGAAAGGCAAGCGAACGGATGCCTGACCCTGAGTTCCTGGTGTAATTTGCCAGTGTCGTTGCATAACGGATGTTGCATAAACTGGACTAGAAGTAAAGCAATCCGGTATAAGTTGAGAAGTTCCATCTACATAAGCTTTCATTGTTACATTTCCTAAATCTCCTCCGTTCGCATTTACTGATCCAATCAAATTTCCACTACTTGGTTGGTAAAAATGCACCCAATTATTTCCTCTTACTCTGCAAGTAGCTTCTTCCCCATTGTTTGCCAAAATTGAATTTCGAGGAGGTAGTGTAATTTTTAAGGATTTTGATTCATATAACGTTTTTACCTCTTCTGGAGTTAATGCTTTACTGTAAATTCTTACATCATCAACTCCACCGTTTATACGATAATTATCTGAATTTAGATGTCTTCCGATATCAAATGCTCCTCCAGTATTTGTGCAGATGAGGATGTTGCTCCCTTCTAAAACTCCATCCACATACAGTTTTGTACCAGTTGAGTTCGAAGTTGCTACTACATGATACCATCTATTTAAGAGAGGAACAGTTGTACCAACCGTGCTTTCTTGACTAGAAGCTGTATATGATAACCTAAATGGGGATGATGAATTATCGCACGCAATGTAAGGCAAACTAAAAGACAGGAAAATAGGATATGATCCTACAGTATGCGCTCTCTTCATCACCCATAAGGAAATAGTCCAGTTTTGAGCAGGAAGACCCACATTTCCTTTGATGACTTTTGTAGGTGTGCCATCAAAATCGTAGGCGCCACCGTCTGCTCCCTCGGGAATCCATTTTGGGGACGTAGCTAGTTCGATAGACCCATGATTATTGTTAGATGATTGATCAATCACCGGAACGGGAGATCTTGTTCCGATAACGAATGGAGTGGCGTGTTCTTTTTTCTCTAATTGAAAATCAGAAAAAATAATCCATTTATTGGGGCTGGTGGAGTTAATTCCAAAAGTAAAACCGCCTGAAGAAGCATTCACATAGGTGCGTCTAACAACCCTTAATCTCCAACCGTTGTCTATAGCTTCGTCTGATATGGTACTCCAACCCGGATTATTCCCGTCAGGACCTGTCCAGTCACCAATTCCAAAGTTAGTAGAAGCATCTTGCCTTTTGTACTTTACACTTGCGGTAAAAGTGGTGTTCGCCGGAAATGAAATTGGAAAACCAATATCTAATCCCACTTGGAAATATCCACCCGATGCAGCTGCTGTTTTTGTTATTTTTGTAGCATTTCTTCCTTGATAGCCTTGAGTTACTAATATTTCTCTAGTGACGTTTAAAGGATTGTCCTCACTACAATTCCATCCAGCGTAAGAGTTAAAAGATGCAACATTCCCAGGGATTAAATTTTGCGTAGGTTCTGAAAATTCATCAAATGAGTAATGTAATTTCAAGTCCGAGGTAATGGAAACTGGTTTAGAATATACTACCCCACATTCGTTCGTGACTTTTCTTCGATAACAAGTGCTTTCTGTTAAAATTCCAGGTTGATAGTTTGTAGAAGTATTCGTGCCGATAGCATTTGTCCAATTTCCTGTGCAATTAATTTGTTGTTCCCATAAATATGCATTTGAACCTATTCCTCCTGAAGGTGCTGATCCAGTTAGCAGTGCGGGGGTTTCTCCATGACATATAATTTGTGGGGTGGTAATTGTGCCAGGATTAAGAGTTTGAGAAGGCGTTACGGTAATGCTAATCCCAGTAGTTCTTGTATTACATGGAGCTGCATCTTTTCTTCTTACCCAAAACGTAGTGTTATTCATTATAATTGGTGTGTTATAACTCTCTCCGACTGCACCAGCAATAATGTTGTTGCCTATAACCGAACCAGTTCCCCATTCATATTCTGCTCCTGTTCCCAATACTCCTCCAGTTGCTGTTAATGTTATTGAGGTTCCTTTACATACTGTACTTGCACCTGAAATTGAAGTTGGAGCAGTTGATGCTGCAGTATTAGACATGGATTGAAATTCAGAGATAATATTTGTACTGATGGTTGTATTTTTAATACTTGAATAAAAAGCACCGTTACCAGGATTAACGAGTTGAGGTAAGTCATTTGTCTTTGGTAGCCATCCCGAAAGCGAGAACTTAAAATTGCAGTCAAAAGATCTTGATCCAAAAGCCATACCCCATTGGTATGCTGAACGAATTTCATGACCATAATAGGATGCCCATGTGATTTCATTTGACGCATTAAATGTTGCTAGAAAGACAGAGCCTTTGTTTCCTGTTGTGGGTTGGCTATAATCTCCTGAAGAACTTACACTGGTCATCCCAAATGAATTGGTTTGACCAGCAATTACGATTGTGTTGGTATTGCTAATTCCTATTGTGCTTATTTCCGTATTTGGGTATTGTCCTAAATTAACTGTTGCACCGTAGTAAGTGGACCATTTTAAAACACCGTTTTTTGAAAATCTAATGATTACCCCTTCGTTATTGCTATCATTACTTGGCTTAGTCGAAGTTGTGTAGGAAGTCGATCCTGAAGAGAGCGTGGGGAAATTGTTTGTATTGGCTCTACCTACAATGTATAAATCCCCCTCGCTTGAAGTAACGGATCTATATGGGTCTTGCCAGATAATATTGCTCGTATTTGCCCTAGTGTCACCTCCGAAAAGAGTAGCCCATGTTAGCTGTCTGTTTGAACTGAATTTATAAATTGCGATTTTTCGTCCAGCCGTCGCTACTTTATCTTGGTAAGCACTTGTTGGAGTTATGGTTGTGAAATTCGTTGTTGCATTTGTACTACCTGATCCTGTGACAAAAATTTCACCGTCAACACCAGTTGATATCGTATATCCTTGATGATATGTACCTGCCGGTCCTTGACTAATATAAGTACTCCACTCTAACACACCTGTTGCAGAAAATTGTGCCACCCATGGTGCTTCTGACATAGTGGATGTACTTACGTTATATGCCCCTGTTTTGTTTTGAATAGGTATAGTACCCCAAGAGCTAGATGATGTGTAAGTTTTTCCTGTCAAATAAAGTCTATTATCTATATCTATGTCAAAGTCATAAACACTAATATTATCTGTTTTATTTGCAACATAGGGAGCAGCAAAAATAGTAGCCCACTTCCTTTCTCCATTTTGATCAAACTTCACAAGAAAAGTAATTCCAGAAGAAGATGCGTGAGTTTGTGTTTGATAATATGCGCCGCCACCCGGATTATAAGTTGGTATGGTTGTAGTTGTAGGTCCTGAAGAAGCTCGAGTGTCTTTTACCCAAGCTTTGATATATACGTTGTCTAAATGGTCTACTAATACATTCTTTCCAAAATACATGTTAGACGTAGAAGCTGAACCTCTGTAGTATGTACACCAAATTAATTCTCTTTTGTTATTAAATTTATGTAGAACGATGTTTTCGCTTGCAGTACCTGTTCCTAAATAATAAGTGCTTCCCCCAGGGTTTATGACTGGATAGTTTGTAGCAGCACTACTTGCCATAAAGTATAAATTGTCTTTAGAGTCATAAGCATGATTTGATGTGTAATTTGTGTATTTGTCTGTTGGGTAATAGGTTGCCCAAGAGAGTTCAGGGTCAATTATTAAAACCTGACTTTGATCATACCGATCAATTGTGAACGACAACGTGTCTTCATTTATTTGAAACTTTGATTTGATTGTTTTTTCACCTTGGTAGGTATAGGGTGCTTTTTCAATAAAATTTCCAATAAAACTTTTTGCTATGGCTTCCCCTTCTTGACTTAATTCTATTCCGTCCACTCCCTTGTAAACTATTTTAATTTGGTTTGGGTCTGCATAAGGTTTTATTATAAAATCATATTTTAATTGTCCATTTTCAAAATAATAAATCAAATCGATCCCATTATAAACTTCAGAATATGTTATTTTGTTATAGCAAGGGACTCCTCTTAAACCATTTGGAAACTGTGGTGTATAATAATCATGAGCCCTTACTAACTTATTTTCATTATTTACAACAGGATTATTAAAATTTCCACCTGAAAACTCTATGTCCACGCGATACATGCGTGTAGTATCTATTATGTCATATTGATGAGAATCTGAGGAATTTATTTCTTCCATTATTGTCTTCCATTCTTCGTTGGTATAAGGATTGAGAATTAAACCTCGCTTAATCATTTCAATTCGAGACAGCTTAATCTCCTTATAATAATACACCAATCCTTTATTTGTAAAAAAAACATTTAACCCATTCAAGTGAGTGCTAAAATGAACCTCACTTACCAGATTTGAATTTTCATCTATTATTTGCCCTAAGTTCTTTTCAAAATAGTTATTAATGGAATTATGATTAACAGAGTCTTTTCTGTTTGAGTTTGAAGAATAAGAATAAGAAAAAAGAAAAAAGAAAAAAGAAAAAAGAAAAAATTTAATAGACAAAAAGTATCTGATTGACTTATACTCATTAGAAGTGCTATCCATAATAATATAAATTAGAAGTTTGTTTTATTTAATGTTATTTTCTAAAAAGTTCTCTTAATTAAAAACTTTACTTTTGTAGCTTGAATTCAGCTAACTATATTATTACACAATATTCATTTAAAAAAGACCAATACGAGTTAAAGTGACAACGTCACACATATTAATTAAGAATAATTCAAAGGAAGTTTTTTTTAAATTTGTCTTTACCTCTGTAAAGTCAAATGTCCATGCCCTTCATAAACTTTATCATTTAAATCAACGATAACGTATTTGAAGAAATAAACACCGTCAGAGGCATCGTTTCCTCCTAAGTTGGTACCGTTCCAACGGTCTGTAAATGCATCCATTTCTACCATGAGATTCCCCCAACGGTTAAAGATTTGTACATCAATTGTTTTACCCCAAATTACATCAATCCACCATACGTCATTTGCATGATCTCCATTGGGAGTAAACACATTCGGTATGGTTATAATTGGATCCGGGAAGGGCAATACCGTTATGGTTACTTTGGCAGTGTCCTCACAAAATCCGTTATAAGCAGTAATGATTGCTTCATAAGTTCCAGGGTTTGAATACACTGAAGTGGTAACTGCTGAGTTTACATTTGTACTCGTAAAACCATTTCCGAAATCCCACTCAAAATAGTTTCCATATAGACTCGTATTTGTAAAGTTTACCACTAAACCAGGATAGCCAATAATAGGGTCTGCTTCAACCCCCGCAACCACTGGCTCAATTACTACCACAGTCAAGCTATCACTGTTTTTACAGCCGTTGGCATCTGTTCCAACCACATAATAGACATTGTTGCCAAGAGAGGGGTAAAATGGTTGGTTGTCATTTACTCCTCCAGTCCAAACATAACTTACACCTTCAGATCCTGAAACCGTGACCGGATAACCAAAACAAACTTTTTGATCAATTCCAGCATCAATGTTGGGTAATGGGTTTACAATTACAGTAACTAATTGTTCTTCAGTACAATTGTTCGTTCCAGATGCAATTACGGAATAAGTTGTTGTTGTTTGTGGATAAAAAGGAACACCGTTCGTAATTCCATTACTCCAAGCATAACTTGTTGCATCACCAGTTGAGGTTAATACGACTGAATCACCAAAACAAATTGCTTGGTTAGATGTTGTTGTAAAAATTGGCGCAGGTTTAACCGTTACAGTAACGGATTGGTTAATTGAGTTGTAACAAGCTATGGATGAACCTAATTCAGTTACACCCGTTAAGTTATATACAAACGTTCCAGCTGTTGCGGTAGATGCAGAAATGGACAATACACTTCCACTGGACGTTCCAGTTTGCGTTGAACCTCCATTTATATTGTAATTAAACTCATAAGGAGCTGTAGCGTTTGAACCAGTTAATGTTAATGTTGGTTCAGCATCATTCTGACAGACCGTAACATCGCTTGTTATGGTTGCGTCGGGTAGTGAATAGACCGTAAGGTCAAATGTTGCAACCGCTATACACGCATCTGAAGGTGTGTAAGTGATTGTGTAAGTTTCAGAAGGACTAGCAGTTGAACTCGCTAAATGGATAACGCCTGTTGTTGCATCTATGTTCATGGTTGCTGGCGAGATAGAAAAAGTACCCGCCAAAGATGCAGTAACTGTTGGAGTTGGATTTGTAGCTGAGTTACAATAGTTAGTTTCAGGATAACTTAACGTGCTGGGTATAATCGGATTTACAGTAACGATTAAACTATCAACAGCAAAACAACCATTTAAATCGGTTCCTGAAACATGTAGTGTTTGAGTAGCAGCAGGTGTAAATGGAACGCCATTCGTCACGTTATTGTCCCATACGAAATTTGTTCCATTTGATCCAGAGACGGTTACATTTTGTCCTAAACAAACTTCTTGATCTGCACCTGCTTCAATGTTTGGATCAAAAACCGTGAAACAAACGGGTGTTGAGGTGCACAGTAAAACGTTGTTGTCATCGTACAAGTACGCAATCATGCAAGTGTCTGTATTTGCAACAATACTTGTGTTTTCGGTACCTTGAGCACCATTACTCCAGTCGATATTTGCTGTGATACAAGGGCCTGCATTGATGAAAATATTGTCCAATCCCCAGTTATCACAACAAGTTCCAGATGAATTATATTGAATCCATCGAAACTGGGTGTTTGTACTGATAGCTACTGTAGGAATAGGCACTATAAATGTATTCCAAACGGTAAAAGGTGTATTTCCAGATACGGTAGGTGAACTTCCTGTTGGACGGTTAGGTAAAATCTGTCCGTCAGGTCTGTAATAGATAAATTCCACCCAAGGACCTCCCCCAACTTTGTATTCAATGGAAACGCCTTCATGTGCTAAGTCTGGTCCTTCGCAAGGCGAGGAACCACTTTGCACTGCATACCTCATGTCAAATTTCAACGTTCCGCCTGAGCAGATGTCGAATGCATCCGTAACAATTTGAGGGGTTCCAACTGCGGTGGATGCCCAATAATACGGAGTACCATCTAAACTTGGGCCACATGAGTTACTGCTAAAACTAGTTGCACCAGTAGTTGACCATCCCGGAGGGAGAGCCCCAGCGTTAAAGTCGAAACTGTAATTCGAACCGGTAACAAAACCGGTAGCATTTAAATTGATGGTAGAGCCAGGGCAAACCTGCGATGGCAATGTAGTGATGTTGATACCGCAAGTCTGTGAAAAACCAATATTTCCAAAAATCAATGAGGTAATAGTAAGTAATAGTAGCTTTTTCATTTTTTCTATTTAATAGATTCAAAAATAATTTCTGACTTAATGTAACTCCAACTGTCTTTAAACCCAGGGTTGACAATCATTCTTGTGAGGGTAGCATCTTGGTCGAAACAAGTTCCTTCCTTGGTTTCGTTTGCTTTTAAATTGACCGTTGTCAAGTTCTCATCTTTATGACCACTTTCTCCTTCTTGATAAACGTTTTTGATGTATAAAGAAACTTCTTTTTCAATGGTATTCGTATTCACTATTTTAATGCTTAAAAAGTGATAATCATTGGGAGCATAATCCACTTTGCACAGCTCATGTTTACCATATACTTCAATACCATCTTTTTTATTCATCAATTTCCAATTTCCAAACTCGGTGTTTTGGGTTTGTGAAAAAGAATAAGAAAACATTAAAATAAATGCTGTGAGTAGATTGAGAGTTTGAGTTTTCATAATGTTAAAGTAGTATTAATGCTTTTTTAAATTAGTAGCTGTTGACTGCTTGTTATTTTAGACGCAAAAAAAATAAAAAAGTTGCGTTTAAGAAAATTGCGTAACAAATATAGGATAAAAGACTTAATTATTGGCTTTTTAATTACACTTTATATTTTTCGGTATAATATCGGAATCAACAAAGGTTGAGGACTCATGTTTTAGTGATTGCGAAAGACTTTGTATATAATTCTATTTTTTTGTTGCACCAATACCATAAATTAGGTATTTTTGTACCAAAATTAAATTTTATTTAGATTTAATCTAAATAAAATAAAACGATTTGAATTATGATAACAGTTACAGACTCAGCTAAAAGGCAAGCACTCCGTTTAATGGAGGATGACAAGAAAGAGGGTTACTTTATTCGTGTTGGTGTGGAAGGTGGCGGTTGCTCTGGTTTAATGTACCAGTTGACTTTTGACAACGAGGAAAGAGAAGGCGATCGAGAATTTGTTGACAATGATATTAAAGTTGTTGTGGATAAGAAAAGTTTCTTATACCTGATTGGAACCATTCTAGATTATTCTGGAGGACTAAATGGAAAGGGTTTTATTTTCAAAAATCCGAATGCAGATAGAACCTGCGGATGTGGAGAAAGCTTCGCAGTTTAAGAAAGACGTGTATTTATGGATACTTGTTTAAAATTTTAAATTCAACATGAATTATACCGAAAACGAATTAGCAAAAGACTTAGAAAATCAGGAATACAAATTTGGTTTTGTTACTGATATTCAGTCTGATCAAGCCCCAAAAGGTTTGAATGAAGATATTATACGGTTCATTTCAGCTAAAAAAGAGGAACCAGAATGGCTACTTGCCTATAGACTTAATGCATTGAAAGTATGGAAAGAAATGACGGAGCCAGAATGGGCACACGTTCGTTATGAAAAACCTGATTTTCAAGACATCATTTATTATTCTGCTCCAAAACAAACGAAAAAGTACGAAAGTTGGGACGACGTTGATCCAGAAATGAAAGAAACCATGAAAAAATTGGGGATTTCGATGGAAGAACAGAAAAGATTAACAGGCACAAATGTAGCTGTAGATTTCGTCATGGATTCTGTTTCTGTAGCTACTTCTTTCAAAGCAAAATTGTTGGAATTGGGAATCATCTTTTGCGCCTTCTCGGATGCAGTAAGAGATTATCCTGAATTAGTGCAAAAATACATGGGAACTGTTGTTCCTACAGGGGATAACTTTTATGCGGCTTTGAACAGTGCTGTTTTTACAGACGGTTCTTTCTGCTACATTCCAAAAGGAGTTCGTTGTCCAATGGAACTTTCTACCTATTTCCGAATCAACGAAGGCGGAACGGGTCAATTTGAAAGAACATTGGTTGTTGCGGATGAAGGTTCCTACGTTTCATACTTAGAAGGTTGTACGGCTCCAAGTAGAGATGAAAACCAATTGCACGCTGCAGTAGTAGAGCTAATCGCTTTAGACGGTGCGGAAATTAAATATTCCACCGTTCAAAATTGGTATCCGGGCGATAAAGATGGAAAAGGCGGTGTATTCAACTTCGTAACGAAGCGTGGAGTTTGTCACAAAGCATCAAAAATTTCTTGGACACAAGTGGAAACGGGTTCAGCGGTAACTTGGAAATATCCTTCTTGCATCTTAAAAGGCGATCATTCGGTGGGTGAGTTTTACTCAGTAGCTGTTACCAATCATTTCCAACAGGCGGATACGGGAACGAAAATGGTTCACTTGGGTAAAAATACCAAGAGTACCATTATCTCTAAAGGGGTATCTGCTGGAAAATCGAGTAATTCTTACCGCGGTTTAGTTCAAATTCACAAGAATGCGGATAATGCTAGAAACTTCTCGCAATGTGATTCACTTTTGATGACAGATGAATGCGGAGCGCATACTTTCCCGTATATTGAATGTAAAAATCCTTCCGCAAAAATTGAGCACGAAGCAACGACTTCGAAAATCGGTGAAGACCAAATTTTTTATTGTAATCAAAGAGGTATCGATACCGAAAAAGCAATCAGTTTGATTGTCAATGGATATTGTAAAGAAGTGTTGAACCAATTGCCGATGGAATTTGCCGTAGAAGCACAAAAGTTATTAGCAATTAGTTTAGAAGGATCCGTAGGGTAAAGTAGATTGGCAAATTGCAAATTACAGTTTTCAAATTGAAAAAATTAAATGAAAAAAATTAGAAAATTACATGATTACAGAAACAAATATAATCTACCAATCTGTAATCTGCCAATCTGTAATCTGTAATCTGTAATATATTATAAATGGCAATGATTAAGAGATTTGAAGAACTGGAAGTTCGGGAAGCATCGATGGCTCTATGCTCATCGGTCTATGCTTTGTCGAATGGAGAAACTTTCGCTCGTGATTTTGGTTTCAAAGATCAAATCCGAAGATCTTCCGTTTCTGTTCCATCTAATATTGCTGAAGGATTTGAAAGAGATAGCCAAAGGCAATTTATATATTTTCTAGTAATTGCTAAAGGCTCATGCGGGGAACTTAGAACACAAGTAAGAATAGCAAAAAACTTAAATTACATCACAAACGATGAATTTGAAAAATTAAACAACGAATGTATATCTGTAAGCAAACAACTTGCAGGATTTATTAATTATTTAAAAACCAAAAAATGATTACAAGAACATCAAATCTGCAATTTGCTAATCTGCAATCTGCCAATCTGTAATCTACAATTCTAAAAAAAGATGATAACAATAACAAATTTACACGCCTCCATCGATGGCAAAGAGATATTAAAAGGATTAAACTTAACCGTAAATCCAGGTGAAGTTCACGCAATTATGGGGCCAAATGGTGCTGGAAAAAGTACCTTGGCTTCGGTTTTAGCTGGTAGAGAAGAATACGAAGTAACAGCGGGTTCTGTTGATTTTGAAGGAAAAGATCTGCTGGATATGAATATAGAAAGCAGAGCTCGCGAGGGTGTTTTCTTGGCTTTCCAATATCCGGTTGAAATTCCAGGTGTGTCAAACATCAATTTCCTTCGTACTGCTTTGAACGAAATCAAAGAGTACAAAAAAGAACCGACGCTTACCGCGAAGGAATTCATGGCTTTGGTAAAAGAAAAATCTAAAATCGTTGAGTTGGATCCAAAATTGGCTTCTCGTGCAGTAAACGAAGGTTTCTCTGGAGGTGAGAAAAAAAGAAATGAGATTTTCCAAATGGCGATGCTAGATCCGAAATTGGCAATTTTGGACGAAACAGATTCTGGTTTAGATATCGATGCATTGAGAATCGTAGCAAACGGAGTAAACACCTTGAAATCGGACAAGAATGCAGTCATTATGATTACGCATTACCAACGTTTGTTGGATTACATCGTTCCAGATTTTGTTCACGTTTTATACGATGGAAAAATTGTAAAAACAGGTCCGAAAGAATTGGCCTTGGAATTAGAAGAAAAAGGATACGATTGGATCAAAGAAGAGATCGAACTATAAAAGCATCAAATCATGCATAATGAAATTACCATCGATTCAGTTTTCGAAGTCGAAGACTTGAGACTGGATCAAACTAAGAATTTTCATGTTTTAGCGACGGACAAAAGGAAAGAGGCATTAGAAATAATGAACCAACTCAATTTTCCAACGACACGAAATGAAGCATGGAAATACACCCGTGTTGCGAAAATTAAGAATTCGAAATTTTCAATCAGCAATCAAGAAACAATAGAATCCGTTTCGCACAAATTAATTCCAGGATTAGACGGTTCACTTTTAGTTTTTGTAAATGGATTTTACAAAGCGGAATTGTCAAACATCGTCCCAGAGTCTGGACTTTCGATTTCTCCAATGAGTGATTTCGAAGCAAGTTCTTGGACGCAGCAACATCTTGGAACTGTTATTACCGATGAAAAAGAGGAATTTTTCTCAGCGATGAATACGGCTTATGCATCGGATGGTGTTGCAATCAAAATTGATAAAAACACTGCTGTAAAAGATGGAATTCAGGTTCTGTTTATTTCAACAGGTGAAAATATTTTTGCAGCAACGAGAAACGTAATTGTTTGTGAAGATTTTTCGCAAGCACATTTAACGATTGAATTTTTTAGCGAAAATGCGACAAACTGTTTCCATAACACGGCAACAGAAATCATTGTTGGAAAGAACGCACAAATTACCATTGATAAAATTCAAAACGAAAATTCATCGGCTTTGAGTGTGTCCACAGAACGTGTTCGTCAGTATCAAGATTCAACTTTTTACATCAATACAATTACCTTAGACGGTGGTTTGATTCGTAATAACTTGACAATTGATGTAGCAGGACAGAATTGCGAGACGAACATGGCTGGTGTTTATATCTTGAGCGGAAAACAACACGTTGATAACAATACCATCGTAGATCACCAAGTTGCCAATTGTAACTCAAACGAACTATACAAAGGAGTGATGTCCGACGATTCTACAGCAGTTTTCAGCGGCAAAGTTTTCGTTCGTAAAGACGCACAAAAAATCAACGCTTTCCAATCCAACGGAAATGTACTAATCGGAGACAATGCATCGGTAAACTCCAAACCAGCTTTGGAAATTTATGCAGATGATGTAAAATGCTCTCACGGTTCTACAACCGGTCAACTAGACGAAGAAGCAATCTTCTACCTTCGTGCTCGCGGAATGTCTGAAAAATCTGCTCGCGCTTTAATGGTTTCAGCATTCATCATGGAAGCACTAGAGAAAGTAGAAAATGAAAGTGTTCGTGCCTACATCGACCACGTTTTATTAGAAAAATTCGGATGGGAATTTTAATTTCCATACATCAATAATTCAATGCCGTTCTTTCTAGAGCGGCATTTTTTTGCCACAAAAGTACTAGATGTCTTTAGCCACGGATTCGCGGATTTTATTTTGAAAATCACACGATTAAAATCACACGGAAATTGTGCTAGCACAATCATTTAAATCCGCGTAATTCGAGAGTGCACATCCATTTTTATCCGTGCATCCGTGGCTCAAAAAAGCCTTAGAAACGATAAAAATCCGTTACTTTGCACTTTATAATTAAATCACATCAAAAATCACCCAATTCCATGGAAGAAGAACGTCTCGACAAAATAATTATGCAACGTGAATTATTCACTACTCGTGCTCGCTGTGAGCAAGTAATTGAAGAATTTGGAGTATTGGTGAATGGTAAATTGGTCTTCAAACCAGGTAAAAAGTTTCCAGTTGATGCAGAAATTGAATTAATCGCCGAAGAGATTCCATGGGTTTCTCGTGGAGCATTGAAATTGATTCGCGCGATTGAAAATTGGGACATTGATTTTAAAGGAAAAGTGGTTTTAGACATTGGTGCTTCTACTGGCGGATTTACCGAAGTAGCCTTGGATCGCGGTGCAAGCAAGGTTTTTTCTGTTGATGTAGGCAAAGATCAACTTCACGAAAGTTTGAAAAACAATCCAAATGTGATTAGTTTTGAAAAAACGCACGTGCGTGAATTGACGCACAATCAAATTACAGAACCAATTGATGTTTGTGTAATTGATGTATCATTCATTTCCATTCAAAAAGTTTTCCCATTCATTCAAGGATTCTTGAAAGCAGGTGCGGAAATAATCGCTTTGATCAAGCCCCAATTTGAAGTTGGAAAAGAAAATATTGGTAAAAACGGAATTGTGAAAAACAAAGGATTGTATCCAACAGTTTTATACAATGTGAGAATGAACGCAACAGAAAGCAATTTTACATACATAGGTCACACTGATTCCCCAATTTTAGGCGGAGACGGAAATAAAGAATTTTTGATGTTTTTGAAAAAAAACTAATTTAAGATTTTACTTGTAGCTTGCGAATTAACTTTGAATCCTTTTTTTAACTTTGCTTCTCTATTTAAAATAACCCTGAAATCATTCAGAAACAAACATCCAAGATGAAAAAAATACAAATGGTCGACTTAAAGTCGCAATATAGTCACATCAAATCAGCAGTTGATAGCGCAATTTTAAGTGTTATTGAAAAAGCAGAATTTATCAACGGTCCTGAAGTAGTTGCTTTTCAAGCAGAACTGGAAAATTACTTGGGCGCAAAACACGTGATTCCGTGTGCTAACGGAACAGACGCTTTGCAAATTGCGATGATGGCTTTGGATTTAAAGCCAGGCGATGAGGTAATTACACCTTCATTTACGTACATTGCTACAACCGAAGTGATCGCGCTTTTAGGTTTGGTTCCAGTATTTGTGGATGTTGATCCAAAAACATTCTGCATCGACCCATCTAAAATTGAAGCGGCGATTACCCCAAAAACGAAAGTCATCGTTCCAGTTCATTTATACGGACATTCGGCTGACATGGATCCAATTATGGAAATTGCAAAAAAACATAATCTGTATGTAATCGAAGACAATGCACAAGCAATCGGATGTGAATATACGCACCAAGACGGAACTGTTTCTAAAACAGGAACCATTGGGGATATTGGTTGTACTTCATTTTTCCCATCTAAAAATTTAGGTTGTTATGGTGACGGAGGTGCCATTTGCACCAACAATACAGAATTGGCTGATGCTTTGAAAAAGATTGCCAATCATGGTCAGGCTGTTAAATATTACCACGATGTAGTAGGTTGTAATTCTCGTTTGGATTCCATTCAAGCTGCGATTTTGAGAATTAAATTACCGAGATTGGACGCTTATTGTGATGCACGTAGAAAAGCCGCAGATTTTTACGATAATTTCTTCGCAAATGTGGAAGGTGTTTCTACTCCGTTCAGGGAGAAAAATTCAAAACATGTTTTTCACCAATATACCTTGACATTAGAAGGAATTGACCGCGATGCCTTGAATGCATTCTTGGCAACCAAAGACATTCCATCGATGATTTATTATCCAGTTCCAGCTCACAAACAAAAAATGTTTGAATCTTTTGGTTGCGAAAATCAAGAATTGCCAATAACGGATTGGCTGACCAGTCGCGTACTTTCTTTGCCAATGCATACAGAATTAGAAGAAGATCAGTTGAACTATATTTGTTCAGCAGTTGTTGAATTTATCAATCAATAAGAAATGAGTAAAATTGCTGTAATTGGTACGGGATATGTAGGTTTGGTTACTGGAACTTGCTTCGCAGAAACGGGGAATCAAGTGATATGTGTCGATATCAACGAGGATAAAATCAATAAATTAAGGCAAGGAATTGTTCCGATTTACGAACCTCATTTAGATGTTCTTTTTGAACGAAATATCAACGCAAAAAGATTAACTTTTTCGACTTCTCTTGCAGAAGGCATTAAAGATGCTGAAATTATTTTCCTTGCTTTGCCAACTCCTCCGGGAGAAGACGGTTCTGCAGATTTATCCTATATTTTGGGGGTTGCTGAAGAATTGGGAAAAATCATGACGGAGTACAAAGTAATTGTTGATAAAAGCACGGTTCCCGTTGGTACTGCTGAGAAAGTTCACGCAGCCATTGCAAAAAATGCAACTGTTCCGTTTGCGGTTGTTTCCAATCCAGAATTTTTACGGGAAGGTTTTGCGGTCGATGATTTTATGAAACCAGACCGTGTCGTGATTGGTTCTTCGGATGAACGAGCAATTAAAACGATGGAAAGTTTATACAAACCATTCGTTCGACAAGGAAATCCGATTCTTTTCATGGATGAAAAATCTGCTGAATTGACCAAATATGCGGCCAATGCGTTTTTAGCAACAAAAATCACTTTCATGAATGAAGTGGCAAATTTTTGTGAGTTAGTTGGTGCAGACGTTGACAAAGTGCGCATCGGAATTGGTTCGGATGATCGCATCGGAAAACGATTCTTATTTCCAGGAATCGGTTACGGAGGTTCATGTTTCCCGAAAGACGTACAAGCATTGGTGAAATCTGGCTTGGAACAAAATTTCAATTTCAAGATTTTGGAAGCGGTGATGGAGGTTAACGAAAGTCAAAAGACTGTTTTGATTCCAAAAATGAAAAACTTTTTCCGCAACGATTTAAAGGGAAAGAAAATCGCCCTTTGGGGATTGGCCTTCAAACCAGATACAGACGACATCCGCGAAGCTCCAGCTTTGTACATGATTGATGAATTAGTTGCTGCAGGCGCTCAAATTTCAGCTTTCGACCCAGAAGCGATGGACAACGTTAAAAACTTAATCGGAGATAAAATAACCTACGCAAACGACGAATACGAAGCATTAGAAAATGCAGACGCCTTGTTGATTTGCACCGAATGGGGAATTTTTAGAAATCCAGATTTTGATCGTGTCTCCAGTTTACTGAAAGACAAAGTGATTTTTGACGGAAGAAACTTGTTCGATTTAGAAGAAATGAACGAATTAGGATATTACTATTCGAGTATCGGAAGAAAAAACATTTCAAAATAATTAGAGGTAGTCAATCTGAAATCTGACTTCTGAAATTATTTTAACTTAGTGCGAGATTATGGAAAATAGAAAACGCATATTAATCACCGGTGCTGCCGGATTTTTAGGGTCGCATTTGTGTGATCGCTTTATCAAGGAAGGATTTCATGTGATTGGAATGGACAATTTGATAACCGGTCGCTTGAAAAACATTGAACATTTGTTTCCTTTGGAGCAGTTTGAGTTTTACAACAACGATGTGTCTAAATTCATTCACGTTCCTGGACAATTGGATTATATCCTACATTTCGCATCGCCAGCAAGTCCAATCGATTACTTGAAAATTCCAATTCAAACCTTGAAAGTGGGTTCTTTGGGAATTCACAATTGTTTGGGATTGGCAAAAGCGAAAAATGCACGTGTATTAATCGCTTCGACTTCTGAAGTTTATGGTGATCCAACGGTTCATCCGCAAACGGAAGAATATTGGGGAAATGTGAATCCTGTTGGTCCACGTGGTGTGTACGATGAAGCCAAACGTTTTCAAGAAGCGATGACGATGGCGTATCACACTTATCACGGATTGGAAACCCGAATTGTTCGTATTTTCAATACCTACGGACCAAGAATGCGTCTGAATGACGGTCGTGTTTTACCTGCGTTTATCGGACAAGCGTTGCGTGGCGAAGATTTAACCATTTTTGGTGACGGTTCTCAAACGCGTTCCTTTTGCTATGTGGATGACTTGGTAGAAGGAATTTATCGTTTGCTATTATCTGATTATGCAATGCCTGTAAACATCGGCAATCCAGATGAGATTACCATCGCTGATTTTGCGGAGGAAATTATTAAATTGACTGGTACAGATCAGAAAGTAGTTTACCACGATTTACCGGTGAACGATCCAAAGCAACGTCAGCCAGATATTACAAAAGCAATTGATTTGCTTGATTGGCAACCGAAAATTGATCGTGCTGAAGGATTGAAAAGAACGTACGCCTATTTTAAATCCTTGACTTCGGAAGAGTTGAATCAGAAAGAACACAAAGATTTTGATCATTATATCGTAAAATAAATATGGATTATTTCGCACACGAAACTGCCTTTATCGACGAAGGCTGTACCATTGGAAAAGGAACAAAAATTTGGCATTTTTCGCACATCATGTCAAATTGTACTTTGGGTGAAAATTGCAACATCGGACAGAACGTAGTCGTGTCGCCTGAAGTGATTTTAGGAAAAAATGTTAAAGTTCAGAACAACGTTTCCATCTACAGCGGTGTTATTTGTGAAGACGATGTATTCTTAGGGCCTTCCATGGTTTTTACCAATGTGATTAATCCACGAAGTGCTGTCAATCGACGAGGCGAATATTCAAAAACAACGGTTAAAAAAGGAGCTTCCATTGGAGCCAATGCAACCATTGTTTGCGGACACGATATTGGTGAATTTGCTTTTATTGGTGCTGGTGCGGTGGTTACCAAACACGTTCCTGCTTATGCATTGGTAGTTGGAAATCCAGCGCGACAAATGGGTTGGATGAGTGAATACGGTCACCGTTTAGAGTTTGATGCGGACGGAATTGCTGTTTGTAAAGAAAGCGGAGAAAAATATAAATTAATGAACCAAACGGTTCACAAAATATAGGAGATGAATACGGATCAAAAAGTAAAATTTGCCGTTATCGGTGCAGGTCACATTGGAAAGCGTCATGCAGAAATGATAACGCGTGAAGAAGATGCGGAATTAGTTGCCTTGGTGGATGTTCGTTCTGCCGAAGAATGCGATGCGGCGCATTTTAATGTTCCTTTTTTCAACACAATTGAAGATTTGCTTGCATCCGATTTAGATTTTGATGTGGTGAATATTTGTACTCCAAATGGTTTGCACGCTGAACAAAGTATTGCTGCATTAGAAGCAAAAAAACACGTCGTTTGTGAAAAACCCATGGGACTTTCAAAAGACAATTGTGAAAAAGTGATTTTCAAATCTTTGCAAATGTCGAAGCAAGTATTTTGTGTAATGCAGAACCGTTATTCTCCGCCTTCGGAGTGGATTAAGTCCATCATTGAAGACGGTGTTCTGGGGAATATTTTCATGGTTCAATTGAATTGTTATTGGAACCGCGATGATCGTTATTATAAAAAAGGCGGTTGGAAAGGAACAGCAGATTTGGACGGAGGAACTTTGTTTACGCAATTTTCTCATTTCATTGACATTATGTATTGGTTGTTCGGTGATATCGACAACATCCAAGGAAAGTTTGCAGATTTTACCCACAAAGATTCAACGACTTTTGAGGATTCAGGTTTTGTGAGTTTTGATTTCATCAACGGCGGAATGGGCTCGATTAATTATTCGACGGCTGTGAAAGAACAAAATCTAGAATCTTCCATGACCATTATTGGGAGCAAAGGAAGCGTGAAAATCGGTGGTCAATACATGAATGAAGTGGAAGTTTGCAACATTCCAGGATACGAAATGCCAGCATTAGCAGAAACCAACCCCGGAAATGATTACGGCGCTTACAAAGGTTCTGCAGCAAATCATCACTACGTGATTGAAAATGTAATCAATACATTAAAAGGAAGAACAACTTCAACAACCAATGCTTTAGAAGGCTTGAAAGTAGTTGAAATCATCGAAAGAATTTACAAAGTTCGAAATTCACAAATGGATTTGTAATTTGATTCATTAGATATAAAAAAGCCTGCTAGAATTATTCCAGCAGGCTTTTTTTACTTGTCTGTTTTTAATTTTGTTTTGAAAAATCTATGTAATCAAAGAGTTTCAAATTCTTTCTAATCGGTGCAATTAGGGTATGTATATCCTCTCGAATAAACTCAACAATAATCCATGCATCCGTGGCTAAAAACGAGCACAGAATGGCATAAATCTTTTATTGAATGTAAGGAATCATTCCACGCAGTCCCATATCTACTACCGCTTCTCCTTTCGTTGCATCCCATTTTCCATTTCCATTGTTGTCTATCCATTCAAAACTTTTGTTGGTTGACATGGAAACACGGATCACGATATCTTGGGTTTCATTGCCTGTAATTGTCAATTTGTTCGTTGGAAATTTACCCGTTACCAAACAGGATCCAGCTGGGATTGGCGAACTGCCAGCTAGTGGGTTAACCACGGTTGTTGCACCTGCTGGCGCTTGACCAGTTGTTTGATAATTAATTGGATAACCCATGTAATTGGTTTTGGTTTCAAATCCCCAATATCCTTGTTTTTTATTCCCGTTTACTTGAACCGTCTCTGTTTTGATTTTGTAATTGGTGATGAATGAATTGAAACCAATGAAACTCGCAATAGTTCCTGGAAACTCTTGTGCAATAACGATGTCCGGTATGCCAGGTACGACATAGGTTGTATCTACGTAATATTTCACATCAAAATTTTGGTAACCAATCGATACACGTAAATACTCGTATTCACCTGGAGCAATGTTTTTTAACGGCATGGAATAGAACGTTTCACCTTTCCCAACAACTTTAGTTTTGGAGAACACAATGGCATTTTCGCCGCCTTGGGTAGTTTCTTCGGCATGATAGATAACGGTGCCATTTCCAACAGGCGTAAATGCACCTGGCGCTAATTCAATGTAATGTGCAGTCATGCTGTTCATGACAGGATGTTGCGCTCCATGTCCGTTCGGTACGTCCACAGGTTGACCAAAAGCGTCCAAACGAACTTGCGTTGTGTCAAAATCGTATTGAAAAATAAGTCTTGGTCCCGTTTCATCAACAGGGTCTGGAGTGGGTTTATCTTTTTTACAAGAAGTAAAAGCGAAGCATGAAAGTAAGCCGATAATATAGATTGATTTTTTCATAGGTTTTAATTAATTGGGGTAAAGATAAATGTTTTTTCTATCATTTTTTCAAAACGTTTGGTTGAACAGTTTATTTCACGCTTTTGTTTTAAAGGTTAAAATCTTAACAGATTTTCCTTTCTTTTAGTGCTTTGACCAATCTTTTGTATAGCAATCTTTCTGTGTATATTTGTACTGTCTATGAATTCGGAAGAAATTAAATTGAAGTTACAGCTTTTGCCAGATAAGCCTGGAATTTATCAATATTATGATAAAAACGGAGTCATTATTTACGTTGGTAAGGCCAAAAATATTAAGAAAAGAGTTTCTCAATATTTTTTGAAAAACCTCGATTCAAATAAAACTAAAGTATTAGTTAGACAAATTGCCGATATGCAGTATTTGGTTGTAGATTCTGAATTGGATGCCTTATTATTAGAGAATAATTTAATAAAAAAACACCAACCGAAATACAACATTCAGCTTAAAGACGATAAAACCTATCCTTGGATATGCATCAAAAAAGAACCTTTCTCGCGCGTTTTTTCAACTAGAAACATAGTTAAGGATGATTCCAAATACTTTGGACCTTATGCGAATGTAAAAGTAATGTGGACCTTGTTGCAATTACTAAAAGATTTATACCCAATCCGCAGTTGTTCTTTGGACCTGTCTCCCAAAAAAATCAAGGAAAAAAAGTACAAAGTTTGTTTAGAATACCATATCGGAAACTGCAAAGCTCCTTGTGTGGGTTTAGAAAAGGAAGAAAATTACACCGAATATTTGGATCAGATTGAAACCATTTTAAAAGGAAATACATCTTCCGTAATAGCTCATTTACGTAGAATTATGTTGGATTTTGCGGAAAAATATGAGTTTGAGGAAGCGAACAAGGTGAAAGAGCAAATTCATTTGTTGGAAAACTATCGCTCCAAATCCACTGTGGTTTCTCCGAACGTTCACGAAGTGGATGTCATTACCATGATTGAAGATGAGAAAGTTGCTTATGTCAATTATTTCGTAATCGTTAATGGAGCGATCGTTCATGGTTTTACTTCTGAAATTAAAAAGAAATTGGATGAAACGGACGCTGAAATCATTGCATTTACTTTGTTGGAAATGCGAGACCGTTACAACAGTCAATCCAAAGAGATTTTGGTTGAAAAAGAATTGGATCTTCAGATTGAAGGATTGACATTTTTCGTCCCGCAACGCGGAGATAAGAAACATTTAGTTGATCTTTCTCTACGCAATGTAAAGTTTTATCGTTTGGAAAAACTAAAACAGGAAAGCATCAAAAACCCTGAGTTGAGTAGAGACCGCATTTTGAATCAAATCAAACACGATTTGAGAATGGATGAATTGCCAATTCAAATCGATTGCTTTGATAATTCCAACACGCAAGGAACAAATCCGGTATCCGCTTGCGTGGTATTTCGGAATGGAAAACCAAGTCCCAAAGATTACCGACATTTCATACCTAAAACCGTAGTTGGTCCCGATGATTTTGCGACGATGGAAGAGGTGGTTTACCGAAGATATCGCCGGATGCTCGAAGAAGAAACTCCCTTGCCACAACTCATCGTAATCGACGGAGGTAAAGGACAATTGAGTGCTTCATTTAAAGCGTTAGAGAAACTAAATCTTCAAGATAAAATCACCATTATTGGAATCGCCAAACGTTTGGAAGAAATCTTCTTTCCCCACGATAACATTCCTTTGTATTTGGATAAACGTTCCGAAACGCTCAAAGTACTCCAACACATTCGAGACGAAGCGCACCGTTTTGGAATCACGCATCACCGAAACCGAAGAAGTAAGAATGCCTTCGTTTCAGAATTGTCAACTGTTCCAGGAATTGGCCCCAAAACTTACGAACAATTGATGAAAGCATTCAAGACCATAAAAAACATCAAATCTGCCACCCTCGAAAGCTTGAGTGCCGAAATAGGTAAAGCGAAAGGAAAAATCGTTTTTGATTATTTTAGAAGGGAAGAATGACATTTTATTCTCAAATTAAGAATTGACGCATTCAAGTTTATAGAAAACAAGAATTCATCGAGTAGAAAGGCAGATGACATTATTACAAAAGACTTTAAAATAATATGTCTTTAAATCCAATTATCTTGTTTGTGATTCAAATCATGTTTTGAAAGTATTCTGAGCACGTATCTTCGTGTCATACTTTTAAAATATTAATATCATGAAATTTTTATTTAGTCTTTTAGGTTTGGTCGGAATAACATCAATGGTTTTTGCACAAGATACCCTAACCGTTAACATATTACCGCAAGCAGAATTCACCTATATTGTTAAAAACGATTCGACTTCGAATTACTCTATAACACCTGCGTCAAATGCTCATCAAATGTGGGATTTTTCAAATTTACAAAATCACTTTCAAAAAGTTCCAACGTACGATTCAACATCAAAAACAGCTTATCAGAATGAATTCCCAACATCTAACATTTATACGTATGGACCTGCAGCATTTTATAGTGGTTTATTTGGGAGTGCGCCCGTTGGTACACAAGGAATGAACAAAGGATATATGTTCTGGCGAACAGAAACAACCGGTTTTTGGGTAGAAGGTTTTCTCTCTGAAAGTGGAATTTACGCAGGAAAACCCGTACATTACCAAAACAGTGAATTACTCCTTCCATTGCCTGGATTTTTAAATAATACAGCATCTAATCAAAGTCGGTGGACATTGTCAATGGATGCCAATCCGTTAGATATAGATACGTTTTATGTTTCAAATACAATGAAAGAATTTGTTTACGATGCTTATGGCTCTTTAAAAACACCGATTTTAGACACAACAGAAGTGCTCCGACTACACGAATATACGATAAAAACGGACAGCGTGTACGCCTTGTTAAATGGAAATCAAGTATATGCAATGGAGTTGATGAGGGATACAACAAACACGTATTACTACCTTAGTAAAGATTACAGTTATCCTGTATTAACAACGTATGCAAACAAACATAATATGGTTAAATTTACAGAGTATTACAATTCAAAAATGCCAAATACATCAATGGCGGTGTCGAATATAATACCCAATCTTACCCTTAAAGCATATCCAAATCCCACCGATAATGAATTAACACTTGAGACAAGTCAAAGTTACCAAGGGATTATTTCTGTCGTAACATTGACAGGTGAAACTGTAAAAGAACAACTGATGAATTCATCACAGCTTACGTTTTCTATGGAAGATTTACGTTCGGGAGTATATTTTGTTGTGCTAAAATCCACTTCGGGACAGGTTTTGAATCAATTAAAAGTGATGAAATTATAATCCAGGAAACTCCTAAAAATTGATTTTTATCCCTTATATTTTAGGATCCAAAAAATATTTTCCCTTGATCAACATCCATCAGGATGTTGATAATTAGATGTTTATCAATTGATATGCAGGAGATTAATCGTTTGTAGGAGCACCTTAAATTAATGCATCAATTTTTTTTGCTAATTCTCGGTCTTTATTGGTAATAATATTCCCTTGATCATGGGTGGTCAGTATGATGTTCACTTGGTTATAAACGTTGTTCCATTCGGGATGATGGTTCATCTTTTCGGCAATCATGGCTACTTTAGTCATGAACGACCAAGCTTCGACAAAGTCTTTGAATTTGAAACTTTTGGTTAAGGTATTGTTTACTTCTTTCCAATTCATGATTGAACGTTTAATATTTTCTGTAAATTCGTGAAAATAGAGTTGGGAAAAAGCCAAGAGATGTTAAACTTTATCCAAAATGAGATTTTTGGCGGAAAATAGTTTGATATTTCCTGCCTTCTTCGTTTACACGAACGTAATTAGAATCTTATTTCTCTTCTCTATCTTCACGTTTCCTTTTGCTAATCAACGCTGTCAGGATTAACAAAATTCCTGCAAAACCGCCTAAAAAGTAAGTAAGAAAACTGCCGCCTTTTAGGTAGGCGTATATACTTGCAATGATTGCCATTGCGCCAATGAGAAGTACAATCCAGTATGATAATTTAGAATATCCCATGATTTTAAGTTTTTGGTTCTGTATCAAATATCGGAATCTTTTGGCAGGAAATCAAACGTAAAAAGGAATATCTTCAATTCAAATCACGTATTTGGGAGAGAAAGTCTTATAAGGTCTAAACAAAAAACGGTCTGAGTTTTCACCCAAACCGCTTAAAGCTAATCTAGTTTGATTATGCTTGTTTGATAAACTGAATATCAGCAATCAATTTTACTTTGTCAGAAACAACGATGCTTCCCGCTTCTGTTACTGCATTCCAAGTTAAGTTAAACTCTTTTCTGCTCACTTCTCCAGTGATTTCAAAACCTGCTTTCGTTTGACCATACGGATCTACAGCAACACCATTGAATTCAGCATTTAAAGTTACTTCTTTGGTTACATCGCGGATGGTCAAATCTCCAACTAATTTCTCGCCATCGAAGGATTTAGATACAAATTTAAGTTCTGGGTACTTTTCAGAATTGAAAAAATCATCTGATTGCAAATGTCCGTCTCTGTCTTTATTCTTTGTATTTATAGACGCTGTTTTTGCGCTAAATTCTACAGCTGCTTTGTTGAAGTCATCGCCATTTGTTTTTGCAGTTGCACTAAAATCTCCGAAATGACCTGTAACTGTTGAGATCATCATGTGTTTTACTTTGAATGCTACTTCTGAATGTGCGGTGTCTACTGACCAATTGGTGTTGTTTTCCATGATATTTTATTTTTAGGGTTAATATATTTACTATTTATTACTTTTTTAAGACATCTTGTATGTCTTGTGTTTTTTGAAATAAGGCATTTGCGAACGGACATAAAGGTAAAATTTTAATGTTTTTTTCTCTTGCCATTTCTACGATTTTGTACAGTAACTGTTTCCCAACTGCTTTGCCTTTAAACGCAGGATCCACTTCGGTGTGATCGATGATGATGAAGTCATTTCCAGCGATTGAATACGTCATTTTTCCTGCTGTAAGCTCATTTTCGATTGCTACTGCGTATCCTTTTGTCTCCTCTTGAATGATTTTAATTTCCATCTTGTAAGTATAAAATTTGAGTTAGATTATGCTGTTGAAGTTAGACTCCTGATTATCAATCCAACATATAAAGTTATCGAATTATTTCAACATGGGAACTTCCATCAACAGAATTCTAGCATTTTTATTTGCTTTGATATCCAGTGATTCTGTATTCCAAATTCCCATTCCATCTCTTCTTGAAAGTTTTTGGTTGTTGATTTCCGCTTCACCTTCTAAGATGAATGCATAAACACCGTTTCCTTCTTTTTTGAGTTGGTAAGCTGTTGCCGTTTCTTGGTTAAATTTTCCGAGATGAAACCAAGCGTCTTGATTGATCCAAACGCCTTGATCGTCTTTGTTTGGCGATACAACTTGATAAAATTCATTCTCTTTCTCCAAATCTCTGATTGAAATTTGATCGTATTTCGGCGTAACATTTTTCTCTTTTGGGAAAATCCAAATCTGAAGAAATTTTACTTCTTTATCTTTGTTTTGATTGTATTCTGAATGCGTAACACCTGTTCCAGCACTCATCGCTTGCACATCGCCTTCTTTGATGACGGTGATATTTCCCATGCTATCTTTGTGTTCTAAATCGCCTGTCAATGGAATGGAAACAATTTCCATGTTGTCGTGCGGATGTGTTCCAAAACCCATTCCTGCCTGTACGGTATCGTCATTTAAAACGCGTAGCACGCCAAAATTCATTCTCTCTGGGTTATGATAATTTGCAAAACTAAAGGTGTGGTGTGAGTTTAACCAACCGTGATTTGCGTGACCTCGTGTATCGGCTTTATGAATTATTGTATTCATCGTTTCTATGTTTTTATTTGGTAAATGATTAAATCCTACTTGTTGCATCAATTTATCGTAAGTAGATTGGTGACTTTCGCTCTTATTCGCATTCAAGACTTGTGGTGCGATTACACCCGCAACGCCTGTCAAAATTGCACTTTTAATAAATTTCTTACGATCCATATTCCTTGCTTTTAAGTATAGTACAAAGGTCGGCAAGTAATCCTGATTGTGAAATATGAAAATCGGGTACAAACGTATGAAAATCCGATATGTGGACGAAAACTACGCGCCAACCTCGTTTTTCTTGAAGCTTGATGGCGATAATTGGGTGTGTTTTTTGAAAAACGCACTGAAATTTCCGGGTTCGGTAAACCCCAATTCATAGCCAATTTCTTTGTTGGATAAATCCGTAAAATAAAGTAACCTTTTTGCCTCTGTAATAATCCTTGCCTGAATGTAATCTTTGGCTGTTTTTCCAATTTTGGCTTTCACCGTTCGATTCAAATGATCGGGCGAGATGAAAAGTTCGCCGGCGTAAAAGGTCGTCGAATGTTCCTTTTGGTAATGTACCTCAACCAATTTTTTGAAGGATCGAATCAGGTTGTCGCCAGAAGTATCAATGTCTGATTCAATTGGATTAATGGAACAAATGTTGTTGCACTCAATCAATAATAGTTTCAAGAACGAACCCATTGAAAAGTTTTTCATGTTGGTGTCGCTATGAAATAAACTGAAAATGTTGTCTGCAAAATTACAAATCAACTCAAATTGTTTTTCAGCGGGTAACAAAGGTGGTGCTTGACCGTAATTTTGAAAAAGATTCAAGCTATCGATAAAAGAAATGGGAATGCTGTTTTCAATCAAAAACTGATTGGAAAAAGTCATGGCATAACCAATGGATTTTTCGGTTTCAATAATTTGATGTACTTGTCCGGGCGCCACAAAGAAAATTTGCCTGTTGGCTAAATCGTAAGTGGTAAAATCAATTTTGTGAAATCCTTTTGCTTGCCGAATGACTAAAACCGTATAATAATTGTGTCGATGAGGTTCATCTTCCTTCCCGTTTCGCTTCACATAAATGTCTTCCATCTTGGAAATGCTAAAACTGGCACTTTCTTGTTCAGCATTTACTTTTTGATAGGTTTTGACAGAATTCATATCTCTTGCTTCAACAGGTTGCGAATTATTTAATTCATTGCGAAGTTTAAAGCTAATAAAAGAAAGTGAATTAGAATGAAGTTTGGGGTTTTGGGAGTGAAAATTATTTTCGATTTAACTTAAAATAGCTACGGAAAATTGCACTTCTGCGGTTGTTTTTAGATGTCAATTGAATTTGAAGTAAATTGTTGACCAAGATTTCAACTTCAAAATACCCCAAGTTACCAAAACAAACGGCGCAGTAAGCGTGATGATTCCAGTCATTCCTAAACCGATATTCAAAATCGTGGAAGCAAGGATTGCCAGCGTAATCCAACCGAAATCTTGCCATTTTTTTCCAGCTAGTGCAATGGCGCAAAGAATGGCGTTGTAAGCCATTAAGCCTGCATTGATATTGGTTAAATTGACTTGCAAAAGCCATCCAAATAAAGACCCTAGAATGGCTGCGTACAAAGCATAAATTGCCATCACTTTTTGGTTGATTAGTATTCCCAAAAAGAAAAACAATCCTGTTATCACATTGTTTTGAAACATCACTTGACCAAAACCTTTTCCAGTTGCTTGCAACAGTTTGAATGTTTCTTCAACGCTTGAGGTTGATGATAGAAGCGGAACATTCAACCCAAAAATAAAAATGGAAAGGACAAGCCAAGTGACCATCACAAAGGGTGCTGTGAACGGCGGTAGTATTTTTTTTAGTGCATGCATCAACCACGTGGATAGAAAAGTGGCGAGAATCAATCCGAAAAGTGCTAAAATAGTTGGCTCAAAAAAACAAAAGAGGGCAATGCCTGTTAACGTTCCATTGAAACCGTATAATCCATCTTCGATTTCTGTGTTTGAATAACGTAAAAGTTTGGCGGAAAATGTACTGATGACCGTTCCTAAAATCGCTACCAAACCCAAGAGCCAAGAATTATAGAAAATTCCAATTAAAAACAGCATTCCAGTGTAACTGTTGTTTTGAAACATTACCTGTCCGATTCCCCGTAAGATTGCTGGTATGAATTTCATTTAAAAAAAAACAGGTTTTTTGAAAGCGTGATTTTTCAAATGTAGGTAAAAAACAAATGCTTTTTTTATGTTGAACGACTGAATGTTTGTCGGCTGAAATGAAAACAGGCTGTTCGATAATCTGAACAGCCTGTTTTATGTTTTTTTAAGCTCCGCCACCCAAAGATTTGTAGAGCAGTATTTGATTTTTGTTTTTCAGTTCTGCAATTTGCATCAATTCGATTTGCGCTCGCAAATAACCTTGTTGCGCATTGATTACCTCGATGTAAGTTGCCCTTCCTGAAGTAAATAATTCCATGGAAGTTTCGACTGATTTTTCTAAAATTGAAACTTGTTCGGACTTCAAGCTTTTCATATCATCCAAATTTTTCGATTTTTCCATCAATTCAAAAACTTCAGTGAATGCGTTAACAATCGTCTTTTCCAATTGAATATAAGATTCTTTTTTTGTAGCATTTCTTTCCATCAATTGTGCCTTCAATTCTCTTCTGTTTAATAACGGCGATACCAGATTGCCAATTAATCCATAAGCAAGAGAACCTGCATCGAATAAAAGCGTAGCTCGAAGCGCTTGGTAACCTAAATTTGCATTGATTTGCAAACTAGGATAAAATGCAGTTTTCGCCACGACCAATTCTGCGTTGCTAACATCTAAATTTCGGAATGCTTGAACGATGTCTGGTCGATTCAGCAATAAATCGGATGGAATACCTAAAGCTAAATTTTGAGTGATTTCATCTTCGATGTTCCAAGTAGATCTAGGAATGTCTTGTGGATATCTGCCCAACAACATGTTTAGTTTGTTTTCAGTCACAATGATTTGCTGCTGAATTTCAATCAACATGGTTTTTGCGCCCAAGATTTGGGATTTCATCATTTCCACGGCAAGTTCATTGGCTTTTCCACTCGATTTTTTAACTTCAGAAACCATCAAGGCGTGTTCTTGCAATTTTAAACTTTCTTGGATAATTTCAAGCTCTTTGTCGTAAAACATCAATGCATAGTAATTTTGAGCAATTTCTGCGATGACATTGGTGGAAATCAACGTTCTACCTTGTTCAGAAGCCAAATACCGCGCGAAAGCAGCCTTTTTCTTGTTTTTGAGTTTTCCCCACACATCGATTTCCCAACTGGAACTAAGACCGGCGTAAAAATCTGGAACAGGATTGGGCAATTGTTGTTTCGAATTCAAATTGGGTGAAAATTGCGTGTCGTAATTTCCGATACCATCAACGGTATAATCACCAAATTTTCTCACGCCAGCACCCACATTCAAATTCAAATCTGGAAGTCGGATTCCTTTGATAGATTGAACTCCGGCTCTACTTTGTTGTAGGCGTTGATACGCAATTTGAATGTCATAATTGGCAATTAACGCCGTATCGATTAAATCGCGGAGCAAAGCGTCGGTAAAGAAATTTTTCCAATCTTGTAGTTGTGCAGTGGCAACTTGACTTGTCGAATCTTCGATTACAGCTTGGGAAGCTTGTTGGTACGAATCAGGGAGCTTGATTTTTTCATCCGCAGCGATGCGGTGAAATTTGCAGGCACTGACAACAAAAACCAGTAAAAAGGGATATAAAATGTTTTTTATCATGACGTTCTTTTTTTAGCGATGGATGCAAAAATGAAATAAAGACCAGGAATTACTAATACTCCGAAAATGGTTCCGAACAACATTCCTCCTGCCGCAGCAGAACCAATGGTTTTGTTCCCAATTTCACCAGCGCCTGATGCTAACATCAAAGGAATTAATCCAGCGGTGAATGCAAAGGAAGTCATCAAAATTGGTCGCAAACGTACTACAGCTCCTTCGATGGTGGCGTCGAAAACCGACATTCCTTCGCTTTGCTTTAAAATGGCAAATTCGACAATCAAAATGGCGTTTTTTCCGAGCAATCCAATGAGCATAATCATCGCTACTTGTGCGTAAATATTATTTTCCAAACCGAACAACTGAAGGAACAAGAAAGATCCAAAAATTCCGATTGGAAGGAAAAGTAAGACCGGTAATGGCAACAAGAAACTTTCGTATTGTGCTGCCAACAACAGATAAACAAACAGCAAACAAATCCCAAAAATGGCAAAAACTTGATTTCCCGATGCGATTTCTTCGCGTGTCATTCCCGACCACTCGTAATCAAAACCTCTCGGCAAAGTTTTTTCTGCAGTCTCCTGAATTGCATTGATTGCATCTCCACTACTGTATCCGTCGGCAGCTTCACCGTTCAGCATCGCAGAAGTGTACATGTTGTAACGTGTCAATTGCTCCGGTCCATAAACGCGTTCGATTTGAGTAAATGCCTCGTAGGGAACCATTTCTCCGTCTGCATTCTTGATCCGCAATTTCAGCACGTCTTCGGGCTGCGACCTGTACTTCGGATCGGCTTGTATCATGACTTTATACATTTGTCCATACCGGATAAAGTTAGTCGCATAAAAACTCCCGATTAGCGACTGAAGGTTTGTCAGTGCAGATTCTGGCGAAATTTTCTTTTTGGCGGCATTATCAGCGTCGATGTGAATCAAATATTGCGGAAAAGAAGGATTAAAACTCGAGAATACGCCTTTTATTTCTGGACGTTTGTTTAGTTCCGAAATGAAATCCTTGGTAACCTTTGCCGTATTTTGCAAATCATCGTTCCCCGTTTTGTCAAGCAATCGCAATTCAAAACCATTGGCATTTCCAAATCCAGGAACGGCTGGTGGTGGGAAAAACTGAATCTCCGCATCCTTGATGTGTCGTGTTTTTTCGATTAGCAACTTGATAATCTCGTTGGCATTTTTATCGCGCTGGTCCCAAGATTTCAAACTTACGGTACTCATACCGAAAGAAGCACCAACACCTTCGGTCAACATGCTATATCCCGACAAACTGGAAATGGATTCCACTTCTGTTAATTGTTGAGCTACGCGATCGATTTCATCCATCACGTTTTCAGTTCGCTCCAAGGTTGAACCTACGGGTGTTTCCACATTTACATATATTGTTCCTTGGTCTTCAGTCGGAATAAATCCAGTAGGCAATACTTTTCCGATACCCCAAGTTCCGAGAATAAACACCAGCAAGATTCCAACGGTGACTGTTCTTCGGTTTACAATCAATCCCAAGATGCGTTTGTAGCCGTTCGAAATTTTATCATATCGGCTGTTGAAAGCGTCGAAGAAACGGGTGATGATTGTTTTCTTTGCGTTTGGATCAATGGGTTTCAACATGATGGCACACAAGGCAGGTGTTAAGGTCAAGGCATTTACACCCGAAATAACAATCGCAATCGCCATGGTTACCGAAAACTGTCTGTAGAAAACACCAACAGGTCCGTCGAGAAAAGCTACGGGAACAAATACTGCCGACATCACCAAGGTGATAGCCAAAATAGCGCCAGTCATTTCCTTCATCGCTTCAATGGTAGCAGTTTTGGCGTCCAAATGTTTTTCATGCATTTTAGCGTGAACTGCCTCGACGACGACGATGGCATTGTCCACCACAATTCCAATGGCCAATACCAATGCAAACAAGGTTAACATGTTGATGGAGAATCCAAATAATTGCATGAAGGCAAAAGTTCCAATCAACGCAACAGGCACGGCAAGAATCGGAATAAGTGTTGAACGGAAATCTTGTAGGAAGATGAATACCACCAAAGCAACTAAAAGAAATGCTTCGATTAAGGTTACGATTACTTCGTTGATGGAGGCGTCGAGGAATTTTGAAACGTCGTAACTAATGGTATAGTCAATTCCCGGAGGAAACGTTTCTTTCTTCATTTCAGCAAGCTTGTCTTTCACATTCTGAATCACTTCACTGGCGTTGGATCCCGGACGTTGTTTCAAAACAATTGCAGCAGAAGGCGCGTTGTTTTCTTTTGAAATAACGTCGTATTCAACCGATCCAAATTCTACCTCAGCAACGTCTTTTAAACGAAGCATTTCGCCTGTGTCGGTGACTCTTATCACCACATTCTCATATTGTTCTTGTTCCGTCAGTTTTCCGGTGTAGCGCAATACATATTGCATCGATTGAGCAGACCTCCCCGAACTTTCGCCTATTTTTCCTGGAGCTGCTTCGAGGTTTTGGGCGCGCAAAGCGTTGATAACATCTTCTGCCGACAATCCGTAAGCATCCAAACGTTGTGGATTCAGCCAAATTCGCATGGCGTATTCTCTGTTTCCAAGAATGTCTGCAAATCCTACACCGTCAATTCTACGCAGTTCTAAAAGCACGTTGATGTCGGTGAAATTGTAGATGAATTTTTCATCCAAGGTTGGGTCATCACTTTTCAGGTTGATGTACATCAACATCGAGTTGATTTCCTTTTCAGTAACAACACCAGCTTTAATGACTTCTTCAGGAAGTTCATCCAACACGGTTGAAACCCTGTTTTGCACATTAACAGCAGCTAAGTCGGGATCGGTGCCTGTTTCAAAATAGACTTGAATCACGCTCGTTCCATCGTTTCCAGAAACAGAACTCATGTAGGTCATTCCTGGTACACCGTTGATGGCGCGTTCGAGTGGAGTAACAACTGCTTTTGCACTTACTTCCGCATTCGCACCGGTATATTTGGTGATAACCGAAACGGCTGGCGGTGCAATGTCAGGATATTGTGTGACTGGCAAGGTGAACATACTCAACAAACCCAACAGTACAATAAATACGGATATAACCAATGAAAGCACTGGTCGTTCAATGAATTTTTGTATCATAAAGAATTGAATTTAAGAGCTTAAACCTTCGCAAGTTGATTGAAAACTGCCTTCGTTTTTACCGTTTTCGGTTTGATGGTCATGCCGTCTTGAACCAATTGGATTCCCTCGTAAATGATTTTGTCTGAATTTTTCAAACCTTTGGATACGATGAATAAGTGTGGAAGGCGTGAACTAACTTCGATCTGACTGGTTTTGATGACGTTGTTTTTATCCACAACGTAAACAAACAAGCGATCTTGCACCTCAAAAGTTGATTTTTGAGGAATCACTAATACGTTTTTAAAATCTTGTTTAATTCTTATTTTTCCGCTAGCACCATGCTTCAAAATGTTCTTTTTGTTTTCGAAACGCGCACGAATGGATAAATTTCCAGTACGTTCATCAAACTCACTTTCCATGGTTTCGATGATTCCTGGCTGAGAATATACTTCACTGTTGGCTAAAACCAGTTGAACTTCTCGTTCCATCGGACTTTTTGTCGTTAACTTCGACATTAAGTTTAAATATTCCTTTTCAGAAATATCGAAATAAGCAAACACTTCGTTGTTTTGCGAGAGTGATGTCATCAACGTTCCTTCGTCGATTAAACTTCCGATTTTTTGTGGCAGGCGGTTGATGATTCCAGCAAAGGGTGCACGAATTTGCGTGTAGGACAACATTTGTCTAGCGTGCGTTTCCTCAGCCAATGCTTCTTCGACTCTCGCTTTGGCAATTTGAAGCTTGTTTTTGGCAAATTCCAATTCGGTTTTGGAAACTACATTTTTAGCAACCAAGTTTTGAATATTTTGCAATTCTAATTCGGCATTGTTGGCTTCAGCTTTCGCTACTTTCAATAGCGCGCTTGTCTTAGTCACCGCTTCCTTGTAAGAAACATTGTTGATGCTAAAAAGCAATTGTCCTTCGGAAACATAGTCGCTTTCATCGACATGAACTGCAGATAGGTAACCGCTGATCATGGACCTGATTTCGATGTTTTTAACTGCGGAAATTCCGGTAACATAATCTACATGTGTGACCGTATCTAAGTAAACCGGGCTGATTACTGGAAAAGTTTCTTCGGTAATTTTTTGATTATTTGACTCGCAGGATAATAGCAATACCATTGCAAAGCCCGCACATATTTTTAAATAAGGATGCATTTTTAAGAATTTAAATTAAATGATTACTTGAGATAAAATCATTTAAATTCTTGGAGGCGGAGTAGGAGTATTCAGTTTAATGTCCTTGTATATTCTTGTGTAAAAGAAATCAATTTTGAGGTTATTTCCGACCTCGGTGCCTAACAAGCTTTCGGAGAATAGTTTGGAGTGATAATTCTCGGCATTGAAATCCTTGTCTTGCACTAAACGATCATTCATCCAATCGACTAAATCAATTTGGTTTTGAACGAGATTATCAGGAAACAAATTAAAGGATTCAAATTTGGGTATCGCCATCAGCAAATACAGCAACAACATTGCTGGAATAATCATTTGCTTTATGCCCCAAGTGCTTCTTAACATGACCACAAAATTAGCGTTTATTTCCTTTTTCTAGGGATATTAAACGGTATTAGCAAAAAAATAACTTAGCTCGTTTTTAAGTGATTTAGCGTTAAATACTTATCGGTACGAGGAAAAGTAAATTGAGATTTCTGGTCGGACTTACAAACAGAAATCTCAATTAGGTATTCAAAATTTTCAACATCTTATGGGATGATCTTCCACATCGATCCATTCTTAGTTGTGAGTTTTTCTAACTTTCCTTTTTCTGTCAAGCCATTTAAAATCCCTTCGCTGTCTGCTCTTGGTGTTCCCGATAGTTCAGCAAATTCTTTTGCTGTAAGCGTTGGATAAATTGCAAATAGATCTTCCCATTTTTTACTGTATTCATTTTTCACAATGTTTGAATTCACTTTCAAAATTGCCATTTCGTAAAATGCATACGGACGAGAGCCATAAACGATGTCTTTGTTTCCAGCGTCATCAACTACATAAACCGTTGGAAATCCTCTTACGCCATATTCTCGGGCAACTTTTAAATCTTCTTCGAAAAGTGTTTTTCCTTTTCCTTCCACATCTTTTTGCAATTGATCGACATCCAAACCAACGGTTTTTGCAGCAGCTGCAATGTGTTCCCATTTGGCAATGTTTTTCTTTTTCAAGAAGAGTAATTCCCGAATTTCTCGCATAAATAAATATGCTTTTTCTTCGCTCTGCATTTGTGCTGCTTTGAATGCGATGGATGGCGGATAGGAAGAATTCATCGGGTCTTCTAACCAAACATCGCCATCAATTGGCATGTCGTAATGTAAACTTGCTTCGTCCCAGTGACTTGCAACGTCTTTTGGCGAACCAATTCCGCCACTGTTGTAACTCCAATCGGGCAAAAGTCCCCCCATTCGGTATTCAATTTCGATGTGATCTCCGTATTCTAATTTTAATTTTCTCAGTTGCGGTTCAATTCCCCAACAGGAAGAACAAATTGGATCTGTGAAATAAACTAGTTTTACTTTTTTTCCACTTGCTTTGTTTACGTTTTTTACAGTTGCTGTGGATTCAACAGCTGTGGTTTCGCACATTCCAGTTTCAATGTCACACAACAAGGGGTTGTTTTGAGTTGTTTCTTTTTTCATCTTTTTAGTGTTTGTTTGTCCTTGAGCGTACGAGATGCTGAGCAAGGAAATGAATAATGCTAAGAGTTTAATTTTTGTTATCATGCTGAATTTTTAATTTTCGTTTCGCGGATTTTGATTTAATAAAACTCCTACAATTAAACTACTTGTACTTGTTTTGACCTAGATATCTATTTCTGTTGTACAAATATATGGAATATAAACTGTAGATTTGATACGCATTTCCTTTAGGGAAGCACTATCCTTTAGGAAACTACCATTGGTAAATGTGACCTTATTTAACGAAATTAAAATGGATAAAATGAAAAAGAAAGCAATCATAAATGATACTCCCGTTTGTCACGTTAGAATGCAAGCCATCAGCGATACGATGAGTATTTTATCTGGAAAATGGAAATTTCACATCATCGGAACGTTGATTGAAGGCAGTAAACTTGGCTTCATGGATTTGATGCGTGAAATCGACGGCATTGGAACAAAAATGCTTTCCAAAGAATTGCAAGATTTAGAAATGAATCGACTTATCAAGCGAAAAGTGATGGACACCAAACCCATAACGGTTGAATATTCGATTACCGAATATGGCGCAACCTTAGCACCCGTTATCAACGAAATTGCGAGCTGGGGCATTGCATATCGAAATGCGCTCCAACAACCCACGCCTTGACGATCGTGGCGGATTAGAAAGCTCGAATTTTCAGTTTTCAACTAACTTGAGCAACCGCTTTTTATTAAAGATATGTAGCGTTTAAGGCTTATTTGTTAGTGCCTAGTGCTTTTTTATTCAGGTTTATAAGGTCCGAGAAATTTGTCACCATTGAAATGTACTAAATGGTCGGGATTATCAGCAATCCAAACTTCTGTTTCCCAAGCAATATCTGTCATATATTGTCTGAATTTTGGTCTATTTAAAAACGCTGTAACGTACACAATATCTGCTTTGCAGTCTTTAGTCAGTTTTTGAAGTTGAATAAGTCTTAACTCGCTTATCGGACCCGAAGAGTGAACCGCTTCTATCAAGTATAGCCAATTCTTTTTTTTGAGTAGGCAATTACATCTGGCAATTCTTCGTGTGAAATTTCAAAAAAATCTAGTTCTTCGAGTTTTTCCTTTTCCAGGTAAAGATACTTGTCAGAGGTGTCTCCAACATAAAGCACTTCTGCACCGTGTCCGTACCTTGGTAAAAAATCTTCAATAATTGCCTTCTGTAAATCGTTATGTTCCCCTTCTGAAAAAGTTAGTTCGCCACCTGAAGGAAGTGTAACATTAACTTTTGCGATTTCTCTTTCCCTTTTCAGTTTTTTGCTTAACGGCTCAATATTCTTTAATTTTTCAGACACCATCGTCTCCCAATCTTTTGAGCCATAATTTCTTATAAGTTCAGCATAAGTTGGATTGATTGAATAGCCACGTGTTGAATCGTCTGTTGCAGAATTTGGACTTGATTGCAAGACTACTTCTGCAACAGTAAGAAGTTTTAAATCTTTTCTCCGAATATCATCGTAAGAACCTGAACTTATATTTTCTCCAAAATGATTATTGACATAAATTATTATATCTCTTGTTTTAAGAGCATATCTGTTGTTCAAGTCCTTTGCTTTTTTGAAATCACTAATTTTTTTGATGTCGCCAGTTGCTAGAAATGCAATTGCCATTCTTTCCAATCTTCTTGGCGTGGTATCTAATGGGATTCCGAAAGTATCAAGAATATATAGTGCGGTATTTATCAGTTCCTGAACCTGTGATGTTTTATCGGTAAATGTTTTTGATTTGTCGGGACTGATATACTGCTTCATTTTCAAATAATTTTAATTGTTCGTTTTCTGTTATAATATATTGATTGGCTTTATCCAATTAAACAAATCCATCGGACTTTTTAATTGTTCCATGCCTTTGGTGGTAATCAATCAAAACACAGCAAACGACAACGCTATATGTTTGGTGACAAATCGGTTCCGTTCAACAGCGTTTTCATATCTAGCCCTTCGGGCAGTATTTTGGTTACTCTGTTTCGTTCAAAATATATACAGTTCCTTTTCCTTTTCCAATCATTGTCAGTACTTGTTCATTTCGTAAGTACTGTAAATCTTTCTTCAATGTACTCAATCCTATTTCGGGAAGTTGTTTTGCCAAATCACTTACTTTAACAGGTTGATTGTTTTTAATAAAATCCTTTATCAACTTTTGTCTGTCGTTCAGATAACCGCCTTTGGATTTGAATACGTCATATTTTTGCTCTAATTTTTCGGTCAATGTTTTTAGACTTTCTAAAAAGAAAATTAACCATAAATCTATACGCTCATTATCTGTTCCACGATTTTTCTGTCCATTCATCAAGGCTTCATAATAGGCTTTTTTGTGTTGTTCAATATGATTTTCAAACGAAATGTACTGAATGAAAACATAATCATTTTGTAGCAAGCAAAGCGTTGTCAGTAATCGGGAAAGCCTGCCGTTGCCGTCTTGGAATGGGTGTATGCTCAAAAAGTCATAAATAAAACTACCGACAACAATAAGCTGATGAATGCTTTTTTGTTCCATCAGTTCGTTTGTCCATTCGACCAATTCCTGCATTTCTCCTGCGACCAATGCAGGTTCTGTGGTTGCAAAAATGGTGCGTTGTTCGCCTGTCGGATAAGTTGCTACAACCTTGTTAGAAAGAAATTTGTAAGTTCCTCTGTGTCGTTCGTCTTTATTGCTGTATTTCAACAACATTTGGTGCAACTGCTTGATGTAACTTTCGGAAAGACGTATGTCGGCATAATTATCATAAATCAGTTCCAAAACTTCATAATAACCGATTACTTCTTGTTCATCACGACTTTTTAGTTTAGTTATTTTGATGTCGTTTAGTAATTCCTGTACTTCTTTGTCAGTAAGTGTTGCTCCTTCAATTCTTGTAGAAGAACCGATGCTTTCAATAGTCGCAATTTTCCGCAATTCTTTCAGATAGCGATTTTCCTTGTTTTCTACAATGTTCCATTTTCCTTTAAAACCGTCAATATAAGCGATAAGCTGTAATATTCTTTGGTTGGTGACAAAATCAAAATTAAGTTTTTGAATAAATTTATCCATATCGTATCTGTATTTTATCCATAAAAGACCTGTGCAAAGATATGAATTATCTGTATCTTATCCGTATTTTATCCAAAAAATATTCACTCTTTTATTTTATTTCCCTGTTTGTCAATATAGAAACTTTTTACATTGAACTTTACTTTGGCTTTTCCATTTCTGAAGTCGTCTGCACTATCGTAGATAGAGGGATTACTTTCATACTGCTGAAAGATAATACGAACATGAAAAGTGTCCAATCTTAAATACAACGATAACTATCGCTATCGCAAGACTTAAGCAAAGAGGATATCATCATTATTAGATGTTTATGGAACGTTGAACCCATCAATTTGCGAACCGCCGAGTATGCAACTTTCAATTGAATGATTGATAATCATTTAATTGAAAGTTGGGAGCGTAGCTCGCGTACGTACTTTTTTGTTTAAAAAAGTCGTGGTGAGAGAGGTGCACTCCGTCAGTTTATCTGGCGGAGCCGTCTACTCGATTATAGGTAGTGCTATTCAATTAACATAAAACTAAATCGTCACTGGATAGTCTTACTTTTGGTTTGTCCAATTTTATCACAGCCTCTTTTACTTTTACTTGATCTTCTTTTGAAAGGAATACAGGAATCAATACTGCTATATCAATTTTTAATAAACGATTTATAATTATCAAATCTTTTAAGGTAAATGGTTTGATACCATTCATAAGTTCTGACATATGAGTCTTGCTTTTATGACCTAAGATTAATGCCAAGTTCTCTTGAGTTAAATCAAGTTCTTTGAGTTTTTTTCTAATTGCTTGTTTTCTATTTTCAATAAATATCCTTTCTAGTTCTGCAATATGTTCAGATTTTGAACTTTCTGAGAGTTTAAAATCATCAGTTTTATCAATATCACTCCACTCAGAAATTTCATAACGTTCTATTATGTCACGTAGTTTAGCTCTTAACTTTTTAAAATGAAGACTTTCCTTTGCAAGAAGTCTTAGTTTTCTATCAGCAATAAGAGCTCTGTCATAATCTAATTCATTGGTGATTATGCCATTTTCAACTATTTTTTCTATATCAAAATGTGTTTTCATTATTCTATGTATCCGTTTTTTCTTAACCATTTTTCAATAGTTAATTTATTATTTTTAAATGTCGATTCATGTTCCTGATGAGTACCTGCCCACACAATCGTCGCTTCTCCTTCATCATCAAATTCAATCAATATTAGTGTTCGATGAATATTAATATCAAAAAAGTAAACCCCATCATTATGAACACAATCTGCATCACTTCTAATCTCACTAAGACTTTTTTCACTAGGATTAAACTTTTCTAAATCTGTTACTAATTTGTCAATTTCAGAACATAGTTTTTTATTCCCTATGTTTTTCTTTTTAATCTTTAAAATTGTTTTCTTTCCTAGAATTCTCATATAAGACATTACAAATATATGAAAGTTCTGATATAAACCGAACTTTCGAGTGTTAAATTTATCTTTCTGGTATTACAAGCATTACCTATAACGGTTTGCGGCTTGGCGAAGTGGCGGATATTTAGCACAAATGTTCATTTGGAAAACCAAACTTGAACCTTGCACTAAACTATCATAGGAGCACTTCACCCGCCATTTTGCCAAACTGCTGTTGAACTAAGGAAACAGGGTATTGAAGACAAGCAATTGATCGACTCTTTATTCCGTAAAAACTGGGTAGTTTATGCCAAACGTCCTTTTGGTGGACCAAAACAAGTAATAGAATACCTTGGACGTTACACCCATAAAGTTGCCATAAGTAACCATCGCATTCAACAAGTTGATTTAAAAGAAGTAGGTTTTAGTTACAAAGATTATCGTGATGGTGGAAAAAACAAAACGATGATACTTAGTAATGAGGAATTTACAAGAAGGTTTTCGCAACACATATTACCCAAGCGTTTTGTTCGTATTCGGCATTATGGTATCCTTAGTAGCAGTTGGAAAAGAGGAAAGCTGCAAGATTTACAACAGGATTTAAAGGTTCAAATAGTCAAAGTTGCACCAAAAACTTTACTTCGAAAATGTCCGTGTTGTAAAACGGGAACGCTCATTACAATCGAAACTTTCAGTAAAAGAGGTCCACCAAAATTTGATTTACGGGCAAACAAATCTGTTCCTGCATTCTAAAGATGTGGGTAGGGGATTTTATGCCCAAAAGTGAAGGAAAATTAAGTAAAATGCAGAAAAGAGCGCGATAAACTAGCTGATTTTAGCAAAAATCGTAAAAAGCAGGGTAAAAACCT
>CAZAVP010000027.1:0-47653 GCA_964488745.1 uncultured Chryseobacterium sp. | reverse complement strand
TAAATAATTGTGAATCTTCTACAAAACTACACTTCAATTTCTATCTTTGAACAAAAATAATAAAATTATGCAAAAATATTTTTTCTTATTATTCTCTCTTTTCCTTTCAATTACTTCTTTTACGCAAATTAATTATACTTTGCGTATGTCAAAACCTCAAAATCATTATTTTGAAGTTGAAATGGAAATTCAAGGAATTAACGATAAAACCCTGGAAATCAAAATGCCTGTTTGGGCACCAGGTTCTTATTTGGTTCGTGATTTCTCTAAAAATGTCAATTTAGTTAAGGCTTTTAACGAAAAAGGTGAAAGTTTGGTTGTCGAAAAAACAACAAAAAACTCTTGGAAAATCGAGAAAGGAAAAGCGAAAAAAGTCAAAGTAAACTACGAGGTTTATGCTTTTGAATTAACTGTTCGAACCAGTTTTTTAGACTTAACGCATGGTTTTGTCAGCGGTTCAGGGGTTTTCATGTATGTTGAAAAATTGAGAAACAAAGCGGGAAGATTAGACATCGTTCCTCACTCCAGTTTTAAAAAAATCACGACCGCTTTGCCTAAAAGTGCTGATGGCCTTAGTGGTGATGGTTCACAAGCGTTCAGTTATTCCGATTACGATCAATTGGCAGATTGTCCAATCGAAATTGGAAATCAAGAAATCTTTGAGTTTCAGTCGAAAGGAGTCAACCACACCGTTGCCATGTACGGGGAAGGCAATTACGACATCAATCAATTGAAAATAGACATGGCAAAAATCACGGATGCTTCTACTGAAGTGTTTGGACAAAACCCGAACAAGGAATATGTTTTTATCGTTCACAACGTCACAGATTCTCAAGGAGGTTTGGAACATGTAAACTCCACGACCTTGAGCGTAAATCGTTGGGGATACACGCCGGACAAATACGGACGATTTTTGACTTTGGTGGCCCATGAATATTTTCATTTATGGAATGTTAAGCGCATGCGTGCCATTGAATTAGGCCCGTTTAATTACGACAGTGAAACTTACACTTCGTTGTTGTGGGTGATGGAAGGATTTACTTCGTATTATGAGGATTTGATCATGTATCGCGCTGGATTTTTAACCAAAGAGGAATACCTCACAACACTTGCTAAAACCTTAAATTATGTTGAAGGATCAGAAGGTTCACGCGTACAACCTGTTGCCCATGCAAGTTTTGATGCTTGGATCAAAGCTTACAAACCCAATGAAAACTCTGCAAACACCACCATGTCTTATTATTCCAGAGGCGGGTTAGTAGCAGCGGTAATGGACGCACAGATTGTATCAAAATTTAAAGGTCAAAAGTCGTTAGATGGATTTCTGCGAATTTTATATCACGAATTTTTTGAGAAATTAGATCGAGGTTTTTCCGCGTCAGAATTTGAAAAAATGTATTCAAAATACATGGAAGAAGACATGTCTGATTTCTTTGAAAAATATGTATATGACACACAAATCCCAGATTATAAAGCCATTTTCGCGCCGTTGGGAATTAGCGTAGAAGACAACAGCAAAGAACTCATCTCCTTTGGTGCTTCATTTGGAATGACGGATGGAAAAGTGACCGTGAGAGCGATTCGAAGCAATTCTGCTGCGGAAGATGCTGGATTAAGTGTAGGTGACGAAGTAATTGGCTTTAACGGTTATCGCATGAACACAACTTTACTGAACGAAATGATCGCAAGATTAAGTGAAAACCAAAGCTTTAACCTTTTGATTTCGAGAGATTCTCAGCTTTTAGAGTTAGCACCCAGAATGGGAACTTATTTTAAACGAGCGTATTTGGTATCTTTCAGCCCTGATTTTGAAGATTCGGTCGAAGGAAAATTCTTTTTAAGAAGATAAGCAGATTAGCTAACGAGTCATAAAAAAAACCATCAACTTCAACTTGATGGTTTTTTTGTTTCACATCCTCCAGGGCAAACGCATTTAACTTCAAAATTGGTTTATGTCATGGTTTTTAAACAAAAACGCATGCCACAAACAACTCTTCTCAGTTTGCAATCAAGCGGTGGATGAATCCACCGCTTAATAAAATTATCTTTTCTAAAATTTAGACTTACAAAATTTTAAATGCGTTTGCCTGTCACATCCCCTTAATCAATTTTCTCTCTTTTCAAATCTGTTTTCTCTAAGTCGATAACCAACGCGCCGTAATCCACACTAAACCAACTTAAAAACAATTCCAATGTTAATTTTTCGGGCCATACTGATTCATCTTCTGTTACCATTTCCAATTCATGGGTGAACATCTTTTTGAAATGTTTTTCAACTAGGGGTTCGATGTCAAAAAAATCTTCTTCTATTAGGAAATTTGTTCCTTCCAACTCGTCTTCTTCTGTGTACTGAATTTCTTCGTTGTACTGATTAGACCAATCCAAAAATTCTTTTTTCGGGCGGATTACTATAAATCCTCTATTTACAATGTGCATATTTTAAATCGCTTTAAATGGAATACTGAACAAATCTATCAAGCAAAGATAACGCTATTTTAAATGAAGTCGAACTAAATATTTCCCGCAGGACAAACGTTTTTTTTTGCAATTCTTATTCTGTTATTTTTCCAGTCTTCCTTTCATCCTTTGAGTTTAAATTCTGGATTGTAAATTAAACCAATAACGTTTCCAAAAGGATCTTTGACAGTTGCTGTCATTATTTCTCCACCAACGTTATATGGTTTTTCATTTTCGGTTGCTCCTATCGCTATCAATCGGTCAAATGTATGGTGGATGTTTTCTACTCCCCAATAAGAAATTACACTTTCAGTTTTCTCCGTCGTTGGATTTTCCGCTGGTTGAAGTCCTAATTCGTACCCTTGAATGTTGAAACCAACATAATAAGGCTCATTGAAATAAGGGTTTGTTTCAAATGCTTTTGAATACCATTCTGTCGCTTTTTGAATGTTTCCAACTTTATAAATTGTCGTTCTAAGTCCTAGCATATTTTTTCTGTTAGTCGTAATTTTATTTCTGAATTGAGGGTGTTCCATTTCTTTACCAACTCATTTTTTTAATACTACTGGTGTCAAATCAATGAAAAACACGATTTAAGCGTTTGTTGTTCGATTCTATCATTTCAAAAAGGAAAATTTTACAATATATCGGATTTAATCCAGTAAATATAAAAATTAAATCTTGATCTTCAATGGGGTCTGGTGGTGAGAATGGGCGTGGTTTACCGACCACCCACTACCGACCACCGAATCCTATTCACCAACATAATCCTCACTTCGCGTCATCGACAAAAACGATTTTGCAAATTCCTCCGGCAAAGAACCTAATTTTCGAATTTTTAAATCCATCCAGGCGCCATCGACTTCAATAATCGCTGAAAGCTCTCCATCTTCTCGGAACAATTCGTGTCTCAACGACCATCGACTTCCGTTTTTCTGTGATTTTATTAAGTAAGAAAGGATTTGTATTTTTTGAGTTCCTCGGATTTCTTTTAAATATTTCAATTCCTCGCGAAATAAAATAGGTCCGATGAGGTATTTTGCCATCGTCTGTAAGTCAAAACCCATGTTTTCTAAAATTTCTACCCGGGCCTGAGCTGCAAAATCAGCATACGCTGAATGACGTAAATGTTGGTTTGCATCCATTTGTGCCCACATTACTTTGGAATCATATCGATTGTTCATGTTTTTTTTGTCTTTTGTTTGATGCTGGTAAAAGTACTGAACAATCCTATGCATACCTAATAGTTTTGAAGTAAGATTCTTAATTAGTTCTTAAAAATAGCGTCGAAGAAATTCTATTGAAATAAACATCAACCCAAAAGTCGCAGGTTAAAATGTCAAGCTCTAAATCAAATATAATTTATTTTTTCGAGAAGAAAACACGTGAATTATTTTTTGTCTTGCATGATTTATGATAACACTTTAAACCACCAAAAGGTGTAATGTTTTTTAAAGAATGTTTAACTTTGTCCATAAGTTGCATATTTGCTTTTCGTAGAACAAATATCACCTTTTTGGTGAAGCAACCAACACCATAGCATGATTGTTTATCAACATGTTATGGTGTTTTTAGTTATTAACTGCGATTTTTGAGTTATATTTGAGAAGAAGCTTTTGACTATTTAAAAACGTTCATCATTTTAAAAACTACAGTGAAAACAATCAACGATAAAATAAATAAACAAGTAATTGACGAGTTATTTATGAAAATTCCCTCAGGAACTGTTGATATGCGGGACGACCGAACGAAAGTAACTTGGTCGGTAGAAATCAAATCATTTCAACTTTCGAAATTTCCAATAACACAGGAAATATATAGCGCTTTGACGGGCGAAAATCCTTCGGCATTCAAAGGAGACAAACTACCCGCTGAAACCGTTTCTTGGATTGATGCAGTGAATTTTTGCAATAAACTCTCTCATTTTATGGAAAAAGAGAGCTATTATACCATAGATTTAACAACCGAAAAAGTCAGTCTGAACCCAAAAGCAAATGGATTTCGACTGCCAACAGAAGCAGAATGGCAGTATGCTTGTCAAGCAGGAATCAAAGACATCAGATACGGAGAATTGAATGATATTGCTTGGTTTAAAGATAATTCCAACAATCAGTCGCAAGAAGTTGGACAAAAGAAACCCAACAAATGGGGTCTTTACGACATGCTTGGCAACGTTTGGGAATGGTGTTCAGACATATATGACGAGACTGTTTACGGATCTTACCGTGTTTTTCGTGGTGGCGGTTGGTTTGATGAAGAACGAAGCGTGATGGCAACTACTCGAAGAAGAAGTCACCCTTTGAAATTTAAAATTGATGACCTTGGATTTAGAATTGCGAGAAATGAATAAAGTATTGGATCGCAAAGTCGCTGTTTCAGGTGCACAACCGGCTGAAGCATTTCTGAAAGATTTGGAAAAAGCTTTTGCGGTTTGGAGAAAGGAAAATCCGGTAACGAAATTAGAAGTCATTCAAGGGAAAAGTTGCACTCCAGATAGTATTTGCGAATAAAATGACAAGAGGAATAGCACAATTTACATCAGATTTCAAAACTTCTAATTAACTAGTATAAGCATCAAGTGATACATCCGCGATTTAATTGCTAACGATTAAATCAAGTTGCATCTAAAAAATAATTAAAATAAAAATATGAAATCTTACAATTTTGAAGGAAAAGCAGTTGTAGTGGTAAATACCGCCAGCAAATGCGGATTGACGTCACATTTGCCAATCAAGAAACTGGTTCATCCGCCGAAATTGAAGAATTTTGCCAAGTGAACTATGGCGTTCGTTTTCCAATTTTCGAAAAGATTGACTTTAATGGCGCAAGGTTGTGTCTGTAATAGAACAACTGACAGACATGAACATTGGTCTAGAAGCGACCGATTAAGACCAATTACAATTCAAACACACGTTGATCCAGTTCCAGAATTCATCATACAAAATGCTCTCAAACAATTAAGTTTGACGAAAAAAGATTTTATCGATTGGATTTAATTTTTGTTTCACCGTATAAAACATTGCTAAAAATTAAACATTATGAAAACAGAAGATTTAATAAAACAAGTTGCCTTCATCAAGGAAATTGATAAGTTAAAATACATCCAACGCAAAACGAAATTATTCAACAGCGATCGACCTGAAAATGACGCTGAACACAGTTGGCATTTAGCGATGATGGCGGTTGTTTTAGCCGAACATTCAAATCAACCGATAGATATTTTGAAAGTGGTTAAAATGGTCTTAATTCATGATATCGTTGAAATTGATGCTGGAGATACTTTTATTTACGACACCACAAAAAACCATACGAATACAGACGAAGAACTCATCGCTGCCAAACGAATTTTCGGACTTTTACCTGAAAATCAAGCCAAAGATTTCATTTCGATTTGGGAAGAATTTGAAGCCGGAGAAAGCAACGAAGCCAAATTTGCCAAAACTATGGATCGCTTCGAACCGCTCTTGCAAAACACCTCAAATAGCGGCGGAACTTGGACGGAGTTTGACGTTCCTTATCAAAAAGTGTACGACAAGAAAATCGCGATGAAAGTCGGTTCTGAAACCATCTGGAAGTATGCGGAAAATTTAATCAATGAAAGTGTTGAGAAAGGAATTTTGAAGAAGTAAGATCATTCCGTTTTTAACGATATTCATTTCCACAAATGTAGTAGCTGCCAAAATGTTTCCGTTGGCATTCCGTAGTCCATTCGTTTGATTCATTCGTATTTACCTCCAATTTCTCCACGATTTCCCTCCGCGTTCTCTGCGATTTCCCTCTGCGTTTCTCTGCGGTTTTCCTCGTGTCCTCCGCGTTTACCTAACTCTCCAACTTATAAAAACAACAAAACATTACCCTTCAATTTCATCCACCGCCAACTGATACGTCGGATCTTCCAAAATATTCACCTCAATAATCGCTTCGGCATTTTTCAGTAAACGAATACTGTCCGAACTCAAATTCCTTAAATACAGTTTTTTACCGATTTTATGATACCTTTTCGTAATGTCATGTAACGCTTGAATCGCTGACATATCTGCAATGCGACTTTCTTTAAAATCAATCACCACTTCTTGCGGATCACCTGAAACATCAAATTTTTCTGTAAAAGTCTTTACAGATCCAAAAAACAGTGGTCCGAATATTTCGTAGTGCTTCACTCCTGCTTCATCTGTGTACTTTCGCGCACGAATGCGTTTTGCACTTTCCCATGCAAAGACCAAAGCCGAAATAATAACGCCAATCAAAACCGCCAATGCCAAATTGTGCAATAAAACCGTGATCAAAGCCACGATGATTACAACAAATACATCATGTCTTGGCATCTTGTTGAAAATTTTCAAGCTCGCCCATTCAAAAGTTCCAATTGCAACCATGATCATCACTCCTACTAACGCAGCCATCGGTACTTGTTCAATGAATGGCGCACCAAATAAAATAATTGCGAGAATGGTTAAGGAAGCCACAATACCCGATAATCGCGCTCTGGAACCAGCCGATAAATTGACCAAAGTTTGAGCAATCATCGGGCAACCGCCCATTCCGAAGAAAAAACCATTTAAAATATTCGAACTTCCTTGTGCAATGCATTCCCTGTTGCCGTTACCTTTGGTGTTTGTAATTTCATCCACCAAGTTTAAAGTCAATAAACCTTCCGTCAGACCGACAGCTGCCATGATCATAGAATAGGGGAAAATTATTTTTAAAGTTTCGAAACTAATTGGGATATTCGGAATGTGAAACGGGGGGAAACCACCAGCGACCGATGCAATGTCTTTAACCGTTTTTGTTTCAATTCCTAAGAAATAGACCACGGCAAAAACCACAAAAATAGCAACTAAGGAAGAAGGAACAGCTTTTGTTATTTTCGGTAAAAACACGACAATTGCAATCGTCAAAACAACTAAGGCAACCATAATCCACAAAGGATTTCCTGTTAACCAAACCGTTTCACCGTTGAGTACCGTTTTGAATTGCTCAAATTGAGACATAAATATAATGATTGCCAATCCGTTAACAAATCCAAACATGACGGGATGAGGAACCAATCGAATGAACTTACCCAATTTAAAAACGCCAACCAAAATTTGCAAAACACCTGCTAAAGCTACCGCCGCTAACACATATTCCAAGCCATTTGAATTCATCAACGCAATTAATACGATCACCGTTGCGCCGGCTCCTCCGGAAATCATTCCGGGTCTTCCGCCAAAAATTGAGGTCACGAAACCAGCAATAAAAGCGGCGTATAAACCCATCAAAGGAGGAAATCCAGCCAATATCGCAAAGGAAAGTGATTCTGGAATCATCGTCATCGCAACAGTCAGACCAGCTAAAACTTCCGTTTTGTAGTTTACTTTTTGTGCTAAATCAAATAGGTTAAAAACTTTATTCATGTTATAATTGGAAACTCCTTGGTTCTTCATGAGCACACAAAAGTAAGGGTTTGAAATGATACGTTTTTAAAATTGATTGAAAAAGGGGTAAAATTATTTTGAGGTGCATCGTTTCGACAAAAATCACTTTTAAGAAATTAGAATTCCTTATGTTAATTCGTATTTATATGTAACCAAAGTGACCGTTAAATTGGATTAAATTGCTGATATTTGTAATCATAGCAAATTGAATGGTTTTGGAGAATCTCTCTAAAAACGCATTATAAAAAACACAACAACATGAAAATAGAACAAATTTACACAGGATGCTTAGCTCAAGGAGCTTACTACATTACATCAAACGGAGAAGCGGCAATCATTGATCCACTTCGTGAAACGCAACCATACATGGATCGTTTGGAAAAAGACGGTGTGAAATTGAAATACATTTTTGAAACGCATTTCCACGCAGATTTCGTGAGTGGTCATATCGACTTAAGCAAGAAAACTGGTGCTCCAATCATTTACGGACCTACAGCAAGTCCAGAATTTGAAGCAATCATTGCAGAAGACAACCAAATTTTTGAATTGGGAAATGTGAAAATTAAAGTTTTACACACGCCAGGGCATACCATGGAAAGCTCTTGCTATTTGTTGCTTGACGAAAATGGAAATGAAACTGATTTATTCAGTGGAGACACTTTATTTTTAGGTGATGTTGGTCGACCAGATTTAGCTCAGAAAGCGGCAAGTATGACGCAAGAAGAATTGGCTGGAATGTTATACGAAAGTTTGACGACTAAAATCATGCCGCTTCCAGATTCGTTAACCGTTTATCCAGCGCATGGTGCCGGTTCAGCTTGTGGAAAAAACATGATGAAAGAAACGGTTGATACTTTGGGCAATCAAAAGAAAATGAATTACGCCTTGAACCAGCCAAACAAAGAAGCATTTGTTGCTGCTGTTACGGATGGTTTACTTCCTCCGCCAGCCTATTTTGGAATGAATGTAGCGATGAATAAAAAAGGCTACGAAAGTTTTGAATCCGTTTTGGACAAAGGTTTGTACGGTTTGAAAGTTGAAGAATTGGAAACGATTGTTGAATCAACTGATGCCCTAATTTTAGACACACGTTCAGATAAAGATTTCACAAATGGTTTCATTCCGCAATCCATTAACATTGGAATTAAAGGAGATTTCGCTCCATGGGTTGGCGCGATGATTGGAAATGTTAATCAGCCAATCATTTTGGTTACTGATCCAGGAATGGAAGAAGAAACGGTGACGCGCTTGAGTCGTGTTGGTTTCGACAACTTGTTGGGCTATTTAGAAGGAGGTTTTGAAGCGTGGAAAGCTGCTGGAAAAGAAATCGATACGGTAAAAAGAATCACTGCAGAAGAATTTGCAAAAGAAGTAAAAATCGTTACCGATGAAAATGCAACGCAAAAAGGAGATTTGGTAATCGACATTCGAAAGGAAACAGAATACCAAGGCGAACACGTTGAAGAGGCTTACAGCAAACCATTATCAGCAATCAACAATTGGATTAACGACATCAATCCAAAAGAACATTTTTATTTGCATTGCGCTGGCGGATATCGAAGTATGATTGCAGCGAGTATTTTACAAGCGAGAGGATATCGGAATTTTACAGAAATAGCTGGCGGATTCAATGCAATCGCTAAAACGGATGTGCCTAAAACGAATTTTGTATGCCAAAGCAAGGTTTTAAATTGATTTTTTTAAATCAGCATTCAGTTGCGTTTTTCAAAAGTTTCTCGGAATTCTTTTGAAAAACGCAACTTTCTAAACAGAAACCTGTCAATTACAGAAAATCGAAAATATTTTGAAAATGGATGTAAAAAAATTAAATGAAAATTACGGGACTTTATCGGAAACCATCAACGCTTTGGTAAAACTGGGATACTCGCATGATTTTAACATTCAAGACGAATGTGTGGTATGTCATCAAATCAATGTAACCTTGTCGGCGGATGATTTTCAAATTGACAAAGTGTATCGTTTTGAAGGTGCTTCTGACCCGGATTATCAATCGGTATTATATGCAATATCTTCCGATAAATATCATGTCAAAGGACTTTTGGTGAATGGGTATGGAATTTCCGCAGATCCCACGTCTTCCAAATTGATCGAAAAACTTGAAACTCATCTTGATTCTTGGCGGAACAAAAGCTAATTGAATCGTCATCTTTGCCGAATACAGTTAAAAACCATTCAAGCTTTCATTCCAATGGTCATTGCAAAGTGAAATACAGGTGAAATATTTAAGGGGACTTCTATAAATGAAATAATTCATTTAACTGCTTGACAAACAGGTTTTTAAACTTATCTTGGCGAGTGTTAAATCAAGATGAAATGAGTTTATTCAGATCCGAATATAAAAAGCAAGGGAAAAGAAGTTTGTTTGATGAGCAAGATGCTATTGAACGATTATCCAAAATAGGTAATCCTTTAGAGAAAATTAGTGCTGTAATTGATTTCGAGTTTTTCCGTGCATCGTTGGAGTCAAAAATCTTGAATCAGAATAAGAAAAGTAATGCAGGAGTTAAACCTTACGATCTGGTTCTGATGTTTAAGATTTTGATTTTGCAACGTTAGAATCCGCCCTTGAATCAGTGGAAAGAAAAATTAACCCAATGAGCAAACAGGTTAAAACTTCATCCGCAACTGAACGGTAATGTCTGATTTTCGGTTTCCGGAGATTTTTTCTGCACCCGTTCCCAAATCTTTTCGGTTGCTGTAAATGAATGTTCCGTAACGCAACCACAAATCGAATTTGCGCAAAAAGGTGTAGCGAACCATCGCATACGCCCTACTTCCCTGATAATAATATGCTGGAATGGAATAGACATATAATGCATTGGTTTCAAAAGTATATAATCTCGAATCGTAGGAATCAGTATCAAACAACGCATAGCGCAAAGCGAAACTGAAATCACTGCTTTTTGGTTTAAGGATAATATCTTGGGTAAATAGCATTCCCGTTTCGGGTGCATTGCTTAATCGGTTGATGGTTACGTATTCTAAACGCGATTTCAGTTGAATGGATTCAGTCACTTGGTACGTCAAATTGATGCGGTAATTTCGTTGCAAGACCTCTTCCAATTCGGGAATACTTCCATCGTTGTTTCGGCTGTTTTTCTGACGCAAACGCATTCTAAATCGCCCGTAAACTTCTATTTTTCGGCTCGGTCGGTAACTCGGTTGAATCAAAAACTCAGACCCGTTGGACGGCGCGTTGACTTGGTATTTCAACCAAGGTTGTTGGTACAAATCGTAGTAAGCGTTTAAATTCCAAGCGTCACTCAGCTTTACTTTTAACCCAAAATAGATCCCTGATTCATTTTGGGTTTTGCTTCCATCCGAAAAAGCATTGTTGTAAAAGGTTTGGTATCCTCTGGAATAATTTCGATACATCACACTCACCGAAGCCCGAGAATCCAAAGCGAGTATCATTCCTTGCAGGAAAGCTGTTTCTACACCGTAACCCGCATGGGAAGCTTCGCCAAATAAATTCACATTTCGCCAAACAAAACTGTAATCAGCACTGATGCTTGTAGTTGACTTAGCCCTGAAATCAAATTGATTATAGGGTAAAATAGCTTTATTGTACGCCCTATCATATCCTTGATAAACAGCAGCAACGCCCAAAGTGAAATTTCTTTTTTCATAACGTAAATTTCCACCTGCAATGGTTTCTCGTAAATTTTTACGTTTTGCAATTTCAGATGTCGTTCTATGAAAACCGGTGATGTTGATGCTGGAAACGTATTCCAGTTCTTCGTACAAAGAGTCAGCAACCACGGAAGCATCCGTTCGCTTGTGTGAACCGAAAAGTGTCAGGCCCCAATTGTTATACCCTAAATCAATCGCTGCTCCGCGAAAAAAACGATTTTCATCTACGGAAGTATAGGGCTTTAAAGTTTGTGCGTTTTTCTTAATATTCGTTACATCAGCGGTTTTTCCGAAAGCATAGCCGCCCCATAAATTCAAACCTTGACCAATTTGAATTTGATAATCTCCCAATGCCACTGCTTTTAAAAACTTTCCACCTTTATAATACGCATGCGCTGAATAAAAATCAAAACCGTATTTTTGTGCACCTTTAAAAAATTGTTCCCCAGGATCTTTTTCCGCCGTGATTCCAACACTTAAATTGGTTCGGTAGCTGTAGCGCAAACGGGTGTAATATTTATCCGAATTTCCGTAATAGTATTTACTGCTCTGTTTTTTGATGGAATCCGGAACATCTGCATAACCTGCTTTCGGCTCTGCCAACGTTTGATAACGCAAATAAGCTTCAAACTTTCCGTATTTCAAGGCTTCTTTTAAGCTGACACTTAATTGATCTAATCGATCACTCACACGAACGAAAGGCAAAACCAATTCAATGGTTTCTAAATTCCAATATTTTAAAGCTTGAAGCTCATAAATGCTGATTAATTTACCAAATTGCTTGCGGTGAAGTAAAAGGTTGTTAATCTGAACATCGGTCAACAACTGAATGCTTCTCAATTCTTCGGCAGTGGCTGAATTCAAATTCAAGGGCCGTTCTAAGTAATACGTCAATTGCTCAACGACATCCGTCAGGTCAATTTCTTCGGTTTCCAATTGCTCCGAAATGTATTCGATGCGATTTTGAATCAATTCAGCATGATTTTGTGCTTCTATAAAAGCAGGAAAAAAGGTGAATAATAGCGCTATTTGTAGCCGATTAAGCATGCTTTTTGTTTAAAAGTTCATACGTCAATCCAAAATGGGGCGACCATCCCAAATGCGGTTGCCAAGCGCTTCCCATATCCATTTTTAGACGGTTTTTAAATTCATATCCAAATCCAAAGGTAATTTCTGTTGGATTACTAGCCGCGCCCATACGAAGGTAAAAACGATCTAAAATTTCATATTCCATCCCGCCTTTCACCCGTAGTTTGGTTTCAATCGACTTTTCAATCTCAGCCAAAATGGCTACTTTACTAGAAATTTCGTAATTCAATCCCAGGCGCATGAATGTTGAGAAGCGGTCGTCTTCAAATTCAGATAGCTTGGCCATTCCAAGGTTCATCACACTAAAACCCAAACTGACCTTCGAATTAACCTTTGCCAAAATTCCTGCTTCGGCTGTTAGCGTTCCTTTCGATCCGTAGTGATCTATGCGAATTCCTTGGTAATTCAATTGCACACCAGCTGAAATTTTCTCACCTAACAACATGCTATATCCCAATCCAACTCGCGTGGTTCGGTAAGCTCGATGTCCATACAATTGTGCACCTGCCGAGATTACGCCTACCTTCAGTGGATGTGCAACCACGGCAGCTTGAGTTTGTAATTCTTTCAAAAGAAAGCGATTCTCATAACTCAATCCTGCAGAAGTATTTTCCACAAAAGCGAGTCCCGCTGGATTGTGATGAAAACTCCACACATCCGTCAAAGCAACCGTACTATTTGCCATGGACATGGAGCGAGCGCCAGCAGGTTGCCATCCTTGTGCATACAAGCAAATGCAACTCATAAGAGCAAGTGTAGTTAAGTAAAACCGAATCATATAGTTAAGATGTGGTCTGAATTTGTTTTTTAGTCAGATATGCTAATTTACAGTTATATTTTGAATAGTCCATGTTCCCAACAAAAAAAAATAAAAAGAAGTTGAGTCTCCAAGGAATGAGTTATCCAACAACCTTTTAAAGCATTCCGTTTTGTGAAATATTGCAGCTTAAAAAAAAGAAACTACCTTTGTTCTATTCGTTTTCACCAACTTTTAAATAAATCGCATGATCAAACATTTTCTCACTTTCAGTTCCTTGCTTCTTTTATTCACTTCCTGTTCGCAAACTACTGAAAAACAAATTGAAACTAAAATTAAACCAATCGTTACACTTCCTGAAGTGAAAACAACTTATGAACTTTCTGATTTTTTAAAAGAGAACAAACAATTGGATCAAGATGTAGATGCGATTTTTAAAAGCTTGGATGACACGGCAATTGTTGCACAACTTCTGATGCCTGCAATTGGTCGTTTGGGACAAACGGAAGAAACCATTACAAAATTAATTCGCACGCGCAAAATCGGTGGTCTGTTGATGTTGAACGGAACGAAAGAAGGATTTACGACTTGGATTTCTGATTTCAATAAGATGAACGATTCCATCGGGAATGTTCCATTTTTATATGCTGCGGATGCAGAACCAAGTTTGGTCAATCGCAAAATCATCGGTTCAACGCCAGTTAAAAAAGCGAATGAATTGAAAAACATCGAAGAAGTAATTGCTTGTGCTGATACCATTTCGGCAAATTTGAAAACAATCGGAATCAATTATAATTTTGCGCCAGTTGTGGACATGTCACCAAATAAAACCGTTGGCTTTAGAAGTTTTGGCGCCGTTCCGGCAAACATCATTCCGTGGTCGAATGCATTTATCATGGAAACTCAGAAAAATGGAATCATCGCAACCGCAAAACATTTTCCAGGACACGGATTGGTTTCGGGCGATACACACAAATCACTTCAAATGATTGACGGTGAACTGAAAGAAATCAAGAACTACCCAAAATTAATCGAAGACGGAGTTTTATCCATCATGATTGGGCACTTGGCGGTAACCAACAATGCGAAATACGACACCAAAGGTTTGCCAGCAACACTTTCGTCTGTGATTGTAACAGATTTACTTCGCAAAGAAATGAAATTTAAGGGTTTGATTGTAACAGATGCCATGAACATGGGCGGCGTTACTGCAGTTCCACAATGCGATTTGAAAGCAGTTGAAGCAGGAAACGACATTGTTTTAATGCCAGTTAATGCAGATAAGGCTTTCGATGACATTTTGAAGAAATACCGTTCAGATACGGCTTTTAAAGCTCAAGTTGATGAATCTGCAAAGCGCATTCTTCGCATGAAATTGTGTGTTGGAGCTGGTAAGTAAAATAAGCAATTTCAAACAAGAGGTTGTTTGGTGATTTTTAAACTCGAAATAGGAGTTTATTTAATTACATTTTTTACCTTTAAAGTTTTGATTAAATCTCATGCGATTAAAGTTTTACATTCTTTTACTTCTTTTTATTTCAACTAATTTTTTCGGATCTGCTCACGACTATTATTTTGGTTTTGCCGAAATGAGTTACAACGAGACAAATAAAACCTTGGAAACGACCATCATTTTGGCAGAACACGATTTTGAAAACATCCTTTTGAAGGCGCAAAAAATCAAAAAAAGTTTAGAATATTTGGAAAAAGACAGTTTGACAATTAGAATCGTTGAACAAGAGATTCTGAAAAACTTCAGCGTTTCAAACGCCAAAGATTCCATCCCATTTCAGTTTGAATCCATTGGTTTTCAAGTCATGCCAAACGGTTTGATTCAAATCTATTTATTGGCTAAAAACGTAGAACCCTTCTCAACTTTGAATATTACATTTGCTTGTTTGATGGAAGAATTTCCCGCTCAACAAAACAAAATGACGTTCATCAAAAAACGAAAAAAATACACAGCCGTATTCTTACCAAATCGTCCAACAGCGATTTTAAAAATTGACTAATATGCTTAAAATCCATTTATTACTAAGCGTGATTATACTCACCACAATCACCGCTTTCGGTCAAAATAAATTTGCTCAACTGGATCAAGAACTTCCTACACCAAACGAATATCGAAATGCTTCTGGCGGACCTGGACACAATTATTATCAGCAGAAAGCAGATTATAAGATTCAAATTACCTTGGACGATGCAAAGCAACGCATTTATGGAGAGGAAACAATAACCTATACCAACAATTCACCCGATCATTTAGCGTATTTGTGGCTGCAATTAGATCAAAATGTTTTTGAAAGCAATTCCGATGCTCGAACGATTTCGGTTGATAAAATGGAAGATTTCAAAAGTCTGAAAGATATCAAACGCAAGCTTTTTGAATTTGACGGTGGTTTTAAAGTTGAATTGGTTCAAAGTACATCTGGTCAGAATTTAAAATATTACATCAACAAAACCATGATGCGAATCGATCCCGAAAAACCATTGGGACCGAAACAAAGCATTTCTTTCAAAATAAAATGGTGGTATAATGTCAACAACCGAGATTTTATCGGCGGAAGATCTGGAATGGAATATTTTCAAGAAGAAGATAATTACTTGTACACCATTGCTCAGTTTTTCCCTCGAATGTGCGTATACAACGACGTGGAAGGATGGCAAAACAAACAATTTTTAGGTCGAGGTGAATTTACCTTGCCGTTTGGAGATTATCATGTGAGCATTACCGTTCCTGAAGATCACATCGTTGGAGCAACGGGCGAATTGCAAAATGCAACCAGTGTTTTGACTGAAAAACAACGCAATCGTTTGAAAAAAGCAACTACTTCTGATAAACCAGTCCTAATTGTGACGCAAGAGGAAGCGGAAGAAGTTGAGAAGAATAAAGCAACGAAAACGAAGACATGGATTTTCAAAGCAACGAACGTTCGTGATTTTGCTTTTGCGAGTTCCCGAAAATTCATTTGGGATGCAATGGGCGTTCAAATTGGAGGAAAATCCATCTTGGCAATGTCGTATTATCCAAAAGAAGGAAATCCACTTTGGGAACAATATTCAACCAAATTGGTTGCGCATACTTTAAAAGTTTACTCAAAACATACAATCGATTATCCATATCCTGTTGCGATTTCCGTTCACTCCAAACAAATTGGAATGGAATATCCAATGATTAGTTTCAACGGCGGTCGACCAGAAGCCGACGGAACATACTCTCAGGAAACGAAATACGGCATGTGGGGCGTGATTATTCATGAAGTTGGGCATAATTTCTTCCCGATGATTATCAATTCTGATGAACGTCAATGGTCGTGGATGGATGAAGGACTGAACACGTTCATGCAATACATTACCGAACAAGAATGGGAACGAAATTATCCTTCTCGTCGTGGACCAGCGCACTTAATCACCGATTACATGCGTGGCGATCCGAAATACATTTCGCCGATAATGACCAACTCTGAATCCATTTTTCAGTTCGGCAACAATGCCTACGGAAAACCAGCAACGGCATTAAACATCTTGCGTGAAACCATCATGGGCCGCGATTTATTTGATTATGCTTTTAAAATTTATTGTGAGCGATGGAAATTCAAACATCCAACACCAGCAGATTTTTTCAGAACGATGGAAGATGCTTCCGCAGTTGATTTGGATTGGTTTTGGAGAGGTTGGTTTTACACGACGGAATTTGTGGATATTTCATTGGATGATGTAAAACATTTCCAAATGAACACCGAAAATCCAGAAATTGAAAAAGCACTTAAAAACAACAATCCCAACTTTCAAGAAAATTACATCAGTAATATTCGCAATCAAAAAGGAATTGATAAAACGTTTAATGAACAAGATTCTGCGATTGATGATTACTACGCAAAACGCGATTATCTGAAAGTTGACACCTTGGAGAAAGCCGAATATAAAGCAACACAAGAGAAATTAAGTGAAGAAGATAAAGCACTGTTAAAGAGCAATAAACAATTTTACCAATTAACTTTTAGCAATCTTGGCGGCTTGGTTTCACCGATTATCATTCAAGCAAATTTTGAAGATGGAACGTATCAAGACATTTACATTCCTTCTGAAATTTGGAAAATGGATGATGTGACGCTTTCAAAAGTATTTATTTTTGACCAAAAAGTTAGTTCCTTCCGCTTAGATCCATATTTGGAAACGGCAGATTGCGATTTAGACAATAATTCGTGGCCAGCTGTTGTTCAACCTACTCGTTTTCAATTGTTCAATCAACAAAAAACGAATGAAAATCCGATGCAACGACAAAAACGGGTTGAAGAATTGGAGAAGAAAGGGAAATGATTAAGAAATCAATATTTGATTAATTTTCTCTTCTATCAACGGAATTCGTTCTTCAATAATCAATGGATGAATATGTGACAACAAAACTTCGATCAGCAATCCTTTTGTTTTAATCTTTTGAATTTCAGCTACTAAAAATGACTTAATACGTGTGTCACAAAATTTTACTTCTTCCACAATTGAAGTTCTATTATCAATTATATAAACAATGTCTTCAATATCATGACTAGTACGATAATCAGAACCTCGACTATTGAAAGCTTCAAATTTAGTAGCCAAAAAACATGGTGCTGACAGTATTGATATCTCCTCATTCTTCGCCATTGTTTTCCAAAGATTTTCAAAACCTATTTTATACCATCGATTCGCAGATCCAAGTGGGCCATCCTCCGAAGCCATGATATCAACTGAAATATCCTTATACTTATAACTACTACAAATCGACTGTCCAAATGGGTCAGGACTAAAATTTAATTTAAGAAGCTTATCTTGTAGTTTTTCCCAATGACTTAAATTGATGATTTTCAAGGTTAAATCTACATCTTTAGTTGGTCGAATTTCATCAGCAGCTGGATCGTCAGTATATAAACTCACCACAGCCCCACCAACAAAAACCATGTGTTCCTTTACTTCTGCCAAAGCAGCAGCGATTTCAGCAACAACGGCAATATTAATAATTCTATTCTCCAATACCCAACCTTTTTTTCAACTCAACAATAGCCATTTCTTTTTCTCTCGCTTTTCCTACTCTCAACGCATCGACCAATGCCAATAATTCATGTAATTTCGAATCTTTTAATGCTGCTTCTGGAACAGAATGATACAATGGTGAAATACTTTGTCCTCGCACCGTACCTTTTCCATAAGGCCAAACATATTCTTCAACACTTTGTATGGTCTCTTTCAACGGCAAAGCTGAATGAGAAGTTGGAACACCGCGCACCAACGCTCCCGGTTTTTGAGGAAAAACATACCGTAAACCGTATTGTAGAAATTCCATCAGTGCTAGTTTCATAACAACTTTTCCTTTCGGTTCTAGCAAACCAGCATATTTAGAACGTGCCACAGATTCGCTTACCTCTGATTGACTTAATCCCAATGCCTCAGCAATTGGCTTTTGATTCCATTCAGGATTATCGTCACTTATTAATTTTAGTAAAAGTAATATATCTTGTGGCTTAATTTGATAATTTTGAGACTTCATGACTTCATTAATATTGCGTATCGCAATATGCAATATTAATGAATATTTTAATTACAAACCATGTATTTGAAATATTTTAACTTAAAATGCGAATCACTGTATGAAATATTATTCATTTGAAGATTCTAAGTCCTCTTCTTCATCCAGTAACTCATTTAAATCCAAAACTTCAGGCAATAACTTGTTGGTTTCTTCCTCCGTCAATGCTTCAACTCCTTTCAACTTGCGTTGAATGGCTCTTGTTCGAATTCCCATCACATCATCGAGTTGATTTAAACCCGTGCGAATGTTCTTTTGTGCTTTGTCCATCAAACCTCCAAAGTTTTCAAATTCTTTTTTAACAGCGCCAAGAACTTGCCATACTTCGCTACTTCGTTTTTGAATTGCCAAGGTTTTGAATCCCATTTGCAAACTATTTAAAATCGCTGCAAGTGTTGTTGGACCAGTTACAATGATTTTATAATTGCGTTGTAAATCTTCCAGCAAAGAAGCTTTACGAACCACTTCTGCATAAATTCCTTCAAACGGCAGGAACATAATTCCAAAATCAGTTGTATTTGGCGGATCGAGGTATTTATCACGGATATCTTTTGCCATTTTTTTAATGGTCTGATCCAAATTTTTCTGCGCCAATATTATTCGATTTGGCTCGCCTTCATCGTAAGCTTCTTGCAATTGCTCGTAAATATCTTTTGGAAATTTGGCATCAATCGGCAACCAAACGTGATTTCCATGGTCGTCTTTACCAGGAAGTTTTACTGCGAACTCAACCGAATCAGAACTATTGGATTTCGTTTTGACGTTTGCCTCGTATTGCTCTGACGCAAGGATTTGTTCCAATAACATTCCAAGTTGGATCTCTCCTATTCCACCACGCAATTTGACGTTACTCAATACTTTTTTCAATCCGCCGACGTCTGTTGCGAGGGATTTCATTTCACCCAAACCTTCTTGAACTGCTTGCAATTGTTTTCCAACAGTTTCAAAAGATTGACTGAGCCGTTCGTTCAGCGTTTTCTGCAATTTCTCATCCACCGTTTTTCGCATTTCATCCAATTGCTTGGTGTTGTCGTCGCGAATGGATTTCAATTGATTTTCAACGGAAGTTTTTACTTCTTTGACATTTTCAGTCGTTTGCTTGTTGATTTCCGTTTGTTGTTGCGCAAAATCCATGAATTTCTGCCGAAGTAAATCATTCAATTGTTGGATGTTGTTGGTGAAATTGGTTTCAAATGATTTTAAATTATTGAACAATTCTTCTCGATTAGCCTTTGACTGATCGCTAGTTTCAGTTCGATTTCGCTGAAATTCGTCACCGATTATTTTTTCTGTTCGATACAGCGTTGCATCAAATTGAATCATTGCTCTTTCAAGCTCTTTGAATTGAATTTTAGATTCAGAATCTGATTTTTTTGTCAGCACAAAATAGATGTTCAGAAGAACCAAAGCGATTAAGACAAATAAGAGAGTTTCGATCATGAAATTTGAGATTGTTAAATGAAATAGATTTTCAAATGGATTGACTAAGTCAAATATATCCTTTTCAATTCAACGTTGCAAGAGCGAATTGGGTATTTCTGGACTGAATTTGATTCCTAAAAACAATTATCTTCCATTAAAACACCCATTTATCAATGGAAATTCCGACCTTTGCATCGTGAAATCCGATATTTATTTTCAGAATGCAGGCTTCGAAAAGCCTACCGAGATGCAAGCGTCATATTTTAAAGACGACAATCCATTTTCCATTTTACTTGCGAATACAGGAAGTGGTAAAACTTTGGCATACCAAATCAAATTGTTGAACATTTTAGATTCTACAAACGATGCTGATCAGGTTTTAATCATTTGTCCAACACGTGAATTGGCGCAACAGGCTGCGAAAAACTGGACATCTTTAAAATCCAATCGCAAAATGGCATTGTGCTATGGCGGCCACTCGACTAAAAACGAAGCACAGCAATTAGAGCAAAATCCGCAAGTGATTGTGGCAACTCCAGGTCGAATTTTAGATCACTTTCAAAGAGGAACCAAAGGTCTGAATGGTTTCACACATTGGATTATCGATGAATATGACAAGACTTTGGAAATGGGATTTTTGAAAGAAATCAACGAAATTTACAAATATGGTGGACGTTTGAAATCGATTCAGCTGGTTTCAGCAACCAAGATTGATCAATTGCCTGAGATTTTCTCAGATATGACTTTCAGCACCAGCGACTTTCTGGACGAAAAAAAACCAGACATCACTTTCGGAAGTGTGGAAGCAATTGGTCACGATAAATTGTTCGCGTTAGTGTCATTTCTGGCTTCCTTGAAACCAGGTCCGACATTGATTTTCTGTACACACCGTGAAGCAACAGAACGGATTTCACAACATTTATCCGAATACGGAAAAAGCAACGTGTTGTTTCATGGTGGAATGGATCAACCCGAACGGGAACGCGCTTTGGTTAAGTTCAAAAATGGAACCGATAACATCTTGGTTTGTACCGATTTAGCAGCGCGCGGATTAGACATCCCAGATATCAGCTATGTGGTTCATTATCAATTCCCTCATACGATGGAAGATTTTACGCACCGAAATGGACGTACAGCCCGTATGCAAAAAGACGGGAAAGTTTTCTTGATTCACTCAGCGGAAGAACCACTTCCATCTTACAGCAAAGCATTAAAAATCAAAAAGGAAAAAGTTCCCTTAAAAATCGAAGATTTTCAGGATACAGGTTGGACGACTCTATACATCAGTGGAGGCAGAAAAGAAAAGATTCGCAAAATGGACATTGCTGGTTTTTTCATGAAAGAAATGCACTGCGATTCAAGCGAAATTGGCATCATCGATGTTTTTGACAGCTACAGTTACGTAGCAATCAAGAACAAAAGATATCAAAAAATCAAAGGAGATTTATATCGAACAAAAATTAAAAAAATCAGCGTTAAAATTACGCTTTGTCGATAAAATTAATTTAAAATGCAAAAATATTCATTCAAAATACTTATTTGCTAATTGATAGGAAATTAGCACAACTATATGTCGTATTTTAACGTTATTAGATTATCTATACAAAAATTATGAGTTTCAATTTATATTTAGTTCCCCACGATTTCACAGCTGTTGGTGACGCAGCCTTAAGATACGCCATGCACATTGGCAAAAGAGTAGATACCGAAATTCAAGTTGTCCACTTGGTGGATGATGCTTCTAAAGTTGCTGCTGCTCAACAAAAACTAGAATTAATTATTGAACAAATTACTCCAATTGAAAACGTAAGTCTCAAAGCAGTTGCTCAAGTAGGTTCCATATTTGAAGACATCGGAAAAATAGCGCGCAAAGAAGAAGCCCAATTGATTATCATGGGAACACATGGTGTCAAAGGAATGCAAAAATTATTCGGTAGTCATGCAATGAAAGTGATTACCAGTTCAAACGTTCCTTTTTTAGTGGTGCAAGAACAAACAACTACGGAAAACGTCGGACGAATCGTTGTACCCATTGACTTAACCAAAGAAAGTTTGCAAATTGCAAACATCGCTGGGGACATTGCCATCATGTTTGATGCTGATATTCATGTCGTTTACGAACAACCTAGCGATGTGGTTTTGAATCAAAAAATGAACAACCGCATTTTGATCGTTCAAAAAAATTACGATGATCGAAAATTAAAAACAGCATTCATTGCCTTAAATGAATCGGGTTCATTCCAGAAAAAAGTAATGGATTATGCGCACAAAGCAGACGGGAATCTAATCGCATTGTCCTATCATACGGATCGGTTGTTGCCCCAATTTGATAAGTTTGCACAGACCCTAATTACCAACGACTTACACTTGCCTTGTGTGATTATCAATGCACAATCTGCATCAAGTTTGTATTTCTAAATCAGAGGTTTAACAAACTCATAACGATTAATATTTGGTTGACGAATATTTCTTGCCTAGCTTCACAGTTAGAGATTCAAACATGGAAAAATCGAAATCAACCTTTGAAATGAAACAAGCAAGCCTTTTGGTTATGCTTTCCATCATGTTGATTTCTAGCTCTTGCACCGTTCGTAATTTTCTGCAAGATCAATTCAATCTTCAACAAACAAGCGTAACAAATCCTTCAAAATACACCATTTTACATCAAACTAATTGTTTGAATTTTGATGAACAAGCTACAGCTTCGCTAGATCAAAACAGTTCAGTAGAGATTACGCAATCGGCATTTCTCTTCTTAGCTTCTTTCTTCTTGGAATTCAATTCGATTGATCAACCAACAGATTTTAGTTCCAACGACAATTGGAAATTTAAATCCATTCCATTTTATCTTTTGTATCAAAACTTGAAATTATTATCCTGAGTTTGATAATCTAAATCAGATTATTAACTTGATCTAGATTAAAATGCGAATCTTTTCGTACAAATTTAATCATTAGTGAATTGACAAAAATGTTTCAATTCACCCTGTTTCAACGTTTTAAAAATACAAATAATGGATACTTCAAAAATCAACAATCAATCCTATCAACTTTCAGGAATGATCACACTCGCATTGAGATTAGTGGTCGGTTGGACGTATTTCTCCGCTTTCTGGAGAAGGCTCATATTAGAAAATAAATTAGATCCAGATGCTGCTGGATATATCGGTGAAAAATTCAATCACTTCTTACCAAATGCACTTGGCATTAAACCGATGATTGAATACTTAGTTTCAAATCCAGATGCACTTTGGTGGGCAATGACCATCTTTACGATCGTTGAAGGAATCGTGGGATTACTCTTGATGTTCGGTTTCTTTACTCGTTTGATGAGTATAGGCGTTTTTTCTTTAGCAATGGGAATCTTACTAGGTTCTGGTTGGCTTGGAACGACTTGTTTGGACGAATGGCAAATTGGTGTTTTAGGTGTTTCCAGCGGATTCTTACTCTCCCTCTCCGGAAGTTCAAAATTCTCCTTGGACAATTATTTTATGTCTAAAGGAATGAAATTTACGCAAACAAAATGGTTCGCTTGGTTAGGTTCTGGTAACTTACCGATGCAAATGAATACGATTTCAAAAGTCGTTTTAATTGGTAGTGTCGGAATTTTAGGACTCACTTTATTTACCAACCAATATTTCCACGGTGGAGTTTATGGAACGCTTCACAACATGTCGGTGAAGCCAAAAGTTGAGATTACAAATGTAAAAATCAAGAATCAGAACTTAGATTTTACAGTAAATCGCATTGAAGGCGCTGACGTTTATGGATCGTTTTTAATTGGAATTAAATTGACCGATTCAGAAGGAAATGAAATCATTTCGATGGATGGAAAAGACCTGTCAAAATTCAACCAACAACACATTGACAATCATTATATTGCAAAAGTAAAGCCTGGAAAACACAGTTTGGTGATACCTTTGGGAGCAAAAGCAAACATGTTTATTTCCTTGGGAACAAGAGACATTCAAAAGGGAAAAACGTATCAGCTGACGTTGATTGATATCAGTGGAATTGAATGGACAGAATCGGTTTCGGTTAAATAAATTTTTTATTGTGGTTTACTCCAATGTGGATACGCAATGCATTGCGTATCCACATTGGAGTAAACTATCTACATTTCAATCATCTTAATAAAATCATCTTCTGATATAATCGGAATTTCCAATTTAGATGCTTTTTCTAATTTTGTTGGACCCATATTGTCTCCAGCAATTACATAATTGGTCTTAGCTGAAATTGAACTTACATTTTTACCACCATGTTGTTCAATTAAGTTTTTCAATTCGTCTCTTGAAAATTTGCTAAACACGCCAGAAACTACGAAGTTTTTACCTTCTAAATTTGATGAAGCGTGTTCTTTTTCCTCGATTTCAAACTGAAGTCCAGCATTTTGCAATCTCTCGATGATGTCAATGTTTTCAGAATTTCGGAAGAAGCTATTGACCGATAAAGCAATCTTATCGCCAATTTCTTCTACTGTTATCAATTCTTCGTAAGTCGCTAGCGCAATTGCTTCAATGTTTTTTAGCGCTTTCGCTAATTGCTTGGCAACGGTTTCACCAACGAATCGAATTCCAATTGCAAAAAGCACGCGTTCGAACGGAACAGATTTCGATGCAGTTAATCCTTTCAATAATTTATTGGCAGATTTATCCGCCATGCGATCCAAATCGATGATGTCATCGAAAGTCAAATCATACAAATCAGCGATGTTCTGAATTTTCCCTCTCGAAACCAGCATATCCACCGTTTCGGCTCCCAAACCGTCAATGTCCATTGCTTTTCGTCCGATAAAATGCTCAATTCTACCTTTTACTTGCGGTGGACAATGCATGTCGTTTGGACAGAAAAAATGAGCTTCACCTTCTTGCCGGATCAATTTTGCTTCGCATTCAGGACAATGGGTAATGAATTGAATCGTTTCCGAATTGAGTTTCCTTTTTTCAAGGTTCACCCCAACAATTTTAGGAATGATTTCACCTCCTTTTTCGACGTAAACGAAATCGTTTGCATGTAAATCCAAACGTTGAATTTGATCTGAATTGTATAAGGAAGCTCGTTTTACGGTGGTTCCTCCTAATTGAACAGCTTCCAGATTGGCAACTGGCGTTACGGCTCCTGTCCTACCAACTTGATAACTGACAGAGAGCAATTTGGTTTCAACCCGTTCCGTTTCAAATTTAAATGCAATAGCCCATCTGGGTGATTTGGCAGTAAATCCCAATTCTGACTGCATGCTGTAATCATTTACCTTGATTACAATTCCATCAATTTGAAAAGGCAATTCAGCTCGGTGTTGATCCCAATGGTGGATAAAATTCATGATTCCTTCAACCGAATCGGTTTTTAAAATGTATTGATCTTTCTCTGTCGGCGTTTTGAATCCCCATTCTCGGGCTTTCATGACGCTGTCAAAATGCGTTTCCATCGGTAAATCGTATCCGTACAAACCGTACAACATACAATCTAAACCTCTTTCAGCAACCACTTTTGGATCTAATAATTTCAATGTTCCAGAAGCTGAATTTCGGGGATTTGCAAATTCTGGTTCGCCATTCTCACGACGAAGTTCATTCATTTTCTCAAATCCTTTCAAAGAGAAAAAGATTTCCCCTCGAATTTCAAAATCATCCGAAAAATCGCCTCGCAACTGCAAAGGAATGGTTCGAATCGTTTTAACATTGCTGGTAACATCTTCTCCTCTCGTTCCATCACCGCGTGTAATTGCTCGAAATAATTTTCCATTTTTATATTGAACGCCAATTGCAACGCCATCGTATTTTAATTCGCAAACATATTCTAGAGGTTCGTCGGTTAATTTATGCAGACGAGATTCCCATTCTAATATTTCTGCTTCAGAATAAGTATTTGATAAAGACAACATTGGAAATTGATGAACAACCGTTTCAAATTTGCTGGTCAGGTCGCCTCCTACTCGTTTTGTTGGACTCACATCTGAAATAAATTCAGGATAATTGGCTTCGAGTTCTTCTAATTTTTTCAGTAGAACATCGAATTCGTAATCTGAAATTTCAGGATTATTTTTAACATAATAGAGATGCGAATGCCGATTGAGTTCATCCGTCAAATGTTGTATTTTTTCTTTAATTTGCATGCTTTTTATTTTTGAATCGCTTTCAACATTCTTTTTTTGCCTTGTAAATCTACTTTAATTTCCACAGAAATAAAACCAATTTCATCCATAAGTTGTTTGGTTTCTTCCGCATAATTTTCATTTAACTCGAAATACAATTTTCCACCTGATTTCAAATACAATCTTGCTGCTTTTCCAATGTTTTCATAGAATATTAAAGCAGCATCATCTTCTACAAAAAGTGCCATTTCTGGCTCAAATTCTAATACATTCGTTTCCATCAAATGTCTTTCTTTTACAGGAATGTATGGCGGATTAGATACCCAAATATCAAACGAATTCGGTTTTAAATTCCACGTATTAAAATCGCTTAACGCATCGATTTTTTGAAGATTTAAATCCAACTTTAAAGCTTGACTGTTTTCAGAAGTTAAATCCAAAGCATCTTGACTCCAATCTATTGCAGAAATAATTGAATTTTTCAATTGACTTTTCAGTGCCAAGGCAATGCAACCTGAACCCGTGCATAAATCCAGAATTTCATATTGTTCAGTCGAAATTAAATCTGAAAGAATCCAATCAACCAATTCTTCGGTTTCAGGTCTTGGAATCAATGCTCTTGCATCACATTTTAGAGTCAACCCATAAAATTCCGTATCACCGAAAATATATTGAATTGGTTCGTTGGCTTGAAGTCGTTTTACAATGCTTCTGAAATACAACAAATCAGACTCCGATAAGCGAATATCGTCTGATAAAAGTAATTCCGACTGACTTAGATTCAATCTTGTTTTCAACGCATGATTTGAAATTTGTTTAATCTCAGAATCTGAAAACATGGTACTTAATTGCTTTTTAAAATAAACTTTGATTTCGGCAATTGAGTTGGATGAAACAAACATGTAAATAATCTTTTAACAAAGGTCAACAAAAAAAGCCGATTCACTTGAATCGGCTTTAAAAACATATCACTAAAATAAGAATTATTTTCGAAAAAAGTGAAAAGAACTTTAGATTTTCAATTCTCTTTTTAATCTCTAACGAGGTGAACAAATCCTTGTTCGTCTATTTCCTTTCCATCCACGTCTATGATTTTTATTTTGAAAAAATAAATGCCATCAGCACAAGACTCACCTGTATTATTCACTTTACCATTCCATTTAAAATGGATGTCAGAACTTTCAAAAACTGCACTTCCCCATCTATTGACAATCAAAACGTTGACTGCTTTTAAATTTGACCCATTGATGGTGAAAAAATCATTTGAATTATCAGCATTTGGCGTAAATACATTCGGAATTAAATAAGCAGACGGACTCATGACTTTAATGGTTACTTGAAATTGAGCGGAACAATTTCCAGAAAAACCAGTCAAAGTAACCACATAAGATCCGTTTTCCAAATAGCTACTAACCTGTTGACTCAAATCATTGACAGTTGCTTCATTCCCATTTCCAAAATTCCAATTGTATAAATCAGCATTTCCGGAAGTATTCGTAAAAGTTACTTCTAGCGGAGCTTCACCACTTATTGGATCAGCAGTGAAAGAAACGACGGCATTGGGTTGAACAACAACATTCACTTGATCAGAATTTTGACATCCATTTGCATCCGTATTCGTTACTGTATAAGTCGTAGTTCCCACGGTTGGCGTAAAATTGACACCGTTGACAATTCCATTATCCCAAGTCAATGATCCTGGAGATCCGTTTCCTTTTAGTTTAATGCTAACCCCCGAACAAATAATGTGATCTGGTCCCGCATCAATCGTTGGCAAAGGATTCATGTTCACAACAACTTGATCTGTATTTTGACAACCGCTTGCATTTATACCCGTCAACGTGTATGTTGTACTCCCAATGTTTGGAGAAAAAGGAATTCCATCCGTAACTCCGTTGTTCCAATTATAAGTTCCTCCAGTACCAGCTCCAGTACCACTCAAGGTGATTTGATTTCCTATACATGCGTTGATATCTGACCCTGCATTGATTATTGGTTTTGTATCAACAACGATGGTTTTAGAAACGGTTCCAGTACAATTATTGACATCCGTAACAACACAAGTGTATGTTGTTGTTGCAGTTGGTGAAACCGTATGTGCGTTTCCAGTTGGTAAATTATTATCCCACGTATAAGTATATGGGATTGAACCGCCAGCAGCCGTGACAATTAAATCGGAAGACTCACCTTCACAAATCGTTAAAATTGATGCGGTCATATCAAGCGTTAATCCTCCTGTTTGGACAACTGTAACTTGTTTAGTCGCAGAACCTGTACAGCCTGTACCACCTGGCCCAGCAGTTACCGTAAGAGTATATACGCCTGGCTGATCAACTGTTGGATTTGGGGAATTTGCTCCAGACACAATTCCAGGACCAGTCCAACTAAATATTGGGTTTGAGATACTTGTAGTCGCCGACAATTGCGTACTTAAATTCATACAACCTAAATTTATTGGAGGATCTATCGTCAAGTTTACTGGTGGAAATGGGCAATTAGCAAAGTCTGAAAAAGTGTGTGTTTTTGGTACTGACGAAAAAGAAATTGTATTTCCGCTGAATGTGCCAATATACAAATAAGTATTCCCAATATCCGCGTAAAGCAATCCATTGACAATACTGTACCCGCCACCCGCATTGGCAGTGGGTAGATTAACTAGGTTGTATGAGCACACTAAGTTGGCGTTTAGATCGTACATTTCTAATGCTTGTATTGCACCATTTCTTAAAATATAGACATTTCCATCTGCATCACCCATTAAATCATAAGGACCTTGAAAATTTCCTAAATTCAAAAATAAGGTTGAAGGTCCCGTGCCATCGTATCGATATATTTTAGCACCTGTTCCACCAATAATGTTATATATATAAACTCCAGCACCGCCTGGATTTACCGATCCACTAGGTCCAGTGCTATGTCCTGTATTAATCCACGTGCTTCCATCATAATAGTGATAAATGCCATTTACGGTTGTATAATAAGTAGGTGAAGGAGATGCTGCGAAAAAATTATCATTGACAGCAAGTCCAGCAGCGTCAACAGGTAATGCTATGTTATTTGTTGTTGCCACACTGGTTAAAGGATCAACTGTTTGAAAAACTGGAGATTGTAACATGCGATAATACTTATTGCATTCGGGCAATTGAGCACTCAACTCATAAAAAGAAATGCAGGTAAAAAGCAAAAATAGTATCCTTTGAATAAGTTTGCTATGTTTCATAATAGGTCAATTTAGTTGTTGAACAACGACAATCAAAGTTACACAATATTTGCTTTATATGTATAGTAATTATCTGTATCTCTGGAGAATTCTTTTAGAATGATTCCCTAGTCTATAATTCAGTATAAATTTAAAAATCAATAAAAAAGCCGATTCAAATGAACCGGCTTTGTAATTTATAAAAAAACTTTTATTTTCTTATCAAATGGAAGAATCCTTGTCTTGTTAATTCCTTTCCATTTTTGGTGATTGCAGTTACGGTATAGAAATAAATTCCTTCCGAAGCTTCGGCACCAGAACTTGTTTTACCATTCCAGAAACCATTTACATGATCGTAAGTGTGCATGATATTACCCCAACGGTTAAAGATTCTCATGTCGAAAGAATTAAATCCATCAGGATGCTCCAAAGAAGTCCATACTTCGTTGGAACCATCACCGTCTGGTGTAAATACATTCGGGAAATCTAATTCACAAACAAAAGTAGCTAAAAAAGCACTATCTATGTGAATACCGCATTGGTTTGTAGCCATTAAGATGTACATACCTTCTTCGGTAGCCGTCAATGTTGATCCAACCGTTCCGTTGTTCCAAAGATAATCATCTACAAATGGTTGGTTTGGGACAGTAAAAACGTGTGACTCGTTGATGCATATCTCTGCATCATGCAAATTAAACTGTGGATACGGTCTAAAACTGATGGTAGTTGATTTGGGGTCATTGCATTCATTTGTAAATACTAAAACATAATCTCCATAATCCGTTACCTTAATCGTTGTATTCAATTTAGTTGAATTTCCAAAAATAGGAGCAACATTACCAGGCATGGATTGAACAGTCCATTGTCCATCAACAGTACCTTGATGTAGATTCATTGTTAAAGTATCACCACAAATCACTCCATAATCATGTAAAACTGTTACAGGCTGAGAATCAATGGTAAATGTAGTGTCTTTTGTACAACCTAGTAACGTTACGTAGCTTGCAGTATAAGTACCTTGATATAAATCTGCTTGAAACAAAGTATCTAACTCTGGAAAAGGAATTCCCCAACTAAAAGACGAAACCAATGCTGAATCTTTAAAAATCATGTGTTCTGTTTCAAAGGGGCAGGCAAAAAAGTCGGAGTCGAAATCAAATACAGGCGGTGCTTGTATCATAATTATTGCTGTATCCTTATCTGTACATGAAGTGTCAGAATAAACTAAATGATACAATCCAGGTACTGGAAATGTAAAGGTCGTATTCACATTATCGGCAGCAAAAGTTGGAATTCCAGGAGAGTCATAAAAAGACCATTGCCCATCATTTGTTCCTGTACTTAATGTAGAGGTGTAAGATGTTTCACAAATTAATTGAGGTAAATCTAAGATAATTGGTTCTTTTACTACAACATTAACTGTCGTATCGTAAAAACAACCATAATCATCTTCAACTACAAATGTGTAATCATAAGATCCTGGTAAATTTGGAAAAACTACAATTGAGGTGTCATTCATACCACTCACAATTGTTGGATCAGACTCCCAATAATAATCTTGAATTGAATTCAAATAAGACTCATTATTTGGGAAAAGAGAAGCGTCAAAATAGAGTCCCCACTCAAATATATAGCCATCATCTAACGCCCAATTGTCGCGAACAGTAAGTGTCCATGATCCATTTAAAGGACAACCATTGAAATTACTAAAACTAACTTCAGGTTGGTACACTCCATTTGGGTTCATTGAATTTCCTGCGGGAGTACCAGCAGTAACATAATTATTTGCTGCATGTTCCTGTGCCATGGTTCCAAAAGTATTGTTCACTGAAGAAAAGCAATATTCAGCACCAACTCCTGGTGTTCCAACACCTGTATCATTAGCTCCTCCTAAATAAACTCCTCCGCCTCCAAAACCTCCAGGGATATGCCCAATACCCCCATTATAAGAATTAACTAAAGGAACTTCAACACCGCTTGGGCAAGTCAACCAAATTTCTAAATCCCCCAAAAAACTATGTTCAATATTCATACAAATATTCTGCAAATCAGAAGGATTAGAAAACACAGCCCCTACTGGAAACCCACTCATTTGAATACTCGTGGAGTAGTTAGATCCAGAGCCATCAGGCAGAGGAGTCAAGCCTGCAACGGAGCCTCCGATTTCAAAAGATCCAGGAGGAAAGGCAACCCCAACGGTATCTGTAGGGTTAGCACCTCCTAATATAATTGTTTCTTCGTTGATACAGATTATTGGATCTATCGGTCCTGTACCTGTAAATAACGGTTGTTGACTTACCCGAATTTTACAAAAAGTTTGCTCAATTTGTGGAAAAATGTCTGTAATTCTTAACCCAACATAAAATCCACTTCTTGTGGTTGGAATAAATGTAACCGAATCATTATTAGGCCCCACAATACCATTGCTAAACTCCCAAAGGTAATTGACATTATTTAAGTTTTGATTGTAACCGAATCCTGTTACTTCTTTTGCGTAAGGGAAGATTGGTTTAGCTACGATTAATACCGTATCTCCTAAACAGATATCTACATAACCAGTGTCAAGCGGATTCAATGAATTTACAAGACTACCGTTTACAAATGCTTCAATGTGCGGAAAAAAGGGTTGCGCTGGATTTCCACAAGAAACATTTGCGGCAAAACCAGTACCTTCATTCGTTGCGTCTGAATGGAACACAAAGGTTAAACATCCAGATGGATTGTTAAGGTAACTTGAAGAAGTTCCAAACCCGTTTGGATGTGAACCATTATTAAAAGCACCTAAAAGAGGTGAGTTTACATCAGGACCATCAAACACATACATGGTGTCAGATGGATGAATGTCATACGTTAAACCTTGGTTCACGCCAAATGTAACAAACAATCGTGCGCCATTTGTAGCATTCAAGTCAGGACATAAAGTCAATGTATCCGCTGAGTTTGGCAAATAGTTTCCAGCTCCTCCATTATCAAACAAATTTGTTACTGATTCATTCTGATAATTATTACAATCTAATGGATTAGTTTCTCCAAAATCTGGCCCTGTCATGTTTAATTGAGCAGAAGCTACTCCGCTCAAACAAATAGCCAGTAATAAAATTAAATTTCTCATTGTTTTGTTTTAATTTGTTTTTGAAGTTCAGGGTCAAGAAAGATTTTGGGTAAAATTACCAACATCTTGGTTGTTCCAGCAATTTTGTAATATTGATATTTATCTGTAATTTCTTTTCTGATTGTCAAAAAGTTATGTGATTCATTTATATCAATGGTTAATGTGCCATCAAAAGCAATGTTTTCATTTTTCTCAAACGGAATTTCTGAAATAAAAACACCCCTATCAAGCGCATTGATTAAAAACTGATAGTGCTCTGGTTGCAATCTCTTTATAGATTCTATTTCCGACTTACTATACTTCACTAAAAGTCTCTCATCAATGTCTTGAGCTAATACATTTGAAAAGCAAAAGCATGAGAAAATAAAGAAATAAATGAATGTGATTTTTTTCATTTTATTTTGTTTTTATTATTTTAAATGGATAATATTATATTAACGAGTAAACAAAGCATAAAGTTGCACTCTGTTCTTTAAATGGTTAGATTTAATACTGTTTAATGTAATATGTAAACCCAAACCCGAAGGTCATGAATTGCGTGTTTTTCGAATAATCAGCTGCTGAAAATCCACCTTGAGCGCTGATTCCTAGATGAGATGTGTTGAAATTATATCCTTGAAAAGCATATCCAACCACAAAACTATAGGAAATGAATTCGCCAGCAGTTAATACCAATCCGAAATTAGGTTCTACATAGATGCCATCAATTACCACTGGGCCACCGTTGACCTTGTTTAAATCGGTTGTAAAATGACTTTGTGTATAGCCAACTTTAACGGCAGCTGTTGTACCAAACCGCATGGAATGAAACTTTTCCCAACCTACTTTGCCAAAAATCCCGACATTGTGTAAACCACCAACCACTTTTTGGGGTACTTTGAATTCATTTGCTCTAAAATAACTGTAATTCACTCCAGCACCAAAAGAAAGATGATTTTGTAAGGTAAATTGATAGTAAGGTGCAAAATTAATCAACCCCATCATCATGGACTGATACGGCTTATTCGAAGTACTTACGGGCAAACCCAATTCCAAAGAAAAGGAATGCTTGGGAACAATGTCATCGTAAATGTTTTCATCGTAATCAAATGCTTCATCTTGAGCAAACAAACTGAATGACAAGACCATGCTGGTAAATATTAAAATTATTTTCTCCATACCATTCCTATACCAAATCATAATTAGGTTTACGAATATACAATAAAAAACCGTTTATACGCATCTAATCAACTAAATTCATCTGCTTTAACAAAAAGGAGGCATTCATGTTTTGACACATTCCTTTTCTCCACGTATAATCAAAATACAAGTTTTTTCCTTCGATGGTGGAATCAAAATATCCGTTGGAAAAAGCAGGGTGTTCCTTAGATAGTTCACACAAAGACAAATCATGCGTAGCAATGATTCCCTTCGCCCCCATCCGTTGTAGCTTTTCCAAGAATTTTTTCGAACCTTCTTCTTTGTCTTTGCTATTCGTTCCTTTCAAAATTTCATCCAACAATATAAAAATCTTTTGCTCTTGTTCCAATGCATTCATGATGAATTTTAAACGGGTTAATTCAGCATGAAAATACGAACTTTCATTCGACAAGTCATCCGATGTTCGCATGCTGGAATACAATTTCATTCGTGGAATTTTTACCGACTCAGCAAAAACGGGAAATCCGGCATTTGCCATCACGAAAACCAATCCAATCGCTCTCAAATACGTGCTTTTTCCAGCCATGTTTGGCCCGGTCAAAATCATGAATTGATTGTTTTCATCCATCAGCACATCGTTGGATACGGATTTAATGGACGACAACAAAGGATGGGTCATCTTTTTGACTTCTACTTCATTTTGATTCGAAAATGAAGTAAAGACCGTTTGAGGGTAATTGAAAAGTAGGTTGGCGCCAGAAATGTGCACTTCCAACTCACTTAAAACGTGTTCCCAAACCAACAAAGAATCTTTATTTTTATCCATCCATTTTTGGATTGCTACCCGTTGCCATAAATCCCAAGCAAAGAAAATATTTAGTGGAATACCTACCAAAATGTTCATCCGAATCTCAAATCGCTTGTTGATTTTTAACCATTGTTTTATTTCTGATTCTGCCGAATTTTCCCCTCGGAGCGAAGCAATCAATTCCAATAATTGCGGACTGGTAGAAGCTATTTTTCCCAAAGAGTGAATTTGATCCTGCATCATGCTCATTTTAGGCTCGTATTTCCCCAAATCCGTTGCGATTGCATTCGTGAATTTCAAAAGAGACATCGTTGGTAAAACCGTTGCAAGTAAAACCCCCGTAAAAGCCAAACCAGAAATGACATCCATTTGATATAAAACCAGCGCTGGAAGGGTCAGAATGGGAACTACATATCGAAACCATTTCACCCAAGCAGGATTGGCATTCTTCGTTTTTAATAGTTGTTCAACAGTCAGTTGCGTTGCATTTTCTCTGCTTGCAATGGAGCCAGAAACTCGAAAAGCGTGTGTCCACTCCATCTCCTTTGACAAAGCTTGGATGATCTCATTGTTGCGATCTGTTTCAAGCGTTCCGTTCAGTAATAAATCTGCCAATGCTTTTTTACCGCGAGCGGTGATGGTTCGATTCAAAAAACCGAAAATCCCTTTCACGGCAAAAACATCCAAATCGTTGGAAAAAGCATGTTTCCCATCTTGAAATTCAGCACCATGATCAAACATAGACCAATCTCCATTTAGCACAGCAATTTCGGATTCATTGATTTTTTTGAGCTCTTTTGCTTTTTCTAATTTCAACTTCGCATCCACTGAAATGTTGACCATTTTTAAAAATACAGCCATTCCAACAAAGAAAACCGTGAAAAACAAAGAAGCATTCCCCCAAGAGAAATAGAGTGAAAAACTCAAGGTAAGGAAGACAAACAAACGCAAAAAGGTAAATAATTGAACTTTCTGACGTGCTGATTGGATTTCTCCTGCTGCGAAAACAATGCTTTTTTGATAAAATTCGTTTGGAGTCATGGCTACTTGGGTTTAAGTAAAATGATTGGTTTGAGTCTTGGAATTTGAATACCTGAAATATTCAAGTCACAAGAAAATCAATTGTTTAAAACAAAAAAAGCTGAATCTTTCGAAACAGCTCTCCATATCTTGACCAATGAAAAGATTAGCGTTTGTGACTAGACTCGCTAGAAACAGTCAATTTTCTTCTTCCTTTAGCACGACGTGCTGCAATAATTTTTCTTCCGTTTTTGGTAGCCATTCTACTGCGGAATCCGTGTTTGTTCATTCTCTTCTTAAGCGACGGTTGAAACGTTCTTTTCATTGCCATAATCCTATATCTTTAATTAAGTTCTTTAAATTTCGGACTGCAAAGATATATAAAATTTCTTTCTATCCAAACCAATTTATTAAATTCTTTAAATGTTCATTAAAATCGATTTGCAAAGCGTATTTTTGCATCGATTTCAGACAACAAAATTGACAAAAAATTCCCAAATGACAACCAAGAAGCGTGAAAAAAAAATAAAATTAAACAAAGCAGAAATTCAGAAGGCAAAAGGCGTATTCAAATACCTCAAACCTTATCGACTTACTTTCTCGATTGGATGGGTTTTCTTGATTCTTTCAACGGGTGCTGGCTTGATTTTCCCACTGTTGCTGGGGCAACTTTTAGGAAGCGCTGGAACTCCTGTAAACAGTAAAGAAACGGTTGGCTTGCTTGATTTGAACAACATCAACAAAGTCGCTGGAGCATTGTTTATTCTCTTTGCGATACAATCCATTACTTCCTATTTCCGAGTAGTTATATTTACCAATGTGACTGAAAATGCTTTGCGCGACATCCGATACGATGCATTTTCTCGCTTGATTTACATGCCGATGGATTTTTTCAACAAGAACAAAGTTGGAGAATTGACCTCTCGCATTTCTTCAGACATCGTCCAACTACAAGAAACTTTGAGAACGACCATCGCTGAATTTTTCAGACAAATCGTGATTGTGGTTGGCGGAATCATCTTTTTGGGTATTTTATCGATGAAATTGGCTTTAATCATGCTGGCCACCGTTCCCGTGATGGCAATCATTGCAGTTGTATTTGGTCGATTCATCAAAAAATTAGCTGCCAAAGCACAAACAGAAACGGCTACCTCTAATGTCATCATTGAAGAAAGCTTGACAGGAATTTCAAATGTAAAATCCTTTACCAGTGAATTGTTTACCCTATTTAAATACAGAAAAAGCATTGATGAAATTAGAAAACTGAACATTAAAAATGGTCTCTGGAGAGGATTATTCGTTTCTTTCATCGTTTTCTGCTTATTTGGTGCCATCGTTTTCATCATTTGGCAAGGTTTGCTAATGACACAAGGTGCAAATCCATCCTTGAGTAATCAAAATTTCTATTCCTTCATCATGTTGACCGTAATGATGGGCGCATCCATCGGATCGCTACCAGAATTGTATGCCAACATTCAAAAAGCAGTTGGCTCGACAGAAAACTTGATGACCATCATTCAAACTCCAAGTGAAAAAGAAATTTTAAAAGGAATTCAAAAACCCATTATTACAGGAAAAGTACAGTTCAAAGATGTGCGTTTTCATTACCCCCAACGTCCAGACATTGAAGTATTGAAATCCATCTCTTTAGCCGCTGAACCGAATGAAACCATCGCTTTGGTTGGTTCGTCAGGCGCTGGAAAATCAACCATTGCCTCTCTGCTCTTGCGTTTCTTTGATCCATCTTCAGGAATCATTTCTTACGACGGAGTAGATTCAAAAGAAATCGACATTGAGCATTTGCGTTCTCAAATTGCCTTGGTACCACAAGAAGTGTTGCTGTTTGCTGGATCCATTCGCGAAAACATCGCTTATGGTCGTCCAGAAGCTACAGAAAATGAAGTGTATGAAGCGACCAAACAAGCCAATGCTTTGGAATTCATTAATAGCTTCCCAGAACAATTCGATACACAAGTCGGAGACCGCGGAATTCAGCTTTCAGGAGGTCAAAAACAACGCATCGCCATTGCGCGAGCTTTGTTGAAAAATCCAGCGATTTTAATTTTGGACGAAGCGACCTCTGCTTTGGATTCAGAATCTGAAAAGCTGGTTCAAGAAGCGTTGGAAACCTTGATGAAAGGAAGAACTTCGTTTGTGATTGCGCACCGTTTATCTACGATTCGCAATGCGGATAAAATTTACGTGATCAACAACGGTCAAATTGCTGAAGAAGGAAAGCATCAGGATTTGTTAAGCCTCGAAGAAGGCATTTATGCCAATTTGGTGAGTTTGCAAATGCAAAAATGATTTTTGCAAGGATGATTGGACGTTCATAAAGTGTAACTCTCAGACGCAATCGACCTCCGTCTTTTTTATATCAAATCAAACAGATCATTCACGCCTACGTAGCGTTCTACTGTAAAACCTTCTCCATAATTTACGCCGATGTGCCTTCCCATCGTGGACATTCTACCATAAATGAAATCAAAAAAATCTTCACCTGAAATGGGGGTTTTCGGTTCAGCTGAATTGGGATCAAAAAATTGCGTTTTATACGCTTTTATCGAGGCAATTTTCTGTTCCACAAAATCAGAAACATCTACCACGAAATCTGGTTCGATGTGTCTATCTTGAATGTAATGATAAACCGCTTTGGGTCGATGCGCTTTTTGATTTTCACCTTGGAAATTCGTTTCAACTTTAATCAATCCTGCCAAGAAACAAGCTTCTGAAACCAATTTACTTCCTTTTGCATGATCAGGATGACGATCCGAAACAGCATTCGCCAGTACAAGTTGGGGTTGAAAATGTCTAATTTGCTCAATCACCAATCGTAAATTCGCTTCGTTATGTTCAAAAAAACCGTCGGCCATTTTGAGGTTTACTCGATCCGACAAACCCAATATTTGGCTGGCAACTTTTGATTCTTCTCTTCTGGTTTCAGCAGTTCCACGAGAACCAAGCTCACCTTGCGTTAAATCCACAATCGCAACTGTTTTCCCTTGTTGAATGTGTTTCAACAAAGTTCCTGACGCACTGATTTCAATGTCATCAGGATGTGCTGCAAATGCTAAAATATCGACTTTCATTTGTAAACCTATTTATGATTAATTCAACTCAGCTTTGCTTGGAATGTTTTCGGTTTTCACACGGAAAGTAGCGAATGCGAACATGAGTGCGATAACAAGTAATAACAATCCAGCCGCTTTCGTATAGGTCATCAGCACTTCACCATCAAAGCTGCGCTCGATTAACCACATTTGAATAAATGCAAACAAATACAATACGCCAATCGTGATGATTGCTTTGCGAATAAAATGCTTTAAATTCACTTTGGCAGCATTTTGTTTGTATAATTGATACTGAACGGCAGCAAACTCTGAAAGTACATAAAAACCGAAACAAGTCCAGAAAATCCAATCTGGAACTTCGCCCAGACCTTCTCCTTGTGCATACGAGTGTAAACCAACCAAGTAGAAGTTCACACCAAAGAAAGTAAACAATATGGCTGTATAACTCCAGAAACTAACCAGGTTAAAAGTAAATTTATCACTCAATTTTGGAATGAAACGCAAGTGCAGTAATACGGCGTAAACCAATACCGATACCAAAGCCCACGTTTCTTTCGGATCCCAACCCCAATACCTTCCCCAAGATTCGTTGGCCCAAATTCCTCCTAAGAAAGTACCAATGGTCAACATGAACAAACCAATGGTCATGGTCATTTCGGAGATGTAAGAAATTTCATGAATATGTGCTGTGATTCGTTTTCCATTCAATTTAGTTCTGAAGATGTATAAGATTTTATTCAACAAACCTAAGATGGCTCCTAAGCCTAAGAATCCGTAACTTCCAGTAATAACTGCTACGTGAATCATCAACCAATAGGATTTTAAAACTGGCTGTAAAGGTGAAATCTCTGGATCTAATAAGTTCAATTCGGTTACGAAAATCATGAAGAAAGCCAACACCGCTGTTCCCGCTAAAACCACAGGATTTTTTCTGGAAAATACAAATCCAGCTAGCATGGTCACCCAAGCAATGAAAATCACTGCTTCGTATCCATCACTCCAAGGGGCGTGACCTGAAATATAGGAACGAGCTAATAATCCCAAACCGTGATAAATGAACACCACCACCATCGCAACAATGAATGGAATTGCCATTTTTTTGAATAAGCGTTCCGTTTTAACGGTTGGTTTGATAAAGATTCGAACAAAGAATAATGTCAATAAAACCACCCCAATCAGGAAGTAAGAATACATTGCATTTTTGAAAATTCGCATTTTATTGTATGCAATTTCCACATCCACATGTTTCTCCGTTGGTAAAATACTTGGATCAGCCACTTTTCGTTGAAAAGCTTTCAATGCTTTCAATTGGTCGCTTGCATTTCCAAAAGCATCGTTTCTAGCTCCTTCATCCAACGATGCTAAATAACGCAAGGTCATGAAAGAAGCGGCTGTGTCCACTTTCATCAATTCCTCCTCTAGCGGAACATGCCACATGTGACTTGGATCATTCGGCATTGGAATCAATTTCATATAACCCCAACTCATGAAAGCCTGCATTACCTGGTATTTCTCTACCAATTTGATGATTTTCTTTTCAAATTCATCGCGTTTGGATTCTAATTTTTGATGGGAAGCATTGTATTCAGCCAAAAACTTCATTTCTCCCGTTTCATTTTCTGTCATGTCCAAAAAACTTACCGTGGATCCCAAGTTCAAACGCTCCTGCACTGCTTTCGGAACGTTAATTACTTTTTGAGTAACCCAATATTCTGGATACATGTGCATGCTCATAACCGTCTGAACTGCGTTGTTCCCATTGTGATTATTCTTCCCTGAAATTTTGATCAACAATTCATTACACATCGTGTGAAACGGAATGATTCGCCCTCTAAAATCTTGAACCAATAAGGTAGCCAATTCCTCAGAATGTTCTTTTGAAATGATTCTAAAAATGGGTTTTTCTGGTTTCGCATGCGCATCAATCACCTCTTGTGACGGTTGCTCGTGATTTGCGTGAGCTGCATGGTTGTGTCCGGAGTGGTCGTGTCCTGCATGATCATGTCCCGAATGATCGTGGTCATGATCGTGATCGTGCCCTGCATGCGCTGCGTGGTCGTGCCCTGCATGTGGATCTGCTTGTGCGTATGAAGTCGTTCCGAATGTCAAAGACAAAGAGACTAAAATCAAAATTATCAAATTTGACTCGCGACGTTGTCTTGATTTTTTAATTTTTCCCATCACATCTTGAAAACGTCCAACAGGAGCAAAAATGGATAAAAACATTCCGATTCCCATCAACAAATAACCAACATAGGTTACATTCGTTCCCCACCAATCTTGATTGACACTCAACCGTGTTCCTCTTTCGTTTTCTGGTGTGCTTGGATCATCCAAATCATACGCCGACTGGAAAAATCTAAAGCCATTATAATCCATCACGTTGTTCATAAAAATACGTTGATTTCTGGTGTAATTATTCGCTGGATCTAAAATCGTGACTTCACTCGCAAAAGATGAAGCAACTTCGGAACCAGGATAGGTATCCAATTGGAATTCATTGCATCGAATTTTAAAAGGAATTTGAAATAAGGTAGCGCCGTATTCCATTTGGTAAGTCAAACCATTGAAAATAAATTTGTGGTGCGAAGGAATTTGCCCCATTCCCCCCTCTAAATCGTACAACATGCTTTTTTCTCCATCTGTAATTTTAACCGTGAGAATATCTACTCCAACGTCTTTTTTACCAGAAGACATTTTCATTTTCCGGGCATTTGGAATCTCACTCCTAAACACAAATTGTTGGTCGTTTATTTGATACAAAGTCGTAGCCAAAAACGGCACAAGTGAATCGGTTGGAACTTCTTGGTACAAAGAATCTGGAGGGGTAATTCCTGCCTGACGGAACCTGGTCATTTCTGTCATCGGCAAGTAACGCATTGGAATTTTGGTTTCTACCATTAACTTTCCATTGACCTTGGTGATCTCAATTCCAGGAAGTGCATCTCTTTTGTTGAAAGAAAGTGGTGTTCCACCAATTAAAATAAAATCATTTTGACCTACATAACTCGAGTTCATTCCACCCAACACAATGTCCAACACACTAGAATTGATGGTATCGTGGATCATCAGCGAGTCAATTTGACGTTTTCTAAAGTTTGCGTATTCAATCTCAATCGGATTTTTCCTGTCTTTAACTGTTTCTTTTATTTTGAAATAATTGTTGGTTTGTTCCGACATGAATTTTTTCTTCGTCCCAGTTGCAACCAATTGTCCTTTGTCTTCGATTCGATACCATACGTGTGGTTCGGATGCGTACAACAAATCAGTAGCTTGTCCTTCTGGAATCAACATCAATCCCTCAAAACCAAAATGACGCGTAATTCCCGCACCCAGAATAATGATTATAAAGGAAAGATGAAAGGTCAACATCGCAATTTTTGCCCGCTGAAACATGCGATGCGTATAAATGTTAAAAATGAGGTTGATTACTAAATAAATCAATAAAATTTCAAACCAAGTAGCGTTGTAAATCATAATTTTTGCAGCTTGGATGTCGTAGGTTGATTCAATCATGGTCGCCATTCCAATTGCTACTAAAAACACAAGCATTGCCAATGCCATCATGCGCATTGAAAAGAGCGCTTTAATTATTTTTTCCATTTTAAGAAACGTAAAGTTTTAAAAACGCAAAAATACAGAAAGGAAAATGGATAGACTAATGAAAACCGGATTTAATTTAGGAATAATTCACCATAGCGGACAAGCCAGTCTTTTATTTACAATTAATTAACAATTAATTTAATAATCCCCAATGGAAAGCATGACCAAGGTACAAGCAACCTCTACTTCAATCTCTTTTTCTCTTAAAATTTTGAAAAAATCAGGGTTTTCAGTACCGGGATTAAAAATCACACGTTTGGGTTTCAATCCCACGATCATTTGATAATAATCTTCTTGAATTTTGGGATTAATGTACAAAGTTACGGTATCGACTTTCCAAGTCGTATTCCAATCGTTGTGAATTGTCACATCACCGATGGTTCCTTTTTTCTGACCAAAAGCAATCACTGAATGTCCGTGATTTACTAAACTTTCTACTGCTTTGTATGCGTAGCGATTGGGATTGGTACTTGCTCCGATGACTAAAGTTGGTTTCATGTTTTTCTTCTAAAGGTAGGTAAATCTTACGTTAATTCCAAAAAGAAGTTTGTTAATAAAAGCGAACGATTTGAGGGTGTTGCTTTAATTGCTAAAAAGAGATTTGTATTTCGATTCATTCGCCAAAACAGCGTATTTTTTTTCGATTGTTTCTCTTCCTTTTTGACCAATTTCTGTTCTCAAGGAAGGGTTTTGAAGTAACGACTCTAAAATAACTTTCCATTCTTCAGGAGTTGAGGCTAAAAAACCATTCACACCATGTTCTATAACTTGGTTATTCACACCCACTGGAGACATGACCGTTGCCATTTCCAATGCCATGTATTGCAAACCTTTAAATCCACATTTCCCTTCTGCCCATGCATCTTGCTTTAATGGCATTACGCCAATGTTGATTCTTACTAAATCTTCAATCTCTGAGTCTTTATTCCAAGGAACATAAATTAAACTATCCAACTCATAATTCGGCCTCTCATTTGAAATAACGATGAAATTAAACGCATAATTCATTTCCAATTCTTTTAAGACTGGAACCAACTCATCCAAGTAATTCATGGTTGTATGTGTCCCTGTCCAACCGATTGAAACTTTTTCAGGGTTTGGGTTGGTAGCCAAGTTGTGCTGATTGACAGTATCTATTGTGGTTGGAATTATTTGAACATTTGAATTGTATTGACGGGCGTAATTTGCCAAATATTCATTTCCAGCAATTATTTTATCTGCCCACTTCATGCAATAATTGACCTTCCAATATGCTTTTAGCTTATGAAACCTAGCATTTACTTGACTGTAATTTGCTAACCAAATTGCATCATCAAAATCATAGATGTATTTGCGGCGGAGAACTTTGGCGATAATCCATTCAAAAATAGGTGGTCCAATTTGAGCAGCCTCCCTGTGGATAAAGAGATAATCAGCATGCTTTAATTGAAACAACAACTTAAATCGATTTGCAAAACTTTTTAAAATTCCACCAATTTTAGCAAGTGTATTCTTCTCGGTATACAGCTTTTCCCAAGTTACCTCATCAATAAAGGGATAGATAGCAACCTGATACCCTTCTGATTTCAAATAATCTAAATATTGTTCAAAACGAAATCGTTGAGAAGGAGCTTTTTGAAAGGGATAAGGAACTATGAAATAAATTGTTTTGCTCATCGGATAGACTTATAGACTTTCATATACCTTTCAAACCCCTGATCTAAAGAAAAATAGTGTTTTGCCCCTTCTCTTAACTCCTCTTTGTTAAAGTCAAAATCCTTGTTTACAACTTCCTGATAAGAATTTGACGTAAAATCCTGAATTACCAATCCTGAATTATATTTTTTAACAATATAATCGGTATCTCCTACCCCTTGGTTGCAGACTAATGGAATCCCCATTGCCATAATTTCTCCTTGCTTAGTGGGTGAAGAAGCTTTTTTAGAAAAGGTAGGTCGAATAAAAAAAATGGAAAAATGGAAAAGAGAAATGTATTTCGCGACTTCTACATGAATACATGATGCAATGATTACGTTTTCTGGAGTAAGTCCTTTGCGCTTCGCTTCGCTCCTAATCATGTTTGCACTTTCACCCGTAACAAAAAGAAATTTCGCATGTTGTTTTGTTTTGCTTAATTCGATAAAAAAATCTAACATTTCGCCTAACATGTACCACGTTCCAATAGAACCAACGTAACCTAAAACAAAGTCATTCGGTTGAATGTTTAATTCACTTCTTAAAGTAACTTGATCTGAATCACTTATTCTTTTAGGATTGAATAATTCTAAATTTACACAACACGGAATCACTTCAATTTTAGCTTCCGTCACTCCTGCTATTTTCCAATCTAAAATCACTTCCTTACCAGCAGAAGTAAGCGAAATAATGGAATCAGACTCCGCTAAATATTGTTTTTCTTTTCGTTTGAAATAGTTGTAAATAAATTTATAAAAAGGATTTTTTAAGTCCCAAATATTTCCATCTATCCGTTCGTCTGCCCAAAATCCTCTCATGTCAAAAACAAAAGAAATGTTGTGTTTCCGCTTCATTTTTAGTCCAATGAGTGAAGAGATGTAGCTCCGGCAATGGATAATTGAAAAATCATTTTCCGCTTGTAATTGGAAAGCCTTTTGATACATTTTATAAATATCCCAAATTGTAGAAAAAACAGCAGGTTTTTTCGTGTACTTAAGTGGGTACCAACGAATGTTGGCGGCATCACAAATTTCTTGAATTGCATTTTTGTTCTTCTCAAACGCCATTTCCTTCTCGAAGCTTATCAAGTAGAATTTATAATTTTCTTTAGAGAGTTTGGAGAGATAGGGCAAAACTTGTGATTGTCCGAGTGAATCAGTCATCCCGTCATAGGAGATATATAAAACCTTTTTATTCATAGTGATAACAAGAGCACAAAAGTAAAGATTTTAAATCTTAAAACAAACCATTAAATACTAAAAATCTATCGTCAATTGACTGTTTTCTTTCGATTTTTCTTTCAATTCAAAGTTCGAAATTTGAAAACCAATTAGTCGGACGGGCTTTTCCAAGGGCAAAACTTGCTCAATTAATTGCAAACCGATGGATTGAAATAATTCAAAGTCAGCAATCGGAAATCGATGAGAATACGATCTCGTCACCTGAATGAAATCGTAATATTTTAATTTAATATGTAAAGTTTTCCCAACTTTGTTCACACTTTTGGTTTGATATCGTTTCCATAATTGCATTAAAATTTCTTTGGACTCAATGCGAAAATCAGTTGGTTTCATCAAATCAGTTTCAAATGTATTTTCAACTGCAATGCTTTTGCGTTCTCTATTTGGCAGAACTTCCCGATGATCAATTCCTCGAGCAATTTGATAAAAATACAACCCTGACTTCCCAAACACGTTTGTCAAAAACTCCAAACTTAGCTCACGCAAATCTTTCCCCGTCGAAATCCCCAAGTCTTTCATTTTTTCCTCCGTCACCTTCCCTACACCATGAAATCTACCGATTGGTAAACGACTGATAAAATCCAATCCATCTTTGGGTTTAATGATAAATAAACCATTTGGTTTATCTTGATCAGAAGCTGTTTTTGCTAGAAACTTATTATAAGAAACACCAGCAGAAGCAACCAAATTCAATTCATTCTTGATGTCGTTTTTAATCGCTTGAGCAATAAAAGTCGCTGATTGGATGTCCATTTTATTAAACGTCACGTCCAAAAATGCTTCATCTAAAGAAAGTGGCTCAATTTGGTCGGTGTAGCGGTGAAAGATTTGATGAATCTCTTGAGAAATTTCCTTGTACCGTTCGAAACGGGGTTTTACAAAAACCAAATGGGGACATTTTTTAGCTGCAATTCGCGAACTCATTGCTGATTTCACACCAAACTTTCTCGCTTCATAATTTGCCGCCGCCACTACTCCTCGAGTAGCATTTCCTCCAACGGCAACAGCTTTACCTCTTAATTCAGGAAAATCAAGCTCCTCAACAGAAGCAAAAAAAGCATCCATGTCCACATGTATTATTTTTCGAATTTCCATGGTTACAAAATTAAACAACCTCTAATTCTTTCAATCATTAAATTCATTCATTTCATCTTTTAAACTAAAAAAACAGTTGCTATTCATTGAATAATAGTATGCGTGAATAGTAAAATAAAATTTAACAAATAAAACAATTAAAAAGATTGAGCTAAAACAATAATTTTAAAAAAATAAAGAGTAAATTCACACATTAAAAACACTACTTAATCTTTTTAAAATGTTATCAATCGGTAAAATAACAGAAGATATTATCAATCGAAGTCCTTTTCTCAGAGAGGCTATGGGTGAAAATCTGATCAATGTTTCTTCTTTGGCTCGAAAAATCAAACCTGAAATTGAAGAGTTAATCGGAAGCGAAGTAAAAGAAGGGGCAATTGTGATGGCAATTAAGCGCATGTCGCCTGGAATTTTCCATAAAGTTAGTTTAAAATTAGTTTCTGCTATCGGAAATTTAGGCGATTTTTTGGTACGCAACGATTTAATCGACTTTACTTTTCAAAACACAGCAAATGTCAACAAAGAACAAGCAACCGCGTTAATGAATCTTTTGGAGAGCGAACCAGATGGTTTTTACACCATCAGCCGTGGAGTGTCGGAAACAACGATTATTACAAGCACCTATTTAAGAGAACCTCTTTTAGAATTAATGAAAGATGCAAATTTAAAATCCATCCATGAAAATTTAGCATCCATTACTGTTAAACTTCCGAAAGCAAACATTGAATTATGCGGTATTTACTACTATTTGCTCAAGCATTTGGCTTGGGAAGGATTGAGTATCATGCAAATTGTTTCTACCACACATGAATTTACCATCGTTTTAAAACAAGAGGATATTGAAAGAGCTTTTAAAGTGCTTATCCAATTGAAACAAAATAATTAGACTTGGTGTCACGTTTGAAACCCCAAGATACAAGTGCCATATCCTTTAAACAATCTATTTTCCCTATTTTGAAATAAATGAAACGTACTTGTTTTTTATTTCGGGAAAGTAGGTTTCGTTGAGTAAAACTAATGAAACTTCGCCAAGCGATTTGACAATCTTGTTTCCCTTTTTGCGTTCGAAGTTCGAGTTGACACGGAGGCTTGTGTCATATTTAGTTCAAAAAAAAACCAACTCATTCTGGTTTTGCTTCCAGAACAAATTGGTTAACTTTTCGTGTATTTATTTTCTCTACTAAATTCTCGACCTTGACTGTTGCGCCAAAGCTTGAGATAATCCGTATTTAATA
>CAZAVP010000026.1:0-49097 GCA_964488745.1 uncultured Chryseobacterium sp. | reverse complement strand
GCCTGTATATGGGCAACATTTGGATAGACCAAAGCAAAGGCCGGGTAACTTTTGTAAAAACATCCGATCTCGTCATAAAAAAGACACTTGGTCGTTGAAGCGAACCCACAATCAAGGGATCCATAAAAGAAGCTGCGTGGTTACTTACATAGATGGTTCGATTGAAATATCCTTTCGGCTTATTGATGAAAACTTGTTTGGGATAGTAAATCCGCAAGGAGTATTTCAATGTAACGTGAAGCAGGAAATAAAAAAAACGCATGGAATATAATCTCTTTTTTTGATCAACAAAGTTAGTGTTTCCAATCTATGGGCACCTCTTTCTGTTTGAAAAATTGTTCTTTATCCATTTTAACCAAATGAATTCCAGGGAAATAATAGACTGCGATTTGTTGGTAAGAATATCCATACCGCGCCATTCTCATCGCACCTTCCTGACACAAACCAACGCCATGTCCGTATCCGCGACCTTGAACAACCACGTTCATTCCTTCTGGATGGGTGTTGAAAAAAGTGGATCTCAATCCAAATTCCGATCTTAGATCACGTAAAGGAATCCCTAGAATTGAACTGTGGTAAAAAGCCATCCTTTCGGGTTGATTAAAAGAGAAAATCAACGGTCCATAAATGGAATCATGAATCGGGTAATTGTATTTTTTAACCAAGAAATCTGCCCATTTTTGTTGCGAAATGATTTTTTCCCAAGTGGCTTGTTTGGTGTAAATGCAAAAAGTGTCTCTAAATGAATTCAAATAAGGAACATTCGAATTCCACACGTATTCTGCTTCGCTGGTTTGCCCACCGCAATTGGCATGAAAGTAGGCATCCACCAAACGATTGTCATCGTCCTTCATTACTACATTTTCGGTTGCAATCACAGCATCCTCAATTTTTGGCGTAAAACGCAACATCGAGTGGTAAGCTTGACAATGAACACGGTCACAAAGTGAAAATCCTTCCGCTTGATGTTTGTTTATATACTTCAATGCATACGTTCTACTCATCAGCGCTTGCACTTTATAATATTCTAGCTCTTTACCGCCACCACCTTCTGATTCAACCACTCCAGAAAGGTAATTGTTCATGTCCACCAAGTTCACGATGGTCAATCCTTTTTCGCCAGCTGTGATTTCAAAATCGTTTTTGTATTTGCGTTCTTTCACTGTTGGTGATTTGCCTGACAACGAGATCGAAAAACCATTTTTAGTTTCAATCAAGCTTATTTTTTCAAATTCTCCGAGTGTAGTAACCCCTTTTTTTAATTCAATTTTGCGGTTTTTTTTGATGGTAATGCTGATAAATTCATTGGGAAGAATTGCACCAAAGGAAAGACTGTCTCCGAAAATCGAATAACTTCCATCGTTATATGAAAACACAACCTGTTGTAAATTGTAATCTCGCAACACGCCAATCCTCATTTGCTGGGATAAGCCAAGGAAGCTAATGCATTGAAATAAGAAAATTAATAACAGTTTCACGATACAAAAATAAGGCGTTGAAATACAAAGAAAAAGCCTCTGCTAAATAGTTTTCAACAAGCAACGTGCAACTTTTATACTTGCACCGCCCCCGCCTAGTATTTCTCGCAGTTCTTGATAGCTTTCCAAAACAGCTTTTCGCTTATTTCCTCCATCAATAATCAAGTTTAGCTCTTCGCGAATTCGCTTGGCATTGCACTCATTTTGAATTAGTTCCACAATCACCTCTCGATCCATAATTAAATTTACCAACGAAATATATTTAATTTTAATCAAGTTTTTAGCAATCACATAAGAGATTGGAGAGCCTTTGTAGCAAACTACTTCAGGCACATTTAAAAGTGCAGTTTCTAAGGTCGCGGTACCAGAAGTTACCAAAGCAGCTTCAGAAATTCCTAAAATATCGTAGGTTGCATCGTGAATAATTCGAATGTTGCTCCCCGAGATTAAAGGTGCGTAAAACGCTTCGTCCAATGAAGGTGCAGCAGCAATTATGAATTCATATTGATTCATTCCTTTTAAAGCATTCAGCATTATCGGCAATTTCACGCTCACCTCCTGCTTTCTACTTCCTGGCAAAAGTGCAATTACGGGTTTCTCACCCAAATTCCATTTCTCTCTAAATTCCTTGGGCGAAAAATCTTTTTCTTTGTATTGTTCGATGGCATCGAGTAAAGGATGTCCGACATATTCCACCTTGAAATCAAATTTGTTATAAAAGTCTTTTTCAAAAGGCAGAATGACAAACATTTCATCCACAAATCGCTTGATTTTGTGAACACGAGATTGTTTCCAAGCCCAAACTTGCGGGGAAATGTAATAGTAAACTTTGATGTTTTGGGATTTTGCCCATTCGGCGATTCTCAAATTGAAGCCAGGATAATCAATTAAAACGAGTGCATCTGGTTTAAAATCTAGGATGTCTTTTTTACAAAATTGAATATTCGTTAGGATTGTTTTAAGATTCATCAACACCTCAACAAAACCCATGAAGGCCAATTCTTTGATGTGTTTTACTGGTTTGCCTGCCACGCTTTGCATCAAATCGCCACCCCAAAAACGAAAGTCGATTTCTGGATTTTCAGCTAATAATGCCTTCATTAAATTCGCTCCATGCAAATCGCCGGAAGCTTCACCAGCGATTGTGTAGATTTTCAGTTTACGTGAATCTCCCGTCATTTTAAGCAAACTTTAAGAACAGAATTACTAACAAATTAATTACCGTCGCCATAATCACTCCCATTCCAAGCGGAAATTTTTCTTTTTTCATGAAAAGATGGAACCAAATTAGGTTTGATATACTTGCCAAAGAAAGCATTTGACTTTGAAATGATTTTAATTTCACTTCGAAAAACCGAAACCAAACATACGGGTCGTTATATACTTTAGAATAAATAAACATGACAATTGGCAGAGAAATTAACGTAGTGATTATTCCGATTAACAATCCAATTGAATGTTGTTTTGACCAATTTCTTAAATTCATAAATTTCTAAATTAAATATTCCAACTGTTTAATTCTGCAACCGCATGATACGCTGTCATGTCGAATTGAATCGGCACAATGCTCGCATATCCATGTTCCATCGCCCATAAATCCGTATCTTCTCCTTTATCGCTATTTTCAAACTCACCTGTCAACCAATAATACGGATTTCCATATTGATCCAATCTTTTTTCAAAGCTATCTTCCCAAAAAGCACGAGCAGCACGACAAATTTTTATTCCTTTGATTTCATTCGCTGGAAGTTTTGGAATGTTGACATTTAAACATGTATCCGCAGGAAGTTTATTTTCCAACATCGATTTAACGACCCGTGTTGCGATGTTTATTGCACCTTCAAAATCCGCATTTGCACCGAAATCCGCTAACGAAAATCCAACGGAAGGAACGCCTTCAATTGCACCTTCAACAGCAGCCGACATGGTTCCAGAATAAAGCACATTGGTGCTTGTGTTTTCGCCGTGATTGATTCCAGAAACCACTAAATCAGGTTTACGACCTTGCAATTCATACATGCCAAGTTTAACACAATCTACGGGCGTACCCGAACATGTAAAAGCGTTTACACCTTCAAATAGCATGTACGGATATAAACGCAAAATATTATTCACCGTAATCGCATGTCCCATACCCGATTGCGGTTTATCTGGCGCGATCACCAGCAAATCTCCGAAGGGCTTTACAGCTTCAATTAAAGAGAGAATTCCTTTGGAGAAAATTCCATCGTCGTTGGTAACAAAAATCAAGGGTCTTTTCACTGACATTGAATGAAGATTATAAAATGATAAGATGCAAAAATAGTCAAAAAAGTGAAAGTGAAATACATCCTCTTCCTCCATTACCCCAACAAAATACCCTTTTCAGGTCATTTTAATTTATGCTTTTTTATTTATATATCCTAGAGCAAATCCATATCTTTGCTGAATGATTCACAAACTAACTTTAACTGTATTTATTTGTATCTTATCCTTCACTTCTTTTTCGCAGAATAAAGAAGCGTATGTTATTTTTGATGCTAAAGGAAAAAAAGTAAGCTATCAGAAGATGGAAAAGTCCATTCTAAAAAAGAAATTTGTTTTTTTCGGTGAATTACACAACGATGCCATTGCGCATTGGTTACAACATGAGCTTTTGATATCACTCTACCAAAAACACGGAAGTGATTTAATTGCAGGATCTGAAATGTTTGAAAGAAATCAACAAAATTATATCGATCTCTATTTACAAGGGAAATTAAACGAAAAAGAACTGGAAGATTCCACAAAAATGTGGTCGAATTTTAAAACCGATTATTTACCGATGCTGATTTACGCAAAAGAGAATTCCATTCCTTGGATTGCAACTAATACCGTTCGAAAATACGCTTCCCTGGTATATAAGAAAGGAAGAGAATCATTAGATTCAGTTCCTGAAATCGAAAAAACACTTTTTGCTCCGTCAAACTTTCCTGTTGATGTTACGCTTTCTCAATACGACAATTTGCTGAAAGAATTTACGCATGCTGGTCCAAATTTTGTTTACGCTCAAGCAATCAAAGATGCAACCATGGGAGAAAGCATTGTTAAAGCCATGAAAGAAAATTCCGTTTTTTATCATTTGAACGGCTCTTATCATACGGACTTTTATCAAGGAATTATGTGGTATGTTCAAGCTTATGGGAATTACAATTTGAATGAAATGACTTCTATTTCTACTGTCAATCAAACAAGTTTGAAAAAGTTAGATTCCGAACATTTAGGAAAAGCCGATTTTATCATTTGCACACCCAAATTGATGACAAAAACCCATTGATCTTTGAGGATGCACTTCCATGATCGTTTTCCTGCCGTCAAGCAAGATGTATGGGCATATTGATATGTCGGCATATTGCGATATACCGACGTTCTTCTTTGACCTACCATTAAGTTAATGAGCGTTAACGTTGTGGGGATAAAACCTGCTTAATCAAGATTTAACTAACTTTACACTTTTGAATTTAAAATAAATATGAAACGGTTATTTGACATTCTATTTTCAACAGTTATTCTTTTGCTTTTTTCTCCTTTTGGAATCACCATTGCTATCTTAATCATTCTTGGAAGTAAGGGGGGTGTTTTCTACTGTCAAGAACGAATTGGTTTAAAAGGGGAGCCATTTTATTTGTTCAAATTTCGAACCATGAGACTGGATGCAGATAAGGAAGGAAAACTCACTGTCGGGATGCGTGACCCTCGAATTACGAGGATTGGGTATTTCTTGAGAAAGTATAAACTAGACGAGTTTCCGCAATTTTTAAACGTTATAAGCGGAAAAATGAGCATTGTAGGACCTCGACCAGAAGTCAGAGAATATGTAGATTTATATACGGAAGAACAACGAAAAATATTAGACGTTAAGCCAGGGATTACGGACTATGCTTCCCTAGAATATTTTGATGAAAGCAGGTTGTTGGGTGCGTCTGAAAATCCGAAAGACACATATATTCAGGAAATCATGCCTTCAAAAATTAAGTTGAATCAGAAGTATCTTGACAATCCGACCCTTGCCCATGATATTAAAATAATGTGGAAAACATTTTTGAAAATGATTGGAAGATAGGTTTAATTATCTTAAATTTAATTAGAATCAAGGTGTAAATTTATTATTCACTCAAGGCAATTCATTATTTACTTATCTTTACAAAAATCCCATATATGATCTACGATTTTAGTAAAACCAATTCAATATTTGGTACCTTCTTGGCAGAGTTAAGAGATGTTTCAATTCAAAAAGACTCCATGCGTTTTCGAAGAAATTTGGAAAGAATGGCAGAAATTATGGCGTATGAAATCTCACAAAAATTAGAATATGTGTCTAAAACAATTAGAACTCCCTTAGGTGAAACAGAAGTAAATTGTTTAAAATCTCAACCTGTACTAGCCACAATCCTTCGAGCGGGATTACCAATGCATCAAGGTTTGTTGAATTATTTTGATAAAAGTGAGAGCGCCTTTGTTTCCGCTTATAGAAAACACAGCACTTCTGAAATTTTTGACATTCAGATTGAATACATGTCTTCCCCTATGCTGGATGACAAGATTTTGATAATAACAGATCCAATGCTCGCTACAGGTAGCTCGATGGTTCGTGTTTATAAAGAACTTGTCAAAAGAGGAAAACCTTCTAAAGTATATATTGTTGCTGCAATAGCTGCCCCACAAGCCATTACATACATTCGCAAAAGTTTGCCAAGTAACATTGAGATTTATGTCGGTGCCGTCGATAAAGAATTAACTGCTCAATCATACATCGTACCTGGACTTGGAGATGCTGGCGATTTAGCTTTTGGGGAAAAAGTATAATCTTATTAAAAAAAATAAGACATGAAATTTGGTGTTTTTGCAACCTTTTTTCTTCTTTCGACGGTCAAATTTATGTTCATTCCTTTTGCAGGACCATCTACAAATCTTTCATTTTTAGAAACGTATTTGATATGTATTTCGGGGGCAAGTTTTTGCGCGGCTTTTTTTTATTATTTGAGTGATTTTTTTATAAAAAGAGCACATTCTAAACAAGTGTTGGAATATTTAAAAGCGAAAGAATTGAACCAACCATTTTTAATCCAGAAGAAATTTACGAAAAGAAATAAAATAATCGTAAAAACCAAGAAGAGCATAGGTATTTATGGAATAGCGATGTATGCCCCGTTTTTTTTATCAGTTCCAATTGGAAGTATAGTCGCTGCCAAGTTTTACAGAAAAAACAAAAGAACTTTTCCTTTAATTATCTCAGGAATGCTAATTAATGGATTAATAACAACATCTTTGGCTTATTTTTTTAAGATTTCAATTTGATATTAAATGACAGATAAACACCTTTTTTTTGATTTGGATAGAACGCTGTGGGATTTTGAGAGAAATTCAATGAAAGCACTAGAAATATTATTTCATGAATTTCAATTAGGAGATACTATTCGTAATTTTCATAGTTTTCATGGGACATATAAACGAATAAATGCTACGCTTTGGAAAAAATACGGCAAGGGAAAGATAAAAAAAGAAGAACTACGGGATGAACGATTTGTAAGAACATTATCAGCATTTGACATCTACGATAAAGATTTAGCAATCAAAATCAGCGATCGTTACGTGGATATTTCACCCAGACAAACTTTACTATTTCCTGATACCATCCATACACTTGAAGAGTTGAAAAAGTTAAACTATCAGATGCATATCATCACCAATGGATTTGAAGAAATTCAACACATTAAACTTGATAATTCGATGTTGAAACCATTTTTTGATGTCATTGTGTGTTCTGAAAACGTAGGCTGTACAAAACCTGATTTACGGGTTTTTCAATATGCTATGCAGAAAGCAAACGCGAAAGCCAGTAATAGCATAATGATTGGTGATGATAGAGAGGTTGATGTGATGGGAGCCATTAGAGCGGGAATGCGAGCAATTCTTTTTGATTCTGAGAATCAATATTCTAAAACAAAAAACGAGTTTAAAATTCAAAACTTAAATGAATTACCGCTGTTATTAGCAATGATGAAATAGGAATCATAAAAAAGCAATATCGCAATATTGCAATATTGCTTTTAAGCTAATTTTGAATGTTTGGATTTTTTCTATCCGTATAATTCTTGACGTGTACGTTCGTATAAAACCATGCCAGTCGCTACACCAACATTCAACGAAGAAATAGTACCTCTTAATGGAATTTTTCCTTTTACATCACACATGTTCAATATATCATTGGTAATCCCATCTTCTTCAGACCCCATAATGATTGCCACAGCGCCTCGTAAATTTACTTCGTAAATGGGAACTGAGGTTTTTTCTGTAGCAGCAACTATACGTATTCCGCTTTGTTGAAGGTAAAATAAACTCTCTTTTAAATTATCCGTTTTACAAACAGGAATTCTATTCAATGCGCCAGCTGATGTTTTGATTGCATCAGCGGTAACTTGAACTGACCCACGACTCGGAATAATAATGGCTGTCACGCCTTGACATTCTGCTGTTCTAGCAATAGCGCCAAAGTTTCGAACGTCTGTCAATCGATCTAAGAATAAAAAACATGGTTTTTCACCGTTTTCCATTGCTTTATCAACCATTTCATTGAGATTGTGATATGCTAAAGGTGCAATATATGCGATAACACCTTGGTGATTTTGACTCGTGATTTTATCCAATCTTTCAACAGGAACGTATTGAATAAAATAATCTTTATTGGCAGTTTCTTCTTTTAGTTCGTAGAATAAATCTTTATTAATTCCTTTTTGAATCATCAATTTATTAATCTCTCTACCCGCTCGGATTGCTTCAATTACAGCTCTAATACCAAAAATGATATCCGGATTTTCTTTATCTCGAGGATTTGGTTTATAGTCTTTCTTGCCAAAACCAGAGTCTTTTTTGTATTCCATGCCACAAAGATAAGTGATATTCTGTTGGATTGATTTGTATAATTTATTATTTTGGATTTATTTAAATCTTAAAAGAACTTATTTCTTCAGGGCAAACTAAATTTTAGAAAAGACAATTTTATTAAGCGGTGGATTCATCCACCGCTTGATTGCAAACTGAGATGAGTTGTTTGTGGCATGCGTTTTTGTTTAAAAACCATGACATAAACCAATTTTGAAGTTAAATGCGTTTGTCCTGCTTATTTCTTCAATTTTTAACGAACATATCAACTTTCAAAATTTCGTTCTAATTGAACTTATGTATCTTTATCACATGAAGCCAGAAAAGAAACAACTCATACTAGATAGTTTTAATCGTTCTCCAATGATGAAGATGTTGAATGTCTCACTTGTTGAAGTTCAAACAGATTTTGTATCCATGAAATTACCGAAACAAGAATTCATGACTCGGAAAGCTGGAATGTTTAATGGTGCGATGATGGCATCTTTAGTCGATGTTTCTTCGGGTTACGCGGCGGTAAGTCATTTCGAGGAAGACTGTTATGTGGTAACCGTTGAATTAAAGATCAATTACCTACGTCCAGCAACTGGAGATTTTCTAATCTCAAAATCCTATGTCGTAAAAGGTGGCCGAGTATTGGTTATTCGAACCGAAATTTACGCACAAGATGAAGGTCAGGAAATTCAAACACACGTAGCAACGTCCTTGGTAACAATGATGAAAATTAAATAATATTCTGATAACCAACATGTTTGATTTAGCTTAATTCCAATGTGGCAATATTGCAATATACCGATGCCGAGAAATTTTAAAAATTTCATCGCTGTTTACTACTCAAATTTCTTGTCGATGTAATCCGAATTCATCAACCTCAAAATCCCCATATAATTCAAACGAAACTCGATGAGGTTTCCAACTTCTAAACCGCGCTTGTTTTGACCTAGGTCGATTACGATCATGTCTGAACTTACACCTGCAATCGACATGTCATCATGTATAAGTTCAATACCACCTTCTTCAACATCAAGCAATCCTACGTCCACAATAGCTCTGTAGGAAGAATTACCTTCATTCGCGTAGTTAATATCCAAGCTATCGCCCATCAAATTAAGACCTAATTCACCGCTAGGAACCATTGGCTTATCTGTCAGTTCGATAATTTCTGCGTATAACTTAAAAACATCGTTGTGCATGTGGTCAAACGGATTGTTATTGTAAACATTTGTACCTAAAAACAGTGTTTCTCCAACTCGGAAATGGTTGACTCCGCCAGGCAATAATCCTCTTTCAATTAATGGAATGGTAACGGATGCGCCGCCAGAAATGTAGGGTATTTTTTTGTTAAATCTCGCTTCAACCAGTTCTTTGTATAAGCAAAGTTGAATCAATTTATCGTGATTGGGGAGAACGCCATTCATACAAGTTAAATTGGCGCCGATTCCTGCAACTTCAATGTTTGGAAGTTTAAATACTTTGGAATAAAACTCGATGAATTGTTCGCGCATAACGCCTTCACGCAATTCACCTAGCTCAATCATAATTACAATCTTATGAAGTTTTTTGAATCGAACCGCTGCATCAGAAAGCAATTGAATGGTCTCAAATTCGGTGTTAAAACTAACATCCGCAAACTGAATGATTTTGGAAACATATCTCTTTGCAGGAGGCTTGATAAATACCGTTTCGATTTCTGGATTGATTGATTTGATGATTTTTAAATTGGTAATTCTACTATCGCAGATTTGTGTGATACCCAATTCCATCAATGCTTCTAGGTAGGTTTTATTTCCGCAAAGCAGTTTCGCTACGATCGACCATTCAATGTTATTCGAGGAAAACAAGGTGTCTAGCGATTGATAATTATCTTTGAGTTTTTGCTTATTAAGTGTAATGAAAGCCATAACGAATATCTTCTTTTGGATGTTATTTCTGTCTCGTAAATCTCATTTCAAGATACTTATTTGTGAAGCCGATTTTTTCATACAGTATTTTAGCAGGATTGTCAGGCTCAACGTGCAAAGCAATGTCGCCATCAACTTGCTCAATCGCTGCCATCATCAATTGTTTACCAATTCCTTGTCCGCGATAATCTTTGTGCGTTGCGATATAAACCAAGATGTTTTCTGGAATGTAACCTTTCATCCCTGTACGATTCACGATAACCACACCCGTTAGGACATCGTCGGTGAGGGATACAAAAATATTTCCTCCTTGTCCATCGTCTATTACATAAGCCAAACATTTTTCGATGTCGGAAATGGGATCGCCGTAATTCTCGAGATGTTGGAAAAGGAATTTTGCGAATTGCGTTCTTTCTTCTTGCGAAGGTTTTTGTTGTCTGTCAAAAGTTTTGATCAGGGTCATAATTTTTTTCTTTTTCTCCGTTTACAGGAGACTCTTAAACAGTTTGTAAAGAATTTAAACTGATAAATACTCATTAATTTACATTGCACGATGCAATGAATGTATTTTTGTTTTTAGACCAATAATACACAGTGGAATCAATAACATTGCTGATTCTAATTTCATGCAAGTTAAAGAAAATATCCTTAAAATCCAAGGTTTTACGTGGATTAATGACTCATTAGCGACTTTTGCCACGTCTGTTTTTCTTTTTAATCACTTGATAAATAGTGTCTTTCCGGTTTATGGAATCATGTTCCCTAGATTTTCCAAAAAATCGTAAAAAGGAGTCATGTCTTCTTGTTTGTCCGAAAAACGGATGGTGTCGAGCTCCTTTTATTCGACATTGTGTATGCCAAAACATCACTGGAAAAAGATTGTGCGAAACAGCATGTTATTTCTCAAAAAAAAGACTGAAATTTGCACGGTTATTGATGAGGTGAAATCAAATTTACACTCTTTATGAAGCGGCAAACTGCATTGATTTTTTACGTTCTGGGTTTTTATGTGGTGCTTCAATTTGTTTGGTGGGGATATCACCTCATCGAAATTTCGAGTCAGTTACAAAAATACAACCATGAAGTAAGCAACAAAACAGTGATGATTGTTGGAGAAGGTTTTGTCTTTTTCATCCTGTTGATAGTGGGTTTATGGAGAATTAAGGCGACAATTAATAAAGATCAAAAGCTTTCTGAACGACAAAATAATTTTTTGCTTTCTGTAACGCACGAACTTAAAACGCCCATCGCCTCCACGAAACTATATTTGCAAACGCTTATTAAGCATGACTTTGCGGTTGAGAAAAGAGAAGAGTTGCTCAAAAAAACGTTGTATGAAAATCAGCGATTAGAAGAGATTGTGGAAATGATTTTGACTGCCACTCGCATTGAAAATCAATCGTTTCAACTACACAAAGAGTGGATTGATTTGAACGAGATGCTAATTCAATTGGTAGCGAGTGAAAATGCTCTTTTAGGAAAGGAATGGGTTGTTTTTGAAGCAAAAGACAATGTCAAAGTTCAAGTTGAAGCAGATGTTTTTATGATTAAAACAACCGTGAGAAATCTAATCGAAAATGCTTTGAAATACGCCCCAGATTCAGAAAAAATTGTTGTTTTTTTAAGACGGGAAAGCAACCGAATTAAATTTGGAGTTCAGGACTTCGGCCCGGGAATTCCGGCAGAAAATCAACGCCTGGTTTTTAAAAAGTTTGTCCGTTTAGAAAACGAAGAAACGCGCTCTCAAAAAGGTACTGGATTAGGCTTATTCATCGCTTCCGAATTTACCCGGTTAAATGGTGGGAAATTAAACTATTTACCCAATAAACCCAAAGGTTCCATTTTTGAAATTACGTTATGATGATTTTTCACAACTACAAATATTTAAACAATGACTCAATTAAACAGCACAAATAAGAAATCTATGACAAACTATTTTGGACTTATTATTTTGGACGGTTGGGGAATTGGAGACAAATCTAAATCCGATGCGATATTCAACGCAAATACACCGTTTATGGATAATTTGTTGGCGAAATATCCGCATGCGACACTTAAAACAAGTGGCGAAGATGTTGGTTTGCCAGATGGACAAATGGGAAATTCCGAAGTGGGACATTTGAATATCGGTGCTGGAAGAATTGTTTATCAGGAATTAACAAGAATCAATAAGTCGATAAAAGACGGTGACTTTTTTCAAAATGAAGCACTGGTCAAGGCAATGAAACTGGCGAAGGAAAATAATGTTACTTTGCACTTAATGGGTTTGGTTTCCAACGGCGGTGTTCATAGTTCGATGAAGCATTTGGAAGCGCTGTGTGAAATGGCGACGAGTTATGGGCTTAAAAAAATCGTGATTCACGCATATACCGACGGTCGGGATTGTGACCCAAAAAGCGGGAAAAAATTCATTGAAGAAATTGAATCTAAAATCAAAAATACCAATGCAAAAATTGGAACTTTAATCGGTCGTTATTATGCGATGGATCGCGACACACGTTGGGAAAGAATCAAAAAAGCGTATGACTTGATGGTTCTTGGCATTGGAGAAACAGCAACTTCGGCAGCACAAGCGATTCAAGATTCCTACGATAAAGGAATTACAGATGAGTTTATCGAACCAGTTGTAATCACCGAAAATGGAAATCCAATCGGAACAATTGCTGAGGGCGATGTCTTGATTTCATTTAATTTTCGAACCGACAGACCAAGAGAAATCGTTACTGCTTTATCGCAAAAAGATTTTCCAGATTTTGGAATGAAAAAATTAAAATTGAACTTGTTTACCATGACGAGTTACGACGCAACTTACGAAGGTTTGGATGTTATTTTCGAAAAAGATAATCTTTCAAACACCTTGGGCGAAGTGCTTTCAAAAATGGAAAGAACGCAAGTACGAATCGCGGAAACGGAGAAATACCCTCACGTAACGTTCTTCTTCAGCGGTGGGCGAGAAAATACTTTTGAAGGTGAACGACGACTGATGGCACATTCACCAAAAGTAGCAACCTACGATTTGAAACCTGAGATGAGTGCTTTTGATGTGAGAGATATGATGGTCAACGACCTCCAAACTGAAAAACCAAATTTCTTTTGTCTAAATTTCGCAAATCCAGATATGGTGGGACATACAGGCGATTACGATGCCATTGTAAAAGCAGTTGAAACCGTAGATTCTTGCCTGAAAGAGGTGGTGGAAGCTGGACAGAAATTAGGCTACGAGTTTTTAGTGATTGCCGATCACGGAAATGCGGATTATGCCGTGAACCCAGACGGTTCGCCAAATACGGCGCATTCCCTAAATCCAGTTCCAGTAGTTTTGGTCACAGCAGATGATTTGCATTTAAAGGACGGAATACTAGCCGATGTTGCACCGACGATTTTGCATCGAATGAACATCGCTTCTCCTTTGGAAATGACTGGGAAATCGTTGGTTTCTTTTGAGGGTTAACAAGCTACTTTTTTAAGCAAAACATAAATCACAACTACCTGATAATCTAACTTCTAAAAAGACCTAAAGGATGAGATTATCTGTTTCCTCCTTTGACTTGCGAAGCATGCAGCGAAGCTAACGAGGACTAAGGAGGAGGAAAATGAAAATGATATACGCCCTAAGAAGAAAACACAAACATCTTCTGTTCTTTAAGAGTGATTTATTGAAGTTGAGCACTTCAAAATAATTTTAACCCGTTTACTAGGGAACACAAAAACTAGCGCTTGATTTGCAACATTTTACATTGGTATTCATAAAAAAGTCCTAACAAATTAATGCTAGGACTTTTCACTTTAATTATTACTTAACAATTCGTGTAGTTGTTGTTCCAACTTTTACTAAGTATGTACCATTTGAATAATCACTCATATTCAACTTAATCTCGTTACTTCCTGCAAACGTATTAGTCTCTGTATATAATAACTGTCCAGATAATGTATATAATTCAACTGGTGTACTGACAGAACTAGTATACGTAATCGTTGCAATATCTCTTACTGGATTTGGATATACATTCAAATTAATATCTTCTTTTACTAAATTATTAACCGATACTACAGACTCATTATGCTCTCCAATAATCAATTTAATTACATAACCATCAATACCATTAGAAAATACTAAATAATATGTTCCATCTACAGTAATATCTAATTCAACATAACAACAAAATGTTTCGGGTCCTGTTGAATCAACAAATCCTTCAAAAAATACTGTATCTATTTCTGTATATTCATCTTCAGTATATACATTAATATTAAAAAAAATGCCTATCGGGAACTTTACCACCAAAATTAATTCCAGCGATATGGAACAGCTGAAATCACTAGCGTCCGATAAAATTTTTTGAAATGACAATTTCTTAAGTACGTCGTTGCTTTTTTCATTTCAAAAAGGCTACGCCTTGAGAAATCGTTATTCTCGCGGAAATATGTTGAATTAAATCTGCGAGATAAACCTACACAAATCGAGGGTCAGCCTCCATCACTTCGCCACAATTGTCGCAAGTTCGGTCTTCGACGGAAGCGTAAAATTCTCTAAATCGAGGTAGAAAATCCGTTTCAATGTTGGAAAGTGGAAATTTATAAGATTTCAAAGGATGATTGCATTTTTCGCAAAACCACATCAATCCATCGATGAGGTCAGTTCCTTTTCGAACTCGTTCAATCACCAGTCCAACCGTGTTTGCAGGACGAATTGGGTTATGCGGCGTATTTCCTGGCAACAAGAAAATTTCTCCTTCTTTGATTTTTACTTCTTGCATTTTTCCTTCCAACTGCACACGAACCGTAATGTCGCCTTCCAATTGGTAAAAAAACTCTTCGCTTTCGTTGTAATGATAATCCTTGCGAGCATTTGGTCCACCAACAACCATCACAATAAAATCTCCTGCATTGACATACAAATTTTTATTTCCAACGGGTGGTTTTAGCAAATCTCGATTTTCATCAATCCATTTCTGAAGGTTAAAAGGAAGCATCATGTCATTTAATTTTGAAGCTAAATTACGAAAAAAGAAGTGGAATGAAATGTTTTAATCTGATTTTAGGCAAAAACCACTTTTTTACCGCACGTACTTTAAACTTCCAAACAAGAATCAACATCAATCTACAATCTGCTAATCTGTCATCAGCAATCTGCAATCTGCAATCAGCCATCTGCCAATCTGTTAATCTGCAATCAGCCATCTGCCAATCTCATAAATCTACACTCTCAAAAAATTATTGCATTTCATTTGTAAAATTATCCTTAATTTTAAAATAAATTTGCGACTTTGGCGTTTTGATTTTTCGCTTAAAAAAACTTACAATAGATTGAAATACATGAACTTTCGTTTAATAGCTACTCTTTTTAGTATTCTATTTTTGCTTATCACAGCATGTTCAACGGAGAAAAATTCGTTGGTAAGTAGAACATATCACGGTACCACAGCCAAATACAACGGGTTATTCAACGCAAACGAATTGCTGAATCAAGCAATGACCTCTTACAAAAATACCGCTAAAGAAGATTACTATGAAATTTTACCCTTGGCTCAACTTCCGTCAGAAGAAGAGGTAATGGGAATGTATCCTGCGATTGACACGGCAATTGCAAAATGTTCGAAAGTAATTTCGATGCACAGCATGCCGACAGCCGATGAACCTTCTAAGAAAAAAGTAGAACACAACAATTGGATTGATGAAAACTGGATTGCAATAGGTCGTTCTTTGTACTTGCGACGAGATTACGATGGTGCCATCAAGAACTTTGAGTTTGTCCGAAAATTTTTCAAAACCGATCCTTCCAATTATGAAGCCACTTTGTGGATTGCAAAATCGCAAATCGAAATTAAAAATTACGGGGATGCAAAAATTAATTTGGACTTGTTAGATGTCGCTGTAAAAGAATCAGAAGCAGCAACTAAGTCCAAAGGGAAATTATTTGGCGGAAACAAATACACGACAGAATCTGGAAAGAAAATGTCGAAATCCGCTAAAAAGCGCTTGAAGAAAAAGAACAAAAAGGATAAAAAGAAAGACAAGGAGGATGAAAAAGCTTTGTTTCCCAAAAAAATCCGATTAGAATTTGAAAAAACCAAAGCACAATTAGCCTTGTTGAGAAAAGAGAATGACTTAGCTTTGGGCTACTTAGAAGAAGCATTGCAATTTGCCAAAAAGAAAGAAGATAAAGCGAGGTTGCATTTCATCACTGCTCAGTTAACCCAACGCATGGGCAACTTGGAAAAATCCAAATATCATTATGGACAAGTATTGAAAAACAACGCTCCTTTTGAAATGGATTTTAATGCGCGAATTAACCGGGCAATTGCGGGTGGTAATGGCGACCCAAAAATCAAAAAGCAATTGTTGAAGATGTCTCGCGAGTCGAAAAATGCTGAATTTAAAGATCAAATTTACTACGCTTTGGCTGATATCGCAATCCAAGAGAATAACAAAGAGCAAGGAATCATTTACTTACATAAATCTACTTTTTACTCCACAACAAATCCCCGACAAAAAGGGCGTTCATACGAGCGCTTGGCTGACATCAGTTTTGCCGATAAAGATTATATCAAAGCTCAGAAGTATTACGATAGTTGCGCAAATGTAATGCCTGAAACTTATCCAAATGCGGATGGAATTCGCAACAAGGCAAGCAGATTAAAAGATTTAGTTGTTGCAGTTGAAACAGCCCATTACGAAGATAGTTTGCAACGCATTGCTCAACTTTCACCTGAAGATCAAGAAGCTTTTGCAGCTACTGTCATCAAAAAGATGAAAGAGGATGAGGAAAAACGGAAAGCGATGGAAGCGCAAAAATTAAAAGAATTACAAGCATCCACACCGGCTGGTCAGGATCAATTGTCTGGAAACAGAAGTTATTGGAACAATTCAAAATTGAGAGCATCTGGTTTTGATGAGTTCCGTAAACAATGGGGACAACGGGAAAATGAAGATGATTGGAGAAGAAGTGACAAAATTTTAAAAGTCCCTACCACATTGGAAATAGCCGAAGACCTATCGGATGGTGAAGTTGGTTCTGATCAAACCAAAAAACCAACCAAAGAAAGTGGGCCAACTGTGGAAGAATTATTGGCCAATGTTCCCGTAGGCGATTCTGCAATTACTGCTTCCAACGAACGCCTAGTTGCAGCTCTATATGACGCTGGCATTATTTACAAAGATCTTTTAAATGAAAATGAAATTGCAGCTCAGCAGTTTGAAAAAGTACTGGCGAGAGAAATTGAATCTGATTACAATGCGATGTCAGCTTTTCAATTGTATAAGATTTATGAAACATCTGATTTAAGCAAAGCGAATGTTCAAAAGGAATATTTATTAACGTATCACCCCAACTCGGATTATTCTAATTATTTAAGAGATCCTGATTTCTTCGTTAAAAGAAAAAAACTCGAAAAACTCAATGAAGAAGATTACGTTGTTGTCTTAGAAAGATACAAGAGAGGTTTATATTATCCAGTTATTTCAAAAGCAGATGACGTTATTGATGGCGAAAAAACCAATCCTTATCGCGCGAAATACATGCTTTTAAAAGCGCTATCTTTAGGCCAATTGAATGTGGATAAGAGTCCTTTAGTTCCCGTTTTAGAGAATTTAGTTTTAGAATATCCCGAAACACCCGAAGCAGTTCGAGCTCAAGAAATGTTGAACATCATTAAAAATGGCTATTCTGCAAACATTGAGTCTGACTTTTCTAAAAAAGAAATTTATGTTTACGATGACAAGGCAGAATTATGGGTTGTTATTTTCCCATCCGCTGAAGATCAAAAGAATTTAGGACTAACCCAATCGAATGTGGCGGATTTCAACAAGGAGTTTTTCAGTAGAAGTAGATTGACGACGGATTTAAAAGTTTTAGGGGGAAATACCAATGTGATTTTGGTTAAAAAAATGAATGAAAAAGAAGCGAAATCGTACCTGGATAAATTCAAAAAAACCAAGAAACATTTAGGTAATCTACAAAACGCTAAAACTTTCTTTATCTCGAAAGAAAATTTGGTTAAGTTGATTGAAACCAACAAACTCGAAGAGTACGAATATTTCTACTTGGAAAATTATTAATCACAAAACATGGAAGAACAACCCAAGAAAGAAAAAAAATCGAGTGCCTACGTTCGTTTTACTTCTATGGGAATTCAAATGGGGGCAATCATTGGATTTTTCACTTGGTTAGGAACCTATCTCGATAAAAAACAAGTTAACGATACGCCAATCTGGACAATCGTATTATCTCTTTTTGGAGTTACTGGAGCTTTGTATTTGGTAATCAAAGAGGTCTCAAAAATGAACAAAAATTAACATGAAAACACCTTTTTTTAAACGATTTTCAGTCTCTTTAGTACTTGTCATTGTTTTTCACTTAATATTAATAGCTACCCATTTATTACCTGGAAATATGCCTCAAGCCTTGTTGGTAAATGGGGTTCTTTTTGTGTTGTTTGCGTTGGGTATATTTTTGGTGCTTCCTGGACTTAAAAAAGGTTCTGACACCTTTGCTTTAAGGTTTTTAGGGTTAACTACCATGCAGATTTTGGGTATGATGTTCCTTTTAGTTGGAATCATTTTTGGCAAAATGGAAGATGCTCGTTATTGGGCCTTTTCCGCGTTGATTATTTTTGGCGTTTTACTAGCGATTCAGTCCGTTTTGTTTATTCAGCAAGTCAATAAAAAAGACTAAGTTTCTTGATTTAATCAGCATTTTATTGGATCCCATTTTTCTGTTTTGAACTCATAAAATATCCAAAAAAGAAGGCAAAAAAGGTAACACCTGTTTGTGTTTCCAACGTGTCTTCCACCATGAAGGAAAGAATTCCTATTGTAAGAAAAAGTATGCCCAGCAAATTACTCTCTGCTCGACAGTATTTCCAAGCTTTCAATAATATCCATAAGAAGAGTAGTAAACCAACTACACCAAAGGTGATGAAATACGTCAAAAGCTGATTGTGACTTCGGTTTCGATTATGTATTTCCAAAGGAGAATTGTCTGCTTCATATTGTTTTTGAAACGCTTTTTCAATATCGCCAGCACCAATTCCAAAAAACCAATTGTTTTTTGCGATTTTAAAGCCAGTTTTCCAATAAATTAATCGTTGAGAAACACTTTGTCCGTTTGGATTTTCGTTGTTTAATAATTCATACTTCATTTCATGCATTCGAGCAATAAATCCGTTTTTTAATGCAAAAATAGTAGGGACACCGTTCTCAATGTGCTGAATATCCTTGTTTGTTAAGGCGGAAATACCTTCAGCATCTTTGTGTAATCCTTTGGAATTTAAGAATCGAATCAATGTAGTCCGAACTTCTTGTCCCTTTCGATCCAATGAATCGTACGGTATCCAAGAGCGCTTGTTCCATTCTCTTTGTAATTCGTATTCGTTGATAAAACAATAAAGCGGATAACCATTCTCCAAGATCAAAGGATTTGTTTGATGTTCATACCAATTGCCCTCTTTCGTTTTCTCTGGAAGGTTTTCTAATGAAACCCTAAGCTCCTGTTTTTGAAGCAAAAACCAAACTCCATAAGAAAACAAAGATCCGATTCCGACCAAAAAAGCAAGTACTAAAATGGAAAAATAAATGTTCTTTCGTTGAATCATTTCATATATCAATACACAAATCAACGCGCCCCCCAAAACCAATACACCACTTAGAACTTGAGAATAATAAGTGTAATAAATAAACCACGCAATCAAAACCAACAACAGGAAACGCACGAAGCCCGTCTTTTGTTTTATAAACATCCAACTGATGGCTGTTGCAAAAACAATCATCAACGAGAATCGAATGTGAGAGATAAATAAGGATAAACTTCGGATGTCCACGTATGTTTTACCAAACCAACCAAAACGATAATTTCCAAAATTTATCACTGAGGCGAGAGAAACTGACAATACAAACAACCCCAACAACCAATTGGTTTCTTTTTGGCTTTTCAGTGGATGCATAAGCCAAAGAAAAGGAAGCACGTATAATGGGATCTTATTTTTTAAATCTTTGAAAGCGTACCCAAAATCTTCCGACCACCAAAAACTCAGTAAATGGAAAAATAGAAATGCTAAAAGTAAAACGAATACAGGTTGGGTTTTAATTTTTCGAATAGAATCTTTGATTTCACCACCCAATATAAAAAGCAATATCAGATAAACCAAAGCAATCGAAAGTACAGCTTTTGAAAGTGGAAGTCCAACCGCGATACCTAAATACCCAACATAAAAGAGTGAATGATACGTTTGCTCACCAAGGCGATTTCTCAACATGCAATTGATTCAAAAAATGAAATAATATTAATTCCCCAAAATGGAATTGTAAGTCTTCGTATCCTGTAGTGTTTCTACTGCTTTCTTTAAGTATTCATCGTTTTGAAAAGAATGGAGAATTCTCCCTTTCTGATAATAGTACCGAGAAACAATTTCATTTTCTAAAATGGCTTTGATTTCGTCTTTAAATTTCTCCAAATCTCTTTCTTTTGAAGGAGTCACCTTTTTCATCAATTCGTCATATTGCGATATTGCATCATCGAAATAACCTTCTTCCTCAGCTGTTTTACGCATTTTTTTCAACATTTCTTCTGAAGCTGTAGAATAATCAAACGTGTCTTTAATCGCCATTTCTTTAAATAGGGCATAATCAGTGTCGGAAAGTTTAAAAATCTCCGGAGAAGAAATACTAGGATGTTTGTAGAAATATTCAGTAGCAAAATCAAAAATCACATTATGAATTGATAACATGGCTGTTAAGCGACTGTATTCTTTTTCTTGAATGTCAATGTCAGGTACAATTCCGCGTCCGTCGATTACATCTCTCCCACGCGTAGTTTTGAATATTTTAATTAAAGAATCTGATATTTCCGCAGGACGTTGACCATCCACTTTATCATAATATTCTAATCGTTGAACACATCTTCCTGAAGGAGTATAGTATTTGGCGATGGTTAATTTCATCTTAGAACCGTATTTCAAATCGTACGTTCTTTGAACCAGTCCTTTCCCAAAAGACTGATTACCAATAACCACAGCACGATCTAAATCTTGCAAACTTCCAGCTACGATTTCACTTGCCGAAGCAGATGATTCATCAATTAACACCACCAATGGAATCGTCAAATCCAATGGTTCTTCTAAAGTTTTATAGATGCGATTTTCTTCTTCCACACGACCTTTGGTGTTGACAACCAAGGTGCCTTTTTTAACAAAAAAGTTAACGATTTTTACAGCCTCAATGAGCAATCCACCGCCATTTCCTCGTAAATCAATCACCAACTCTTTCATGCCTTTTGATTTTAAATCCAAAATAGCAGCTTTTACATCTGCAGCAGTTGTTTGTTGCATGAACGTGTTCAAACTAATGTAGCCAACAGTCTCATTGGTCATTCCATAATAAGGAATGTGTGGAATTTGAATTTCATCACGCGTTATTGGAATTATTACTTCCTCGTTTTCATTTCTTAAAACTTTTACTTGAATCGTTGAACCTTTTGGTCCTTTCAGTGATGATGAAACTTCTTCGTTATGCTTGTTCTTCATCGATCTTCCATCAATCGAAATAATACGGTCACCCGCTTTTATACCAGCTTTTTGGGAAGGACTCCCTTCATAAGGTTCAGCAATAACGACGTAATCATCAATTTTCCGAATGATAGAACCAATTCCACCATAATGTCCCGTTGTCATTAACAAATAATCCTCCATGTTGGATTCATGATAATAAACCGTGTACGGATCTAATTCTTTCAACATCGCATCGATTGCAACCTTAGATAACGCACCAGCCTTAGGTTCGTCAACGTAGTACATATCCAAATGCTGATAAATAATGTCCATCAACTCAAGTCCTTTAATAACTTCAAAACCATTGGATTGAGCTTTTCCTTGAAAAGAAAAAAGTGAAATAACGACAACAAGCAGAAGTTTGGTAATTTTAGTCAACATATTCTTTATTTATTTAATTCCTTGATCAATTTGGAAAGTAAACGTTCCATTTTCTCCGTTAGAAGATCATAAGAGAGTTCTTCTTTTGAAGTGTACACTAAGAACAACGCCAATTGTTGATTATTTGTTGTTAGGTGACTCTCCAAAATTAATTTATTTTTTCGGAAAACCTCTCGCATCAGTCTTTTAATGCGATTTCGATCATGTGCTTTCCGAAAAAGACGCTTTGGTGCAGAAATGACTACCTGAAATGATTTCTCGGTTGGCAATTCCATGAATTGATAATTCAAAACAAAGGGAAATTGTCGGACACTTTTTTTATCCTCAAAAATGGCTTCAATTGCCTTTTGACTACAAAGTTTATAAACTTTTCCAAAGGTTTGATCCATGCTTCGAGAATCAGTTATTTTAGTTAATTACGGCAAAAGATTATGCTGGAACCAAATTCGAAGTCACTTTTCTGTAAACGTATGAATTGCAAATGGTTCTTCTTGCAAATCTGTTTTGAGAATCGGCATTGATAAATTTGATATAAATGCTTTTTGGAACATCAAAATATTCAAAACTGTTGCCATTCGCATAATCAATTCGCAACGTTTGCCCTTTGTATTCAATGTCCGCAATTAAAACACTAGAAATCGTTGTGGTATATTCTTCCTTAAACGAATTCCAAGTTTCAGGAGAAATACTGACAATAAAATGATAAGCTTCGATGATTTTTTTACTTTGATTTTCAGCTTCTAACTGTCCTTGCTCATCATTTTGAAATTTATCAGGATGACAATCTTTCATTAAATTACGGTAAATTGTTTTTAATTCTTTAAGAGTTGCATTTTTACTAGCTCCTAAAAGTTTACGATAATCGTCAATTTTTTTCATAAAATACATTGGTAATTTTAGTAGAGGAGCTGAAATACAGTTGAGAACTCCTTGCAACTAGAAATATTTTTTTGCAAAGTTACGTAAAAGAAATGTAGAATAGATAAAATAATTGGATTGAAACCAATATCGGAATAAGTATTGCAAAGCAAACGCATTTAACTTCAAAATTGGTTTATGTCATGGTTTTTAAACAAAAACACATGCCACAAACAACTCATCTCAGTTTGCAATCAAGCGGTGGATGAATCCACCGCTTAATAAAATTATCTTTTCTAAAATTTAGACTTACAAAATTTTAAATGCGTTTGCCCTGCTACACTTAGAGTATAACTATCTTTAAGTCAATTCTTTATCCCAACTTTGGATTGCAATCCTCTTCCTAATTATTTCCCTAAAACTGCTTTTACTGCTACTTTTACTGCTTTAATAACGGTCTGCACTTGCTCGTCAGTTAAATCATAATAGACAGGTAATGTAATTTCATTATGATATTTGTTCCAAGTTTCTGGATAATCTTTCATGTTGTACCCGCGCTTTTTGTAAGCGGTTAAAGTTGGCAATGGAAGAAAATGAACATTAACAGAAACATCTTGATCAAAGATTAACTGCATGATTTGGTCTCTTTGCGTTTCAGTGGCTTCCTTGATCCGAAGTTGATATAAATGAAAGGATGTGATTTTATCTGTGGTTGTATGCAAGGGAACCAATGCCCATGACTCCTCTTGAAAAGCATTGTCATACAAAGTGAAAATGGATTTTCTCCGCTCCAAATTTTCTTGATATCGACCTAATTCAACCAATCCAATTGCAGCTTGTATATCCGTCATGTTGCACTTGAACCCAGGCTCCTCAACATCATATCTCCAATTTCCTTTTTGAGTTTTTGCTAAAGCATCTTTGTTTTGTCCGTGTAAAATAAGCGTGCAAAATTCAACGTAAATGGAATCGTGATCAAATGTGTTTGGAAGGTTAAAGCACAAGGCTCCTCCTTCCGCCGTCGTTAAATTTTTAACTGCATGGAATGAAAATGAGCTTACATCAGTAAATGCCCCAGATCGTTTTCCTTTATATAATGCCCCAAAACTATGTGCAGAATCAGCAATGGATAAAATCCGATTTAACTTAGTTTGATTTATTCCTTTGGGTTGAAACTGCGCTTGAATTTCTGGTTCATTGATTAATTTCATAATTTCATCAAAGTCACAGGGAAAACCAGCAATATCAACCGCGATAATTGCTTTTGTTCTGGGTGTTATTGCTTTTCGAATTGCTTCTATGGAAATATTAAAATCCAATTCATTGATATCTACCATTACAGGTTTAGCTCCTGAATGTACAATAACGTTCGCACTTGCGCAATAAGTGTACGCTGGTAAAATAACCTCATCTCCTTCCCCGATTCCCCACCAATGAAGAAGAACTTGTAATCCCATGGTCCAAGAGTTGACGGCTATTGTCGTTTTATTACCACAATATGCTGTTAACTCTTTTTCAAAAAGTTTTGTTTTTGGACCTGTAGTAATCCATCCACTTTTAAGGGCTGAAACTACTTCATCAATTATCTCTTGATCAATTCTAGGTGGCGAAAATGGAATCATATTTTCTGTTTTTAGTATTTAAGTAATATTTGTATATCGCAGTAAAATGTCAATTTACAAAGCTAAAGATTTTAAGCAATTGCTTCTCATCTAGACAAGCGTTTCTGTCTATCGGATGGTTTTTTTCTTAAAAGAATGAATTCTACTATCCCTTTCAAATAACCCAAACCATAACTCAAATGTAAAATTGGAAAAATGATGAAAATTTTTAAGGACTCCATTAATGAAGTACCTTTTTTCAAACTTACAAACATGCCCAATCCAATATAGGTTATGTAGATAAAGAGGGAGATCCAGCAAGTTATCGGATAAAGAAAAGCAAACAACATTGATGAAAGAATAAAGACAACAAATATTGGAGGAATCAGTTGTCTAAGCGTTGTAACAGATTTATGTTTCTGATTTACAAAAACTTTCCAGTAACCGTACTGAAAAAACTGACGATACAAGCCTTTTAAATTCCCTCTAACGTAATATTTCAAAAAGATGTCGTGTTCAAAGTAAATTTTTCCACCAGCTTTTTCAACTCTGAAATTAAAGTCATCATCTTGATTTCGAATTAATTGCTCGTCAAAAAAACCGACTTTTTCAAAAACCCAATAAGGGTACATCGGACTAGTTACTGTATCGGTATATCCCGATTTTACGAGCGTTCTAAAGTTACCCAACCCCATACCAAATGAGGTGGACATTGCTTTGGAAATAACTTCTCCAGTTTGATTAACATACTGATTAATTAACCTTCCTCCTACACACCAAACATCGGACTTCGTATGCAAAACATGCAACGCTTGCTGTATGTAATTTGGGGATAAAATATGTCTCGCACCTACAATTTGAATGAAATCAGCATTTGCAGCATGAATGCCTAGGTTGAACGCAAAGGGAGTTAATTGTTTAGTGTTATCAATCATCTTTAGGGACTCGTATTTCAGCTGAAGCGCTTGAATTTTCTCTCTGGTTCCATCGTTACTCATTCCGTCCACTACAAATACGTTCAATTTTATATCGCCCGATAATTTATTGTCATAAATTGCATCGATACATTCTTCAATGTAAGCAACTTCATTTCTGCATGGGATAACTATAGAAATAAGCATGTTCTATTGTTTTTTTGATTTGAAATTAATTTAAGGCTTTTAAAAATATTAATTATTTCATTCGCTCTGAACAAAATAATTTTTAATCTTTGTTTCATTTCGCTTTCCTAATAGAAGGAGGAAGACTAAAGAGACAAATTATCATGGTATAGAAAACAATTCCACTTTGCCGTTGTAAAACCGATTCGAAAAATGAATTAAAAATAAGACTCGATACTACCATGATTAAAAACCAGTTATTTGACCTAAAACCAATTTGAAAACTTTTAAATAAAATGAAAACGAAAATAAGTAAACCTATAACTCCAATTTCCAAAGTTGTTTGTAAAAATTGATTGTGAGGATTATATACTATTTCATTCCTGTCATTTTTTTTTGCCAGCTCGATTTGATTTATTTCTGTTAAACCAACACTTAACGCTTCATCAACATTACCCGTTCCCACCCCGAACGGGTGTTTAATACATTCTTTTGCGCTAACGGTCCACATAATCAATCTAATTTTGTCGCCAGAAGGAGATGGATTGAGATTCAAATTCAAATGGTATTCACGTGGGACTTGATTGTAATTCGTAATACAATCATTTAAACCATCCGTTAAAGTCACCACCCTATTTTTATACCCGTTTGGATATTCCGCCTTACCCATAACATATTCACTCGGATTTTTAACATACTCTTTAAAAGCGTCTGTAGAGTTTTTAATTTCATCTTTGAATTGAGGGATTTTGGTGAGTGACCAAAAAAGCAGGAAAGGAAAAACAAGGATTAATAAGAGGATTAGCCGCTTATTCATGCTTAGAAACATCCACTTCAAAACTATAAAAGCAATTAAGAGCATTAAAAACAAGATTGCAGCCATTGAATAACTTAAGAAAATCATTACAACCGCAAAAATAGAATATGGGATAACCCATGCTTTTACGAACCCTTTCTCTTTTGTACGATAAAAATAAATCACTCCAACGAGCGAAGTAATCACAAAAGAGGCATAATAAGTGGGATGATCGATACAAATTGAACTCGAAGTAAAAGACGTAAGTACATTGCCTGTACTATAATATACCCCTATAGCCTTTTTTATCCCCAAAATAGAGGCAAAGAATACCCCAACAACTAGTCCTATTATAGAGTAAGAATGCTTTAACGGAAATTTAGGTCTGAAACTAAAAAGAATAGGAATTAAAATAAAGGACAATTTGTATTCTAAGTAATTTCCAGCCAAATAAGCATTATTGGTGAAAAAACTGCCGACAAAATATGCAAGGTAGAACAAAACAAAACCAATCAATACTGGATGTAATACAAACTGTATTTGCCTTTTCACTCCCGCAAAAATAAGCATCAAAAGCAACAATATAAACCCTATGGCTATCAGCTTCGGAAATAAAACGATTAAAAAAACGATTAGACCCAGAATAAAATTATAAGTCAACTCCATTTTATTTGTTGTACTACATTTCTCCATTATTGTCATTTGTTCTAAGAGCATTAAAGTACACTTTCTCTACCTTTCTAGCAGTACTTACGGAATCAATCCCTTCCTTTACCAAGGCTTCTAGTCCATTAGTTTCTTCAATCTTATGTTCAATAATGTATCTGATTTTAGCAGCGATATCCATCGCATTCTGTGGCACAATAAAGCAATTTTCCACACCTTCGATGCGATCTTTTACATCACCCACATCTACAGAGACAATCGGCAAGCCACAAGCCATTGCTTCTTTGATGACCAAAGGACTTCCTTCACTGTCTGAACAGAGTAACGTGAGCGCGCTTGCGTTTAAATAGATTGGAATTTCATCGGGTAAAACATCTCCTTTTAAGGATAATAATTGTACTTTTAAATCCGTCAATAAAGCTACTGATTCCATCGCCACATCTAATCTTTTCACGATTGGATTATTGGCATTAAAAAACACGAACTGCGTGTCCTCATCTAAACCTAATTGTCTTTTACAACTCAATTTGTCCAATTTGCGAAACAGCTTTGTGTTGATTCCTGAAGGAATTACCGTAGACTTATCTTTACCAAATGGCAAGTTTCTGTGTAGCTTAGGGCTCACACATATAATTTGAGTAGACCTCTTTGCTGCAATTTTGCTGAAGAATTTTCCCGCTTTTTCACGAATCCAATGTACATCACTTGTGTGATTTATATCACTTCCTTGGAAAGAAATAATCAACGGTACTGCATGCAACCATGAGGCAAAAAAAGCGGTAATTGTTCCGTAATGAGCATGAATCAAATCGGGTTTAAAATCTTTTACAATTTGTTTAAATTGTTTAAACTGTCGAATAAAACCAGTTAACGAAAAACGAGTATTGAAATAAAAAACTTCATTTAAATGTCCCATTTCTTTCAAATCTTCCACTTGCCTTTTTGCGAAAATAAAAGAGGAAGGTGCAGGATGATCTGGAATAACATGTATGATTCGCAACTTTCTACCTTCCATATTTAGTCTTTTCTAGTTAAATTTATTTTCCGTAAAAATACAGCAACAAAAACAATAAAGATTGGTATTAGAATACTTTCGTACAGAACAGCCTTGAATGCCTCTGGGCCAGACCGAATCAACATAGAACCAAAGGCAGTTATACTACAAAGTGCAATGATAGCAAACAATTGATAAACTGGACTTTTAAATTTATTCGATAAATAAAGAGGAAATAATAAAAGTAAACTCAAGAAGAATGGTCCTATTATTAATCCAAAATAGGAAGCATTTAAATACCAAGCAGTAATATGATTTATGGTGAAACCTTGTTTTCCTTTAAAATTCATTTGTTGAGAATAGTAGGTGTATGAATCCATCGGTCGTTCTTTAATAACAATGGATGGAATAAAAGAATACATCAAGTTTTTGAAACTGAATCCCCATTTTGTTTCAACTTTCTTTTTCACAACTCCATACATGGAAAAATGACCTGCAAACATTTCATTACTAAAAACAATGTTTACAACGGAAAAGCTTAGCTTGGTCAACAAAGAGTTGTCTTGATACACCAAAGAAGTGTATCTTTTTTTGTCCTGAGAACTCAAACTGTCGATATTCTGATTAGGGATTTGTGCGGTTTCTTCCAATAACATTCGTTTTTGTAATCGAGCTGTTCGAGCTAATTGAAATAAATTTGCCTCCTTTTCTCTTTCTGGTGTATACAGAGCTTCTGTCAATCCATAGTTTGATGCAATCACGGGCATCAAACTTCTGACGGGATCATTTAGCATTAAAATAAACAACCATAATCCTATGGACATTGAATAGGTGGTCTTTGAATTTCGAATTTTTCTAAAAGGGTAGGACATCAATATAAAAACCACAATTCCTCCAAAAAATATTTCGTGTCTTGAACCAATAATTATTAAATATAAGTTACAAATCGCAAAAACAAGCCAAAAGATGAATTTCGGTTTTTCAACCTTAATATAAGTCTGTTTTTCACGTAAATACAAGCCTAAATAAAAATATAAACTAACAATCATGATCCAACACGCATATTGATGCAATGTATATCCTTGAATTGGAGCCGAGCGAATATTCAAATAAACAGACTCATTTAATAACAATGAATACATAATCACATCTTTAACAATCCAAAATGAAAAAATCAAAGCGAGCAAAGAGATGACAACAAAGCTATTCGATTTCAAAGAAACTAAACCTTGTGGTTTTATCTGTTTTGTCTGTTTCTTCAGCCATTTTAATCCAAATAAAACAAAAAGTTGCAAGCAGATGATGAATCCGCTATACATCCATATTACTTGATGATAAGTGTCGTCATAAGCCACAGGAAACATCTTTTCTAAAAGATAGTAATACTGAAAACCAATGTTTTTTCCCGCATGAGTTAAAGCGTCAAAACTAAAAAGCCATGCGCCAGCAATCGACCAACAATAAAAAATCCCTGTGAAGACTGGAAAAATAATGTTCCTTTCAACCTTCCATGTTTTAACCTGAAGCCAAATTATCAATGAAGTCAAAAATACAAGTGAAAATAAAATGATCATTTTAACCTTTTTAAAGTAATATACGTTTTTATAAATGTCAAGATACCTAATAAATTTACAGCAAATACAAAATAATACAAATAGGTTTTGCTTGAAACAGCATGCTCCAATCCATACCAAAGCAGTAGCAAGTAAGCAAATAAAGAGATAATTAAGTTAGTTGCATTCTTAGCTTTTACATGTATGGCATCTAAAAAACTACGTAGAACGATGTATAAAACATACCCAAAACTACCCAACAACAAAACGGCTGATACCTCAACAATGCCCGAGCGGTAATTAGATCCAAGTAAAATAGACAATACCAAATCATTGAAGAAGAAGAAAATTAAATATCCTACAAGTGTCAACGTCAAACTTCCCACGACGAAAACATAAAATCTTTTCTTTATTAAATCTATCCTTTTTTCCACTAGGAAACTGGCAATTTCTGGTAATAACACCAAACTTATTGGACCAAATGCGGCACCCACCAAGTTGAAAAGTGTGATCGAATAAGCCACATCTCCTCCAATTAATATGTCTTTTTCTTGCGACAAAACAATATATGCGGGTAAAGTTAGCAATGCCAAAAGCGCAAAATCCCCTAGAACTCGGGGCAATCCATATCGAAGCATTAAAATCGAACCTTCTTTACATGCTGGAAAATCAATCTTTATTTTCATCCTTCTGAAGACAATGAAGATAAACAACCAACAACTAACCAATAATATCAAACCATTAACATAAAGTAATAACTTAACATCTTGAACAAAAAGCAAAACGAGTACAGGTAAAATTCCAATGTTCAACAACTGAATTAAGTTGGAAAAATACACTTCTTGTTTTCCTCTTAAAAAACCGTAAACAATCGCATGAAATCCATATCCAACCAATAACAAACCCATGGGTAAGATATAAGATTGATACGTTTCATGTCCAAAAAATAAAATCGAAAAATCCGCTGACCATATCGTTAAAACCAATAAAAATAGCAGGCTAACACTGAGCATCAGAAAAAGGCTGGCAGGTAACAAGGAATCTCGCTGCGGATAAATACTAATATATCTTGGCAATGCAACACCAAGCCCAACCATTAACAAGGGTTGTAAAAAAGAGATATTTCTTCGGGATAAGGTGTATTCACTAAATCCCAATTCAGTCATTTGTTCATTTGCAATTCTAAAGATTACAAATCCTAATAAGAGAATTAAAAACTCTATTCCAAAGGTAACAAGGTAGTTTTTATATTTTTGGAAAAAATGCAAATAAAAGATATTTGAAAGTTGAATTTATATTGAATCAAAAGTAAGAAAATATCTCGTATATATCCGATTTAAACTGTATTACACAACCTTACTCTTCACTTCTTTTAATAAAAAAAAAGTAGCAACAAATATTACCGTTAGATACAATATGACTTTCGCAATCGTAAATCCCCATAAAGCAGCTATATAACTTTTCTCAAACTCAAGCGCCGTATAAAATCCATTACCACTAAAAGCAGATGCAATAAGTCATAAAACAGCATGGTTTTCTGTTTTCCTAACCGCATATAGATAAAAGAGAGAGGAAGAAACAAACCAAACAGCCAACCAAATTACGATAATTCGTGCAATCGGCAACAGTTCACTCCAACTTTCGCCTAAAATATAAGTGACAAATTGAATCGGCAAGAAATATACAAATAAAACGGGTAAACAAGCTATTAAAGTTAAATTCCGAGCAAAACGAAGGTACATCTTTAAAAGTTTTTCACAGCCTTTTGTTTCTGCTAATTTAGAATAAAAAACTTGTAAAAACGAAAGTGAAATCATTCCAAAGCCTGCAACTAAAGATGCTAACCGAACAATCTTTATGCAAATTTACAAACGATTACTATCTTGATATATGCCTAATTCCTGCTTTTGCGTATGTAAAAATTCGGATTAAAACATAAATGAAGAAGATCGATTGAATGATTGAAACCGTATATAAAATGGTGATAAACGATTCGTCATTCGTTCCAATCAATAACGGCAATACTCCAAAACAAAATAGTTGAATTACCGCACTTATAATTCCCAAAACAAAAAACTGTTTTTGCCTTCTTAAAATTGTTGGCAAAGTGGATGTTACTGATGTCATAAAACTCATGAAAAACCAAATCGACATAATCTCAGAATAGACTCCTGATTGTCGCCAATTTTCTCCGAAAACAAACGCAAATAATCCTTCACCGAAAAAGAACAAAATCGAAAAAGGAACAACAGAAATTAACAACAAGGTTGTAACGGTTTTCTTTAACACTCCAATAGTTGACTTCCCTTCGTTGACCAATTCTGCACATTTTTTGAAAAACACCTGACCAATGGCTGCGCCAATTAATGCAATCGGCAATTGTAGTATCATATATGAGTGACTATACCAGCCAAAAACTTCTTTACTGAAAAAAAAGACCATGAAGAAAGCCAATAATAAGTCCTTTCCAAAGTCGATTAATACGTGCGGTAGATTAACGGTCGGAAATTCTCGGTAGGTACGAATTAATACGCTTGTTTTTGATTTTGAGTGAAAGATTTTATATTGTTTCTTAATCTTAAACCAGTCTTTTAAAAACGGAAGTGATGACACTGCGCTTCCGATGAGTGACGCAAGAAGTAATCCAATCGTACCAAATCCGAAGATACCAAAAACCCATTTTAAAGAATTGTTGATTACTGAATTGGACATTCTAAATAAAGAAATCCGTTTGAATTGTTTTGTACGAATTGCCCAATTAGTGCCTAAGTTTGAAAATACAACTGCAATGGAAGAAATGAGAACAAAGAAAATAAACCAAAAGGTGGAACTCGAAAAACCTACCGTGAACATATAAACGCCAGATGCAATGATGCAGGCGATGAAAATATTGCGCGCAATTCGAAAGCTTAGGCGATAGAGTAAATAGGCGTGTTGTTCACTCTTAGGCAAGGGAAGGGATAATTCGTAGCGTGCAGTTGCTAATGTTGCTATGAAACCAACGGCGCGCGTATAGATATTGAGTTCTCCCATCTCTTCGGGAGTATAAATACGTGTTAAAATAGGCGATATTAAAAAACCGAAAACTTGAGCCAAAACCGTTCCAGTCATTAAAACCAAGACAGATTTTAGAAAATCATTTTTCAACCATTTTTTAATCATAGATTATTCAAAAAAAAGCCCTTTTGATTTAAAAGGGCTTCTGATTTTATTTCGCATAATTCACAGAACGCTTCTCTCTAATAACAGTTACTTTCACCTGACCTGGATAAGTCATTTCTGTTTGAATGCGTTGCGAAATCGTAAATGAAAGTTCATCGGATTTTAAATCAGATATTTTCTCACTTTCTACCAATACACGCAATTCCCTTCCGGCTTGGATTGCGTATGCACTGCTTACACCATCGTATGATAAAGCCAATGCTTCTAAATCTTTCAATCGTTTGATGTACGATTCCACAACTTCTCTTCGAGCTCCTGGTCTTGCACCTGAAATAGCATCACATACCTGAACAATGGGAGAAATTAAGGTGTTCATTTCAATCTCATCGTGGTGAGCTCCGATGGCATTGCAAATTTCTGGTCTTTCGCCATATTTTTCAGCAAGCTTCATTCCCAACAATGCGTGAGGCAATTCTGGCTCATCGTCTGGAACTTTTCCTATATCGTGTAATAATCCTGCTCTTTTGGCCAATTTCACATTTAAACCTAATTCAGCAGCCATCACTGCACATAAGTTGGCTACTTCACGTGAGTGCTGCAATAAGTTCTGCCCATAAGAGGAACGATATTTCATTCTTCCAACCATTCGCGTCAATTCTGGATGAAGTCCGTGAATTCCTAAATCGATGCACGTTCTTTTACCTGTTTCCGCAATTTCATCTTCCAATGATTTCTTTGTCTTTGCAACAACCTCTTCAATTCGAGCTGGGTGGATTCTTCCATCAGAAACCAGCTGGTGTAAAGACAAACGAGCAATTTCTCTTCGAACTGGATCAAAACAAGAAAGGATAATTGCCTCTGGCGTGTCATCCACCACAATTTCAACTCCTGTTGCTGCCTCAATCGCACGAATGTTACGACCTTCGCGACCGATGATGCGTCCTTTTACTTCGTCTGATTCAATGTTGAAAATAGAAACAGCATTTTCTACAGCTTGCTCCGTTGCAACACGCTGAATGGTTTGAATGACAATTTTACGAGCTTCTTTGTTGGCATTCAACTTCGCCTCTTCCGTAATTTCTTTGATTTGAACCATCGCATCTGTTCGTGCTTCATCTGTCAATGCCTCCATCATCATGTTTTTCGCATCTTCAGCAGACATTCCACTGATTCTTGAAAGCTCTGTAACCCGTTTGTGCTGAATTTTTTCTAACTCTTGATTCTTAACATCAACAGCAGTCAGTTTTTGTTCTAAGTCTATCTTCGTCTTTTCTAATTCTTTTTCTTTTCGAGTTACCTCTTCGGTTTTTTGCGATAGCGTTTTTTCTTTTGCTTTCGCTCTGTCCTCGGAAGATTGCATCTTGCGTTCACGTTCTTTCATCGTTGATTCATGCTCTTCTTTCAAACGCATGAATTTTTCTTTTGCTTGAAGAATCTTTTCTTTTTTGATCGATTCTCCTTCGTTTTCAGCATCTTTTAGTAGCTGTTCTTTTCGTTTTTTTAGGAGTACATTTTGGGCAAAGAAGGCAACACCTCCACCAATCAAAATACTCACTAATCCTATCAATATACTGTTTGTATCCATAAATTATTTAAAATAAAAAACCCACCCATCACAGAGAATCCGTAACAGCGTGGGAAACATTAAAAAATAATTGACTATTTCAATCCTTCAACTTCGTTCAACAAATCTGTCAGTTGTTTTTCAACTTCCGAATAATCTGCTGGACTTTGAGCCGTAACAGGTGCAGAAGCATTTCCTGAACCTGTTTTGGTGGCTAGTTGTAAAGCTGTCATTGCCAATAAATCTTGCATATCTTTAACCGCATAATTGTCTTGCAATAACTTAATCGCTTTGTTAATATCTTCAGCAGCTTTAAGCACTTTAGCCTCTTCGCCTTCACTTACAGTCAACGGATATGTTCTTCCTGCAACTATAACTTTAATAGATAATTTGCTCATTTGTTATTACTTTAAATGACTTATGCAGTGTTCTATTTCCCGCACTAAATCGTCTATCTCAGCATCTCTATTTTCAGGTAGCTTGTTTTTCTGAGATTCAACAATTTCATTCAGCTGAATTATTTCAGTCTGCATTTTAAGCACTTTTTGTTCCAATTGAAGTTTTTTTTCTTCCAAATTTGAAATTTCAACTTGCTTATTTTGCATCAAATCATTTGATTGACTCACCTCCTTTTTCAGCATTTCATTTTGATCCCGCGCTACCACTAATTGCGAGTGGATTTCAGTGAACCTCTGTTTAAGATGGAGTACAATTTTATTAATTTGTTCGGTCATTGCATTCAGCTTTTTACAAATTTACCATTGTATTCTGTATTCTCAACCATTTCAACTTATTTTTGTTAACATTTAAAATTTGACAAAAATAAATCCTCCATAATTTTCTAAAAATCAAGCTTGTAAATTCATCTAGAAAAGTGGCTAATTATCCAACTTTTCGTAAAATAAGCTCGTCTTCTGAACCATCATTTCTTTTCATTACTACTTGCGTGTCGGATAATTGATTTACTTGCCAATCATCGCTAAAAACATACAATTCAGGGAAAGATGCTGGTAAAGAGATAAAAAGGATGACTGGATTCTTATCGTTTCCACGATACCAAGACCCCGATGTAGTAACAGTTCCACTCACTTCAATGTTTTTATTGGAGGTGAACTTAAATAAGTAACCGCTATATACCGAAGTAAGGTTGTCGCTATTAACCACAGCTTTACCAATTCTCCACGTGCCTTTCGTTAATTTTTTGTCTAACTTATTTGGCGTCGTGTATTTTTCACAATTGGTAAAAAGAAGAACAAGTGCAAATAAATAAAATATAACGCGAATAGATTTCAGTTGATTTTTCATCTCTCTTTATTAAAAAAATAATACCCCAAATATACAATTTAGTTTTGAAATAATTTCAATTTTTAATCCTTTGAAAACCAAACATAAAAAAGCCTAAATTTCAGAAGGCTTTACATTTTTTACGCTTGTGTTGTTGGCGGACCAAAATTCATTGGGGGAGTACCTGGCATGTCTTGATCGTTAATCGGTCCCATACTTTGTTCGTATTTTTGAACATTTTCAATAAGCGCTCGCATCAATCTTTTGGCATTTTGAGGGGTCATGATTATTCTTGACTTCACAATTGCTTTCGGCATACCGGGTAACATCTGTACAAAATCAGCAACAAATTCAGCTTGCGAATGGGTAATAATTGCCAAGTTAGAATAAATCCCACTTGCCGTTTCTTCATTCAATTCGATGTTTATTTGGTTTTCATTTTGTTTTTCCATAACCCTAAATTTATAAAAAAAAGGTAGAACTCGAAAGTCCTACCCTTGATTTGATGTGTTTAATTAATTTCCTGATAATTGCTCAAAATCTTCTTTGTTGGCAACAATCATTTTTTGGAATTTTCGAATACCTGTTCCTGCTGGAATTAAGTGCCCTACAATTACGTTTTCTTTCAAGCCCATCAAATGATCTACTTTTCCAGAAATTGCTGCCTCATTCAGTACTTTCGTCGTTTCTTGGAAAGAAGCTGCAGAAATAAATGATTGAGTTTGTAGCGAAGCTCTTGTAATTCCTTGTAACAACGGTTTGGAAGTAGCCGGAACCGCATCTCTGGCTTCAACGAGCTTTTTATCTGCACGTTTTAATTGAGAATTTTCATCTCTTAAGTGACGTGAAGAAACAATTTGTCCTGCTCGAATTGCTGTAGAATCACCTGCATCAATTACCACCTTCATTCCATAAATAGAATCATTCTCTTCCATAAAGTCAGCCTTATGAATGGATTGACCTTCTAAGAATTTTGTGTCTCCTGCATCAATGATTTCCACTTTTAACATCATTTGACGAACGATAACCTCAAAGTGTTTGTCGTTAATCTTCACACCTTGTAAACGGTAAACTTCTTGAATTTCATTTACAATGTATTCTTGAACTTTAGTCGGTCCTTCGATGTTTAAGATGTCGTTTGGTGTAACAGCTCCATCAGACAATGGTTGTCCTGCACGTACAAAGTCATTTTCTTGCACAAGGATGTGTTTAGAAAGTGGAACTAAGTATTTACGAACATCTCCATTTTTAGAAGTAATTTGGATTTCTCTGTTACCTCTTTTGATTTTACCATATTCTGCAATACCATCAATCTCAGATACAACTGCTGGGTTAGAAGGATTACGAGCTTCAAATAATTCTGTTACTCGAGGTAAACCTCCTGTAATATCCCCAGTTCTTCCAGATACACGTGGAATCTTAACTAAAACAGAACCTGCTTCCACTTTTTCTCCTTCGTTTACTGAAACGTGAGAGTCAACAGGTAAACTGTATTCTCTTAAAATCTCTTTCGTTTTTGGATCAATGATATGAATTGCAGGGTTTTTCTTTTTATCTTTTGTTTCAATAATTACCTTTTCAGTAAATCCTGTTTGCTCATCTACTTCTTGACGGTAAGTAACTCCTTCAAGAACATTGTCAAATACAACTTTACCAGCAACTTCAGAAATGATTACCGCGTTATATGGATCCCAACGAACAATTACATCTCCCTTCTTGATTTTTGTATTTGATTTGGTCATCAATTCAGAACCATAAGGAATGTTTGCTGTCATCAATACGATTCCAGTCGTTTCATCCGTAACTTTTGCCTCAGCTGAACGTCCAACAACAACTTCTTTTGTTGATCCGTCGCCATTTTTCATGACAATCGTTCTTAATTCTTCGATTTCAAGTTTACCTGATGCTTTTGATTTTAAATCAGAAATATCTGTTGAGTTAGATGCTGTACCCCCAACGTGGAATGTACGCAATGTTAACTGTGTTCCTGGTTCACCAATTGATTGTGCTGCAACAACACCAACCGTATCTCCTTCTTGCGCGATACGATGAGTAGCCAAGTTTCGTCCGTAACATTTTGAACAAACTCCTCTTCTCATCTCACAAGTAAGTACTGATCTAATTTCAACTTCGTCAATTCCCGCTTTTTCAATTGCTGTAGCAACGTCTTCAGAAATTAATTCACCTGCGGAAACTAATAGTTGGTCTGTTTCTGGTAAAAAGATGTCGTGAACAGATGTTCTACCCAAAATACGGTCGTATAATGGTTCAACGATTTCGTCATTTTTCTTCAATGCAGTTGCAAGCAATCCACGTAAAGTTCCACAATCATCCATGTTAATGATAACATCTTGTGAAACATCCACTAATCTTCGCGTTAAGTAACCAGCATCCGCCGTTTTCAAAGCGGTATCGGCCAAACCTTTACGAGCACCGTGAGTAGAAATAAAGTATTCTAATACAGACAAACCTTCTTTAAAGTTAGAAAGAATTGGATTTTCAATAATTTCTTGTGCTGAAGTACCGGATTTTTGTGGTTTAGCCATCAATCCACGCATTCCAGAAAGCTGTCTAATTTGTTCTTTCGATCCACGTGCACCAGAGTCAAACATCATGAAAATGGAATTGAATCCTTGATTGTCATTTTTCAACTGATCCATCAACGTATTGGTCAATCGAGAGTTGGTATGCGTCCAGATGTCAATGATTTGATTGTATCTTTCATTGTTTGTAATAAGACCCATGTTGTAGTTCATCATAACGTCTTTTACATCTGATTCAGCTTTTGTTACTAGAATTTCTTTTTCCTTCGGAATGATGATATCATCTAAATTGAAAGAAAGCCCTCCTTTAAATGCCATGTCATAACCTAGTTCTTTGATGTCATCTAAAAACTGAGCTGTACGAGCTGTACCAGAAATTTTTAAAACATTTCCAATGATATCTCTAAGCGCTTTTTTGGTCAAAACCTCATTTACGAAACCAACTTCGTGAGGTACGTGTTCGTTAAATAAAACACGACCACAAGTTGTTTCAATCATCATCAATTCAGGAACTCCAGCTTCATTTAAGTCGAAAGTTTTTACTTTGATCGACGCATGAAGCTCTAATTTACCTTCATTATGAGCGATAATTACTTCCTCTGGAGAGTAGAAAATTCCATTTTCACCGACTACTTTATAATCATCAGTTGAAACCCTTCTTTTCGTAATGTAATATAACCCAAGAACCATATCCTGAGAAGGTACCGCAATTGGAGCACCGTTCGCAGGGTTCAAGATGTTATGTGATGCAAGCATCAACAATTGCGCTTCCAAAATTGCAGCATTCCCTAATGGTAAGTGAACTGCCATCTGGTCACCATCGAAATCGGCGTTGAATGCCGTTGTAACCAATGGGTGAAGACGAATTGCTTTTCCTTCAATTAATTTTGGTTGGAATGCCTGAATACCAAGTCTGTGAAGTGTTGGAGCACGGTTCAAAAGTACTGGATGTCCTTTCAAAATGCTTTCCAATATGTCCCAAACTACTGGCTCTTTGCGATCAACAATTTTCTTGGCTGATTTTACTGTTTTTACAATTCCGCGCTCAATCATCTTGCGGATAATGAATGGTTTGTAAAGTTCAGCGGCCATTCCTTTTGGCAATCCACATTCGTGTAATTTCAAATCTGGTCCAACAACAATTACTGAACGAGCAGAATAATCTACACGTTTCCCTAGTAAGTTTTGACGGAAACGTCCTTGTTTACCTTTCAATGAATCTGAAAGTGATTTCAACGGACGGTTTGATTCCGTTTTAACTGCTGAAGATTTACGAGAGTTGTCGAACAAGGAATCAACAGATTCTTGCAACATACGCTTCTCGTTTCTTAAAATTACTTCAGGAGCCTTAATTTCAATTAATCGTTTCAAACGGTTGTTACGGATGATTACTCGTCTGTATAAATCGTTCAAATCTGAAGTTGCGAAACGCCCCCCATCCAATGGAACTAAAGGACGAAGTTCTGGTGGAATCACAGGAACAACCTTCACGACCATCCATTCTGGACGATTTTCGATTCGGGTTTGTGATTCACGCATTGCTTCTACAACTTGTAATCTTTTCAATGCTTCATTTTTACGTTGTACAGAAGTTTCTGTATTCGCTTTGTGACGCAAATCGTAAGACATTTCCTCCAAATTCAATCCTTGCAACAAATCATGAAGCGCTTCAGCACCCATTTTTGCGATGAATTTATTTGGATCTGTATCCTCAAGATATTGATTTTCTTTTGGAAGTAAATCTAAAATATCCAAGTATTCTTCTTCCGTTAGGAAATCCAAGTACTTCAAAGACTCTCCATTTTCAACCTCCGTTGCAATACCCGCTTGGATAACAACATAACGTTCGTAATAGATAATTTGATCCAATTTTTTGGTAGGAAGTCCTAACAAATAACCAATTTTATTTGGCAACGAACGGAAATACCAGATATGTGCAACTGGAACTACAAGGGAAATATGTCCCATGCGCTCGCGTCTTACTTTCTTTTCTGTTACTTCAACCCCACAACGGTCACAAACGATTCCTTTGTATCGGATTCTTTTGTACTTTCCACAATGACATTCGTAGTCCTTCACTGGACCAAAAATACGTTCGCAGAACAAACCGTCCCTTTCAGGTTTGTAGGTTCTATAATTTATTGTTTCTGGTTTTAATACTTCACCACTAGACTGCTCCAAAATTAATTCTGGAGAAGCTAGTGAAATGGTAATTTTATTAAAACTACTTTGTTTTTTTGGTGTTTCTTTTCTGTAAGCCATTCTAAATGCTCTTTTTCAAATTAAACAACTCGATTATTAATCCATAGTAACATTCAATCCAAGTCCTCTCAACTCATGCAACAATACGTTGAATGATTCAGGAATTCCTGGCTCAGGGATGTTGTCTCCCTTAACGATTGCTTCGTAAGCTTTCGCACGACCTGTTACATCATCAGATTTCACGGTTAAGATTTCTTGCAAGATATTAGCAGCACCAAATGCTTCTAATGCCCATACCTCCATCTCTCCGAAACGTTGACCACCAAACTGAGCTTTACCTCCCAATGGTTGTTGTGTAATCAATGAGTAGGGTCCGATTGAACGGGAGTGCATCTTATCATCTACCATGTGGGATAATTTCAACATGTAAATTACACCGACAGTAGCTGTTTGATGAAAACGTTCTCCTGTACCTCCATCATAAAGATACGTTTTTCCAGAACGTGGTACACCTGCTTTTTCAGTCCACTCATTTATTTCTTGAGGTGTAGCACCGTCGAAAATTGGAGTTGCAAATTTAACCCCTAGTTTTTCTCCAGCCCATCCCAAGACAGTTTCATAGATTTGACCTAAGTTCATACGTGAAGGTACACCCAACGGGTTTAACACGATATCAACTGGGGTTCCATCTGCTAAGAAAGGCATGTCTTCAGCACGTACAATGTTTGCAACAATTCCTTTGTTTCCGTGACGCCCAGCCATTTTATCACCCACTTTCAACTTGCGTTTTTTAGCGATGTAAACTTTTGCCATTTTCACAATTCCTGCTGGTAAATCATCACCAACTGAAATGTGGAATTTTTTGCGTTTGTAAATACCTAAAAGATCGTTTGCTTTGATGTTGAAGTTATGAATCACTCTACCAACTAGCGTGTTCAACTGAGCATCAGCAGTCCAATTTGTAGGATTAACAATTGAATAATCAATTGCTGACAAATTTTTCTGGATAAACTTCGTTCCTTTTTTAACAATTTCTTCTTTGAAGTTATTGAAAACACCAGCCGACTTCGTTTCACCTAAAATTTGTAACAACTTGTCAACCAATTGGTCTTTCAATTTAGCCATGTCTTTCTCGTAATCAACATCCAAAGACTCCAAAATTGGCTTGTCTTGTGCTTTTGACTTACGGTCTTTCATCGATCTAGAGAAGAGTTTCTTGTCAACTACAACTCCTCGAAGTGAAGGGCCAGCTTTCAATGAAGCGTCCTTAACATCTCCAGCTTTGTCGCCGAAAATCGCTCGCAATAGTTTTTCTTCTGGAGAAGGATCTGTCTCTCCTTTTGGAGTGATTTTTCCAATTAAAATGTCGCCTTCTTTTACTTCAGCGCCAATTCTAATCAAACCATTTTCATCCAAATCTTTGGTCGCTTCTTCACTTACGTTTGGAATATCTGAAGTTAATTCTTCCATCCCACGTTTCGTGTCTCTTACTTCCAACGTATATTCATCAATGTGGATTGAAGTAAAGATATCATCTCTCACCACTTTTTCAGAAATTACAATCGCATCCTCAAAGTTATACCCTTTCCATGGCATGAAAGCTACTTTCAAGTTTTGCCCTAAAGCAAGTTCACCTGCCTGAGTTGCATATCCTTCACAAAGTACTTGACCTTTTTCTACTTTATCCCCTTTCTGAACGATTGGTTTCAAGTTAATGATTGTACTTTGATTCGTTTTTTGGAATTTAGTTAATGGGTATGTTTTTAATTCGCTTTCGAAACTTACCAATTTATCGTCTTCCGTCCAGTTGTATCGGATAGAGATTTCATTGGCATCCACATATTCCACAACACCACTTCCTTCCGCATTGATTAAAACACGAGAATCTCTTGCTACAAGGCGTTCAATTCCTGTTCCTACAATTGGAGATTGCGGTTTCAACAAAGGAACAGCTTGTCGTTGCATGTTAGATCCCATCAAAGCACGGTTGGCATCATCGTGTTCCAAGAAAGGAATCGAAGAAGCCGCTACAGATGCAATTTGATTTGCACCTACGTCCATCAATGTTAACTGAGAAGGTGGAACCAATGGGAAATCACCCTCACATCTTGCTTTAACCATTTCTGAAAGGAAATTCCCTTTGTCATCCGTCTCAGCATTGGCTTGTGCAATTGTTTGATCATCCTCTTCTTCTGCCGTTAAATAAGTTGGTTCAGCATTTATCTTCACCTTACCATCTACTACCGTTTGGTATGGTGTTTCAATGAATCCAAGTTTGTTTACTTTTGCGTAAACACATAGAGAAGAAATCAATCCAATGTTTGGTCCTTCCGGAGTTTCAATCGTACACAAGCGACCATAGTGCGTGTAATGAACGTCACGCACCTCAAAACCAGCTCTTTCACGAGACAAGCCACCAGGTCCTAGTGCCGACAAACGACGTTTGTGCGTCACTTCAGACAGCGGATTTGTTTGATCCATGAACTGAGATAACTGATTTGTTCCAAAGAAAGAATTGATAACAGAAGATAAGGTCTTTGCGTTGATCAAATCAATAGGCGTAAAAACTTCATTATCTCTTACGTTCATTCTCTCGCGGATGGTACGAGCCATACGAGCAAGACCGACACCAAACTGAGCATATAATTGCTCTCCAACCGTTCTTACACGTCTGTTTGATAAGTGGTCAATATCATCAACTTCCGCTTTTGAATTGATTAATTCAATCAAATACTTGATGATACAGATAATATCATTCTTAGTAAGAACACGAGATGTCTCTTCTGAATCAAGTTGTAATTTCTTGTTCAAACGGAATCTACCTACTTCTCCTAAATCATATCTTGTATCTGAAAAGAAAAGCTTATCAAACACATTTTTAGCGGTTTCATAATCTGGTGGTTCAGCGTTACGTAGTTGTCTGTAAATATGTTCAACTGCCTCTTTACCAGAGTTAGAAGTGTCTTTTTGTAAAGTATTGTAAATGATGGTGTAATCTGCTGCATTTACATCTTCTTTATGAAGAATAACTGTTTTTACACCAGCGTCAATAATCTCATCGATGTGTTGATCTTCAATGATCATTTCGCGATCCATAAGAACCTCGTTACGTTCGATTGAAACAACTTCACCCGTATCTTCATCAACGAAATCTTCTACCCATGTTTTTAAAACACGTGCAGCTAATTTACGTCCAATTAATTTCTTAAGGTTTGCTTTCGTGGCTTTCACTTCGTCTGCCAATCCGAAAATCTCCAAAATGTCCTTATCCGTTTCATAACCGATTGCACGGAAAAGTGTCGTTACCGGTAACTTTTTCTTACGATCGATGTAAGCATACATCACATTGTTAATGTCTGTAGCGAATTCAATCCAAGAACCTTTGAAAGGTATTACTCTTGCAGAGTAAAGTTTGGTACCATTTGCGTGACGACTTTGACCGAAGAATACTCCTGGAGAACGGTGCAATTGAGATACAATTACACGCTCAGCACCGTTCACAACAAAAGACCCCTTTGGAGTCATGTATGGAATTGTACCCAAATAAACGTCTTGCACAATTGTCTCGAAATCCTCGTGTTCAGGATCAGTACAATAAAGTTTTAATTTAGCTTTTAGTGGAACACTATAAGTTAACCCTCTCTCAATACACTCATCGATGGTGTATCTAGGTGGATCAATAAAATAATCTAAAAACTCCAACACGAATTGATTTCTCGTATCCGTAATTGGGAAATTCTCAGAAAATACTTTAAATAATCCTTCACTGTCTCTATTCTCGGGAGTAGTTTCTAATTGAAAAAACTCTTGGAATGATTTTAATTGAATATCTAGAAAATCTGGGTATTCAAATTTGTTTTTGCTTGATGCAAAATTAATTCTTGTGGTGATATTGCTTGATGTTGCCAAGGCTAAAAGATTTAATTAAAAAAACTGACTTTTATGCACTTAATATAATTTAAACAAGAATAGGCATCCGCCAAATGACGGACACCTTTCTCATTCAAAAAGTAGAAATTCTTACTTAACTTCAACTTCAGCACCTGCTTCAATAAGTGCAGCTTTAAGTGCTTCAGCTTCGTCTTTAGAAACACCTTCTTTCAAAGTAGAAGGAGCAGCGTCAACTAAATCTTTAGATTCTTTCAAACCATTACCTGTTAATTCTTTTACAAGTTTAACAACTGCAAGTTTGTTTGGTCCACCAGCTTTCAAGATAACATCAAATTCTGTTTTCTCTTCAGCAGTAGCAGCGTCTCCGCCAGCACCACCAGCAACCATAACTGCTGCAGCAGCAGCTGGTTCGATTCCGTACTCATCCTTAAGGATAGTTGCTAATTCGTTTACTTCTTTAACTGTAAGGTTTACTAGTGTTTCTGCAATTTGCTTTAAATCAGCCATTTTTATTTATTTTTATAAAATGATTATACAATAATTAATTTTCGGAAAATTAAGCTCTTTCCTCGAGCGTTTTAAGAATTCCAGCGATTTTGCCACCCTGACCTTTAAGTGCAGAGATAACGTTTTTAGCTGGAGATTGAAGTAATCCAATGATTTCGCCAAGTACTTCGTCCTTGCTTTTTAATGTCGCTAAGTTTGCTAATTGGTTATCACCAATAAAAACTGCCTCATCAATATAAGCTCCTTTTAGGATAGGCTTCGCATTTTTCTTACGGAAATCTTGAATTAATTTTGCAGGTAAATTACCTACCTCAGAAAACATGATGGATGTTGGTCCTGATAAAACTTCATTCAATTTACCAAAATTCTTTCCTTCTACACGCTCCATTGCTTTGAAAAGCAAGGTGTTTTTCACGACTCTAAGTCGGATGTTAGATTGAAAACATTTTTTACGTAATTGGTTGATTGCTTCAACAGTCAACTCTGAAGTATCAGCCAAGTAAAAAATACCTGCTTCTGATAATTCAGTTGCTAAATCATCTATGTACTGAGCTTTGTGTTCTTTTGTCATAATTACTAAGTTTTAAGCTACCACAGATTTAGCATCAATGTTAATACTTGGACTCATCGTTGAACTGATGTAAACACTTTTAATGTAAACACCTTTCGCCGCAGCTGGTTTCAACTTGTTTAAAGCACTGATAAGTTCCATGGCATTTTCCTCAATCTTTTTACCTTCAAAGCTCGCTTTTCCGATTGCTGAGTGAATGTTTCCGTACTTATCAACTTTAAAGTCAATTTTACCTGCCTTAACTTCTTCAACCGCTTTTCCTACTTCCATTGTAACTGTTCCAGTCTTTGGATTAGGCATCAAACTTCTAGGTCCTAGAATTCGTCCTAATGCTCCAACTTTCCCCATTACAGATGGCATCGTAATGATTACGTCGATGTCCGTCCATCCTCCTTTGATTTTTTCAATGTAATCATCCAAACCAACGAAATCCGCTCCCGCAGCAACTGCTTCAGCTTCCTTGTCTGGTGTACAAAGTACTAATACTTTAACATCCTTTCCAGTTCCGTGAGGCAATGCAACAGTACCACGTACCATTTGGTTTGCTTTTCTAGGATCTACTCCTAATCTTACACTGATATCAACTGAAGCGTCGAATTTGGTTGTTGTAATGTTCTTAATTAAACCACACGCCTCCTGTAAGGAGTAAGCTTTCGCTAAATCAAATTTAGCAAGAACTTCTTTTCTCTTTTTAGATACTCTACCCATGATTGAACATTATTTAGTCTCAGGTGCTTGACCACCTTTAACAGTTACACCCATACTTCTAGCTGTTCCGGCTACCATTGTCATTGCGCTATCAATTGTAAAGCAATTCAAATCTGCCATTTTATCCTCAGCAATCAATTTAACTTGATCCCAACTCATAGACCCAACTTTTGTTTTGTTAGGTGCAGACGAACCTTTTTTAAGTTTCGCTTGTTCCATGATTTGAGTTGCTGCTGGAGGCGTTTTGATGATAAAATCAAACGATTTATCACTGTACACAGTGATAACACATGGTAAAACCTTTCCTGGCCTGTCCTGCGTACGAGCATTGTACTGCTTGCAGAATTCCATGATGTTGACCCCTTTCGCACCAAGTGCGGGACCAACTGGAGGAGCTGGATTGGCTGCGCCACCTTTGATCTGTAATTTGATCAGTGCTGCTACTTCTTTAGCCATTTATTTATAATTTGTGTAGTCAAACGTGAGCACAAAAGGGAAGCTTTTGATCAATTCTCTCACTTCTACGGGTTAATATACTATTTATAATTCTTTTTCTACTTGCATGTAGCTCAATTCCAAAAGATTTTTTCTTCCGAAAATTTTCACCATCACCTTAAGTTTCTTTTTGTCCTCGTTAATTTCATCAATCACACCAGAGAAATTATTGAAAGGACCGTCAATTACTTTAACAGGTTCTCCAATAACAAAAGGAATTTTCATTTCTTCCTCTGTGCTGGTTAACTCATCAACTTTACCTAAAATTCTATTTACTTCAGAAAGACGCATTGGAACAGGTTCCCCACCTTTCTCAGTTCCTAAGAAACCAATCACGTTTGGAATACCTTTAACAACGTGCTGAACCTCTCCTACAAGAGCGGCTTCAATCAAAACGTAACCAGGAAGATATGCTCTTTCTTTCACGTTTTTCTTGCCATTTCTGATTTGAAAAACCTTCTCTGTTGGAATCAATACCTGCTCTACATAGTCCGACAAGTTTAAACGAGAAATTTCAAGATCAAGATATTCTTTCACTTTCTTTTCTTTCCCACTTACCGATCTGACAACATACCAGCGTTTTTTAATATCACCCATAGTACTTAGTTAAACATGTTGTAAACGAATCCCAGAACTCCTTGCCACGCCGCTTTGTCGTTTGCAGAAATTCCAAAAAGATAATCCATTACAAAAATCATTAATGCAAAAAGAACAGAGGCAACGACAACCAAAATTGTGTTACTCTGTAATTCTTTCCAAGTAGGCCACGTAACCTGATGAACCATTTCGTTCACTGTTTCGTCAATGTAATTCTTTATTTTCGACACCTTTCTTCGTATTTGCACGGGCGGTAGGATTCGAACCCACGACCAATGGTTTTGGAGACCAGTACTCTACCAGCTGAGCTACGCCCGTGTAAAAAGGGGAGCAAGCTCCCCTCTTAATCTATTCTTTGCTTAAAATTAAGCGATGATTTCTGTAACTTGTCCTGCTCCTACAGTTCTACCACCCTCACGGATAGCGAAACGAAGACCTTTGTCCATTGCTACTGGAACGATCAATTTAACCTCGATACTTACGTTATCACCTGGCATAACCATCTCACGACCATCTGTCATGAAGATTTCACCTGTAACGTCTGTCGTACGGAAGTAAAACTGAGGACGGTATTTGTTATGGAATGGAGTATGACGTCCACCTTCTTCTTTTTTCAATACGTAAATCTCAGCTTTGAAATCTGTGTGCGGTTTTGTTGAACCTGGCTTACAGATAACCATTCCTCTTTTGATTTGAGATTTTTCAATACCTCTTAACAAAAGACCAACGTTATCACCTGCTTCACCTCTATCCAAAATCTTACGGAACATTTCAACACCTGTTACAGTTGAAGAAAGTTTAAGGTCACCCATTCCTAAGATGTCAACTGCTTCACCAGAGTTAATAACACCCGTTTCGATACGTCCTGTTGCAACCGTACCACGACCTGTAATTGTAAATACATCTTCAACTGGCATCAAGAATGGTTTATCAACTTCACGTGGAGGCAATGAGATATATGTATCAACTGCTTCCATCAATTCGTCAATTTTGGCAACCCATTGCTCTTCACCGTTCAACGCACCTAATGCAGAACCTTGAATTACTGGAGCATTATCACCATCATAACTATAGAAGGATAACAATTCACGGATTTCCATTTCAACAAGCTCTAAAAGCTCTGGATCATCCACTAAATCCACTTTGTTCATGAAAACAACCATTGCAGGAATACCAACTTGGCGACCTAAAAGGATGTGCTCACGTGTTTGTGGCATTGGTCCATCAGTTGCAGCAACAACTAAAATTGCACCGTCCATTTGGGCAGCACCTGTAACCATGTTTTTTACGTAATCCGCGTGACCTGGACAGTCAACGTGTGCGTAGTGACGATTTAACGTCTCATACTCTACGTGTGAAGTGTTAATTGTAATACCACGTTCTTTCTCCTCTGGAGCGTTATCAATGGTGTTAAAATCACGTACTGCAGCCAAACCTCTTCCTGAAAGTACGCTTGAAATTGCAGCAGTTAAAGTTGTTTTACCATGATCTACGTGACCGATTGTTCCGATGTTAACGTGTGGTTTGGAACGATTGAAATTTTCCTTAGCCATTATTTTATTTGTTACTTAGTTATTAATAAATTGCCTAATCTTTAAATATACAAAATTTCACCCATAAGTTGGATGAAATACTTGTGTGAGCCAATGACGAGATTTGAACTCGTGACCTCTTCCTTACCAAGGAAGCACTCTACCCCTGAGCTACACCGGCATCGATCTTTAAAATTATGAGCGGGAGACGAGACTCGAACTCGCGACCCTCAGCTTGGAAGGCTGACGCTCTACCAACTGAGCTACTCC
>CAZAVP010000025.1:0-50112 GCA_964488745.1 uncultured Chryseobacterium sp. | reverse complement strand
CAAATTGAGTATCAATCGTATCAGTTGCCAACGCATCATAGCCTAAAACCACTGTATCCTTATTCCCCAAAGCATCTTCAAAATAAAGTGGGAAAGAGAATTCTTCTTGTGCAGTGAGGTAAACTGGTAGAAGAAACAGCATTAGTATTAGTTTTTTCATTTTGTTTTAGTATTATGCTAACTTACTGATTTTTTTGGGGTATAAGTTGCTTTCATATAAATTTATTGTTTCATCATTTTATAAAAATACTTTCTTCCTGCTTGGGTAAATGAGAGCATATAAATGCCATTCGCTTGGTCATTTGAAAGAGAAATTGTATTATTTTGAATTTCAAAACCAATCTTGTTTCCAAGCAAGTCCGTTACGTAAATATCAGATAAAGGCAAATCAGATGATACTGTAAACTCGTTGTTGAATGGGTTTGGATAGACGTCTGTTTTGTTGTTTTCTAAAATGTCAGTACCTAAAGTAATGTATGCGCTATCTCTTATCAATAAATTGAATCGATATACCGGAAGATTGTCAACATCATCATAATGCATGAACATGCCATTTTGAGGAATGTTGGGAAAATAACACTCATTCGAATACTTCATAAACGGTGGCGTTGCAGGAATGTCTCCCCAAAGATGTGGTTCAAGATTCCACAAAATTGAGCCGCTAATGCATTCACTTTGCAAAACAAAGTAGTCCCAAGAAATTGTTAAAGGGAATTGTGGGTTTTTTATATCTATATATATTGGATTCCAAAAGTACCACGATTCCCCACAATGATTTTTAATAATTTGTTTCTTAGTGTGAAAAGTCTTTGAAAAATCAGAAATTCTTACTTCACACTGATTGTCCCATGGCAAAGATATAATATCCTCCTCTCCAAAAACAGTATCAATTGCATGTGATGCATTTTCATCATAACCAACGGTTACTGTATCTCTATTTCCAAGCGCATCTTCAAAATAGAGTTGGAAAGAGAATTCTTCCTGCGCCGTGAGATAAAGGGGCAGAAGAAACAGCGTTAGTATTAGTTTTTTCATTTTGTTTTAGTTTAACATTATGCTAATTTACTAATTTTTTGTTAACAAAACAAAAAAAATGCGCAAAGAAAACAATTCCAAGTGCTGATTATAAGTAGTTAAGAATTTTACTAGATTAAAGCGAACTATGTACTCGGTGCAAATCTTGGTTATTTTAAATCGATGGGGAAATGATGTTTTTCAATGGAAGGGCACTTTACAGCAAGGAGAAAATAATTTATGGAACTGTAAAAGTATAGAAAGGTAATCAAGTTAGTGATAGTTTCTATTTTTACCGCATTGAATTTTCAAACTTGAAAGGATTGGAGAAAGAGAGAAAGATTGCGGGTTATGTTCACGTTTATAAGCGGTGACAATTTGGAGTGATCTAAAGAGTAGCACCATTTGTTAGGTTGGTGATTTTGAATGAATTTCCCAAAGTAATATCAATTCCACGGAACCTTGACTGCTATTTGTGTTTGTTTTAAACAACTCCTTAATTCAAAAAAACTGATTTCTACCATGCATTTCAAATCGTTGGCAGACAAAAAACTGACAATTAGTCATTAATTTATTTCTTTTTCGACCATAATCATTTCTTTTTGTCATAAAAAGTCGAATTTATTCTAACGGCATAAAAATTGACAATTAGTAAGAAATTAAATTAAAAATTAAAGTAAAATGGGAAAGATAATCGGTATCGACTTAGGAACTACAAACTCTTGTGTTTCCGTAATGGAAGGGAACGAACCAGTTGTAATTGCTAATTCAGAAGGCAAAAGAACGACGCCATCGATTGTGGCATTTGTGGAAGGTGGAGAAAGAAAGGTAGGAGATCCTGCAAAAAGACAAGCGATCACCAATCCAACCAAAACAATCAACTCAATCAAACGTTTCATGGGGACAACCTTTAGCGACATGAACGATGAGATTGCTAAAATGCCTTATGAAATTGTAAAAGGAGACAACAATACTCCACGCGTTAAAATTGACGATAGAACATATACACCGCAAGAGATCTCTGCAATGGTTCTTCAAAAAATGAAGAAAACAGCGGAAGACTATTTGGGTCACGAAGTTACTGAAGCAGTTGTTACTGTTCCAGCATATTTTAATGATTCTCAGCGTCAGGCTACCAAAGAAGCGGGAGAAATCGCTGGTTTAACAATCAAAAGAATCATCAACGAGCCAACAGCTGCGGCATTGGCTTACGGGATGGACAAAAAAGGAGTTGACCAAAAAATTGCGGTTTTCGACTTTGGAGGTGGAACACATGACGTTTCTATCTTGGAGTTAGGAGATGGCGTCTTTGAAGTATTGTCAACAGACGGTGACACACACTTAGGTGGTGATGACGTAGATCAAACCATCATCAAATGGTTGGCTGACGAATTTAAAAATGACGAAGGTTTGGACTTGACAAAAGACCCAATGGCACTTCAACGTTTGAAAGAGGCTGCGGAAAAAGCGAAAATTGAGCTTTCTTCAACTACTTCAACAGAAATCAACTTACCATACATCATGCCAGTTGACGGAGTCCCAAAACACTTGGTAAGAACATTGACACGTGCGAAATTCGAACAATTGATTGCTTCAATCGTTGAAAGAACAATCGCTCCATGTCGTTCAGCTTTGAAAAACGCAGGTTTATCTGTTGGTGACATTGATCAAGTAATTTTAGTCGGAGGATCTACACGTATTCCAGTTATTCAGGATGCAGTAGAGCGTTTCTTCGGAAAGGCACCATCAAAAGGCGTTAACCCAGACGAAGTAGTAGCTTTAGGAGCTGCAATTCAAGGTGGAGTTTTAACAGGTGAAGTGAAAGACGTTCTTTTATTAGACGTTATTCCATTGTCTGTTGGTATTGAAACCATGGGTGGAGTTATGACCAAATTGATCGAAGCAAACACAACGATTCCAACGAAAAAATCAGAAGTTTTCTCTACTGCATCTGACAATCAACCATCCGTTGATATTCACGTGTTACAAGGAGAGCGCCCAATGGCAAATGATAACAAATCATTAGGTCGTTTTCAATTGACGGACATTCCACCAGCACAAAGAGGTGTTCCACAAATCGAAGTTACTTTTGACATCGATGCGAATGGTATCATGCACATTTCTGCAAAAGACAAAGGAACTGGAAAAGAGCAATCAATTAAAATAGAAGCTTCTTCTGGCTTGTCTGATGACGATATCAAACGAATGAGAGCGGAAGCGGAAGCAAATGCAGATGCAGATAAAAAAGCACTTGAATCTGTTGAGAAAATCAACAAAGCTGACTCTTTAATCTTCCAAACTGAACGTCAGTTGAAAGAATACGGAGATAAAATCGCTGCGGATAAAAAACAACCGATCGAAGACGCATTGGCTGAATTGAAAAAAGTGTACGAAGCGAAAGACATCGACAATTTGGATGCTGCTACCGAAAAGTTAAACACGGTATTCCAAGCTGCTTCTGAAGACATGTACAACGCTGCAAACCCACAAGGAGGTGCTCAAGGCGGTGAACAAGCTGAATCAAACCCAACAGACGAAGTAACGGACGTTGATTTTGAAGAAGTTGACGAGAAGAAATAGTCTCGCTCAAACGATACAAAAGCCGATTCCAGAAATGGAGTCGGCTTTTTTTTCTCCATGTACTTTTTTGCCCCAGAGCATGTGAGAGCGAATACAATTCGCTCCGACGGTTATCTAAAAAAGATAACCGTTAATATCTATCCGTTCAAATTTCTTCTAAAAAAAAGGGTAACTCATCGAGCTACCCTTCTATCAACATTTTATCAATTACTATAAATCGTCTGGTAATTGGGCAGATTTATACGCTTTTGGTTTTGGTTTTAATTTGTCAATGAAGATTACTCTGAACTTTTCATTCTTCGGAGTTACAATCATTTCTGAAATACCATTTTGAATTAAGGGCGCTTGTTTTCTAGCGGTATAGATGTCTTTATCCATAAACAATTCAAAGGTATCATCGCGGTATTGCAAGAAAACGGTAACGATCACTCCGTTTTCGACCCGAACTTTTCCAGTTACACAATTCGTTCCCTCACTTTCAAAAAAACTGATAATCACATTTTTGTGCATATCATCAGCAACCGTGTATGATCCTCTCTTTGCGAATGCATCTTCTAGTTTTTTGTAGCAGTCTTGACTTTGAGCAAAAGCTCCAGATGTCATTAAAATTGTTATTCCTAACAGTAAAATTTTTTTCATAGTAACTTCTTTAATTGGGTTTCCCCTGTTCCAAATATAACAAGTTTGATTTAAATGTAGCATGTCATGTTGAAATTAATTATTTTTGACAAAAATCAAACTGAATGAACACAAACCAAATTGCAGACCATTTTGTTGAAGCAGCGGACATTTTGCTAAAATTTAACACCGCAGAAAATTTTTCTAAAATCCAACATGCTGGAGACATCCTAGTGGAAGCGTTGCAAAATGGTGGGAAAATCATCAGCTGTGGGAATGGTGGTTCCATGTGCGATGCCATGCATTTTGCAGAAGAATTAACAGGCAGATATCGAGACGATCGTCAAGCTTTTCCAGCAATGTCCATTTCAGATCCAAGTCATATTTCTTGCGTTGCCAACGATTACGGCTATGATTTTGTTTTTTCTAGGTACTTGGAAGCACACGGAAAACCGGAAGATGTTTTATTGGCAATTTCCACCTCTGGAAATTCAAAAAATGTTTTAAACGCCATTGAGGTTGCCAAAAGTCGCGGAATGAAAATCATTGGTCTAACTGGTAAAGATGGTGGTAAAATGGTTGATTTATGTGATGAGGAAATCAGAGCTCCAGAATCCAAATTCGCTGATCGTGCGCAAGAAATTCACATCAAAGTGATTCATGCTTTGATTGATTACATCGAAAATCAATTTTAAAAAAAATACAACACTCTCAAAATCCTTGCTTGATAGCTTGAATCCACTTTTAAAATGAAGAAAATTTTAATCATACAAACTGCATTTTTAGGTGATGTAATTCTTGCAACTCCTGTCATTCTGGAAATGGCGCGCATATACCCCAAAATTCAGATTGACGTATTGGTTCGAAAAGGAAATGAAAGTTTATTACAAAACAATCCCTTTATTCACAAAGTAATTGTTTTTGACAAGAAAAAAGGAAAATACGCATCGATTCTTCAATTAATAAAACAGTTCAGAAAAGAGAAATACGATGAAATCATTAATTTGCAGCGTTTTGCGAGTAGTGGGATGATAGCAGGGTTTTCGAAGTCCAAGTCGGTTGTTGGATTTAATAAAAATCCTTTTTCATTTCTATATACCAAAAAAATCACGCATTTACTCGACAATCGACACGAAGTGGAACGCAACTTGGAATGCATTCAACATCATGGAGCCGTTTCAAAACGTCGACCAGAACTTTTTCCTTCTGAAAGTGATGTCCAGAAAGTAAATTCTTACCAAAAAGAAGGAGATTATTTCTGCTTTGCTCCAGCTTCGGTTTGGTTTACGAAGCAATTGCCTTTTGAAAAATGGGTAGAACTTGGGAAAATATTATCCTCCAAAGGAAAAATTTATTTATTAGGTGGCAAAGAAGACAGCGATTTATGTGAACGAATAAAATTAAGCATCGATTCAGATAATTGCATCAACTTAGCAGGAGAATTGAATCTTTTACAGTCTGCTGCACTTCTGAAAAGTGCAAAACGCAATTATGTCAATGATTCTGGCCCTTTGCACTTGTGTTCCGCAATGAATGCACCTGTGACCGCTTTTTATTGCTCAACCATTCCAGCATTTGGGTTTGGGCCGCTTTCTGACGACTCTAGGATCAATCAAATCGAAGGAGATTTGCCTTGCCGTCCTTGTGGAATTCACGGTTTCAAAACATGCCCTGAAAACCATTTTAGGTGCGGCCATGAAATTAATTTAGAAGAGAAATAGCCTTTTAAAATAAGTCGTACCTTTTTTCCATCACATAATCTTCCATCAAATAACCTTGTCCGATGTCGATGTTCTCTTCTTTTTGAATTTGCATTCCCATTCTCAAATAAAACTGAAGAGCCGCATTGAACCTATTCACATTGAGGAACAAACGTTTAAAACCCTTCGCTTGCATTATCGATACCGCTTTTTGAAATAATTTTTCACCTATTCCCTTGCCTTGCTGATTTGGCAAGACATACAATTTGTGAATTTTCATAGACTTTCCATCGCTAAAAAATTGCAGTGAAACAAACCCCAACGGAGCTTCATTTTCTGAATAAACATAATATAAATGTCCTTCACCCATTGATTGAGATAAACTTTCAAAGGAGTAAAATCGATTCAACATGTATTCCAATTGTTCCTTTGTTAAAATAGCACCGTAAGCAATAGGCCAGGTTTTAACAGCTATTTCATGAACAATCCTTAAGTCCTTTTTTTCTAATTGTTTTATCAATTTTCTTTTTGGAGCTAAAATACACTTTTCTAATGAATCATTGAGTCATTTTCAATGGGGCGATTCTAAGTCGAATCACGCTAAAAATCATCTCAAGAGACCCGATATTCAATGAATAAAAATGAAGCTGATCTTTTTTACTTACGATTCTCTATTATTCGTACATTTAGCTAGTCAAAAATGAACTTATGGAAAAATGTGTTTTGGGAATTGACATTGGCGCAACAAACATTGCTTTTGGATTGGTAACTAAATCAGGGAAGATGTTAATCGAAGAGAGTTATCCAACTCGTGATTTTGAAGACGCAGGAAATTTCGTTGATTTCATGGAGGATTACATGCAAAAGAAAAAGAATGCCTATACCATTTTAGGAATCGGTATTGGCGCACCCAATGGAAGTTATTTTACGGGTGAAATTCTGGATGCTCCCAACTTGCATTGGATAGGAATCATTCCACTGGCGAAAATGTTTGAAGAAAAATTCAATGTTCCAACGATTTTAACCAACGACGCCAACGCGGCAGCCTATGGGGAAATGCTCTTTGGTGTTGCGAAAAACTACAAACATTTTGCAACCGTCACTTTAGGAACTGGACTTGGAAGCGGAATCGTTATGAATGGCGAAATCGTATATGGCGCACACGGAATTGCAGGAGAATATGGACACATTCGCGTTTTTCCAGAAGGCAGAAAATGTAAATGCGGAAGGTTCGGCTGTTTAGAAACCTACGTTTCTGCAACAGGAGTCGTGAGAAGTATTCAAGAATTACCATCTGAAAACAAAGTAAGTTCTAAATTAATATCAATCGAAAACCCAAAAGCACAAGACGTCTTTAAACTTGCCGAAGCAGGAGATATTTTCGCCACGGAAATCATTGAATTTACGGCAGAAACATTAGGTCGCGCCTTGGCAGATTTTGCTGCTTTTTCAGATCCTGAAGCGTATGTATTATTTGGAGGAATCGCACAAAGTGGAGATGGATTTGCAGAAAAAGTAAAAGGCTATCTAGAGAAAAACATACTGGACATTTATCAAAATCGCATTGAAATCAAAATCTCCTCGCTACATCAACGAAATGCAGCGGTTTTAGGCACGGCCGCTTCGATTTTTTTGGAGTTGGAAAAATGAAGTTCGGTAGTCGGTGGCCGGTGGTCTGTGGTGTGGTTTGGGAGAAAACGTTTGTTAGTCTCCCATCACCGACCTCAGATTACCAACCACCCCATTCAACCTCTCGGCGCTAATAAAAAATTAAAATTCATCACCAAGATTCTAACTTAAATTTGCTAACTTTGAATCCAAATTTTCAAAAACAAACTTTTGAGTTAAGTTTTTAATAAACAATACGTTAAGCACATGACAACGCACGAAATACGCCAGCATTTTTTTAATTTCTTTGAAAGCAAAGGACACAAAGTAGTTCCATCCGCACCGATGGTCGTAAAAAACGATCCAACTTTGATGTTCACCAATGCTGGAATGAATCAATTCAAAGATTACTTTTTGGGAAATAACGTTCCAAAAGTGCGTCGAATTGCCAATTCTCAAAAGTGTTTGCGCGTATCTGGAAAACACAACGATTTGGAAGAAGTTGGGGTTGATACCTATCATCACACGATGTTCGAAATGCTTGGAAACTGGTCTTTTGGAGATTATTTCAAGAAAGATGCCATAGCGTGGGCTTGGGAATTATTGACGGAAGTTTATAAAATTCCAAAAGATCAATTATACGTTACTGTTTTTGAAGGCGACGAAAAAGACGGCGTTCCAAAAGATCAAGAAAGTTTTGAAATTTGGAAAAAATACATCGCCGAAGATCGCATTATCTTGGCTTCCAAAAAAGATAATTTTTGGGAAATGGGCGAAACCGGCCCATGCGGACCTTGTACTGAAATTCACGTGGACATTCGTCCGGAAGCAGATCGAAAAGCAATCTCTGGTTTGGAATTAGTGAATAATGACCATCCGCAGGTGGTTGAGATTTGGAACAACGTGTTTATGCAATTCAACCGAAAAGCGGACGGGAGTTTAGAGCCGTTACCGGAAACGCATGTAGATACTGGAATGGGCTTGGAACGCTTGGCGATGGCGCTGCAAGGAAAAACCTCTAATTACGATACCGATTTATTCCAAGCGTTAATTGGACACATGGAAAAGATTTCGGGTGTAAAATACGGCGTAAAAGAAGAAACCGACATCGCGCTGCGCGTAATTGCTGATCACGTTCGTGCGATTGCATTTTCCATTGCCGATGGACAATTACCATCCAACACCGGAGCTGGTTACGTAATCCGCAGAATTTTGAGAAGAGCTGTTCGTTACGGTTATCAAACTTTGAATTTGAAGGAACCATTTTTATCAGGTTTGTCTGTTGTTTTAGGGAAAGAAATGGGCGATCCATTCAAAGAATTACTCAATCAGAAAGACATCATTGAAAAAGTAATTTTTGAAGAAGAATTGAGTTTTTTCAGAACATTGGAGCACGGAATCAAACGCATGGACGCATTGATGATCAACACCAAAGCGGATAAAAATACCGTTTTAAATGGCGCTGCCGTATTTGAATTATACGACACGTTTGGTTTCCCTGTGGATTTAACTTCGTTGATTGCAAGAGAAAATAATTTAACCATCGATGAAACTGCTTTTGAAGTTGAATTGGAGAAACAAAAAAACCGTTCTCGTGCAGCAACAGCAATAGAAGCAGGCGATTGGATTACTTTAAAATCAGATGTTCAAGAAGATTTTATCGGGTACGATCATTTGGTTTCACGTGTTGAAATTGTTCGTTACCGAAAAGTGAGCCAAAAGCAAAAGACATTTTATCAATTGGTGTTCAACCAAACGCCCTTCTACCCAGAAGGTGGTGGACAAGTTGGAGATTCGGGTTACATTGAACACAAGGGCGAGAAAACCATCATTTTCGACACCAAAAAAGAAAATAACCTCATCATTCATTTGACTGAGAAATTACCTGCGGATCCAAGCACAGAATTTGATGCGCATGTTAACGTTGCTAAAAGAGAATTAACCACTGCAAATCACTCAGCTACACACTTGTTACACCATGCTTTGAGAAAAGTTTTGGGAACACACGTTGAACAAAAAGGATCGCTGGTAAATGAAAAAAACTTGCGATTTGACTTCTCTCATTTCTCGAAAGTTACGCCCGAACAATTGAAAGAAGTGGAAGAAATGGTGAACCGCGAAATCAAAGCAAACATCGGACTTCAAGAGCATCGAAATGTTCCAATTGAAGAGGCAGAAAAAATGGGTGCAATGGCTTTATTTGGAGAAAAATACGGAGATTCAGTTCGAGTAATTCAGTTTGGACCTTCCATTGAACTTTGTGGAGGAACGCACGTCAACAACACCAATCAAATTGGAATTTTCAAGTTGACAGCAGAAAGTGCTGTTGCGGCGGGAATCAGAAGAATTGAAGCAATTACCAGTTCAACAGCAGAAAATTTATTGAACCAAAAAGCCGAGCAATTGGATGAAATCAGCAGTTTATTTAAAAATCCAAAAGATTTAAAATCTGCGGTTGAAGAAATGATGCAGAAGAACCATGCGCTTCAAAAACAAGTTGAAGTTTTGCAACGTGAAAAAGGTCAGGCTGTAAAAACAGCATTGAAATCGAAAGTTGAATTAATCAATGGTATTAATTACTTGGGTGCAAAGGTGAATTTAGATGCTGGAAACATCAAAGACATTTTGCATCAATTGAAAGGAGATTATGCCAATTTCGCAGCCGTTTTGGGTGGAATAGAACAAGACAAATGCAATTTGACCTTGATTATTTCTGAAAACTTGGTGGCAGAGAAAGGGTTAGATGCTGGGAAAATTATTCGCACGCTTTCACAACACATTCAAGGTGGCGGCGGCGGACAAGCGTTCTTTGCAACTGCTGGCGGGAAAAATGCAAATGGATTGGATAAAGCAATCGCAGAATTTAAAGAATTGGTTGTTTCTTAGGGGAGATAACTGACTTTTTTAACCACTTGTGCTATAATTGACGTTGATGGGTGTTATTTTTTACCGCGGAGAACGCAGAGGAAAGCGCGGAGAACACGGAGGAAAGCACAGAGAACTGATATTGGCTAAAATTACATTCCAATTAGATACTTATTTCTGATTTTTCACCTTCTCCCATGTTTGAAACATTTGATCTTGTTGGGGGCGATTTTCTTCTATTTCTCGTAAAGGTTCAACTTCTTTGAGGTGTGTTTGGCATTCGGCTGGCAACGCCTGATACAACTGCGTTCCTTTCGTTTTCCATGCAATCATTTCGTCCGAAACTTCTTTGATGATTTTTGCGGGATTTCCTACTACCAAACTTCTTCTTGGAATGGTCATTTTCGCCGGTACGAAACACAAAGCGCCGATGATGCATTCTGCTTCAATGTGTGAATCGTCCATGATAACACTGTTCATGCCAATCAAGCAATTTTCACCAATGATTCCACCGTGGATAATTGCTCCGTGACCGATGTGTGCGCCTTTTTTCAAAATGGTTGTCGTTCCGGGAAACATGTGAATGGTACAATTTTCTTGCACGTTGCAACCGTCTTCAATGATAATTTGTCCCCAATCTCCGCGAATTGCAGCTCCGGGACCGATATAAACATTCTCTCCAATGATGACATTTCCAGTCACTGCCGCGAGCGGATGAACAAAACTACTTTCCTTAATTACGGGAATAAAACCATTGAATTCGTAAATTGCCATTGCGAGATTATTTTCTTCAAAAATACAAATTAAAGCTATCTTTACAAGAAAGAATTAATTTCAAAGATGACTTATTGCCAACATTGCGCCAAGCTGTCAGAAGATGATATCAGCAGACAATACCACGATTTTAAATACGGTTTTCCGATTGATTCAGACGATGAACTATTTGGTAGATTGATACTCGAAATCAATCAAGCGGGACTTTCTTGGTTGACCATTTTGAAAAAAGAAGAAAATTTCAGAGTAGCATTTGACAATTACGACATCGTTAAAATCGCCAATTATCAGGCTGATAAAATCGAAGAATTAAAACAAAATGCTGGAATCATTCGAAATCGATTAAAAATTGAAGCGGTTGTGCACAATGCACGTCAAGTTTTGACGTTAATGGATGCGCACGGCTCATTTCAAAGTTGGTTAAATCTTAACGATTCTAAAAACTTGCAGGAATGGGTGGTATTGTTTAAAAAAAACTTTAAATTTGTAGGAGGCGAGATTGTGAATGAATTTTTGATGAGCGCTGGTTATTTAAAAGGAGCGCATGATTTCAATTGTCCCATTTTTGCTCAAGTCCTTAAAAAACAACCTAATTGGTTAAAATATGAAAGTAATAATTAGCATTTTATTTGTCGGTATATTTTCTTTTATCGGTTTCGGACAAACAGCTCTTGGTGGTGGTTTTTCAATGTTAAAAGCATTTGGAGTTCGCGCACCATACCTTGGTGGACACTTCCTCGCAGAGTTTCCGGTAGATGAATCCACATCCTATTATGGAAAATTATCTGTGTATGCCAAGCAAAAAGGACTCAGCGAAGTGGTTTATGCAGATGCAATTGATATAAACACGATGCCTTCAATGATAGAAGTAAATACCAGGTCCACGTTTAACTACATTACCATCGAAGGTGGACGAAGATTTTATTTCGGAAACGGATACGATTTTGGCTTTGCTCCTTATGGTGGAACGCATTTATTAGCTGCATTTAATTCTGCAAAGATGAACGTTGATAATTTTGATGAGACCAAATACAGACTTCAAAATGGGCAAGGACAAGAAATGAAAGGAAATATTTTCAATTTAGCCTTTGGTTTAAGCGGTGGAATCAAAAATGATTTTTCTTGGGGAACATTGTATCTAGAAGCTTCTTTTGATTATGCCATATTGGCCGTTCCAAGCAACCAGATTGCGGTATCAGCCTATAATCAAATGGGAAGTCCTTTGTTGTTTACCTTTGCTTTGGGTTACAAGAAAAATTTATTTTTCTAATTCACTATCGGATAATTAACGATTCCAAAAACCAAATCGTTTTTTCTTTATTTGAAGAAGGGAATTAATTGCATGTGTAACCTCCTCTAAGTTCTGATAACGTTGATTTATAGCTGATTTTAAGTTCAGTTGCACTTCCTCTTTTTTCAAATGAGATGGAGGCAATTTGAATTGATGCTTCCAACACATTTTCTGTAAAATCAACATCCATTCGTTTGGAATGTTTCTATCAATCGGTAATGGATGTGTAATTTGCAAATTGGTCATGATGCCTGGATTTGGGTGCGTCAATGGTAATTTGCCAGTAAACAATTGCCAGATCGTGACTCCCAAAGCAAAAATATCGGTTGTTTGTTCGACCAATTCCAATTCATTTAAAATCAATTCAGGCGCTGAATAACCCAAAGCAAAAAGTGTTTTTCGAGGCATTGGTTTTTCTTTCTGAATTGCCATCCCAAAATCAATTAAGCTACACTCCCATGCTTCTGTAATTAAAATGTTGGTTGGTTTGATGTCGCAATGCACGATGGACAAACGGTTGATTTCATTGAAAATAGGAGTTAATCGCTGAATCATTGTTTTCAAAAAATCCAAACGCTGATGTTTGGGTAAATCTTTCCAAAATTCATCCAGTGGAATTCCTGGAAGATAGGATTTAATTAACGTAAACGATGACTCGTTTTCTTCAAAAGCCAGCGTTTGCGGCAAACCTGAGAAATTGAAATTCAATTGAGATTCTTGACGGATTAAATCAATCAGATGCTCATTTTTTGCTTGAACGGTTATCTGTTTCTGAACACCCAAAACACCCGTGGTGCGATGCTTTACCAAAAAAACTTCGTTGAACTTTCGAACGTTTTGTCGACCGAGGGGCTTAACGACTGCAAAATCCGAAATTGAATCCATGTTTACAGCTTATTTTCCGTGATTTGTTTTCTAAAATGTGCGTCCAATTCTGGACCGCCATTCAAGATGCGCTTGCACCACGCGATTTTCAAAAGCAATTGTTCTCGTTCCGAAAGTGTCCATGAAATGGAACTGCTTTCCAACCGTTGTCGCAAGGTATTTAAGATGATGGCAACTGAGACAGAAATGTTAAAACTTTCCGTAAATCCATACATCGGAATGGTAACAAATTCATCTGACAAGGCAATCACCTCATCACTAATCCCTTTCTTTTCCGTTCCGAAAACCAAAGCAATGGGTTGAGATAAATCGAGTTCGGTAATGGTTTGTGCATTTTTATGCGGAGTCGTTGCCACAATTTTATATCCGCGCGCTTTCAAACTTTGAATGCAATCTGCCGTGGCTGTTTGTTCATTGTCGTAGGTAAACATATCGACCCAACGTCCAGCACCTAGCGCAATGTCGCGTTGAACCAAGTATTGATTGTCTTTCTCAATTACATGCAATTCTTGAATTCCAAAGCAATCACATGACCTTAAAACTGCACTGGCATTGTGTTCTTGGTGAATGTTTTCCAAAACGACCGTCAGGTACTTAGATCTCAACGGCGCTATTCTATCAAACATTTCCACTTTATTTGGGGTAATGATTTTGTAAAATTCCTCCAATACTTTTTCATCCATGTTGCAAAATTAGTCAAAAAAATGAGGGATGAAACCTTGGAAAATTCAAGCTGAGATGATCAGTTGTAAATTGCGAAGTAACTGGGAAAATCGACGATCTTAATGAAGGACGGATTACAAGAGCAACATGTTTTTTTAAGTAGAGCTGCTTATACTTCAAAAAGTTTCAGTAAAATAAGTGTAAAAAAAAGACACAGAAAATCCGAGTTATCCATGTCAAAGATATCGTTTTTCCGCATTTGACCAACTGGAAGAGAAAATAGATCAGGGCAAACGCATTTAAAATTTTGTAAGTCTAAATTTTAGAAAAGACAATTTTATTAAGCGGTGGATTCATCCACCGCTTGATTGCAAACTGAGATGAGTTGTTTGTGGCATGCGTTTTTGTTTAAAAACCATGACATAAACCAATTTTGAAGTTAAATACGTTTGCCCTGGAAAATAGATTGTAGAATCCTTTTGGTGTGCTATTAGGAAAACGATCATCAATTTGAAACTCTGGTAAGATGATCTTAATTTTTCAAAAATGAATGTGGTCGAAGCTTAGTACTTCGAAATAATTCTACCCCCTTTTTAACTGATTAAAAAAGAATGGATAACAACTTTTTATCTTTAGCATAAATGTCTTTTAAAAACACCAAATAATTGGTGCCTTTTACATTTTCAGGAACAACGGTGATGTAATCCAAATAAATGGGAATGCGTTTTTTCAAGGGAATCGTAAAATTCATTTTACGTGCTAATAAGGTGTCTAAACTATCAGGTATTTGAATGTTTTGATCGGCAAATAAAATTGTTTTCCCTAAATCCACTACTTTTTCACAACGCACACAGCCGTGAGAATAACTTCTTTCAATGGTGTTAAATAATTTTTTGTTGGGCGTGTCGTGAATGTAAACAGAATAGTTGTTGTGAAACTCTAATTTCAATATTCCCAAAGAGTTATGTAGTCCAGGTTCTTGCACGGCTTTGTAGGGAAAAGTGTTTTCTGGAATCTTTTTCCAGTTCACTAAGTAAGGGTCTATCTCTTTCTCTTTTTTAAATAATTTGATGTGATTGCGTTCGAAATAACTGGGGTCGTTTTTTGCTATCGGCAAAAACTCTTTGCTGGTAATTGAATAAGGAACATTCCAATAAGGATAAACAACAACAGCATGAAGTTTGGCTGAAAATTCTGGTGTTTGATTTTCAAATTTTCCCACAATTACTTTATTGACACTGCGCAAGGTGTCGTCGTCATAAAATCGCAAAGCATATTCCGGAATGTTTATCCAAATAAATCTTTTTGGAAAAGCATTTTTCCAGCGCCATTTCTCCATCGCCAAGGCTGTTCGCTGACATTTTTGCAAGTCCGTTTCAGTGAGCGCTTCGATGGTGCTTTTGCCTATAATTCCATCCGGTTTATTGCCATGATCTGCTTGAAATTTTTTGAGACCTTTAATTAGCTGACTTGCGGGATCTGTATCTAATATGTATTGTTTTTCAATTAAGATTTTCCTAGCAATTTCAAAAGCGCGGACAGAATCTTCTTTTTGCAAAGGCATTTCCATCTTTTTTAAACTTAAATCTCGCGTTGAAGCGAAATCGAAAAGTCCATGAGCGAGCATTTGATAGTTTGTATCTTTTGATCCCCAGGCAATTATCTTTTTAGCAATTTCTCTTGATTTTGAAGGGAAATCATACAGAGTATCCAAAGATTCCTGTGCAACAAAATGAATTGGTTTAAGCGCTGTTCGACTAGAGTCGAGTAACCCAAACTTTAAATCTTGATGAATTTGAGCAAGCAAATAAGTGATGATGATTTCGTTTTCTACATCGTATTCTTTCGACCATTTCATGTTTCCCAAACGCTGATGTGAAAGTCCGAATAAAATCGGATTTTTCAAGTAATGTTGAAGCGTTCTACCTGTTTCACTCAAGGAATCATTTTTTATCCACAGCGGTTTAAATCCTCTTTTTTGATAAAAATTAAAAATCAACTCTTTTCCCACGTCGTTCATTCCCAGATCTATCTCAACTTCAGAGCGGAAAAGGTGTTCGATTTTTGCTTCGTTGCTGATCTTTTTTTCTAAAAAGGATTCTGGTTCCTTGTTGGATTTACAAGAAACAACCAGGAGCAAGGTTATTAAAAGGGATGAAACAAAAACTTTCATATCGTTGTGAATTTAATTAATTTTGCTGAATTACAAATGTTATATTCTCCATTTCATGCCGATACTTACTTATGTTTTAATGGGTTTGATAATCCTCGTTTCTGTTCAAGGGTTTAACTCGCCTTCCTTACTCCATAAAATGACTTTTTTTCCTTATGAAGTAAAACATCACAATCAGTACAGCCGTTTTCTATCGCATTTATTGATTCATGCAGATTGGGGACATTTATTTTTCAACATGTTTTCCTTTTATTTCTTCGGAAGCTACATGGAAATGGTTTTGAAAATGAATTATGGGATGCAAGCTGGGAGCATTCATTTTTTAGTGCTTTTTTTCATTGGAGGGTTATTTGCTACATTTTGGCCTTATGTGAGAAATCAAGACAACCCAAACTATCAATCTTTAGGAGCATCGGGATCGGTAGCTGCTGTGATTTTTGCTTTTGTGATGTGGTCACCGAATGAAAGTTTATACATCATGGCACTTTTTCCCATTAAAGCATACATTTTTGGACCTTTGTATTTGGCAATTGAATATTACGCTTTTAGAAAAGGAAGAAGCAACATTGCTCACGACGCACACATTGGGGGTGCACTTTTCGGAATTGCATACATTTTAGTAGTCAATTTTGAAAAAGGGAAAGAGTTTTTCTTCCAAATTTTCTAGGCAATATCGTCGTTACCGAATTCTTTCAAGCGATTTTTTTTACTAAACTTGTTGCGAAGATACACGACCAAAAACAGCAAGGCAATTCCAAAAGTAGAAGTCATTATTCCCGTCCAATAACCCGCTGAAAGAGCATCTTTTTCAATGAAAATTGCATTTTTCTCCGGATGATAAAAGAGAGAAGTTGTATCGCCAACTTTCCACTTTAAATCGGAGCCGCCATTCATGGACAGAGATGAAATGCTGTCGTTTTTTGTGGGATATCTGAAAACAGGATAATAGGTATAATCTACTTTGTTTTTTCGCATTTTTTCATTGTTGCTTCGCGCATCTGAAATTTTTATTCCGACTACTGTCCCCGTTACTTGAACTCCATTGTTTCTAAGGTAATTTGTTTTGTAAATGGCGTAAATTCCTACACCAATGATGGTTAAGCTGAAAAGGATGAAAACAAAAAAGATGAAAAGTTTTAAAATACGCATTTTGAAAAGAAATATGTTGCCATACAAAATTACAATTTTTATGCAGAGAATCAGCTCTGATTTTGGATATTCTGCATCCGTCAGATCTTAAACCTTCCAAAAAATAGAACAGGTAAATGGAAGGAAGGAATTGAAAATGCACAAAAAAAATAAAAATTCACATATTCTTATGAGTAATTCAATGGTAGATATATTATTAATTCTTAATATTGACATTAGAAAAAGGTAATTAATCTCATTTCCTACAAGTAAATGGTAGAAACGTACGTAAATAGCAATGGTGTCATTTTGCCAAACAATGGCGCAACCATTTCAGCAGGCAACAGGTCCTATTTATACGGTGATGGACTTTTTGAAAGCATTCGAATCATGAATGGAAAACCCATCAACATAATCAATCATTTTAATCGAATTCAAGAAGGAGCTAAGGCGTTGCGTTTGCGATTACCTGTTTATTTTACGCCGTTGTTTTTTGAGGAAAAAATTCAGGAGTTAATCCATAAATCAGCAATCAGAGAAGGAGGAAAATGCCGTATCTCAATTGATCGTTCACCGGGTGGAACGTATTTTCCTGAAACCAACGATGTTTCTTATTTCATCGAAGTTTATCCGTATGATGCTAATTATTTTGAATTGAATTCCAAAGGTTTGGAGGTGGATCTTTCCATGGACATGAAGAAGCAAAATAATTTTTTAGCTAATTTTAAGACTAAAAACGGGTTATTGTATGTGATGACTGCCATCGCCGCAAAAGAAAAGCAACTGGATGATTTGTTGATAAGCAATGAACGCGGAGTGATCATCGAAAGTTCCAACTCTAATTTATTTGTGGTAAGTAATGGGGTTTTATACACACCGGGCTTAGACGAAGGATGTTTAGCTGGAACCATGCGCATGCAAATTATCAACTTAGCAATCAAACACGGAATTAAAGTGTATGAATGTGCAATTCTCCCTCAAAATTTATTAGCTGCTGATGAAATATTCTTAACCAATGCAATTCGTGGAATTTCATGGGTAGGTGGTTACAGAACCAAACGATATTTTAACGTGGTAGCAAGAAAAATTCAAGCGCTCTTGAACGATCATTGGGAAAGAGAATTGGAAGTGCAACCAGAAAATTAAAATTTTAATTACCTTTGTCTCCGATGGAAAAACAAGTCATTCTTAACGAAAAGCGCATCGAGTTAACACTCAACAGACTTTGTTATCAACTCATCGAAAATCACAACGATTTTTCTAATACGGTTTTAATTGGTCTCCAACCACGTGGCATTCATTTATTGAATCGTTTGAAAATGCGTTTGGAAGAAATTTTAGGAAATCCAATTGTTTGCGGAAATCTAGACATCACTTTTTTTCGAGATGATTTTAGAAGAAGGGAAAACCCAATTATACCAAGTGCAACCAACATTGATTTTATCATTGAAAATAAAAAAGTGGTTTTGATTGATGACGTGCTTTATACTGGGCGAACGATTCGTTCAGGAATTGATGCTTTGATGGCTTTTGGAAGACCTAAAAGCGTTGAGTTGGTTACATTTATCGACCGAAGGTTTAAGAGAGATTTACCGATACAAGCAGATTACGTAGGAAAAACCATCGACACCATTGCTTCGGAACGGGTATCTGTAGAATGGAAAGAAGTAGAAGGAGAAGATAAAGTAGTATTATACACACCAGATCACAATGGATAATTTAAGCGTTGAGCATTTAACAGGAATCAAAGACCTGACGGAAAAAGACATTCAATTGATTTTTCAAACGGCCGATAGTTTTAAAGAAGTGATCAATAGACCCATTAAAAAAGTTCCTTCGCTGCGAGATATTACAATAGCTAACTTGTTTTTTGAAAATTCCACCAGAACCAGGTTGTCATTTGAATTAGCTCAAAAAAGACTTTCTGCGGATGTCATCAATTTCAGTGCTTCTAGTAGCTCGGTAAAAAAAGGAGAAACACTCGTAGATACGGTCAACAATATTTTGGCAATGAAAGTGGACATGGTGGTGATGCGACACCCAAATCCAGGAGCAGCTTTGTTTTTGTCTAAAAAAGTAAGAGCAAAAATTGTCAATGCAGGTGATGGAACACACGAACATCCAACACAGGCATTGTTAGACGCCTTCTCAATTCGCGAACAATTGGGAGAGGTAGCTGGTAAAAAAGTGGTCATTGTGGGTGATATTTTACATTCACGCGTTGCACTTTCTAACATCTATTGTTTGCAAAAATTAGGGGCTGAAGTCATGGTTTGCGGACCAACAACCTTAATTCCAAAATTCATTCACGAGTTGGGTGTGAAAGTAGAACACAACCTGCGAAAAGCACTGGAATGGTGTGACGTAGCCAACATGTTACGCATTCAATTGGAAAGACAAGACATTAAATTTTTTCCTTCTTTGCGGGAATACAGCATGCAATTTGGATTGAATAAGGAAATTTTGGATTCACTCGACAAGAAGATCATCGTCATGCATCCAGGACCCATCAATCGCGGTGTGGAGATTACCTCTGATGTGGCTGATAGTAAACAATCGATTATCTTAGATCAAGTTGAAAACGGAGTAGCCATCCGAATGGCTGTGATTTATCTGTTAGCTGGAAAAATTACCCATTAAAACTTGAATGGACTTTTACATTCAAAGTCAATTACCAACTTAGCATTCTTTTCTCAATTTTAATCCCTTGGTTTTGTCTCAGGAGTCATGTAGGCCGAAATGCGCGGATTGTAAAACCATTTCAAGACCAACTTTGCATTTTCTTTTTTTTCAATCACCGGTTCGTATTCATAAACATTCTTAATATCCGCTTGATACTCTTTAATTTCCCCTTCGTAGATGAAGAGGTCTTTTGCAGAACTCATGCTTCCTTTTGCATATTCAATAAAAAAAGCCTCTGGTTTGGATGTACCAAGGTAATCGAATATTTTGGTTTGAAAAACTTTTTGAAGTACTCCGTTTTCCAAGAAGTAAAAATTTTTAAAAGCCGCGTTGTTTACACGGTATTCGATGGTTAAGTTCGTGTAGGTGTCGGAATATATATTCTCAAACTTTACTTTTAGTGGAACTAACGCGCTGGAAGGTGTGGCAATGGGAACTGAAAATCTGTCTAACGCCCCATCGTAAAAAACAAAATAATTGTAATTACCCATATATCCCATTTGACGGATGTATTTTGCGTTTGGCAACTTGGCAACTTGTTGTTGGGCGTATTCTAAACGATTGACAGTTACAATTGCATCTTCGTCATTGTCTGCATTCAAATGTGCTTTAAAGGATTGAATTGTGATTTTTTCAGTTGCGGGAATGGATAATGAGCCCGTGATGTGTCGTTCAGCTCGTTCTTCAAGACTTAGATTTTTGTCATTGACAATCACTTTGGTAGGTTCATCTGTTTCCGTTTCTTTTGCTTGGTTATTACAAGCAACTAAAAAAGTGAACGGTATTGCAATAAAGAGATTCCATGCTTTCATGACACAAAGATAATCGGAAATTATTGAATCCGAAGCATCTCGATACAGGATTTCAATCGGGAATAAAAAATCTTATTTTGGAATTTCATACCAACGATTTTGATGTTAAATTTGTATCATGGAAACAATGATTAATGGAACATGGGGAGAACTTCTCCAAACAGAAATGAATCAGCCTTACTTTCAAGATTTGATGCGATTTGTAAATGAGGAAAGAGAAGCACAACCTGATGCCATTTTCCCAAAAAGCGATGAGGTTTTTCGTGCTTTAAACGAATGTCCTTTTGAAGCGGTAAAAGTAGTCATATTAGGTCAAGATCCCTATCCAACCAAAGGTCATGCGCATGGATTGTGTTTTTCAATCAACGAGTCGGTTCGACCTTTGCCCAAGAGTTTGGTGAATATTTTCAAGGAAATGAAAGCAGATTTAAACATACAAGTTCCTGAAAATGGAGATTTATCTCGATGGTCTAACCAAGGAGTTTTGTTGCTCAACTCCATTTTGACGATACAAGAAGGATTAACCAATAGCCACGCAAAAAAAGGTTGGGAGAAATGGACCGATCGAATCATGGAACTGCTCAATCAAAAAAAGCAAAATGTAGTGTACTTACTTTGGGGAAGGTATGCTCACAACAAAGCAGATAATTTGAATTCGGCAGATAATTTTATTTTAAAAAGTTCTCATCCATCGCCGTTGGGCGTCACAAAATCTGGAAAAGACTTTGTTGCATTTCAGGGAAGTAAACCGTTTAGTCAGACGAATGCGTATTTAATTCAGCATGGTAAATCTCCCATTGCATGGTAATGTTAATAGAAATAAAAGGGTGAGTGAGTTGATTTTGAATTTTATCCTTAAATTTACCACTCTTATATATAAATCAGTCCGATAGGATTCTTTAAAAACCAATTAGAAAATGAGAAAAATTAAAATTTTAACGTTGATTGGCTTGATGATGACATCAGTTGTTGCCAAGGCAGACGAAGGAATGTGGTTGCCATTCATGTTAGGAAGAAATTATGCTGACATGAAGAAACACGGATTAAAACTGACTGCTGAACAGCTTTATTCCATCAATAAATCATCCATGAAAGATGCGATTATATCTTTCGGTGGGTTTTGTACTGGAGAAGTAATTTCCGACAAAGGATTGGTATTAACGAATCACCACTGTGGATACGATGCAATTGCAGAAGCTTCTTCAACGGAAAAAAATTATTTAGACAATGGATTTTGGGCGAAAAATTTCAAGGAAGAAATTTCGATTCCAGGATTGTCAGCAACCTTTGTAATTCGCATTGAAGATGTTTCAAAAACAATCAACAAACAATTGACTGCGAGCATGACGCCAAAAGAAAGAGCTGCTAAAATTGCAGAACTTTCTAAAACGTTAACTACTCAAGCAACTGAAGGAACGCATTATACTGCTTTCGTTCGCGATTTCTTTGAAGGAAATGAATTTTACTTGTTTGTTAATGAAACTTTCAAGGACATTCGCATGGTTGGAACACCTCCACAATCCGTAGGGAAATTTGGTGGTGATACAGACAATTGGATGTGGCCAAGACATACAGGTGATTTCGCCATGTTTAGAATTTATTCAGCAGCAGACAACAAGCCTGCTGATTTCAATGAAGCGAACGTTCCATTTACACCAAAACACAGTTTGCCAATTTCTTTGAAAGGAGTTAAAGCGAACGACTATGCAATGGTAATGGGATTCCCTGGAAGAACCAACAGGTATTTAACTTCATTTGGTGTTGAACAAGCAGTTTCATTGGAGCAACCAAAAATTGTGGAAGTTCGTGCTAAGAAATTAGAAGTAATGAAAAAATACATGGACAAAGATGTAGAAGTTCGATTGAATTACTCTTCAAAACACGCACAAGTTGCCAACTATTGGAAATACTTTATCGGACAATCCACGCAGTTGAAAAACAACAAAGTAGCGGATAAGAAACGTAAAATTGAAGAAGATTTCACGAAATTCAGCAAAGGAAAACCAGAATATGCCACTGTTTTGACAGACTATGAAAATGCATATAAAGCATTGAATGACGTTATAAATTTGAAAGTTTACCAAAGTGAATTCCTTCGTCAGGTAGATATCATTTCAGTAGTTTATTACCTACAAGTTGCGGAAGAAGTGGAGGCAGAAGGAAATGCAGCGCGTGCTGAGCAAATTAGAGCTTATGCAATGGGCGAAGCGGATAATTTGTTTACAACAAAATCTTTGGACATCGAATTGGAAACAGTTGAAGCTTTATTGAAAATGTACATCAAAGACATTCCAATGGAACAAAGAGTTGGAATTACACGTACGTTGACGGAAGAATCAATCTCAGCATTCATGAGTCGCGTTCGAGCGTTTTCGATTTTTTCATCTAAGGCAAGATATGAAGCTTTTACAAATAATCCAGCATATAATACTTTGACAACAGATCCACTTTTTATCTTAGTAAGAGATATGGATAAAGCATACACGAAAGCAATGTCTGTTCAAGAAATTCAAGATGCTAACGCAAACATTGTGAAATCAAATCGTTTATTTGTTCAAGCATTGAGATTGATGGAACCTAAGAAAAACTTTTACCCAAATGCAAATTCAACCATGCGTTTGACCTACGGTAAAGTCTTGCCATATACCACATTGGAAGGTAAAAAGTACGAGTACATTTCTACAATTGATGAATTGATGGAAAAAGAAGATCCAACCAATCCAGAGTTTGTGGTAGATGAAAGATTGAAAGAATTGTGGAAGAAAAAAGATTACGGACAATATGCCAATAAACAAGGTCAATTGAATGTAAACTTCTTGTCAAACAATGACATCACTGGAGGAAATTCTGGTTCTCCAGTAATCAATGGAAATGGAGAATTAATCGGACTTGCATTTGACGGAAACTGGGAGGCAATGTCTGGTGATATTTACTTCGAACCAAACATTCAAAGAACAATTTCTGTAGATATTCGCTACGTACTTTGGTTGGTTGATAAGTGCTACGGTGCAGAAAACTTGATCAAGGAGATGAAATTGGTAAAATAGTTTCAACTAAAACTCATAGAAAGCTGTCTGATTTCAGGCAGCTTTTTTTGGTTTCATTAATATTGCAATATCGCAATATTGTGATGTTGGAAAATTAACTTAATTATATCTACTTTTGTATAATAACGCGCAAGAAAACAACAACATGAATAAATTTAAAGGAACGGGCGTAGCTTTAGTAACGCCTTTTAATGCAGATTTTTCAATAGATTTTGAAGGATTGAAAAAATTAGTCCAACTTCAAATTGATGGCGGCGTTGATTTTTTAGTTGTACAAGGTACTACTGGAGAATCACCTACATTGAGTCAGGCAGAGAAAATGCAAGTTTTAGAAACGGTCATGGAAGTAAATCAAGGTAAATTACCAATTGTGTATGGCGTTGGTGGAAACGATACGTTGAAAGTTGCGGAGGCAATTCGCCAAGTTCCTGCGGGAGTTGATGGAATTTTATCTGTTTCTCCTTATTATAACAAACCCACACAAGAAGGAATTTACCAACATTATAAATACATTGCTGAAGCGACCGAATTACCAATCATTTTGTATAATGTGCCGGGAAGAACGGGTTCCAATGTGACAGCCGAAACGACGTTGAGATTGGCTGAAATTTCCAACATTGTAGCAATGAAAGAGGCTTCTGGAAATTTAGATCAAATCATGGACATCATCCGTTTGAAACCGAATGGATTTGGCTTGCTTTCAGGTGACGATGCTTTGACATTTCCCTTGATAAGTTTGGGAGGTGAGGGAGTAATTTCTGTTGTTGGACAAGCGTTTCCAGAGAAGTTCACCAAAATGGTGAATGCTGCTTTGGAAGGAAAGTATGAAATTGCACGCGATACGCATTACGATTTGATTCCCGTCACCAAAATGTTTTTCCAAGAAGGAAATCCTGGCGGTGTGAAAGTGGCTTTGGAATACAGGAAATTAATGAGCCAAGTGATGAGAAGACCACTTGTTCAAGTTTCGAAAGCATTGGCTCAAGAGATAGTGGAAGAAACGCAAAGGCTATTGCAGTCGAAATCAGGTCATTAAAATAAGAATTGGATTGATCCATGCTTTTTATTTAGAAGATGAGGAAATGCCAACGTGAATGAACGGAGAAATTAGCAATGATTTCTCCGTTTTTGTTGTGCGTTTATTGAAATGAATTACGTTTCTAACATGTTATTGTTTGCATAAAAATGGGTTAATATTATTTTCCCCTTAAAAAGCTACTTACCTTTGTTTGCGATTCTTTTTTGCGAAAAAAAACAATTAGATATAAAATAATAAGATTTCATGAGCATCAGCAGTCAAATAATCGAAGCAATTCAAACAGCAAACTACATCGTTATCACCTCCCACAAATCGCCAGATGGAGATTCGATTGGAAGCAGCGTCGCGATGTTAAATCTGTGTGAAGTTTTGGGGAAATCAGCTGTTATTTGTCATCCAGATTCTGCACCAGATTTTTTGATGTGGTTACCAAAAACGGAGCAAATCCTGAATTTTCAATCCCATCAAGCGTTGATTATTCAAAAATTTGAGCAAGCTGATTTAATTCTCTGTTTGGATTATAACGAACCCAAAAGGATAGGAGATGAAATGGGTGAAATGTTGGTAAAAGCGACCGCAAAGAAAGTGTTGATTGATCACCATCTAAATCCTGCTTCCTTTGCTGATATTACGTACTCGGATGCAACTGTTGGGTCAACTTGTGAATTGATTTATCGCGTTTTGGAAGATTCAAATCGCACAAATTTGTTGACCATTTCAATGGGAACGGCGTTGTATTTAGGGATTATGACGGATACAGGTTCGTTTCGTTTTCCATCCGTAAATTCAAGAACCCATCAAATACTAGCGCAATTACTCGAAGTGGGTGTAAAGCATTATGAAGTTCATGAAAATGTATTCGATACCAATACCGTTGATCGATTGAGATTAAGGGGTTATGCTTGTTCAGAAAAATTAGAACTCATTCACAATAATAAGATAGCCATCATCTCACTGACGAAAACAGAACTTGCTAAATTCAATTACATCAAAGGCGACACCGAAGGATTGGTGAATGTGGCACTTTCAATTCAAGGAGTTAAAGCCGCTGCTTTTTTCAGCGAAGGCGATGGATACATCAAAATATCTTTCCGTTCTAAAGGAAAAGAAAATGCAGTAAATGGGATGACTTCGGATTATTTTCAAGGTGGCGGGCATGCGAATGCGGCGGGCGGAAGATATGATGGATCAATTGAAGAAGCAATAGCGTTGTTTAAAAAAGTAGTAGGACAATACATACAAACGGATTAATATGAAATTTCGACTCTATTTTCTTTTGATTTTCACGGTGAGCTCCTGTCAAACTTCCACGAAAGAAGAAGTGAAAATTGACTGGTCACAAGAACGATCTTCCGATTTTGGCAAAGAATTAGCCATAGAGGAGGACATGAATATTCGCATGTATTTAGAACATCGAAAATCATGGAAAGTGGAAGAAACGGGGACGGGATTACGTTATTACATTTATGAAAAAGGCAATGGGCCTTTGGCTGAAAGCGGAATGACAGCACAAGTTCGATTTAAAATCACCTTATTGACAGGTGAAATTTGTTATGAAACAAAAGGTAACGAGACGGAATCTTTTAAAATTGATAAAAGTGAAATTGAATCTGGAGTTCAAGAAGGAATTAAAAAAATGCATGTTGGCGACAAGGCCAAGTTGATTATCCCAAGTCATTTAGGACATGGATTGGTTGGGGATTTTGATAAAATTCCACCACTAACTACGATTGTAGTTGATTTAGAATTAATTTCATTGAAAATTAAAAAACAGGTATGAAGTTAAAAATCTTTTCATTTGTAATGGTTTTTGCTTTGTTTTCTTGTAGCACAGAAGGTGTGAAAAAAGACAAAGATCAGGCGAAAACAAAAGATGTAAAGCAACAAGTCAATCTCAAAACGGATGCGATTCAAGCTTTGGTTCCAACCAAAGAAGTCGATACTTATATGGATAAAAGCGGCTTGAAAATCACTTGGTTTGAACGAGGCAAAGGTGCACTTTTAAAAAACGAAGAAGTTGTACAAATCAATTATGAAGTTCGACTAGAAGACGGCACTTTGGTGGATGGAAATCAGCTCTTAAAAAGGGATTGGTTGCCTTATATTGTTGGTTTTGGACTTCAAACTTCAGGCTGGGATTTAGCCTTTAAAAAATTAAAAGTAGGTGATTTTGTTGAGATAGTACTTCCTGGGAATTTAGCTCGGGGAAAAGCGGGAATCAAAGATTTAATTCCACCTGATGCAGTCAACATTATTCGTGTCCGCATCTTGGACAGAATAAAACCAAGCCGCGTAATAGACGGAACAAAGGTTTGGCTTTTAGAAGAAAATGAAAATGAAAAAAAAGTGGCAAACGAAGAAAGTGTGATTGATTTTCATTACATGGTAAGTTCGCCTTCTAATCCAAAATATGATATCAGTTATCGACGAGCAAATCCTTTCGAAATGCGTTTTTCCGATAATGGAATTGTGCGAGGTTTAAAACGAGCCATGTTAAAAACCAAAAAAGCAGATAAATTGTGGGTGGTGATTCCTGCTGAAGAAGCTTATGGAAATAATGGACTTGTAAACCTAGTAAAACCAGGAGAAAGTGTTTTTTATGACATTTTTGTTATGGAGGTTCGTTAATTAACAATTTTTAATTATATTCGCAAACATGAAAATTTCGGGATGTAGCTTAGTCCGGTTAAAGTGCGCGTCTGGGGGGCGCGAGATCGGAGGTTCGAATCCTCTTATCCCGACAAAAAAGTAGTATATGAAAAACCTTTTTATTCTTCTAATCTCTTCAATACCAGTAATTTCATTTGGTCAGGCAGTGGTTGATACCATCGAAACGCCCAGTGGTAAAATGTTGATTTTTGCGGATAAGTCTTGGCAGATGTTAAATGAGACGAATTTAGATGAAGCTATATTGGACGATTCACATTTTGAGGGTCCTCAATTTGATGGAATTTTAAACGAAGGAATTCACAATTACATTCAGAATGAATCTGGATTGAATTATGTTCAAACTTGGGATAATGAAATTTGCTTCACATCTAATCGTTCCAATGATTTGTCAAAGTTGCAAGATACCATTTGGCTGTGTGTTGATGGTGCCGACTTAGCCAATAAATTTGTTTCTCCAAATGAGGGAATCATTACTTCACGATATGGATATAGAAGAGGGCGTTACCACAACGGGGTGGACATTGCTTTTAATGTTACAGACACCATTCGCGCTGCTTGGACTGGGAAAGTTCGGTATTCAAAATACAACAATGGAGGTTTTGGAAACCTAATTGTTATCAGACATGAAAATGGATTAGAAACGTTTTATGCGCACTTGAGCAAATTATTGGTTGAACCAAATCAAGATGTAAAAGCGGGTGATGTAATTGGAATTGGTGGAAATACAGGTCGTTCATTTGGACCGCATTTGCACTTTGAAGTTCGTTTTTATGACGCCCCAATCAATCCTGAAGAGATGATTAATTTTGCAACGAATGAAGTGAAAGATGCCAACCTTTTTGTACATCGCGGCTTGTTCAAACCAGGAGCTAAGCCTTCTGATTTCTATGACGACCACGATCCTAGTAGTAATGTAGCTTCTGTGGCAAGACCAGCAATTGCCGCTAAAAGATATTACAGAATTAAATCAGGAGATACTTTATCCAAAATTGCAGCGAGAAATAACATGACCATTTCACAATTATGTAAATTAAACGGAATTCGTCAAAATACAACATTACAAATTGGTAGATCTTTGAGAATAAGATAAAATGACAAATGAATTACATGCCCTTTTGAGTTTCAAGAGGGCATTTTCATTTTTAATACGTTTACATTTATCCGGTAGTTAGAGGTACAATTGAATGAAAAAGATATTTTTTGGTTTATTGCTTATTTCAGTATTCAGCTCATGCAGTTTTAACAAATTGTTTCTGCACCCAATTGCTATGTCTAAAAATTCATCCAAATATGTTTGGAATATAGAAGGAGAGAAGGTGCTTGTTTCAATCGATGAAAAAACATTTCAACCCACCTTTTTAAAAGAAATAGAGGATACGTTGCAATTGAGTTACACCATTGAAAGTGTTCTGTTTGAAAATGAAAAAGGAACAAAATTGAATGGTTGGATGATAAAACCCAAAGATAAAACACCGACCGTTACTTTACTTCATTTTCATGGCAACTCGGCATTTATAGGAGCCTTATTTAAAGGAATGATTCCTTTGGTGAAAAAAGGATATCAAGTTTTTATGTTTGATTACAGCGGTTACGGTCATTCAGAAGGTAGGGCAACTCGAAAAAATGTGCTGATGGATGGAAATGCAGCTTTGACTTACATTCAGACAAGAGAAGATGTTGTGGGAACCAAATTGGTAATATATGGTCAATCATTAGGTGGAAATTTATCCGGAGTGATTGGTTCGAGAAGACAAAATGAAATCGATGCGTTGGTTATTGAAGGAGCCTTTTCGTCTCACAAAGATATTGCTGCTGATGTTGCAGGAATATTTGGTAGGATTTTAGTTTCGGAAAAATACACTTCTGCCAAAGAAATAAAAAATTTTAACAAACCAGTTTTAATTCTTCATAGTCCTCAAGATCCAGTTGTTCCATTTTATCTCGGGGAGAAAATATTCGAAAATGCGAATGAGCCCAAAGAATTAATGAAAATGGATAGCTGCCACATTTGCGGTCCGATGAAGCACACCGATAGCATCTCGTATAAAATTGACCAAATGTTAAACAAATAAATGAATTCATGGAGTGTTTATTACTTTCCAGAATCTGAATTTTTCCGGAACGGAATATTCTAACAACATTTCGTTCAATTCCGTTTGCAAATCCTATCTTTGTACCAAAAACTAAATAATGGCTCAAAAACCAGCTATCCCGAAAGGTACAAGAGATTTTCTACCACAAGATGTAGCAAAACGCACCTATATTTTCAACACCATTCAAGCGGTATTTAAAAAATATGGATTTGCTCCAATTGAAACCCCTTCATTCGAATTGTCATCCACTTTGTTGGGTAAATATGGAGAAGAAGGAGATCGCTTGATTTTTAGAGTCTTAAATTCAGGTGATAAATTGAAAAAAGCTGATTTAGAAGCTTTAAAAGAAGAGAATTTACCCCGTTTTGCCAATTCATTAGCAGAGAAAGCACTTCGATACGATTTAACAGTTCCTTTTGCGCGGTTTGTTGTTCAGCACCAACATGAAATTTCATTTCCTTTTAAAAGATATCAAATCCAGCAAGTTTGGCGTGCAGATAGACCGCAACATGGAAGATATCAGGAGTTTACGCAGTGCGATGCCGATGTCGTTGGAAGTGATTCTTTGCAGTACGAAGTAGATTTTGTTCAGATTTTTGATGAGGTTTTAACCAGTTTAAACATTCCGAGCTTTACTATTTTAATAAACAACCGCAAGATTTTATCTGGAATTGCAGAAGTTTCGGGTGAACAAGATAAATTAATTGACATTACCGTTGCGATTGATAAATTGGATAAAATCGGTCAAGAAGGTGTGGAAAAGGAATTGAAAGATAAAGGTATTGCTGATCAAGCCATTGAGAAAATCAAACCTTTGTTTAACTTAACAGGCAACAACACCGAAAACTTGGCTGAATTAAGTCAGTTCCTTCAAGCAAGTGAAACCGGAATGAAAGGAATCGAAGAATTACAATACGTATTAAGCCAGACAAAAGACCTTGGCTTAGAACGAGCGGAATTGAAATTTGATGCTACGTTAGCAAGAGGTTTAAATTACTACACTGGAGCAATTTTTGAAGTAAAAGCGAATCATGTGAAAATGGGAAGCATTTGTGGTGGCGGTCGCTACGATGATTTAACAGGGCTTTTTGGAATGCCAAACATTTCAGGAGTAGGAATTTCATTTGGTGCAGATCGCATATACGATGTACTCAAAGAATTGGATTTATTTCCTAAAGACACAGATAAAGGGGTGGCTTTGTTGTTTGTTAATTTTGGGGAGAAAGAGCAAAAACATTGCATGAGATTGGCGAAAGAAATTCGTCAGAATGGCATCGATTGTGAAATTTATCCAACCCCCGTAAAAATGCAAAAACAAATGAAATACGCCAATGATATTCGAGTTCAGCATGTTGCGATTGTGGGGGAAACAGAAATGTCTGAAAACCTGATTCAGTTGAAAAACATGGAAACAGGTGATCAAGAAGAAATGAGTTTGGAAGAATTGATATTCCATCTAAAAAAATAATACAGATGAAAATACATAGCATAACCAGTGATTGGATTTCTTTAGAGCAACTTGAAAACATACTCCAAAGTGATGTAAAATTGGAATTATCCGAAGCAAGTAAGCAGCAAATAGTGCGTTGTCGCAATTATTTGAATGAGGCGATGGCTGCTGGAAATCGAACGATTTATGGTGTGAATACTGGATTTGGTTCTTTGTGTGATACCATCATTCCAGCCAATGATTTAGGTCAGTTACAAACCAACTTGGTGATCTCACATGCGTGTGGGGCAGGTGAAGAAGTTCCACAACATTTGGTGAAACGCATGCTGTTACTGAAAGTTTTGGGCTTGTCTCACGGACATTCAGGGGTGCAATTGGAAACCGTAGAACGATTGATTTTTTTCTTCAACAACGATATTTTACCTGTAGTTTATCAACAAGGAAGTTTGGGCGCATCTGGAGATTTAGCTCCATTGGCTCATTTATGTTTGCCGTTGATTGGAATGGGCGAAGCATACGTGAACAATGAAAAAATATCAGGTAAAAAAATCTGTGAACGATATGATTTAAAACCGATAAAATTACAATCCAAAGAAGGATTGGCTTTGTTGAATGGAACACAATTTATGAGCAGTTATGGCTCGTATGCTGTTGCAACTTCTCGTAAATTGTGGTTGCAGTTTAACCAAATTGCAGCGCTATCCTTAGAAGGTTATGATGGAAGAATTGAGCCTTTTGGTGCTTCAGTGCATGCAATAAGAAAACAAAAAGGACAAATCAAAACAGCAGAAATTTTCAGAGAACTTCTGAGAGGAAGTGAAATCATTTCTCAGAATAAAGCTCATGTCCAAGATCCCTATTCTTTTAGATGTATTCCACAAGTTCATGGTGCATCTTACGACGCAATTGAATATTCCGCTCAAATTATTGAAAACGAAGTCAATGCTGTAACCGATAATCCTACCATTTTTCCTGAGGAAGACTTGATTGTTTCAGCTGGAAATTTCCACGGACAACCTTTGGCAATTACGTTGGATTTTTTGGCGATTGCCATGGCAGAAATGGGAAGTATATCTGAAAGACGGGTTTATAAATTAATTTCAGGAACTAGAAGTTTACCCGCATTTTTAGTCGCAAAACCAGGTTTAAATTCTGGTTTTATGATTCCACAATATACTTGCGCTTCAATTGTAAGTCAAAACAAACAAATGTGTATGCCAGCGAGTGTGGACACGATTGATTCGTCTAACGGACAAGAAGATCACGTGAGTATGGGGGCAAATGCTGGAACTAAATTATTTCGAATTTTAGACAATTTATACACCATTCAAGGCATTGAATTGATGAACGCTGCCCAAGCGATCGAATTCAGAAGGCCTTTGAAGACAAGTGAAAATTTAGAAAATTTATTGGTTGAATATAGAAAAGTTGTTCCCTTTGTGACGGAAGATTGTTTTTTACAACCCTTCATTTCAAACAGTAAGAAATTTGTAACAAAAAAGATATGAGTGAATTTTCTTCAGAATCCCCAAGTTCAGAACAAAAGGCTAGACCCAGGTTATTAATTGTTTTGGTTGTGTTGAGCTTGATGTACATTGCGAATGGTTTGTTTACAAGTATTATAGGGTTGATGTTTGGGCCTTTGTCACCAGACGATATTCAAAAAGTGATTAATTTAAACATGGATCAAGTAAACCAGTTTTACGAAATGGGTCAACCTTATTGGGGTGATGTAAGCATGAAAATTTTAAACATAATTACCTATACCAATGCAAATTTCTATATCGACAAGGTAATTAATCTAGTTGGATTTGGGATAGGACTTATTGGTGTAGTGAGCATGTTGAGAGGTTTCAGGATAGGTTTTCACCTGTATATTATTTACAGTTTAATTGTCACTTTTGGGGTGTACGCCAGTGCGCCAATGAGTGAGATTCCAGGATTTTACCTTGGGTTTTATGTGGTCACTTCACTCCTTTTTATCTATCTATACAGTAAGATTTTACCTTGGATGTCGAAGTAATATTTCTCCATCATTTTTTTGTTTGTTAATTTCTCATTCCTTTTTCGTGAAGTTCAATTAAAATAAGTATATTCATGGTTCTAAATGAACCTAATTTGAAAACACTTGGTGTAATTTTGATGCTATTGCTTGTGATTTTCCAGTCGAAAGCTCAGGATATTCATTGGTCACAATTCAACGATAACCCGATCTTTCAAAACCCGGGGAATAGTGGAAGATTTAAAGGAGATTACCGATTTCATGGCAATTATCGAGATCAATGGCGAAGTGTGACCAAACCGTTTAGCACACTTTCTTTTTCTGCGGATACACGCTTTGAAAAATATCCAAAAATAGGTTTAGGGCTTTTGTTTTTCAATGATCAAGCTGGGGACGGAACTTTTAGAACTATTGAAGTTCAGGCTTCACCTTCGTATCAGATAAAATTAACTTCCGATTCCACTCACACGGTAAGAGCAGGACTTCAAATAGGGATGAATTACCGGCAAGTGAACATGAGTAAATTTTCATTTGATTCACAGTTTGATGGAATTCAATACAATGGTGCTTTAGCTACCAATGAATCTTTTCAGAGCGATCGAAACACCAATCTATCTGTGGGAACAGGAATTGTTTATGAATGGTATCAAAACGAAAGAAAAAGAATCAGTGGTGGAGTAGCGTTATTTAATATCAACAAACCAAACAATGGATTTTACGGCGTTGAAATTTTAAGAGATAGACGACTAAATGTTTTCGCTAAAGCACAATTTAAAATTGATTTTGATTGGGATATTTTGCCCACTATTCAATTAAATTTTCAAGGAAAATACAAAGAAATTGTAATGGGGTCAACTGCACGTTACATCATGGTAGATCGTTTGGGAGAATATCGAGCATTATATTTTGGAGCATTTTACCGAAATAAAGATGCAGGATATGTGAGTGTTGGAATGGATTATCAAAATTGGTATGCAGGAGTTAGTTACGATTTGAATTTTTCAAAATTAGTACCAGCAAGTAAAGTTCGCGGTGGAATAGAATTAAGTGTACGTTACATTTTGACTCGATTCAAGCCTAAATCAGTGATTCATAGAATATGTCCAGATTATATTTAATCATTTTATTTATTAGTTTTTTCTTTTTTACGCATGCGCAAAAAGACCTTTCCAATTATTTGAAATTCGCCAAAGAGCAATATCAAAAGGGAGATTATATTTATGCTTTGGAGTATTATGAAAAAGCGATGCTTTTAGATTCCAACACGATTGATATTTTGTGGGAATACGCTGAAACAAACCGTGCTTATAAAGATTACAGAAAGGCAGAGTATTATTATAAAAAAGTTTACAGCAGAGAAGATACCAAGATTTTTCCAGCCAGTTTGTTGCAGTTGGGATTGATGCAAAAACAAAATGGCAAATACGATGAGGCCATTGAGACATTTAAGTTAGGCAAAAAGAAATATGTCAAGGACAAAAAAGGATATCTATATCAAAAATCCAAACGCGAGTTTGAGTCTTGTCTCTGGGCAAAATCGGCAATTAAGGATACCACATCTTATGTATTAGAACAATTGCCAAATACGATTAACACACCCAATTCAGAATTTGGTCATCTTATTTCCGAAGGAAAATTGATTTTTTCATCCCTGCGTGGAGATTCCATCCATCCGAACGAAGAAGTATATTCAACCGAATATAAAACCCGACTTTACACTTCCGTAATTCAGTCTGGTGAGTTTGAAAAGGGTGAACGAATAAGAGATTTGGTTGTCAATAAAATGCATTCTGGGAATGGTGCTTTTTCAAAAGATGGTTCTCGGTATTATTTCAGTTTATGCAACGATGACGGTTATAATTATAAATGTAAAGTGATGGTCGCCAATTACAAAAATGGGAAATGGAAAGACATCGATACATTGGGAGAAATCATCAATCAACCAGGGGCAAATACAACCATGCCAGCGATTGCTTTTATTGATAATCAAGAGGTGTTATTCTTTTCTTCCGATCGTGACGGTGGAAAGGGCGGTATGGATATTTATTATAGTTTTATCAAAAATGGACAACAGTTTGGAAAAGTTCAAGCACTTAGACAAGCCAACTCTCCAGACAATGAGATCAGTCCGTTTTGGGACGAAAAGACCCAGCGATTGTATTTTTCCTCTTCATGGCACGATGGTTTTGGAGGGTTTGATGTTTTTTATTCCCAGTTGATGAATGGCGCATTTAGCAGTCCAGTCAATCTCGGCATTCCAATTAATAGTCCTGCAAATGACACTTATTTTTTTGTTCATGGTGATACCAATTATGTCACAAGCAATCGTTTAGGAGTTTATTACAGTAAAAACCCTACGTGTTGTAGTGATATTTTTTCTTTGCACATACCCGTTCGTGAAATTCCACAAACTCCAAGAGAAACTTTAGTTGAATTAAACAAGCGTTTACCTGTTACGCTGTATTTCCATAATGACTGGCCAGATCCAAAAACCAATGCCACAACTACTAAAATCAATTACATCGATAATTATCGAGACTATGTTGCATTGATTCCTCAGTATAAAAAGGAATATTCTTCCGGATTAACTGGTGATAAATCAGTTGATGCTCAAGAAGATATTGAAAGTTTTTTTATGGAATATGTTGATCAAGGAGTGAAGGATTTGGAACTTTTTAGGGACTTGATGTTAGAAGAATTAGAGAAAGGAACCTCTTTAGAGTTGACTGTTAAGGGATTTGCAAGTCCTTTGGCTAAAACAGATTACAATGTCAATTTAACGAAAAGAAGAATAGCCTCCTTGGTCAATTATTTACAAGTTTACAACCAAGGAATTTTTAAACCATATTTAAATGGTACTGCAGTTAATGGAGCAAAAATCACGATTAGAGAAGTGCCGTTTGGTGAATACACTTCCAATAAACTGATTAGTGATAATCCGAATGACCAAAAAAATTCCGTGTATTCTCGAGCCGCTTCGCTGGAACGTAAGATTGAGATTCAGAGTATTAGCATTGTTTCAAAAGATTCTATGAACGTTGTTAGTTCAGACGTACTCATCCAAGACTTTGGAAAAATACCATCTCAATTTGAGGTCTCAACAAATTTTAAAATTACAAATATCAGTGACAAAGAAGTAAACTTTCAATTGGCAGAGATATCGTGTTCGTGTATTCGAGTAGAGTTTTCTAAAATGACATTAAGATCAGGAGAAACCGCGGATGTAAAAGTGTTTTTTAAGCCGAATAATCAGAGAGGAAGTGTTCTTGAAACCATTCTGATCAAAACACTTGAATCCAATAAGGCTTTGTTGCTTTCAATCTCTGCTGAGGTACTGGAATAAATGTCATTAAGAATATTTTCGTGTAGATTGTAACCTGCTGGTGTCAGCAAGAACAGATGGAAAGTCCTCATACGAATAGCGGTATCTCCAGCGCTTGAAAAGGAAAGGTGCTATGTGAGTTTGTTTCTTGTTCAAAGTGATGACAATCTTTTGGCTCGCTTGAAAACACCATGTAAATTCAAAAACATCAAAACGAATAGTTTTTGCAGATAGGTCTACACCTGAAACAGTATTAAAGTCAAAACCATGTCTTATTAAATCGACTTTATCTATATGCAATTCATCTGCAGAAGCACTCATTAATGAAGAGAGAATTGCCCAATTTTTTGCCAATATTTTAAACGTTTCCTGAGCAATGGTTTTTTGGCTTTTTGCCAATTCAGTATGGTATTTATTCTTGCATCTAATGTCGCAAAATACTTTGTCGGAGCGACCGTAAATTGCTTTTTCGCAAACGATGCAATGCCGCTCTTTTGGGCTATGTTTATAAGTTTCCATTGAGGATGAATTAAGTGGTTTCAGATTAAAGATAAGGAATATTATTTTAAATGAGGAACATTTTTGATTGTTTTTTTTATCAAAAACGGAATTAAATAATAGTCGTTTTAACCGTTATAAACCTTTATCCCCTTGTTATTCCTATGATCTAAATAATAAGTTTCCATCACAAATTTTCAATAATTTCATTTTCCCTCTATACTAACCACGCCCCCGTGTTAAATCAAAACCAACAACAAAGAAAATATCCTAAACCCCATTTGATTCATTTTTTCAATTATTTTTGTAGACTATGATTGAGAAACCAAAAAGAATATTATTTCTTGACTTTATGCGGGTGCTTGCATTGTTCATGATGATTCAAGGACATACGACATATGACTTTTTAGATTTAGCCATACGAGATGGAAAATCCACTGGAATTAATATCTGGACGAGTTTAAGAGGATACACCGCGCCTTTTTTTATGATGGTTTCAGGAACTGTCTTTACTTATTTGATGCTTTCTCAAGAACGGTTGGACGGATCAAACCCCAGGATGAAAGCGGGAGCAAAGAGAATCGTGACCTTACTCTTTTGGGGTTATTTACTGAATTTTCCGATTTATGTTATTGGCAAAATCTTCACGAAAGAAGGATTAAATCAATTCCTGAACGTTGGAGTTGGTCAAACTTTTGCTACTATTTTCGGGATCGCTGCAATCCTATACTTGTTCAAGAGTTTAACAAATGAAAAAGACGATGCCCAAAAAGGGATTATGAAAAAACTTTTCAGAAAAGAAGCGATTAAACACTTAAAATTTAGAGATAAATTATTCAATAAAGATTTCTTTAAGAATGAAGATAGAAAAAAACGATTGTTTTCCTCTTTTTTCTATGCTGTGATTATCAGCATACCGTTTTTGATTATCTCTAATCTATTAAATGTGGAAGAAAAACAACGCGCATTAAGAGTGGATGTGCTGCACATTATCGCCATTGGTTTGTTAATCATTATGATTGTATATTCGATGGCGAAACATAAAAAGTGGATTTTTGGTTTTTTAAATTTCATCTTGTTGATAGCTATTATTAGTCTGTTTCCTTTGCTTCACAACGTTGATTATTCGCATTTTCCAATTTTTGTTGCTCCTTATTTAAATGATTTTGGTACAAAGTCGATGTTTCCCTTAGTACCTTGGTTAGCGTATATCTTTGCTGGAGCATTGCTCGGACTGTGGCTTTCTGGTGAAGTGAAAAAACCGAAGTTCGATTTAATGATCGGCTTTAAATTAGTAGCAATCGGGATTGCTTTCTTATTGATTTCCAAAATTGGAAATGCTTTTGAAGTGTATTTATATGGTAAAAGTTACTTTTGGCACGATAGTCCAAATTTGATTTATCATCGCTTTGGAGTTGTAATGTGCGTAGGTGCATTTATGGCTTTTCTAAGCTTGTACTTTAGGGATATGCCTAAGTTTATGAAACAAATGAGCCGAAATACTTTGTGGTTATACGTAGGGCATTTAATTATCATTTATCAAATCGTCAAACCAATCATTGGTTACCGAACACGATTTAGTGTTCCAATTGTACTTTTGATGGTCGTTGGGATGTTCATCTTAATGTACTTACAGACTCAGGTAATAGTGTATGTTCAAAAGAAAGGCGGCTATGTTGCCATGGTTAAATCTTGGTTTGAAAAATCGCATCGTGAACTTGTTGAAAAATGACGTACTGGATGCTTTGCCCAAATATCGTTTATTAACTGAATTATACTTATTTTCGTACAGTTGATGAGATTTATAGTTGATATATCTTGGTGGTGGGTGACTCTAATTGGGGCAAGCGCCTTTGCATTGACGTATATTTTCTATCAGAAAAAAAATTGGCTGAATGAAGTATCTTCTTCCTTGAGAAAACTACTTTTTGCTTTGCGGTTTTTAAGTTTGGTTTTACTCGGGCTTTTATTGCTTGGAATTTTGGTTGAATCTACTCATCTTCACAAAGAAAAACCAATTTTCATCACCTTGACAGACAACTCAAGTTCGTTGAAAAATTACAAGGACAGCAACTTTGTTTCTAATCAAATCAAGGATTTTCAAAAAAAACTTCAAGACAAATATGCAGAGAAATTTGAGTTTGTTAGTTATGCTGTCGGAGAATCTTTTCGACAAGGCAATGAATTTGATTTAAAAGATTCAAAATCAAAATTAGATGAGGGGTTTGAGCAAATTTACAGTACCTATTTTAATCGGAATATTGGGGGAATAGCATTCATTTCGGATGGAAACTTCAACGAAGGTGAAAGTCCGATTTATCCAGCCCAGAAGATAGCAATGACACCGTTATTTACCTTGGGAGTGGGAGATACCGTTGCTAAAAAAGACCAGTTAATTGCGGATGTTACGCATAACGAAATTGCTTTTCTGAAAAATAAATTTCCAGTTGAAATTGACATACAAGCCTTGAAAGTAGGGAAAGCGAACTCTAAAATTTCGATTTTTCACAAAGATAAAATGGTTGCTAGCCAAGTCATCAATTACGAAAATGGTGTATTTGATCACAAACAGGTAACATTTGAATTAGAAGCAAATGAAATAGGTTTTCAACATTATAAAATAGAAGTTTTACCCTTAAAGGACGAACATACGATTAAAAATAATTATCGATCTTTTTACATAGAGGTGCTGGATGCTAAAAATAAAATTTTAATTTTATCCGGAGCACCACATCCAGATGTATCGGCATTGAAATCTGTTTTGGAAAAAGATGAAAACATGGAAGTCGAAACCCAACTAATCGAAAAGTGGGAGCCGAATTTAAAAAACGTTGACTTAATTATTTGGCACGAACCAGGTGTTCTTTTTAATGCTTCCAAATTGGATGCAATCCGAAAATCTGATTTGCCGATTTGGTACTTTATCGGACCAAATACACCCAATGCAATTGTTCAGAAATTAGACATCGGTTTTAGTTTTGGGAATTCAAGACAAACAGACGAAGTTCAACCTAAACTACATACAGGTTTCGAACTGTTTCAGATTTCATCAGAGTTACAACAAGCACTTGCTTATTTTCCAGCGGTTAAGGTTCCGTATGGAGAGACCAAGCTAAATGCCCAAAATAAAGTAGTTTTAACGCAACGATTAGGTGGATTTGTCAAAAATGATCCAATTGTTTTTGTAGGAGAAAAAGGAAATCAAAAATACGGAGTGTTCTTTGGTGAAGGGATTTGGAAATGGAAAATAAATGAATTTAGTCGAACGAATACTTTTGTAGGCTTTGAAGAATTGATTCAAAAAATCAGTCAATTTTTAGTGATTAAGCAAAACAGTTCAGCGCTTAGGATCACGATGCCAAATAGATTTCAGAAAGGAGCTGAAATACGGATTAAAGCATCTTTTTACAACGAATCTTTAGAACCGATTACTACTCCAAAAATCATGTTTGAGCTAACGGATGAAGATGGTAAGAAATCAAGCTATCAATTTGCAGAAAAACAAAATGGATATCAACTTCCTATCGGAATTTGGCCTTCAGGAAGATATTCGTGGGTTGCAAGAACCGATTTTGGTGGAAAAAAGATAATCAAATCAGGGATTTTTATTGTGGAAGACATCGACTTGGAGGCGATTGCTACTAAAGCGAATCATACTTTGTTGAGACAACTCTCAACCAACTCCAATGGTAAATTTTATCCGTTAGCAAACCATGAAAAACTGATAGAGGATTTAAATCAACGAGAAGATATCGTAGAAATGGCATACCAAGAAAGAACGTACGATGATCTGCTTGATTTTATAGGACTTTTGTTGCTGATTTTATTTTCATTGAGTTTAGAATGGTTTTTGAGAAGAAGATATGGTGGATATTAAAGGCGTATGGGGAAACTGAAAGTTTTTTGATTAAACATTCGTTTCAAAAGAATACTCGAATCAATACGGTAAAATCATTGGGAATTGCTTATATTTGTTGCAAATGGATTTAAAAAATAATTTAATTTTGAGAGCAGCCAGAGGCGAAAGTATCGAAAGATACCCTGTTTGGTTGATGCGTCAAGCGGGTAGAATTTTACCTGAATATCGCGCAGTTAGAGCTTCTTTAAGTGGATTTAAAGAATTAGTTGAAACGCCCGAATTAGCTGCGGAAGTAACCATCCAACCCGTGGATATTTTAGAAGTAGATGCAGCAATCATTTTTTCGGATATATTGGTAGTTCCAGAAGCTATGGGATTGGAATATCAGTTGCTTGAGAAAAAAGGACCTTGGTTTGAAAAAACAATAAAATCAGAGGCAGATTTAAAACATGCTGAGTTTGATTTTGATGTGGAAGATCGATTAAGTTACGTTTTAGAAGCTATCAAAATTACGAACAAAGCGTTAGATGGTAGAGTTCCTTTAATTGGCTTTGCTGGAGCACCTTGGACTATTTTTTGTTACATGATCGAAGGTCATGGCTCCAAAACATTCTCGGAAGCGCGTAAAATGTTATACACGAATCCAAAGTTGGCACACGAGTTGTTAAGTAGAATAACAAAAGTAACTATTCAATATTTGAAAGCTCAAATTAAGGCAGGGGCTCACATGGTACAAGTGTTTGATTCTTGGGCAGGTGTTTTGGGTACAGGTCAATATGCTGAATTTAGTTTGAAATACTTGGAGCAAATTGCTGCAGCAATCGCGGAGGTTCCAGTCACTCTTTTTGCGAAGGGAGCATATACTTCTTTGGGGGCGATAGCTAAACTAGATTGTAATACTGTGGGATTAGATTGGAACATGAACATTGCTGAAGCAAGAGAATTAATAGGAGATGACAGAACGTTACAGGGGAACTTAGATCCTTGTGCTCTTTATTCTTCTCATGCAGAAGTGGAATTATTAACGAATAAAATGTTAGATTCGTTTAAAAGTAAACGACATATAGTAAATTTGGGTCATGGAGTTTATCCCGATGTAGATCCAGAAAAAGTAAAAACATTCATAAAAACAGTTAAGAATTATGAAATTAAATACTAAATCAATCGCTACAATTTTGACAATCATTCCAATGAGTTTGCTCTCTTTGGGTACGTTTGCTCAATCAGAAAACCTAATCCAAAATGGGAGTTTCGAATCTCTCAATGGAAAAGCAAGAAAATTAGGGGCAATCGAAGTTGCAACGGGATGGGTTTCTCCAACGGGTGTTCGAGCAGACTTGTTTACACCTGTTGCAAAAGTAGAAGATATCAATACTCCAACCAACGTTTATGGAATGGAAGATCCAAAGGATGGTCAAAATTATGCGGGCATCGTTGCATACTCTTACAATGATAAAATGCCAAGAACGTATTTGATGGCAAAATTGGATGCTCCCATGAAAAAAGGAATGACTTACTGCGTGAAATTCAACGTAGCTTTGGCTGAATTGTCAAAATATGCAGTTAGTGAGATAGGTGCCAATATATCTAAAAAACCTTTTGGAACAGATGAAAAGTCAAGCATCATTGACAAAATGCACATCATGCATCCGAGGCAAAAAGTGTTTAATGGAATGTATGGCTGGGATTTGATTTGTGGAAGCTATGTGGCTGAAGGTGGTGAAAAATACATTACCATTGGAAACTTTATCAACAACAAAGACATTGAAGCTGCTAAAAGTAAAAAACCTGCCGACATTCGAGGGACACAAATCATTGCCGCATATTATTACGTAGATGACGTTTCCGTTATGTTGGTGAAAGACGGGCAGCAATGTGACTGTGGTCCAGGAGAAGCTTCAGTTCAAGAAGTATCCAATACGGTTTATGCTAAAACAGTTCAATTAACAGATAAAATGACGGCTGAGCAAAAAGTTGCCCTACAAACGCTTTATTTCGGTTTCGGTAAGTCCGTGATTCAACCTGCTGGAAACAATTCTTTGGATTTAATTCTACAATTAATGAAAGAGAATCCAAATACCATGCTTGAAATTAAGGGTCACACAGATGCAAAAGAGGTTAGTGCAGGAATGAAAAACTCAATTTATGCGGATATGGATGAAAAACGCATTGAGAAAGCAAAAGCCTTCTTCCTTGAAAAAGGGATTCCTGAAAATAGAATTAAAACAACCAAGCTAGGAGATTCCCAAACAAATCCAGAAATCATGGATAGTGATTCGGATGACTTGAAAATGGCTAAAAATCAAAGGATTACTTTTGAGTTGACCAAATATTAAGAGTTAATTGAAGGATTGTAAATCGGATAATAAATACATTATCCGATTTTTTTGTTTTGTAATCTGAGAATCAGCATTAATCTATCCAAAGTACAGCCCATTTGTTTTTAACCTGATTTCGAATGTAAAATGGGGGTTTACATTTCAATGAATGAGTGTAAAATGAATATAATACGAGAAGTTCAATAGAATCATCGAACTCAGTCTTTTAGATTTAGTTCACAAAAAAAACCGATGAATTTATGTTTCATCGGTTGAGTTTTGTAATGTAAAACAAGTTAATTGGTAAACCAGTTAACTTTAAAGAATCAATCGTTGGATGTTTCTTTTGTTACAGTTTTTTTAACGGCAGGTTTTTTAGTAACGGTTTTTTTAGCAGCTACTTCTTTTTTGGCTACAGCTTCCTTTTTCTCAGTAGCATCTTTTTTAACGGCTACTTTCTTTGGAGCTTCCTCTTTTTTGGTAGCAACTGCTTTTTTAGCAACTTTTTCTTCAACAGTTTTGAGTTTATTGCTTTTTTTAGCTTTTACAGATGGCATGTTCTTCTTTTTAGGACGAGACACTCCATATGATCCCGATATTCTCTTGCCTTTGGCAGTTTTCTTATCTCCTTTTCCCATAACTGGTTTCGATTTGATGATTAACTCCAACAAATATAACATTCTATTTCGTATTTGAACAATTCAACACGATCTAATTTGCTTTATGGAACAGATTATTATGATGTTATTAAAAAATTTAGTGATGAAACACATTCTTTGGAATAAAAAGAGCAAGAAGGTTAATTAATGTGTAATTAAAGGGGATAACTTTGAATATAATACCTCGGTAACTATATTTGCAACATGAAATTAAGTGATGAATTAAAAATAACTTTTAAATCTCCCCAACACAAAGTAATGGTTAACATTCGCCATACTTCTAATTGGATTGCCAATAGGCAAAATCATTTTATTTCTCAGTTTGATTTATCTATCCCGCAATTTAATATTTTAAGAATTTTACGGGGTGATCGCGGTATGATTAGTGTAAATACCGTGAAAGAAAGAATGATAGAAAAATCACCCAATACAACTCGACTAATGGATAAGTTGGTCGACAAAAACCTAATTAACCGAGTCCGCTGCAAAACAGACAGAAGAATCGTGTATGTTGAAATAACGGAAAAAGGACTTAAGTTGTTGTTAGAAATTGACGATGTATTTGATGACAGTCAATTTATAACCAATTGTTTGTCGGATGATGAGGCTGAATCTTTGTCTCGGTTATTAGATAAAATCCGGAATGAAAATAAGATTTAATTTTAGAACCAAATTAGAAAATTGCCAATATGACATTACAATTTAACAGGACATTGAAAATAAGTGTTTTGAATCAATCTAATTTTTTAAGGAAGTTAACTGCATTGATTTTTTACATCCTTTTATCCACGAATCTAACGTCTGCTCAAAGCTTTAAATCTTCTCCAACTGGAAATGGTATCGTAAGGGGAATTGTAATAGATTCCACAACTCGCACTGGAATTGATTATGCTTCTGTACGTTTACTATCCATACGAGATTCATTGACTGTTTTGGAAGTTTACACAGATGACAAAGGTGTTTTTCGATTCGAACAAGTGGCCAATGGGAAATATTTTGTTCGAATTACATTTTTCGGGTACATTACTAAAACCATTGACGACATTGTCATTACGACGGATTCACCAAGTAGTGATATGGGATTAATTCGTTTGGTTTCTGAAACTGCAACAAGCTTAGAAGAAATTGAAGTAGTTGCAAAACAAGAATTGATGCTCAATACCTTGGATAAGAAAGTCTATAATGTGGGCGAAGATTTGGCATCGAAAGGTGGAACGGTAAATGATTTGTTGAATAACATTCCGTCCATTGAAGTGGATCAAGATGGCGCGATTTCTCTTCGCGGGAATTCCAATGTGACTGTTTTAATTGATGGCCGTCCAAGTACCTTAACCGGTGGAAATGGAAAAAGTTTATTAGATGCTTTTCCTGCGGGGTCAATCGAGCGGATTGAAGTGGTGAACAACCCGTCTGCAAAATACGATCCAGACGGAACCTCGGGAATCATCAACATCGTTTTGAAGAAAAATAAGCTGAGAGGAATTAATGGGAATGTTGCCGTTAGCGCTGGTACTGGAAACGATTACAGCGGTTCTGCTTCTTTGAGTTATCGAAATGTGAAAATGAATGCTTTTGCAACGTATGCGTTTAGTCATTATGAAGGTCAAAGAGGAAATACGAGTCGCATCATTCGAAATTTTGGAGATTCTATTTTTAAATTAAACCAAGACCGAACGGGAACAGATTTGATGGTAAACCATACAGCGCGTATTGGTTCTGATTTTTACATCAAACCCAGAAATACGATTGGGTTTGTATTAACTGGAAATTTTAGAGATCGAAAAAGAACTGGAAACATGGAATACCTCCAATTGGATGGATATGACAATTCATTGAGAAAATGGAACCGACTCTCAGAAGATCCCTCAAAGGATCAAAATTTCGACATTAATTTGAATTATAAATGGGATTTTAAAGAAGAAAAAGGAAACATGACCTTTGATGTGACACATTCTTTAGGAATTGATAATTCTTTAGGAAATTACGACGAATCTTACATCACCGAAAATGGAATACCAGTTTATCAACCCAATTTGCTTCAAAATTTACGAGGGGATGATCAATCTAGAGTGACAACGCTTCAGGCAGATTACACCAAAATTTTACCCAAGAATATTCGAATTGAAGCGGGTGCAAAAGGGATCATTCGTCAATCATCAGTCATTTCAGAGTCGCAAACGAGAAATAATGCAACCAATGAATTTGAATTGGATACGCTTTCTAATTTTACCTATGAATACGATGAACAAATATTTTCTACCTATGGTAATTTTGGACAACAAATTAAGAAATTTAAATACCAAGGAGGTGTTCGTCTCGAACAAGCTTTACAGGCACCGAATTTAGTTTCTCAAAATCAATCTTTTAAAAACAATTATTTTAATTTTTTTCCATCTGCTTTTTTGGCATACGAAATCAACAAGAATGCTGAAGTGACTTTAAGCTACAGCCGCCGTATAAACAGACCTTCTAGCTGGAATTTGAATCCTTTTACGAGCTATGCGGATCCGTTTAACCTGCGAAAAGGAAATCCAAATCTCAAACCGGAGTACATCAATTCGTTTGATTTGGGATATGGTTTTAATAAGAGCAAATTCAATTTTACAACAAATGTTTATTTCAGACAAACAACGGATGTTATTCAACGTGTAAAAGAATTTTATGATAATGGAACAACCGCATCAACTTATGGTAATATTGACGAAAGCAGAAGTCTAGGGGCAGAAGTAATTGTCTCTTACAAACCGCTTACATGGTTTAGAAATGTCATTTCTTTGAATGGAAATAGAATTCAATACATGGATAATTCTCCAACAACGGATTTCAATAATACCGGTTTTAATTGGGGTGCCAAATACACAGGAAGTGTGGAATTCTGGAAACGTACTGCAAACATTCAAGTGAATGCCCGCTACAATGCCCCCATTGTGACTGCTCAAGGAACCGTTCAACCACGTGCATCGGTGGATCTTTCAGGAAATAAATCTTTCCAAAATGGGAAATGGACAATTGGTTTCCGCTTTGCTGACGTCTTCAATACCAGAGAATTTGTCATGGAAGTAGAACAACCAACGGCATATCAATACTCCAGATTTAAGCAAAATACACGCAGGTTTTACATCAACGCGAGTTATAAGTTTGGTAAATACGATGTTTCTAAGAAGAGTAAAGTCTATCAAGAAGGAGACGGTGGCGGCGAATTTTAAATTATTTCACTAATTTTTCTTTTTTTTGTTTCATTTGCTTGCCTGCATCTTCTTGGTTGATATCACTTTGAACTCCTAAAGAGCATAAACCGCTATCAAAACTCTTGTTTTTTTTCACTTTTTTCTTTTTCAAGTCTAAGTAGATTTTCTGTATGTCTAGTTTTGTGCTCATGATGTGAATTTTTTACCAATAATGAGATTGTATTTTTTATAATATTAATCAATTTTAATACCAATTCGATCGACATTGACTAAAATGATGCTTTGACTGAGTTACCTGAAGATGATGAAAGTGTTCAAACAGCTAATTTTCAATTGTTTAAGCGAAAAGAACGGAAATATTTAAATTTAAGAATTTTAATTTTTTAAACAATTTTTAAAATTGACTTTACATACGACATGGTTTTTGCTTAAACATTCCCACGCATAAAGTGTATATTTGAGATACAGGCAAGCGTAAGAACGACCGTACTATTATCAACATTCACGACAAAACAGACAGTTTCGCTACAACTTGACACAGACTGACCCGAAAGGTTTTAAAAAATTTTCCCACCGCACATTTTAAAAAATAATTTCAGCCTACACACATTGGCACATTTGCAAACCGCACCAAGCCCACCCACCACCCAAAGTTTGCAAAAGAGCCAATTTTACCTACCCTACCAACAAAACACATTCATTTTTTTTGTAAAAAACTTGTTGAATTAAAAAGTTTACTTACTTTTGCAAGTGAATACTAACTAACATTTAATTTTAGAAGTATGCAAGAATTTACAGACAGACAAATTGAGATAATGGAAGCGGCAACAAACAGGATTTCAAAATTTGGAATTCAGAATTTGACCATTAAAACACTTGCCGAAGACATCGGTTTATCTGAACCCGCATTATATCGACATTTCAAAAGTAAAAATGAAATTTTGTTGAGCTTATTGGCGTATTTCAAAAGCGAAATGAAAAATCGTATTCAGTCTATTTCGTTCGAACCAAATGATACGGAAGGTGATAAATTGAGAACCATTTTCAATTCACAACTGCAAACATTTACCGATAAACCTGCGATTGTTAGTGTCATTTTTGCGGAAAGTATTTTTCATTTTGACGATAGTCTTAGCAATAAAGTTTCCGAAATAATGGACTTAATGCACCAATACGTTAAAACGAACATTGAAAAAGGGCAAAAAGACGGAACATACAACAAACTAATAGGTACATCTACGCTTACCACCATTATACTTGGAGGAATGAGAATGACGGTTTTGAAATGGAAAATTTCGGGGCATAAGTCTAACCTGATGAAAGACGGCACAGCAGTTTTAGAGGGAATTTTAAAAATGATTGAAAAGAAATAATCAGATTATGAAAAAAGTAATTGTATTCGGAATGGGCATTTTGTTGTTGTGGAGTTGTAATAATTCCACTTAAAAATCAACAGTACATCAGCAAACAGAAAATCACGCAGAGCATCATCACGATGAAAATTCAAAAGCTATTGAACTCAACAATGGCGAAAATGGCTTGTGAACGAAGAAATGAGACCCTTTGTATTGAAAGGTGAAGAATTGGTTAATGCCCATATTCAGGGCGGAAAGACGGATTATAAAACGCTTGCCGAACAACTAAAAGACCAAAACAGCCAACTCATAAAAAGTTGTACAATGGACGGAAAAAGCCACGATGAACTGCACGAATGGCTGCACCCACACCTTGACATAGTTAAGGCATTAGAGAATGAAACAGATGCAACAAAAGCAAATGAAATTGTTTCGCAACTGCAATATTCTTATCAGCACTATCATCAGTATTTTAACTAATTTTTCTTAGTGATGAAATCCCAACAAAAATTTACAATTTTTCATCGTTTACTGCATTGGATAATGGCTTTGGCAATGCCTGTTTTATTTATTACAGGTTTTCTTCGTATGTATTGGATGAATAAAAATCATATAACAGGAATTATTGAAAGTAAAACATCGGCAATACCCAAAGAGCAGATGACAGAAATCGCTAAAAGCATTCGTGAACCAATGTGGCAGTGGCACGAAGTATTTGCCCACATTATGATATTTTCATTCCTTGCAAGGATAATTTATATGTTGGTAAAAGGTATTCGCTTTCCTAATCCATTTAAAAGCAATCAACTGCTTAAAGAACGGTTACAGGGTTTTACTTATGTGTACTTTTATCTTTTTGTTTTTATTTCAGCCGTTACAGGTATTTGTATTGAAAAAGGATTTTTTCCGCAATGGAAAGAAGGTATTGAAACTGTCCACAAATGGGGTATTTATTGGTTTCCGATTTTTATTCTTTTGCATTTGGCAGGAATTGTAATCGCTGAATTATCCAATAAAAAAGGTGTCGTTTCAAAAATGATTAGTGGAGATTAGGAATTAAAATATCTTTATCGTAATATTGCAATATAGAAATAAAGAAATGGAAACAGAACTAACAAAACCAAAGGATTTTACAGACAGCCAACACGAAATTGCTCACATTATAAAAGCATTGGGACATCCTGCCCGAGTGGCTATCATAGAATATTTATTATCAGTTGACACTTGTATCTGCGGAGATATTGTTGATGTACTTCCTTTAGCACAGCCAACTGTTTCAAGGCATTTAAAAGAACTTAAAAATGCAAAACTAATTAAGGGAACCATTGAAGGTAACACGATTTGCTATTGCATTGACGAAAATACTATTGAAGAACTGCAAAAATATTTTACAAATATTTCGGCAAAACTTACTCTAAAAAACAAAAATTGTTGCTAACATAAAATAATACCAAAATGAAACTATCACAAGTAAAAGCACTTTTACCAACTTTAGAAAATGTAACATTCAAATTGGAAAACGGCTCTTTTGTTCCAGAACATTTTCACGTTACCGAAGTCGGAATGATTACAAAAAACTTCATTGATTGTGGTGGAGTAATTCGTACAGAAAAAACCGTAAATTTTCAGCTATGGAATGCCGATGATTTTGAACATCGTTTAAAACCTGCTAAACTTTTAAACATCATTAAACTTTCCGAAGAAAAATTAGGCATTGAAGATGCAGAAATTGAAGTGGAATATCAAAGTGAAACCATAGGAAAGTACGGATTGGCATTTGACGGAACAAATTTCATTTTGCAAAACAAAACAACTGCTT
>CAZAVP010000024.1:0-53841 GCA_964488745.1 uncultured Chryseobacterium sp. | reverse complement strand
AGCTGTTTCATATCGCTGGAATTAATTTTGGTGGTAAAGTTCCCGATAGGCATTTTATTTTATTTTTCATCTTTAGATAAATTTAAACTGAATGGAACCGAAAGTGTTTTCTTCTGAAAAGCGAAGTCTAGCATTTAATGCAAAAATAATTAAAATTAGATAGTGCATGCAATCAGTTAATTTCATTTTGATGTGCTAGTTGCTTCGGGTCTCCTTCCTGTTTGGCTAAAGCCTGAGTTTTTTATCAATTTTTGTTGGAATGGGATGAAGCGGAATTCCAATTTAAAATTCAATTATTATTTGAAATTAGGAATATTATTTCATTAAATTTGTTTCGTGAAATTAAATCGAAAGAGTGCGCTTTTTACCTTGATGCTTTTGATGAGTGCAATTTGGTGCTATGACGTTTACATGCAGCAAAGTAACGCAAACTATTGGAGCGAAATCAGTTCGGAAGACACTTCTTCCATCGAAGTTCAGGATTCGGATGTGGAAATTTCGGAGGAAGATCAAATCTCTCATAAAACCATTTTTTTACCCGTTTTGACAATTGCGATTGATAACAATCATTTTTACATTTCTCCGCGATTAAATTTACCGATTTCTTCTCCTTGGCAACCGCCACAAACTGTTTTACTTTAATATTTAGCCTTTTCACTGTTTTCATTCCACTAAAGATCAATGTTTGTGAATAAAAATTAAGGTGTAAATAAATTAAATCGGTGTTTTCTTGATTTCAATCTGAAAACATCCTACTTAAAACAACAATTTTAATAAAAAATGGTAGTAGATAGTTTTGTATGGATTTGTTTCCTAGGCTTTGTCTTGTTGATGTTGGCGTTGGATTTAGGGGTTTTTCACCGCAAATCGCATGAGATTAAGTTGAAAGAAGCACTCATTTGGAGTGCGGTTTGGATTTCACTAGCCCTCATTTTCAATTATGGCGTGTATGTGTTCATGGGCAAAGAAAAAGCCATGGAATTTTTGACAGGTTATGTCATCGAAAAGTCCTTGAGTGTGGATAACCTCTTCGTGTTTATCATGCTTTTCACGTATTTTAAAGTGGATGTAAAATATCAGCATAAAGTTCTTTTTTGGGGAATTTTAGGCGCGTTGGTGATGCGAGCGATTTTCATTTTTGCTGGCGTAGCGCTGATTACGAAATTTCATTGGATTATTTACGTATTCGGTGCCTTGCTTATTTTCACCGGAATCAAAATGGTTTTTCAGAAGGAAGAACAAATTAATCCAGAGAAAAATCCCTTGGTAAAACTGTTTAAACGATTTTTTCCGTTTACCAACCAAGATCACGATGGAAAATTCTTTGTGAAGCTCGATGGCAAAAGGTTCGCAACTCCGCTTTTTGTGGTTTTGTTGATCGTTGAGTTCACCGATTTGATTTTTGCAGTTGACTCTATCCCAGCGATTTTGGCGATTACCAACGACACATTTATCATTTTCACTTCGAATGTATTCGCCATTTTGGGTCTGAGAGCTTTGTATTTTGCCTTGGCCGGTATCACGAAATATTTCCATTACTTGAAATACGGCTTGTCCGCAATTTTGGTATTTGTGGGCGTAAAAATGGCCATCGTGGATCTATACAAAATTCCGATCGTCACGTCGCTTTTGGTGATTTCAGGAATATTAATCGTTTCTGTGATCGTTTCCGTTTTACTTCCAAAGCCGGAAGAAGAACAAAATGAATTATTAAATTAATTTTAAAAATAAAATTATGAATTGTCCAACGTGTAATGTAGCCCTTGTAATGTCTGACAGACAAGGGATTGAAATTGATTATTGTCCACAATGCCGTGGTATTTGGCTTGATAGAGGCGAACTCGATAAAATTATCGAACGATCTGCAAAGGAAACGCAAATCAGTTTCCAACCCAATCAACCTAACTTTAATAACCAGCAACAACATGGTTATTACAAAGATAAAAAGAAGAAAAGTTGGTTGAACGAATTGTTTGATTGAGCAACGAAAAAATTCTTTTTAAAACCGCATTATTTTTTCAATGATGCGGTTTTTTGTGTTTTTTTGATTTAAAATCTTGAAAGTACTTATTTTACAATAGGATATATAAGTAATTGAAAATCAGAGTTGTGATGTAGGGGGGTACACAATATTTCACACGTTAATTTGTTTTTTCATTTTATTCTAACTATCTTGGATTCGATTTTGAAAAAAATCAGCTTAATCAGAAAGTACATATACAACTAATTAATCCCAATCAATATGAAAAACAATTATTTCAAAATTATTACGAAGAGCAAAAATGCGGGTAAAAATTTCTTTGTCTCGTCCTTTTTAGGTACTGCTTTGAGTTTATTCCTGTTTTCAGGATCATTTTCTTCAACTGTTCTTGCCCAACAACAAACAGTTGTTTTAACAACAGGTTCAACGTGGACGGTTCCCGTAGATGCCGACGTTTCTTCCATTCAGGTGGAGTGTTGGGGCGCGGGTGGCGGTGGCGCTTACACTTCTTCTTCAAGTGGTGCGGGTGGCGCGGGTGGCGGTGGCGCTTATGCCAAAACCGTTTTCACTTCGTTTGTCACTGGACAAACCATTAATTACGAAATTGGTGCCGGTGGACTCGGTAGTGCGGGCGCCAACGCGGGTGGGGCAACCTGGTTTTTCTTAAATGCCAATGGTGGTGCGAGTGCTGCAGGAGGACTTGGCGCAACTAACAATTCAACAGCAGGTGGTTTGGGAGGTTCAGCAAGCGCTTCATTTGGAGACGTAACTTTTTCTGGTGGAAAAGGAGGAGACGGTTCCTATTCTTCTGGTGCTGTTTGTGGTGATGAACTTGCTTCTGGTGGTGGTGGTACAGCTGCATCATCTCTTGCAAATGGAATTAATGGTGGCAACGCAAGCTCTTCAACGGGTGGATTTTTATGCAATGGAAATCACTCAACTGCAGGAACAGGTAGTAGCAACCTTTTATTTACTGGTTATACAAGTAAAGGTGGAAATGGTGTAAGCTATTCGGGTGCAGGAACTGCGGGCGTTTATGGCGCTGGTGGAGGCGGTGGAACTGCTTCTACTTTTAACGGTGGTAACGGTGGCGATGGATTGATTGTGATTACGTATGACATCATTGATTGTAGCGCAACAGGAGTTGATACACAAGTTGCTTGTGGAAGTTACACATGGATCAACGGAATTGAATATACAACCAACCAAAGTACTGTAACGCACACGCTTGTAAGCGGCGCATCCAATGGCTGTGATTCAATTGTAACCTTAAACTTGACGATAAACACCGTTGAAACAAGTACTTCTCAAATCAACGGAATTAATTTATCTGCAAACGCCGCTGGTGCAACTTACCAATGGGTTGATTGCAATAACAGCAACGCTCCAATTGTTGGCGCGACAAACAAAACATACACCGCTACGGCTAATGGAAGTTACGCAGTAATCATCACTAAAAATGGTTGTACAGATACTTCTGCGTGTTTGATTGTAACAACAGTAGGATTGAAATACAATCAAACGATTAGTGGTGTGAATATGTTCCCTAATCCAACGCAAGATGTCGTAACAGTTCGCATTGACAACATGCAATCTGGTCAACATGTCCTCGAATTATTGGACGCTGCTGGTCGCTTACTTTCAACTCAGGTGATGAACGATCATTCAACGGTTGTGAGTTTAAAAAATTATGAATCAGGAGTTTATTTGATTCGAATTTCAAATGGAGGTCGCCAAAGCATCCAACGGGTGATTAAAGAATAAATAGCATTTAAAAATTTCAGTGAAAGCTAATTTCGAGTAATCGAAGTTGGCTTTTTTTGTTTCTAGAGATTGAACTGGTTGATTTCAACTTGAAGCGATGATAAAAGTTGACTTTTTGTTTCTTTTATTAAAAAAGAATATTAGCTTTGGTTGACTAATCTAAAGAGCACCATGATGAAACTTTACTTAAAACACCCCATTTTTTTAATTTTATTTTTTGTTAGTTTTTACACCGTAGGTCAGGAAAAAATATTTTACGGCTCCTCTTACGATTTATTGATTAAAGGAGAATCTTTGTATAAAAACAAAGAATATAAATTGGCTTTAGAGCAGTATGCTAATGTACATGAAGGTGATTCATTGTATTTTAGATATGCTGTTCACATGAAAATGGCCGCTTTAAATGGATTAGAAGAATATGAAAAGGTTACTGAAATTGGAGATAAATATTGGTTTTTCAGACATGAATTACCAACAGAATTTTATTTGAATTATGGGACTGCACTTGATAAATTAAAACAATTTGATAAAGCGCAAACAATGTATGAGAGTATCCTAGAAGAGTATCCTCTGAATTATTCTTTGTGGTACAACTTGGGTGTTTCATATTATTTAGAAGGTGATATGAAAGAGGCATATACTACTTTTCAGAAAACCATTGAAGTGAATCCCTTTTATGACCGGGTGCATTTTGCGATGGCTCAAATTGCTTTTTCTGAACAACAAACCACCAAAGGCTTGATGGCAATAGGGATGTATTTGTTGCAATCAACAGAAAAACGAAACAACTTCGTGGAATTACGAAGAGGGGACAATGTGTCTAGTACAAAATATTGGGAAGAAGAAAGCTTTACAGGAACCAATGGATTGGATTTAGGAGGAAATGCTAACTATGCAGAAATAGATCAACTCGTACACAATTATGTTGCGTTGCGAGAAAAATATAAAACGCCCAGCAAACTAAGTTTTCCACTCGTGAAACAACTTCATTTAATTGCAAGTCGATTAAAAGAACAAGAAAACGATGAAAATGATTTTTGGTATAGAACATACGGAAAATATTATGTAGAACTAATGAATATCAACAAGTTTGCAGGATTTAGTTATTACATTTCTTCTTTTGTTGAAAATGATAAAGCCAAAAGCATCGTCGTTAAAAATGAAAAATTGGCAAAAGATTTTTATGCATGGTCTTATAATTATCAATTGGCTAACAGCAAAGAAGCTGATTTAACCTTTTTAGGTTTGGGGAAAACCAAAGTAAATAGAAATAGTAGAGATGCATACATCGACCTTTTAGGAGATTTTAAATTTATAAATAACAACGCATCGATCATTGGGAATGCAAAGTTTTATGGTGGTTCTGGAAGAATTGTTTCGGAGGGTACTTTTAATGAAAAAGGGAACAAAGATGGGGTTTGGAAGTATTACAACACCAACGGGAGATTAAAGGAACAACAAGTGTTGAAAGATGGTGTATTGGGAGATACTTCCTACTTCTATGAGTCCAATGGTCTTTTAAGTTTAAAACTACCGTATGTAGATGGGAAAGTAAATGGGCAGGTGATGGTTTATGACAATGGTATATTAACGCGCACACTACCGTATAAAAATGACGAATTCGCTACCGGAGAATTCATTGAGTATTATCCCATCGGAACGGTAAGTATTCGGTATAATGTGATAAATGGAAAGGGTTCTGGAAACATTGAATATTTATATGATTCGGGAGAAACATACCGAAAAGGAATCTTGAAAGATGGAGATCTAAACGGAGAACGCACAACTTATTTTAAAACAGGAGAGTTGAGTTACACAGAAAATTTCTTGAATGATAAACGAAACGGTGCGTATATTAGTTATTATCAGAACGGAAAACTGGAAATAAAAGGTCAGTACAAATTGGATAACAAAATAGGTACTTGGGAGTATTACTTTCAAAATGGGAATAAACGAATGATACAAAATTTTGATGAGGCAGGTAAAGAAAACGGACAAGAAACAGAGTTTACCCAAAATGGAATTAAATTATCTGAAAAAACATTTATCAAAGGAATCGTAGATTCTTTTAAATTTTTCAATGATAAAGGGGAAGTAATTTCACAAGGCGACCGCAAAAAAGGAAATTTAGACTACGTTGCTTATTATCAAAATGGAGTGAAGAGTCAGGAAGGACGAATTAACAAACTAGGACGTGATGGTGAGTGGAAATTCTATCGATACAACGGTTCGTTGGAAAGAATTGAAAATTTTAAAAATGGAGTTCGGGTAGGAGCTCGAGAAGATTTTTATCCAAATGGAGACCTCGAAATCAGTTATTTATTGAATGAAAAGGGGGAGGCAGAAGGATATTATAAAGAATATTATAGTACAAAATCTTTGTTTTCACAGGGTTATTTCAAAGATGACGAGCGAGATGGTCGCTGGTTAACGTATCATAAAAATAAAAGTCTGCGAAAATCTCAATTTTACAGTGGACAAAAGTTACAAGGTTTTTCGATTGATTATAATGTCATGAATCGTCCAACCCAAGCGATGTATTATAAAGATGGAATCGGCATGTTTGAAATTTTCTATGATACTGCTGGAGTTGCTTTTGATACTGTTTTTCAAACACCAGGAAAAAAAGAACTCGTGCTGAAAAAATGTGCAGACTGTGCTGTTTTTATGACGGTTGATGTATTAAACAATCGGTATCACGGAAATCAAACATACTTTTATCCCGATGGATCCATTCAATCCAAAGGGAAAATGTACAACGGTTTAAAGAATGGTCTTTGGTCTTCCTATCATGAAAATGGAAAACTCGCAAGGGAAGGGAATTATGTAAGTGGCAATAGTCATGGAGAATGGAAACATTACAACGATCAAGGAGTATTAATTCGCCGTTCAAATTATGACAATAATGAATTACATGGTTTATATGAATCCTACGATGATGATGGTGAAATAGACTTCAGAGCCAATTATTTCTATGGTTTATTAAACGATGAGGTTTACTACTATGTTGGTAAGAAACAAGATCATCAAAGAAAATACAATTACGGTTATATTGAATCTTATACATTCACTAATCAAGATGGTAAAGTAGTTACCAAAGAAATGAAAGATGAAACGGGAAACATAGTAACCTATTGGAAGAATGGTCAAAAAGCGCGTGAGTTTTCGATTAACAAAGGCTGGTTTGAAGGAGTTTATAATAAGTATTATGAAAACGGACAAATGGCAGAGCAGAAAACCTATGTGAATGATCAATTAAATGGACCATTCAAAAACTTTTACCCAACGGGACAACTGGAATCAGAAGGTGAGTATGAACATGGATTCCAAGTTGGAAAATACACAACCTACTACCCAAACGGAAAAAAGCGATTAATGTTAAATTATGTAATGGATGAGGCACATGGCATTGGAGTCTATTATAAAAAAGACGGAACAATTGAAAGGACAATTCATTTCTTTAACGGAGATGTGATTCAAATACAAAAAAAATGAGAATAGCGCTAACCGTTTATATTGCACTTGTCGCTTTTTTGGGCTGGACACAAACACCCAGCCAATTGGAGAGCTTGAATCAACTTTATCCAGAACATGACTTGGTTTTTTTGAAAGATTACAATCAGGTAACCATTGCACATCACCCTGAAAAAGGAGTAAAAATATTAATGACTACCCAGCGTCAAATTTACTTGTCAAATGACCGCGCTGGTTTGTATAAAGACGATTATATATTTTCTTCTTTCTTTCAAAAAATGATAAAAAAAGATGCATACGCTTTAAACAAAGTAAAAGACAAGGACAAGTATGAGAAGAAAAAAGTGACGAATTATAAAACAACAGAAACGATTTCGGAGGAGTTTTTTTTTGATGATGGAGTGGCTACTTCATTCAGCTATGATGGATTGAAAAAAGGAAGCATCCTTAATCTAGAATACACGCAAGAATTGACACAGCCCTATTTGAGTATTTCTGGTTTTTTTAGTTCCAGTTATCCGATCTTAGATAAGTCCCTAGCCATATCTGTGGAAGACGGGATAGATTTAAGTACCGTTTATTTTAACATGGATTCTACGGATGTGAATTATTCAAAAACAAGGAGTAAAAATAAAACCATTTTCAATTGGCAAGCAGATACATTGGACGTTTATAAAAAAGAAATTTCAAGTCCAAGTCAAAATTATTTTGTTCCTCATTTGATGTCGAGAATTCGATTCTATCAAGATAAAAAAGGGAACAAAGTGGGGGTTTTAGAGAATGTTCAAGACTTGTATAATTGGTATTTTTCATTAATCAATCAAGTCAAATGTGAAAGCACCTTGGGTTTGGAAAAAATTATTGAAGAAATAATTTCCGCCCAAGACACCGAATTGGAGAAAGTTAAAAAAGTATTTAAATGGGTGCAAGCAAATGTTAAATACATCGCAATTGAAGATGGTTTAGGTGGGTTTATTCCCCGTGATCCCAGTTTAGTGATGAGCAGAAGGTACGGAGATTGTAAAGATATGGCAACGCTCATTGTTCAATTATTAGATTTACAAGGAATTAAAGCTTATCAAACATGGATTGGCACCAATGAACTTCCGTATAAGTACGAAGAGATTCCGAGTCCAGCTATTGATAATCACATGATTGCAGCTTATTTTGACCAAGAAAGTAATGCGTATCTATTTTTAGATGCAACCGATGATCAACTTCCCTTTGGCTATCCATCCTCTTTTATTCAAGGAAAAGAAGCCTTGATTAACGTGGATGGTAAATATGAAATTGTGGAAGTTCCGATTCTATCCGCTGATAAAACGACCATGCTTGATCACGCTGTGGTAAAAATCGCATCGGACTCGCTGGTTGGAAGTGGAAATGTTTCCTTAACGGGGTATTATGCAACGGATACGAAGCATGTTTTGAATAGAGTGGATAACGAATTATCCAAAAAATCATTTATTGAAAGCATGACTAAAAAAGGAAGTAATAAATACCAATTAGACAATTATAAAATTTCATTAGAAGAAAATGCGACCCGTGTTGCTTATTCCTTTTCCGTTCCGGATTATGTCAATCGAACGGACAAGGAGATTTATGTCAATTTAAACCTGGATTTGTTAATTAGCTTTTTTGCCCCTTACGAGGTAAAGGATAGAAAAAATCCAATAATGGAAAAATATGCATCCCAGACGGGGTATGAATTCACACTTGAAGTTCCAAAAGGATATAGCGTAAATTATCTTCCACAGAATTTGTTTGTAGATGGTGGAAACGATTTCTATCTTAAAATCAATTATAACACAGATGAACAAGGGAATATTAAGTATAGCTTTGACCTGTATTTGAATTACATCATGTGGGAAGCCAGCCGGGTGGAAGAAATCAAAGAGTTAGGTAAAAAAATGAAAAATGCTTATAAGGAAACAATTATTTTAAAGAAAATATAGCGTTATGGGAAAACTAAAATTGAACTTAATAATTGGTTACATACTACTGGTCATAACAAGCGAAAGTCTTTTTGCCAATGACAAACTTCAAAACATTCAATACGATTGGGTAAAATCTCCTAGCTTGTCTAAATTCAATACGAAAGACACAAATGTGGCCTTCGTTTTTCTAAAGAATTTTGAAAGTCATGAATTTTTGGATACAGACGGTGGTTTAAAAGAATTTATTCTGGTTCACAAACGCATCAAAGTGTTTACAGATAAAGGCATCGATCGTTATAATAAATTGTATCTTCCTGTTTACGATGACAAATCATTTATCATTGAAAAAGCAAGAGTAATTAATAGTAAAGGGGAAATTATCTTACTTCGTAAAGAAGATATTAAAGAAGGCGTAGATGAAGAATCCGAAATGAAATTTCGCTACTTTGCATTGGAAGGAATCGACAAAGGATCTGAGATTGAATACATTTATATGTATAGCAGAAATCCAGTGATAAAAGGCGTGCTAAATTATGTTCAAACGAATGAACTTCAATTTGATTATGAATATGAAATGATTGTTCCTGAGCGATTGAAAATGGTTTTTAAAGTCTATAATGATCACAAAAAAGTCATGCAGGATACGAGTAGGGTTTTTGAAGAATTAATGAAGTCGAGATGGTCTTTGAAATACGATAGCGTGGTAGGTTTGGCTTCTGAACGGTCAGCCGCGAACGATGCTTCTTTGATTTACTTTGGGTATAAATTATCTGCCAATTATGCTACCAATGCAAAAGACCTTCATAATTATGGAGAACTTTCAAAATTAATTTATGCTAATTTTCATGAAGGAGTTAGTAAAGACGATTTAAAGTTCATCCATAAAATTTCTAAAAAGATAGATTTTCCTTCGAACGCAACTGATCGACAGAAAATCAGAGCTATCGAAGAATATGTGAAATCGAATGTTCGAAACATTGATGCGAGTTTCGACAGTAAAATAAGCATGCAAATTTTATGGGATAGCAAGATCTTCTCCACCAATAAGTCCATGCTTTTGTTTGCAGGGTTGTTTGATATCCATAAAATAAATTATCAAATTGGACTCACTTCAGATCGATTTGAGTATAAATTTGACCCCGATTTTGAGCTTTGGGGTTTTGCTGATGAATTTATCTTTTATTTTCCTTCCATTAAAGATTATACAACACCAAATTATTATGATCGTCTGGGGTTCTTTGATTACAATCTCATCCATAATTATGGACTTTTTGTGAAGCGAGTGGAAATAGCTGGAGATAAATACGGAGTGGGGCAGGTGCAATTTATTCCTAAAAATGATTACCAAGCTTCTGCAGATACTTTAATTGTAGAAGTGGATTTTAAAAAGCAAGGATTTACGGATACAGAATACAACATTTATCACAGTGTTAGCGGTTATAAGGCGGATTATCTGCAACCATATTATCAAGAAATTGATGACCAAGAAGGACAAAAAAAATACAGAGAGTCGTTGTTAACGTTTCTGGATGATGACGGTAAAGTCAAAGAATTTGAGGTGAAAAATTTAAACATTGCTTCTTATGGAGTCGCTCCAGTAAGGTCGACAGGGATTCTTGAATCGGATAAATTCTTTGAAAAAGCTCGCGACAATTATTTGTTTAAAGTCGGAGAATTAATCGGACCACAAATGGAGATGTATTCAGCCAAAGACCGCAAACTTCCCGTTGAAGAGTTTTATGCCCGCCACTACGACCGAACGATTGTATTTACGATTCCAGATGGTTATTCAGCGTTGAATCTGGAAAAGCTGAATATGAATCAAACGTATGAAAATGAGAAAGGAGAGGAATTGATGGGATTCGTTTCAAGCTATGAACAGCAAGGAGATAAAGTGACCGTGAAAATTTCAGAATTTTACAAGGAAATTCATTTTCCTGTTGAAATTTTCAAGGATTACCAACGAATTATTAATGCAGCAGCAGATTTTAACAAAGTAGTGGTCATTTTTAACAAAGAAAGTTAATCTCATCCTCAATTCATCTCGTCAGGCTCGATATGGATCAACACGTGCCCCAAACTTGGAATTTCATTTCGCAAATGGTCTTTTAAATCGTGGGCAATTTCGTGTCCTAATTTTACGGATATTTGACCATCGACTGTTGCGTGTAAATCGACATGAAAACTCATGCCTGCTTTGCGGATGAAGCATTTTTCGGTTCCTATAACGCCAGGAACCTCCATTGACTTCGCTCTGATTTCAAGAATTAAATCGTCGTACAATTGTTCGTCCATGATTTCGCCAAAAGCGGGTCTGAGGATTAAATATGCATTGTATAAAATGAATGCGGAAGCAAATAATGCAGCCCAATCATCAGCTGTTTCATATCCTTCGCCCAAAAGAAGGGCGATCGAGATTCCAACAAAAGCCATTACGGAAGTAATGGCATCGCTGCGATGATGCCAAGCGTCTGCCTTCAAGGAAGAACTGTTGGTTTGCTTACTCTTCCGAATGACAATTTGAAAGGAAATTTCTTTCCAAAAGATGATAATTCCCAAGACAATCAAGGTCCAAGATTCTGGAAGCTCGTGTGAAGTTTGAATGTTTTGAATGCTGGTGTAAGCAATCAAAGTGGCCGAAATAACTAAGAAAGTGACGACTGCAAAGGTGATTAAGGGTTCAATTTTTCCATGTCCATACGGGTGATTTTCGTCTGCAGGACGTTTGGCATATTTGAAACCCAGGAGCACCAAAAACGAAGCAAAAATGTCGGTGGTGGACTCAATGGCATCTGCTATCAAAGCGTATGAGTTGCCAAAAAAACCAGCCAAACCTTTGACGATTGCCAAAAGTGTATTGGCAAGAATGCTGAAATACGTGGCTCGAATTGCTTTATTTATGTTCTCCATCCGTATCCGTTATTGTAAAAACCAATGTTTCCCCATCTTTGGAGGAAAGAGTCAATCGGTTATTTTCAACTTTATAAGTACTCATTTTTTTCAAGTCCAAAAGAAATTCAGCTTCTTTGTTTGTCGATTCACACAGCATTCGAGTTGTTGTAATGTCCGTGAATTGAAGCAATCCTTTTTCGAAAAAAAGACTTCCATGCATGCGGTTACAACCCGCAAAACCCGTAAAAGTGGGATTGTTGCGGTTGATTTCCAACGAAGGGAAATTTTTGTTAAAATCCGCTTGATTGATTTTGTTTCCATTCAGCGTTTCCAAAACCCAATGTCCATGCAAACGGTAATCCACAAGGTATTCCCCACAACCTTTGAGATCCATGAACTTTTTAGTTTCTTTGTTTTTGTGATTGATAATAACGGTATAAGGGGATACAACGCCAGACATTTCATTGGCACAAGCTGTATGTGAAATTAAAACATTCATTTCACTACTTTTATTTTGGGCTTGATAATTTTTTACATGGGAATCCATGGAGGGAACAAGGGTGACAGCTGGGAAGAATACAACTTTTTCTGGTGTAGAAAATTTAATCCCATTTTCACCGATTTCCAACATCCAAAAAGGTTCAGTTCCATTGGATCTGAAATAAATTTCATGGTGCTCATCTTGGATTGACTTGAACTGTCCTCCCTTTGGTTGGAATCGCATCAAGGGTATTTCATCTTTCATTAATAGCAGTTTTCCTTCACTGTCGAACTGATATTGATTGATTTCTTGCATCGCTTTTAAAAAGAAAGCTTCTCCGTCTCCACAATACATCAAGGTCGATGGTCCTGGTTCACCCAAGGTTAGTTTATTTTCTTTCAGCGCAAATTCAACGGAATAACCGTTACAACCACTGTTTCCAGTAATTTGATGCTTCGTTTTATCAAAAGTAATTGTTGGTTTTTGATTTGGAAACAACTCCTGAAAAGCTATCTTCGGACCAGAAAGGTATTCCAATTCCCAAGTTATATTGTAAATAGCATTGTTTGAAACCATTTCATTTGGAACTTTTTTTGAAGATGCGCATGACCATAATAGGAAGGTCACCATGAACAAGGAGATGATGTTTTCTTTTTTCATAAATGGAGAGTTATACATGAATTGATGTTCTTGTTTAGTTATAAATGCTAGTATAAACGAAGCATTGCCTTCAATTTACTTCCACTTCCCCTCAGGAAGGAAATTCGTTGCTTAGCCATAACAAGATACAATATAATTTAAAAATGATAACCCAATAAGGATTAAAAAAGTAGTTAAATTGAATAAACCACGGGGTTTTGTTCTCGTAAATTATACCGTGATGTCATCACTTCTCCGTAAGCTCCTGTGCTATATATTTTTACCAAATCACCACGTTGTGTTTCTTTCAACGCAATTTTTTTCCAAAACAATCCGAAGATTCACAAATGGGACCTACCACATCATAAAATTCAATCGATTTTGTGTTTGATGTTAAGTTTTCAATGTGATGATACGCTTGATAAAGCGCTGGACGAATCAACTCAGTCATTCCTGCATCTAAAATGATAAAATTGGTCTGAGTTCCTTTTTTAATCAGCTTTTGTCCCAAAAACCTGCACAGCATAAACATTTCCTTTTTTTACATCCACCGCAAACCCGAAATCACCATATCGGTAGTGTTTGTTAATTAGATTGGCATAATGTGGTTTTGAGTTTTTCCAAGTTTGAAACATTTCTTCTGCAAGAGAAATCAAATCATGCCGTGTTATAGGGAAATTCTGTTTCGTTGAAAAAAGTACATTTTCACCAACGATTTCAAAGTTTGTTCCTCCAAATGCAAAAACTCTTTTTTGTGGATTGGCAAATTTGGATTGTTTCTGATTGTGTGTGAGCACTCCTTTTTCAGCCATGTATTCACTATGAAATTGAGCCGATTTTCTCAACGTATCGTTGAAAATAAGCGGTTTTAGTTTCTTGCTCACGCGAAGTTGATTGATTCGCTGAGAGAGTTCTTGTCTTAAAAAAGTTGTTTCTTCTTCCGTTAATTGAGAAAAACTAAAAACCGGAATAAGTAGAATTGATAAAAGGAATAAGTGCTTCATCATTCACCAAAAGTACGTTCAAAAATTTAAAAATAAAAATCAAGATGAACGATCCTAAGCATCAAGTGTGACTAAATAGGAGGGATGTGTTCTAATTTGGCCTGTACTTGATAAAAAGATGTGCCCAAATGGATCTTCCCAAACGAGTAACAACCGGGAAAAGCATGATGAAAATGGCAATCATACACGTGAACATGGCAAACAAACTAATTTCAGGAGTGGAAATGGCATAAAAAATAAAAGGAATTTCAATCAGCACGACCATTGGATAACTCGTCCACAATGCACCCAGCCAAAAACCGGGTTCAATTTCGTATTTTTGTCCGCAATGACCACAGTTTTCATTCATTTCTAGTGGTTTTCGGTAAACAAACAATCCCTTTTTTTTGAACATGATTTCCTGCCTGCATTTCGGACACCGTAGTCGCAAGATGGATTCGTAAAAACCGATGTTAGCATGATTACTCATAAATTCTTTTGCCTATTTCCGTGCATTCGTTCAATACCGCTTCGTACACGCTTTCATATTTCGCTAAAATGGTTTCCAATTTAAATGCTTTGGCGCGTTCCAAAGCGTTTGTTCTAAATTGTAGATGTGTTTTTTTGTCTTTTAGAATGACCAATGCGTTTTTCGACATCGAGTCAATGTCACCAACATCGGATAGAAATCCTGAAAATCCTTCCAGGTTTACTTCTGGGATTCCGCCTGTGTTGGAGGATATTACAGGAACCCCTACCGCCATGGCTTCTAAAGCTGCCAAACCAAAACTTTCTGTTTCAGAAGGAAGTAAAAACAGATCACTCATTTCTAATACGTGTGCCGTATCTCTCACTTTTCCAACGAAAATTACCCGATCGTAAACTTTTAAATCACGTGCTAATTTCTCCGCCACAGCTCGTTCAGGTCCATCTCCAGCGAGCAATAATTTACAGGGAAACTGTTCATTCACCTTCGCAAATATTTTAACCACATCTTCGATTCTTTTTACTTTTCTAAAATTCGAAATGTGAGTGATAATCGGTTCTTCGTCCAGTGCGTAACGCCTTCTTTTTTCCAAATCAATTACCGGAAGTTCTTCTGAAGATTCAATGAAATTTGGAATTACATGAATTGCTCTTACGGTGTCAAAATGCTGATAGGTTTCGTCTTTTAAGCTTTGAGAAACCGCAGTTACTGCATTGGACTGATTCAAGCAAAAAGTAATCACCGGTTCAAAAGAGGGATCTCGACCAACCAAGGTAATATCTGTTCCGTGCAAGGTAGTAATGAACGGAATGTAGATGTTTTGAGATTTCAGTATTTGTTGCGCCATATACGCTGCAGATGCATGTGGAATGGCGTAATGTACGTGTAATAAATCCAATTTTTCATATTTCACCACATCTACCATTTTGGATGCCAATAAAGTTTCGTACGGTTGAAATTCAAACAAAGGGTAATCGGTTAGAGAAACTTCGTGATAGAAAATATTTTCTCTAAAACTGCCTAATCGAACGGGTTGCGAATAAGTGATAAAGTGAACTTCGTGTCCTTTTAAAGCCAATGCTTTTCCCAACTCTGTTGCTACAACGCCACTTCCTCCAAAAGTGGGATATAATACGATTCCTATTTTCATGTTGTTTTTCTTGGTCGTTATTTGGATGTTTTTTATTGCTGAATGGCTTCGTAGATGACTCTTTGAATTTCAGAACGAATGTTCATTTTAGTGATTTTCCAGTTTTCTGCTTCTGGATAAACACGGTTGGATAAAAATACGTAATTAAGATGGTAAACAGGGTCTGCCCAAGCTAAAGTGCCTGTAAAACCAGAATGTCCAAAACTTTTCTGAGAAACCAAGTTACAGGTCGGACCGCCATTTCCTACGACAGGACGGTCAAATCCTGCGCCACGGCGATTTCCTGGGTTTTGCGCTTTGGTGTATTCTTGAATTACTTTAGGATCAAGGTATTGGTGATTGGCATAATTCCCTTCGTTTAAAAAGAGTTGCATCATGGCGCCTAAATCTGTTGCATTGGCAAAAACGCCTGCGTGACCACCAACACCACCCAACATGGCAGCGCCAGGATCGTGAACAAAACCTTGGACGATTTGTTTCCTGAATACCATGTCGTTCTCAGTAGGAACGATGCGTTGGTATGGAAAATAATTCAGAGGATTGAACCGAATGTTTCGCAAACCCATGGGTTCGTAAAGCGACGAATAGAGAAATTGGTCGAAAGGTTGTTGGGCTTCTTTTTCTACAATTTTCTTGACAAAATAATACCCCAAATCAGAATACAAGTATTTTTTGAGTCCAATTTTGGCAGCTAATATTTGTGCAAAAATGCTGTCTGCATACGAATCCTTGATCCAGATATCCTTTGCTACCAAGGTTTGAAAACCTTCCTTTTTTTTGGTGGAATACAATTCAGGATTCAGCTTTCCAGCAACCAGTGTCTTTTTGTAAAATGGAATCCAAGCAGCAAAACCAGCTTGATGGGCGAGCATGTCTTTTAATTTTACTTCCGAATAAGGAGTTCCTTCCGTTTCAGTTGGTAGGTAATCCTTTAGTTTTTTGTTGAGTGAAAATTTACCTTCTGTTTGCAAACGCATCAAAGCAGCGGTAGAACCAACAATTTTAGAAATGGAAGCAAGGTCATACACGTCGTTGTTGCGAACCGTATCTACGTTGTTGTAAGTTTTTGTGCCGAAACTTTTGTTGTAAATTATTTTTCCTTCAACAGCAATAAAAACCTGACACCCAGGAAAAGCGCCTGCTTTTATTCCTTGATTTACCAAAGCATCGATTTCAGCTAATTTTTTAGAACTGATTCCCAATTCTTCTGGTTGCGAATATTTTAAAAGGTTGATTGCTTTCAACTCCAAACCTTTGCCAGTATGCAAATACGGAGAGATTCTAAAGTTGATTTTACCAGTAGCTCCAATCGCTCCATACAGTAATTGAGCAGCTCGATCTTGAACGTAGGGATGATTTTCGTAAGCAAGTACGACAGCCTCGTGTGTTTTGATTTCACTCCAAGATGCAAAAGCGGTGGGATTCCCGAATAAAACAACCACACTTTTGGATTTTTTAGGAACCATGTCCAGCCAATCTTGCCAGCATTCAGACATGCCGTAATCAGAGACGCTTCGAACTGTACTTGCGTGAAGGGCGGTAATTACGACATCAAAATCGGAGATTTTTTTATCCATTTTTAGCATCGCTTCTTCTGCAGAATTGAAACGAAAATGGGTGACGTTTGTAAAGTTGCTCACCATTTCCTTGAATGGTAAACCGTTAGTTCCGATGCTCACGATGGCTGTTTTGTTGGAGCTGACTTTTAAAGGCAAGAGGTTGTCTTTATTTAAAACGACCGTTAGTGCTTTTTCATAGGTTTGTTTTTTTGCCCATTCAACATCTCCAGAAGTGAATTTTTGCAACGGTTTCACTGGAAAATACGCATGAAACTTGGCCATCAAAATCTTCCTGCAACGTCGGTCGATTTCTTTTTCTGAAATTTCCCCATTTCGAACTTTGGTTGCAATTGCTTGAATGGACTCTTGGACACTTTCTGGGTAAAGTAAAATGTCACAACCCGCTTCAAAAGCTTTGACAACCACTTCCGTTTTACCGTATTTGTCTGCCACTGCCTTCATGTTCAATGCATCACTGATAACCAAACCTTTGAAGCCCAGCGAATCTTTCAAATAATGTTGAATGATTTTTTTAGACAATGAGCTGGGCGTGCCAGAATTATCCAAAGCAGGAACATTCAAATGTCCAACCATGACAGAGCTCGCACCCGCCTTGATTCCAGCTACAAAAGGTTTGAAATCGGTCGCGTTCAATTGTTGGATGGTATGCGAAACGGTTGGCAATTCGAAATGTGAATCTTTGTCAGTATCTCCATGACCCGGAAAATGTTTGATGCTGGTCATCGTCCCATTTCCTTCCATACCTTCTACAAAACTGGCTATTTGCTTTGAAACTTCCGTTGGATTTTCTCCAAAAGAGCGAAAACCGATTACGGGATTGTTGGGGTTGCTATTGACATCTGCAACAGGCGCAAAATTGATGTGAATTCCCATGTCACGGCATTCTTCAGCCATCATTGCGCCTATTTTCTTGGTTAAATCAAGGTCATTGGCCGTTCCAAGGGTATAAGCGTAAGGAAAACGTTCTTCATTTTTCAAGCGCATGGCGATGCCCCATTCGGCATCCATTCCAATCAAAAGAGGCGTTTTACTGGATTTTTGCATGCGAATAATGGATGTCTTTGTATTTTCACGATCTCCTTGGAAGTAAATCAATCCCCCGATTTTTTGTTCACGGATTAATTTTTCAATTTCAGCTTGGTGTTTTTCACCCTTTTCAGCCCATGTTGCCACCATAAATAGCTGTGCAATTTTTTCTTCCAAAGTTAAATTCAACATGTTTTTTGTTGCCCAATCACTGTCGTTGACTAAAAAATCAGGTTTCGGATGATTGTAAATAATCGGTTTGGAGTAAGTACCCATCAAAATTCCAATCGGAAGGATGAGAAGTAAAAAATAACATGTTTTTTTTATTTGAGCCATCAAATGGAGAGTCTAATTTCTGTAACGTAAAACTACAAATAAAAAGAGCTTATGAGAATTGAAATGGGAAACAATTTGTAGTTTTTAGTTAAATGTTTCAAGTTGATTTTTTCAATTGAATGAAGTCTTTTATGTGTCTTGGTGAGATTTCTAAAGGTTGTATTTGAGAAAAATTAAATTCATCGAGATCTATTTCGTAGAGATAGTAAATCGAAAACAGTTAAAATCTTGACCTACGTAGCCTTCTGATTTTTAATGATTTTCCAAAAAAGGTTCATTGGTAAGTAGCGCTTCAAATAAACCGCTAATATTTCTTTGTTGCCAATCAGTACTTCTCTTTTTTTCTTTTCGACTGCTTTGAGTAAAATTGCTACGCATTTCTCTGCCGACATGCCCGTTTCTTGGTTGTGATCCATAACGCCATGTTTTTCACCATTTTGTGTCAGAGCATTGGTGGAGATTGGCGTGTTTATTTTTCCAGGACAAGTAATCGTCACGTGGATATTGTTTTTTGCTTCTTCCAAGGCAAGTGATTCGTAGAAACCGTGCAAGGCGTGTTTGGAAGCTGCGTAGGCGGAACGAAGATAAAACCCAAATTTTCCAGCGATGCTGGAGGTTATCACCAAATGACCAGCTTGTTGTTTTTGAAAATAGGGTAGAGCTGCTTTTGTCAAGGCAATGTTTCCAAAATAATTGATTTCCATGATTCTGCGATCGACTGCTAAGTCTGTTTCGTTTGCTTCAGAGCGTTGACTCAAGCCACCGTTGTTGAATAGATAATCAATGCGACCGAATTTTTGAATTATCTCCTGAACTTTGGCTTCAAACGTTTCTGAATGCTCTAGGTCTAATGGCAAAACGAAGTGTTTATCAGCATTAGAAAGGCTTTGTTTTACTTCCTCTAACTGACTTTGATTGCGAGATGAAAGAACCACAGTTGCGCCAGCGTCGGCTAATCCCACACAAATTGCTTTACCAATTCCAGAAGACGCACCCGTAACCCAAGCAATTTTTCCATTCCAATGACTCATAATTGTTTTTTTGCCAAAGAAACGGAAATTTTTGAGAATTGGGGCTATCTTTAGGGGAGTTGTAGCGCATAATTCGGAAATCGGAAGTGGCTTTCACTAGCTCCGTCTGTTTTTCTAAAGGAATCAAAAACGAGGCTGTTTCATGGTTAAAGCTACTTTTAAGAAATTGATTTTGGAGTTGAAAACGCGTTTTGCTTAATCCAAAAGTCATCCTTCTCGTTCATTTTTGCAGTTTTGACTGGAAATCACTCCCTCCAACACTCCCTTTTTCAATACCATAAATCAATTCAGTCAAGCCCGTGTAAGCTTGCTAACAATCAAAAAGCCTTCTCGAATTCGAAAAGGCTTTTACAAAAGGTTGTGGTATTATTTAATTTTTTACAGGTGCTGTGGTTTCTGAATTTGGAGCAACTTTTCCTTTGATTGTCAATACAACTGGGTCACCCACGTTTGTGGTTACTGTAATTGTTTTCACAAAATCACCAACTCTTTTTGTGTCGTATTTGACAGAAATGGAAGAACTTTTTCCTGGAGCAACTGGTTCAGTTGGTTTGTTTGCAGTTGTACAACCGCAACTTGTTTGAACGTTCGAGATGATGATTGGTGTTTTACCCGTGTTTTTGAATTCGAAGGTAAATGTTTCGTCTGCACCGTATGCGATGTTTGGTTTGTTCACTTCTAGCGATTTAAAAGTGATTGGTGCTTTTTCAACTTTTTGTTTGGTGGGTTCCGTTTTAGTTTGAGCTGATACAGAGAAACTCAAGGCAGCTGCAGCAATCAAGGACATAAATAATTTCATAGTTATACGTTTTTATTATTGATACAAGTTTACAATAATATAATGAATGGTTTTATTTTATTAACATAAATTTAGCGAGCAACTGTTCTGGAAAGCGCTGGGCTGAATGGGTTAACTAAAATAAGCTTGCACAACTTCTTGAATAGAAAGATATGTTTTATCCATCACTTCAGGAATTTCTGCCTTTGTTTTCCACGTTGCGGACGTGATTCCTTCAGCTTGCTGGGGCATCAAAGTTTCTTCTCCATCATAGCTGAAACCAAACCAATGTGTTTTTTTTAACACTGGATTTCCCTCATATTGGTAAGTATGAAACGTATGGGTAATTAATTGTTTGATTTGAGGGTTGGTTATCCCACATTCTTCTTCCACTTCTCTTATTGCCGCTATTTCTGGCGATTCACCTGCGTCGATTATTCCTTTGGGCAAATCCCAACAATCATTTTTGTAAATAAAGAGATATTGATTTCCTTTTCTCACAATCCCACCTGCAGCTTCGACGGTCTCGTGATCTTGAAAAAAAGCTGTCAAACAAGCGAAAGGTTGATTGCTGATGATGAATATTGAGACAGATTCGGGAGTTTGCTCAATTAATTGATAGACATTCTTTTGATTCGACAAAGCGACTTCTTCCGAGACGGCAATCCCTTCGTTGTTTATAAATTCCTCTTCAGAAATAAAATGGAGCGGTCGATTTTGGATAAAAACTTTGTACATTTGCAGTATGATTATAAATAATGACAGAGCTTTAAAAGTTGCCGAATTTTTGTTGCAAATTAAAGCAATAAAATTACAACCTACAAATCCTTTTACATGGGCTTCTGGCTGGAAGTCTCCCATTTATTGTGATAATCGTAAAACACTTTCTTATCCAGCAATTCGAACTTATTTGCGTCAGGCTTATTCAGAAGTTATAGTCGAAAAATATGGCACTCCAGATGTCATTGCAGGAGTGGCTACGGGCGGAATTGCACACGGTGCATTGGTTGCACAAGAATTGGGTGTACCTTTCATTTACGTTAGAAGTTCAGCGAAAGGTCACGGTTTGGGAAATCAAATTGAAGGTTACTTTGAATCTGGACAGAAAGTGGTGGTCATTGAAGACCTCGTTTCAACTGGTGGAAGCAGTTTGGAAGCCGTTGCAGCCCTTCGAGAAGCTGGCTTGGAAGTAAAAGGATTGGTTTCCATTTTTACGTATGATTTTGAAATCGCACAAAATAATTTTGCAGCAGCGAATTGTCCTTATGAAACATTGACGAATTATCAATCGCTGATCGAAAAAGCAGTTGCGTTGGATTATGTGAGTGAAAAAGACATGGAATCATTAGAAAACTGGAGAAAGAACCCTGCTGAGTGGGGAAAATAATTTAGAATTTACAATTATGAAAATTGACAGCGACAAAGCGTTGGTGAATGCACCTATACAAACGGTATATGATTTTTTAATCCATTCTGAAAACATATACCACATCTTACCTCAAGATAAAATTTCTGATTTTACAGCGGATTCATCCAGTTGTTCATTCAAAGTTCAAGGCGGGTTTGTAATTTCCTTGATACAAGAACAACTCAATCCAAACACATCCATTGTTTTAAAAGCGGGCGAAAAATCGCCATTTCCTTTTACGCTTACAGTTCACCTGAAAGCGATGGATGATTCCACAACAGAAGGTCACATGGCTTTTGATGGAGATGTGAACATGTTTATGAAAATGTTGGTTGAAAAACCGTTAACTAATCTTTTTGGTTACATGACGAATCGCCTTCAGAAACATTTCGCGCAATAAATCGGATTTGTTTTAAATCATAGGCTCGAAGCGTTCCTTTGCTTTCAATGAGTAGGCGACCGCTTTTGTCCGTATCTTGTATGGTACCTTTGAACCTTCCATTTTCATCTTCAAACTCGCTTTCTTCTCCTTTGAGCCACATTTTGTCGTGATATTCTTGTTTCAAAGCAGGTAAGTCAAAGGATTGAATTTGGTTGAAACGAATTTGAAGTTTTTCGATGAGGGAAAAAATCAATTCTTGGATGTCGTATTCCATCCCAGTCTGTAGTTGCATGCTGGTGGCATTCCAGTTGCCAAAAGTCGTTTGATTGACATTGATTCCAATTCCGATGATACTACTAGTACAGCGATGGTTTTTGATTTGGTTTTCAATTAAAACTCCGGCAATTTTAGCGTTTCCAATCAAAATGTCGTTTGGCCATTTAATTTCAGCTAAAACGTTCTTTTCCTTTAAAAAATCCACAATTGCTAAACTTACAAAATGCGTAATGGAGGTTTGAGAATCTACTGACAGATTAGCATACTGAAGAAAACAAGTAAAAATGATGTTTTTGTAAGGTTCAGCGTGCCATTGAGCGTTTCTTTGCCCTTTTCCAGCGGTTTGCTCACCTGACACAATTACAGTACCATCTACCAAAAGTCCTTCTTTTAGCAGATTGGCAGCATAATTGTTTGTGGAGTCTAGCGATTCTTTAAAAATGATTTTTCGTCCGAGCATGTGTGAAATTGTTCGAGATGATTTTATTAAACGCTAAAGTTAAAATTTTAAATTAATTTTGTAGAGAACTTAATATTCAGAATGTATAAATTAACAAAAACCATAGATTCCCAAACACTTTGTGACTGCATCGTCGAAGGAATGCAAGAAAACAAGGCCAAAGACATCGTTGTGCTTGATTTGAGAGAGGTATCGAATGCAGTAACTGACTTTTTTGTCATCTGTTCTGGCGATTCATCCGTGCACGTAGATGGGATAAACAATGCTGTCATGAGACACACGCGAAAAGAACTTCAAGAACGTCCTTGGCATCAAGAAGGAAAGCTGAATGCAGAGTGGATTTTATTGGATTATGTAGATGTAGTAGCGCATATTTTTTACAAAGATGCTCGTACATTTTATGATCTGGAAGATTTATGGGCAGACGCCGTGAGAACAGACATACCAAATTTGAACTAACATTTATTTACAAATATTCATGTCGGAAAATAAAGAAAAAAAGAAAAGTCCATTTAATATATATTGGATTTACGCATTGATTGGAATTGCTGCCATTTCCATTAACTTGTTTATGAGCAACACTTCCAGTGTGAAAGTAAAATCTGAAACTTTCTTCATCTTGGCTGATTCAAGCTATGTTTCAGATGTGAAATTGGTTAACCGACAACGGGTTGATTTTAAAATTACGGAAGCAGGGCGTGCATACATTGCTGAAAATTCAGAGAAATTTGGAAAGTTAAAAACGGCACTAGAAACGCAGCAAAAAGCGAATAAAAATGTTCAGCCTATCTTTCAGTTTGACGTAGCGGACGCTGGAAACTTTGCCAACAACTTGGACAAAGTGAATGAGAAGTTGAAAGAAAAGAACATGAAAACGGTTCCCTTAGAGCCAGTTGAAGAGGTCAATTACTTAGGGAGCATCATTAGTTTCTTGTTACCCATTTTAATTCTGGTGTTGATTTGGGTTTTCATCATGCGCAGAATGTCTGGAGGTGCTGGCGGTGGCGCTGGTGGACAGATTTTCAACATCGGAAAATCCAAAGCTCAAGTTTACGAAAAAGGAAAGTCAACCAACGTAACTTTTGATGATGTAGCTGGATTGCACGGTGCGAAAGAAGAAATTCAAGAAATTGTGGAGTTCTTAAAGAATTCCAAGAAGTACACCGAGTTAGGAGCAAAAATTCCAAAAGGAGCTTTGTTGGTAGGGCCTCCAGGAACAGGAAAAACACTTTTGGCTAAAGCGGTAGCTGGTGAAGCAAAAGTTCCATTCTTTTCACTTTCAGGTTCTGATTTTGTTGAAATGTTTGTTGGGGTAGGAGCTTCTCGAGTTCGAGATCTTTTCAAACAAGCCAAAGAAAAATCACCTGCGATTATTTTTATCGATGAGATTGACGCCATTGGTCGGGCAAGAGGTAGAAACAATGGAATGGGTTCCAACGACGAACGTGAAAACACATTGAATCAGCTGTTGACAGAAATGGACGGTTTTGGTACAAACTCTGGCGTGATCATTTTAGCGGCAACAAACAGAGCAGATGTATTGGATGCAGCATTGATGCGTGCAGGACGTTTTGATCGACAGATTTACGTGGATATGCCAGACATAAACGAACGAAAGGAAATCTTTAAAGTTCACTTGAAGCCTTTGAAAATTGATGATTCAATCGACATTGATTTCTTGGCGAAACAAACTCCAGGATTCTCTGGTGCGGATATCGCCAACTTGTGTAACGAATCTGCATTAATTGCAGCTCGAAAAGAAAAAACGCATGTTGAGAAACAAGATTTCTTAGACGCTGTTGATCGAATTGTTGGAGGTTTAGAGAAGAAAAACAAATTGATATCTAAAGATGAAAAACGTGCCATTGCTTTTCATGAGGCGGGGCATGCTACCACTTCTTGGTTGTTAGAACACGCGCATCCTTTGGTGAAAGTAACCATCGTTCCAAGAGGTCAATCTTTGGGAGCAGCTTGGTATCTTCCAGAAGAAAGAAGCTTGACAACCACAGAGCAGATTTTGGATGAAATGTGTTCCGCATTAGCAGGTAGGGCAGCAGAACAATTGATTTTTGGTAAAATTTCTACAGGTGCTTTGAGTGATTTGGAAAAAGTAACCAAACAAGCTTATGCCATGGTTTCGATTTACGGATTGAACGATAAAATTGGAAACGTTTCCTATTACGATTCACAAGGCCGTGAAGGATTCACCAAGCCGTATTCAGAGGATACTGCTCGCATTATCGATCAAGAAGTAAGTAAGATAGTAGAATTCCAATACAAACGCGCTTTGGAGATTCTGACTGAAAACAAAGACAAGTTAACAATGTTGGCTGAAAAACTGTTAGTTTCAGAAGTGATTTTCAAAGAAGATTTGATTGCCATTTTTGGAGAAAGGCCTTGGGGACCTTCCGAAATGACGGGGGAAGAGTTTATGGCAGGAATGGCAGAAGCTTCAGACAGAACTGCAGCAGCGTCTAACACAGAAAATGAATCTATTTCAACGGATAAACCAACGGATAACGATTCACTTCCCAAAGAAATCCTTGATTAAAAAGGACAAATAATAACATTAGATCTCCCGCTCAGATTAGCTATTTGAGCGGGATTTCATGCTTTAAATACACATCTCCCAATGAGTAACATCTTAGTAAGAACATTATCTGGTGCCGTTTTAATCCTCCTTGTGTTGAGTTCTATCTTGTTTAATTCCTGGACGATGGTGTTTTGTTTTGGGATCTTTTCTGCGTTGGCGTTGATAGAATTTTATCAATTTTTCAGCACCTCCGAAGCGATTGCTATTTCAAAACCTGCTGGAATTTTTGTGGGATTGATTCTGTATGCTGTTTTTACAGCCATGTTACTCGATTTACTTCCAACTTCCCTGGTTTTGGTGTTTATTTTCATGTCAATTTTTAGCTTGTTTTTAACTGAAATTTGGAGAAAGAAAACCAATCCCTTATTCAATTTAGGCGTGTATGCTTCATCCTACATCTATGTACTTGTTCCTTTTTTGAGTATGATTTTAATTGCTTTGGCATTTGGGAAATTGCTTTTAGCAACGATGTTTATTCTAATCTGGACCAACGATACTTTTGCTTATTTATCGGGTCGGTTTTTCGGTAAAACCAAATTATTTCCACGCATTTCTCCCAATAAAACCAGAGAAGGCAGTGTTGGTGGCTCGATTCTAACCATTTCCATGGCACTTGGTATTTCTTATTTTATGGATCAAGAATATCTTTTGTGGACGGGAGCAGCATTAATCATTTCCATTTGTTCGAATTTGGGGGATTTATTGGAATCGCTGTTTAAGCGAAGTGTCAACATCAAAGATTCGGGAAACATCATGCCAGGACATGGCGGAATTTTAGATCGCTTTGATGCTTCTTTGATCACGGCTCCCTTCTTTTATTGTTGGTTGGTGATTTATACTTACTTTTGAGCAACTATTTTACATTAATTTATGAAGTTACACAGAGAGGGATACTTGATTATCACCATTGGAATGCTTTTGCTTTCTTTAATTCAAATGGGTAATTATTACTTGTTTTTACTGACTGGTTGGATGTGGTTGTTTGTGTTGCTTACATTAGGCGCAGTGGTAATGGCCTATTTGATAATTCAATTTTTTCGCATTCCGAACATTCATCAAGTTTACGATGGAGATGACATCATCTGTCCTGCGGATGGGAAAGTAGTGGTGATTGAAGAGGTAGAGGAAACAGAATATTTTCACGACAGACGCATTCAAATTTCGATTTTCATGTCGCCTTTGAATGTCCATGCGAATTTTAATCCCATCGCTGGAATTGTGAAATACGTCAAATACCACAAAGGATTATTTTTAGTGGCATGGCACCCAAAAAGCAGTACGGACAATGAAAGAAGTACCGTGGTAATTGAACATGCTAACGGACAAGAAGTGTTGTTCAGGCAAGTTGCTGGAGCGGTTGCAAGAAGAATTTGCTATTATGTTCAGCCAGGACAACAAGTAGAAGCAGGAAGCGAATATGGTTTTATCAAATTCGGATCGCGTATCGATGTTTTTTTACCTTTGGATTCTAAAGTTTTAGTTAAAATTGATGACAAAGTCAAAGGAAGAATTACAAAACTTGGAAAGTTTCAATAAAATAGTTTATCTTTAACCCATAAAACTTAAATAGATATGAAAAAAGTATTAGTTGTATTGTCATTGATGTTATTTGTTGGATCTCTTTCAACTTCTGTATATGCTGCTGTAAATAGCACGAATCATGTTGAAATAAATCACCACGACGACAAAAAGAAAAAGAAAAAAGCTTGTTGCGCTGGAAAAGATGCTAAATCTTGTTCAACAGAAGAGAAAAAAGCATGCGATAAAGCACAAAAAGAAGGAGCAAAAGCTTGCTGTGCAAAAAGCGCTAACACAGAGAAAAAGTAATTCATTCATTTAAATGAATAAAAGAGCCGTCAGAGTAATCTGATGGCTTTTTTTGTAAATTATTGGGGATTTATTTGCTTAAAATTGTGGATGATTTGGCAAATTCGAAGAATGGGCTTGATTTAGTCTCCAGCCCACTTTAGTACCAAGATGCTATTGCTACGACTTGCTGAACTTAATTTGGACAGAGAAGAAACGCAGACTGTCAGAAATTAAAAACGATGACCCTGAGCAAAATTTCAATAAACTAACATTTGGAAATTGAAGGAATATTTTCAGTTGTACAGTATAGAAGGAACAAAGAAACACAATATCCTAGGGAATTTACGACATGTTACATCGTTTTTTTGTTGCCTCGTTGTCTGTAATCCGAAGTTTGTTGGATCTGCCTGTTCTCAGAAAAATGCGCAAAAGTGTTATTTAAAGCTAAAAGTAAGAAGAAGCAATTCAACTAAGGTTTGAGACTTCCAAACACCTTTTGCAAAATTTCAGTTACCCGAGCTGCAGGATCTTTTCGAATTTTATTTTCTTCTTGCTCCACCAATTTAAAGAGCCCAGTAATCGCTCTTTCAGTTACGTATGCATTTAAGTCTGGGTTAAGTTTTTGCCCACCTGTTAATGCCATTGCGACATTGTATTTATCGATGATCGGAGCCCAATATTCAGTTAGTTTTACTTTTGAAATCGATTCTTGAACTCTCGGTGAAAAAGCAGCGATTAATTGTTGTGTCGTTGCATTTTGTAAGAAGCGGGTTGCAGCACCTTCGCCACCATTTAGAATGGTGAAACCATCTTGGATGGTCATGTTTAAAATGGCTTGTTTGAAAATCGGTAGGGCGGCTTTGGTTGCGTCTTCAGCAGCTCTATTTAAAGTAATTTCAAATTTCTCTACTTGACCAGACAAACCCCATTCCATTGCTTTTTCTTTGACTTTGATGGCGTCTTGAGGGAATGGCAAGCGAATGGCGGAGTTTTTCAGGAAACCATCGGTTATAGAAGCAACATTCACAGAATTGGTAATTCCAACATTTAAGGCTTCTTTCAAGCCAGAAATAACTTCGTGGTTTGAAAGTCCTGATGCTTCAGAAGTGGTTCCTGAAACGGCTTGACTTGCCAATTCTTGTAAAGTGTCGCAAGAAACAAGTGTGGCAATGGAGAAGGCTAAAAGGATATTTTTTGTAACGTTTTTTTTCATATTTTAAGTGATTTTTCGTCAAACTTACGATAAATTTACATTTTTATTAAATAAATAAATCGTTAAAAATGCAGGCAGAAATAATTTCTATTGGAGATGAGCTGTTGTTGGGTCAGACGATTAACACCAATGCATCCTGGATTGGTACAGAATTGGCGATGATTGGAATTCCAGTGAAATGGGGGTTGACGATTGAAGATCATCGGGAAGCCATTTTACATTCCATTGACGAATCAATGAAAAGAAGTCAGTTGGTGATTGTGACTGGTGGATTGGGACCCACCAAGGACGACATCACCAAACAGGTATTATGTGAATATTTTGAAACGGAATTGGAAATCAATCCAGAAGCTTTGGAGCGCGTAAAACAATTCTTTGACCTCAAAAAACGGGTTATGTTGGACGTTAACATTCAACAAGCAGCATTGCCTAAATCGTGTAAAATAATCCCCAATTACGCTGGTACAGCTTCTGGAATGTGGTTTGAGAAAAACGGATCTATTTTGGTCAGTTTACCTGGTGTGCCTTTTGAAATGAAGGAAATGATGAAGCACGCCTTGATTCCTGCATTTCAAAAACATTTTCCAGGGTCTTCAGTTTATCATAGAACCATCCTCACAACCGGAATTGGCGAATCTTATTTAGCGGAACGAATCAAAGATTGGGAAAATCGGGTGCGAGCAGACGGGTTAAATTTATCCTATCTGCCTTCCATAACCGTTCTGAAGTTAAGGATTACTTCTTCCAAAGGCATGGAAGACACCGAACTCATTCAAAAGTATTTTGATGAATTTGCAGCGGAATTACCAGAATTTGTTTTTGGTTACGAGGAAGAAGAACTAAATCAAGTGCTTGGAAAAATGTTGCTGGAGCAAGGGAAGACGATTGGAACTGTTGAAAGTTGTACAGCGGGAGGGATTGCACATTACCTTTCAGCCATTCCAGGTTCATCGCAATATTTTCAAGGAGGATTGGTCACTTATTCAAACGAATCCAAAATGGCATTAGCCAATGTGAAAGAAACTACCTTGAAAGCGCATGGAGCGGTAAGTGAACAAGTGGTTCGAGAAATGTCGCAAGGCGGATTGGATAAATTGTCCGTAGATTATTGTGTATCTGTTTCCGGAATTGCAGGTCCAGCAGGAGGAACAACCGATAAACCCGTAGGAACGGTTTGGATTTCTGTTGCAAGCAAGGAAGGCGTTGTGGCTAAAAAATATAATTTTGGAAATAAGCGAGAACATAACATACAAATGAGTATCTTTGCATCTCTAAATTTGTTGAGAAACGTTATTCTTAAAAATAACATGAAATAAAACAGATTTTACTTGTGTGTTAAAGAAAAAATAGTTTTCTTTGCACCCGCTTTATAGAATTAAATAGAAGAAAATGTCACGAGTTTGTCAATTAACGGGTAAATCAGTAATGGTGGGAAATAATGTTTCTCACTCTAATCGAAAAACAAAACGTAAGTTTTTCCCGAACTTAATAACGAAAAAGTTTTTCATTCCAGAGGATGGAACACAAATCACGTTGAAAATTTCAACTTCAGCGTTGAGAACTATTAACAAGAAAGGAATTTCTGCTTGCATCAAAGATGCTCGTGAAAAAGGATATCTTAAGTAAATTACTGATTCGTCCCATTGAGAAATGGTAAAATCTAAAGTGAAAAAAAATGGCAAAGAAAGGTAAAGGAAATAGAATTCAGGTGATTTTAGAGTGCACCGAGCATAAACAAACAGGTTTAGCGGGTACGTCACGTTACATTACAACTAAAAATCGTAAGAATACACCGGAAAGAATGGAGATTAAAAAATTTAATCCCATTATGAAAAAATATACTATCCATAAAGAAATTAAATAAGATCCGTCATGGCAAAGAAATCAGTTGCATCCTTACAAAAAGGAGGAGGAAAAGAGCATACGAAAGTAATCAAGATTAGCAAATCAGAAAAAACAGGTAGCTATTCTATGAAAGAAGAAATTGTTCACAACGATAAAGTGAAAGAATGGTTTGCTAAAAACTAATTCTTGGAACAGACTCATTACTTAAAAGCCTTCTAAATTATTTGGAGGCTTTTTTTTATAACATGACTTTCTTAAGTGGAAATAGGTGCGTATGTAATTTGTGTTTCCTATTTTTGCTTACTTAACAGATAATTAAAATAAACATTATGGCGTTTTTTGGTTTATTTTCAAAAGAAAAAAAGGAGTCTTTAGATAAAGGACTTGAGAAAACAAAACAAAGTTTTTTCACTAAGTTGACTCGATCTGTAATCGGAAAGTCAAAAGTGGATGAAGAAGTTTTGGACGAACTAGAGGAAATTTTACTTTCTTCTGATGTCGGTGTTGAAACTACATTGAAAATAATCAAACGCATCGAGGAGCGTGTTTCTAGGGATAAAGTCCTTGGTACCAATGAGCTGAATTCAGTTTTGAAAGAAGAGGTCGCTGCTTTGCTTGCTGAAAACGAAAACAATACCCCGAAAGATTTTAATTTACCTGATCACAACGGCCTGCCTCATGTAATCATGGTGGTTGGTGTAAATGGAGTTGGTAAAACGACGACCATTGGTAAAATGGCACACCAATATAAAATGCACGGTAAAAAAGTGGTTTTAGGTGCTGCGGACACCTTTCGAGCAGCCGCCGTGGATCAATTGATTATCTGGTCTGAAAGAGTAGGTGTCCCAATTGTGCATCAAGGAATGGGGGCGGATCCTGCATCTGTTGCTTTTGACACTTTAGAGTCTGCCAAATCTCAAGGTGCTGATGTGGTGATCATCGATACTGCCGGACGTTTGCACAACAAGGTAAATTTGATGAACGAGCTAACGAAAATTCGCCGCGTGATGGAAAAAGTAATTCCAGGTGCACCACACGAAGTAATGTTAGTGCTTGACGGTTCAACTGGGCAAAATGCGTTTGAACAAGCGAAACAATTCATGTTGGCGACCGAAATCAATGCGCTGGCAATTACCAAATTAGATGGGACAGCAAAAGGTGGAGTAGTTATTGGAATTTCGGATCAAATGCAAATTCCTGTCAAGTACATAGGCGTGGGAGAGGCAATGGAAGATCTGCAAGTTTTTGATAAAGAAGAATTTGTAGATTCCTTATTTTCCAATTAGTTCATAGATAGTAGATATTTTTGAGTTACATTTTAAAAAAAAGTGGTCATTTTTTAAATAGTTGTTAAAATAATTTAATATCTTTCCAACCTTAAAGAATATAAAACTTACTTCTTATTGTAAAACACTATGAAAAAACAATTAATCAATCTTCGGATGGTTGTTTTAGCCACACTACTACTTTTTGCTGGAAAAAGTGCTTCGGGGCAAACATTAATTCAACCAATTCAAAATTCATCTCCTGTGGAAAAATGTGCAGCTCACATCATTCACCATCAAATGATGCAAACAGATCCAGCTTATGCGCAACGCATGCAAGAATTTGAAAGTTACGTACTCACTCAATCGAGTGCATTTACACCCAAAGTAGCTGCAAGCTATCGAATCCCAGTAGTTGTACACGTGATTCACAAAGGAGAAGCAATTGGGACTGGAACCAATGTGAGCGATGCAGATATTCAGAAAGCAATAAGAAACATGAATGAACGTTACCGCAAAACCAAACCAGGTTTAGGTGGTGTGGATACGGGAATTGAATTTGCTTTGGCGGTTAGAGATCCAAACGGGAATTGCACGAATGGTATTACACGGGTGAATATGAACAACTATTCCAATACAACTATTAAAAATTCATACCTTGCAAATGGTGTTCGTGCTTCAACCTCAACGGGTATTACAGATGCTCAATTAAAAGCAATTACTTCTTGGAATAGAAATAGTTATTATAACATTTATTTGGTATCTGAATTTGATAACAACAACGGGGGTTCAGGTGTACAAGGTTATGCTTACATGGCATCTTCTCATGGAAATTCAACCGATGGTGCTGCGATATTGGCCAGCAATTTTACCAATAATTTTACCATGACAACAACGCACGAGTTGGGACATGCATTGAATTTACATCATACTTTTGAAGGTGATAACAATGGAAATTCTTGCCCGCCTTCTGGTGCTGGACAAGGAGACATGTGTGGAGACACACCTCCTCATAGGAGAAGTCAAAGCGATTGTAATTCAACTGGAACAAACTCTTGTGATGGTGGTTCTTCCAATTCCTTATTTGTACACAACTACATGGATTATTCCTCAGACGCTTGTGTAAATATGTTTACAGCAAATCAAAGAACGAGAGCACTGGCAGCTTGTTCAGGGCCGAGAGCATCTTTCTTCGTTGCATCGAATTTGGCATTGGTGCCTGTTGGTGCGCCAACAGCAGATTTTAGTGCTACACAATCTATTATTTGTGCAGGTCAATCCGTGAGTTTCATGGATGAATCAAGTTGTGTTCCTAATACCTATTTAGAAGAGACTAATTTTCCAGACATTACTTTTGCTTGGACTTTCAGTAATGGAACAGTAACTCTGAATTCAACGTTGCAAAACCCGGTAATGAACTTTACTTCGCCAGGTGCTTATGATGTAACTTTGACTGTGACAACTCCAGCTGGAACAAGTACATTGACAAAACCAAGTTTTGTGGTATTGGGTGGTACGTTAGTAAATTCTTGTACGCCAAATCTTGGTAATACTGGAGGATATGGACAAACAATAAGTCAAGTGAAATTTAAATCAATCAATAGTTCAACTAGTCAATATACAAACAGTTACCAAAACTTAAGCTGCTCTCAAAATACAATTGTTAATCCAGGAGTTTCTTATCCAATTTCAGTTACAGCAAATGCGGGTCCAAGTGGATCAGAGAGATTTGAAGTGTATATTGACTATGATAACAATGGTGTTTTTGCTACAAGTGAATTAGTTCATTCTGGAAGTATTGCAGCAGGTACAAGTTCCTCTCTTAATACACAGACTTTAACTGCCAACGTAACCATTCCTGCAACTGCTGTTACGAATACCTTGTTGAGAATGAGGGTAATTGCGGATGCTGCTGCAATCACTGCGGGAAAAAGAAATTGTACATCTCCTTTCTTCATCGGTGACGTTCAAGATTACGGAATCTACATTGTTAACCCATGTACAGTAGCACCAACCATTTCTACGCAGCCTGTTGCTGCAACAGTTTGTGCGGGAGCGAATACGAGTTTTTCTGTAACTGCGAATACTGCAACAACATACCAATGGCAAGTGAGCACCAATGGAGGGACTTCCTGGACGAACGTTACGAACGGTGGGGTTTATAGTACTACTACCACTTCTTCTTTAACCATCACAGGAACAACTTCGGCAATGGATTCTTATCAATACAGATGTATTACATCCAATACTTGTGGTACAACCAATTCAACTGAACAAACATTAACCGTAAATGCTTCTCCGACGATATCTTCCTCAACTCCAAGTAGTCGTTGTGGAACAGGAACAGTGGTATTAAATGCAGCAGCTTCCGCTGGAACACTTTCTTGGTTCGCGAATGCTTCTGGTGGAACTGCAATTGGGACAGGAACTTCATTTACAACGCCTTCCATTGCAGCTACGACGACTTATTATGTAAGTGTTACAAACGGAGGTTGTACTTCTGCGAGAACAGCGGTTGTAGCAACTGTTAATAAAGATGTTACGATGACTTCAAACCCAACAAATACGACAATTTGTCAAGGGCAAAGTATCACTTTAACAGCAGCTAATGGATCTGCTTACAGTTGGTCTAGTGGTCAAACAGGTGCAACGATAACCGTTTCACCAACTCAAACGACCACTTACACCGTTACAGCAACTTCCCCTTGCGTGAATACAGCTTCCATTACTGTCACGGTAGATCCTTGCTTGGGAATTGATGAGAACAATCCAGATGATTTATTGGTGCTTTATCCAAATCCAACGAATGGGTCATTGACAATTGAAAGTGTTCATTTGGTGAATTACCAAAATATTGAACTACGTGACGTAACGGGAAGATTAATTTTAGTTGAAAGGGTATATGGAGACAAAATGCATTTAGACCTTTCTTCGATTGCCAATGGAAATTACATTATTCAAGTTTTGGGAACAGAGAAAACCATAACTAGAAAAATTCAGGTAGTTAAATAACTGCTGATAAACAAATAAAAACACAATGGCCGTTAGATTTCGATTTAACGGCTTTTTTTATGGGGTAAAAATTCGAATGTTTTTATTTTTAGGATGATATGTCAGGGCAAACGCATTTAACTTCAAAATTGGTTTATGTCATGGTTTTTAAACAAAAACGCATGCCACAAACAACTCATCTCAGTTTGCAATCAAGCGGTGGATGAATCCACCGCTTAATAAAATTGTCTTTTCTAAAATTTAGTCTTACAAAATTTTAAATGCGTTTGCCCTGGATGATTTGTGCGTTTTTTGTAAAAAGAAAAAGAGTGAAACGGGTGTCTCACTCTTTTTTAACCTAACCTACCTTTACAACTAAACCTAGAGCAAAAATACAAGCTAATGAGCATAAAACCATATATTTTTTGGACTAATAACGGTTTCGTTAAAATTATGACACATTTTTATTTGAGGAATGAATATCTAACATTACCTGTTTTTTTATGATGTTTAAATGAAGAAGATAGTTAAAGTTTTTTTTGAAACTAAGAAATTGAAATCGATTAAATCGAATTCCGTATATTTGAACCAGAAGATTTTTTTAAGTTATTTTTCTTTTCACAAGCTATAAAATTAGAAATATGAAATTATTACAAGACCAAGTGGTTTTAATTACAGGCGCATCTCGCGGAATTGGTAAAGCAATTGCTGAAGAATTTGTAAAACAAGGTGCAACTGTTGCTTTCACATATGCTTCTTCAGAAGAAAAAGCGAAAGCATTGGAGGCGGAATTAACTGCTTTAGGTGGCAAGGTAAAAGGTTTTAAGTCGGATGCATCTAATTTTGATGCTGCACAAACTTTGGTTGACGCAGTAATAACAGCTTTTGGAACAATCGATGTGTTGATTAACAATGCAGGAATCACAAGAGATAACTTGTTAATGAGAATGACCGAGGAAATGTGGGATGAAGTAATTGATACCAACCTGAAATCCGCATTTAACTTGACAAAAGCGGTTCAACGACCGATGTTAAAAGCTCGAAAAGGATCCATAATCAACATGTCTTCGGTGGTTGGTGTTTCAGGAAATGCGGGACAATCCAATTACGCGGCTTCTAAAGCTGGTTTGATTGGTTTCACGAAGTCCATTGCGCAAGAATTGGGTTCTCGAAATATCCGATGCAATGCGATTGCGCCTGGTTTTATTGAAACTGAAATGACTGCTGCTTTGGATGAAAAAGTGGTTCAAGATTGGAGAAATTCTATTCCATTGAAAAGAGGTGGTTCACCAATTGATGTAGCGAATGTTTGTGTTTTCTTAGCTTCGGATATGTCAGCGTATGTTACTGGACAAACCATTAACGTTTGTGGAGGAATGTTAATGTAAATAACCTAAAGATAATTGCTTATAAAGTCTGGAGAATAGGTTCTTCAGGCTTTTTTTGTGAATGAAATTCAGGTTAGCTAATTGATTTCTTGTAAAATGGATTATCAAACACAATGCGTTCTTCTTGGATCAACCATTGAATTCCTCTCAATAGCTGTGTTTCGGGAATGAAACTCAACTTTGTTTGAATATCATCTAACAAGCGAGGTTCATCCAAAATGTTTTCGATTTGGTGGTTCACTTCATCCAAGGTGTAATTTTCTTTTTTCAAGGCCAAACAATAATCGCATTTCCCACAAGGTTCTGAATCTTGTCCGAAATAATGAATCAAATATTGAGAGCGACATACGGGTAAAGTCAATAAGTTTTTCATTTGTTTCCAGCGATTTAAACTGGTTTGTTTGCGAGAGTGATAAATCTCGGGATTTAAACTAAAATTCGCATCCGCTATTCGTTCTTTTAGAAAAGTCACCAAGGGTAAATCGGTTTTCCAACTGATGTCTAAAATGCCATTTTGTTCTAAAAACTTCAATTGTTTGTCTAATTCTTCAGCCGATATTTGGAGCCTTTTGCAAAATTCATACTCATTGATCTGAAAATATTGATCAAAAATTCCCGAATAACTTCGCGATAAAAGGGTAATTAAATTGGAGACTTTCTCATGACTAATCTGAAAGCTATACAAAACTGTATTCCCAACGGCAAATTTCACTTTCGTTGGATGAAAAACACTTTCGGTGAACTGAATGTTTCCATTTGACTCTAATATTTTAAGCGCTTGATAGGTTTCTAAAATGTTTAATTTGAAGTGATCGGTAAAGGTTTTGATGTCAATTGGAAATGTTTCTCCTTCGCCCGAGCCAATGGCTAATTTGAGGTAATTGCAAAGTGCCGCATACGTATTTTTAATCAATGGAATAGGAGGAAACTGAGCTTCGACCATTTGTTCGGTTTCTGCCAAATCTCGAAGTTCGTAAAAAACGAAAGTACGTGATTTTAAGCCGTCTCTTCCGGCTCTTCCCGCTTCTTGAAAATAAGCTTCTGGATTATTCGGGAATTCATAATGGGCAACAAAACGAACGTTTGGTTTGTCGATTCCCATTCCAAAAGCATTGGTGGCAACCATGATGTGCAAATCGTCGTTGATCCACGCTTTCATCATTTCAGAACGACTTTTAGTATCCATCCCACCGTGATAAATACCAACTCGATTTCCTTGACTAATCAGCCAATTAGCAACTTCTTTGACACTTTTTCTTCTTTGACAATAGATGATTCCACACATTCCATCAAAGCGTTTCACCGTTTTTAAAATGGCTGCTACTTTATTGGAAACAGGATAGACTTCATAACTGATGTTGGGTCGTTGAAAAGCTCCTTCGAATAACTTGGGATTTTTTAATTCTAGCTGATGGGTGATATCTTCTTTCACCGCTTGCGTGGCGGTAGCTGTTAATGCAATAATCGGAACAGTTGGATGAAATGTTCTCAGTGCGCTAATTTTTCGGTATGGCGGACGAAAATCATGACCCCATTCCGAAATGCAATGTGCTTCGTCAACGACAATCAATCCGACATTCATTTGTTTGAAACGTTCAATGAAAAGCGGGGTTTGAATGCGCTCTGGCGAAGTGTACAAAAAATCCAAACCACCAAAATGGGCATTGTCTAGCGTGATGTCAATTTCCCGATAGGTCATAGCACTTGTAATCGCTCTGGCGCGAATTCCCCGGCGGTTTAATTGTTCTACTTGGTCTTCCATCAACGCAATCAGAGGAGAAATAACGATGCAAATTCCTTCCAGTGCCATACCTGGAACTTGGAAACAAATGGATTTTCCTCCACCTGTGGGCAACAAAGCCAAAGTGTCGTTACCATAAATGACCGCATCCACAATGTCTTCTTGCAAAGGACGAAATTGATCAAATCCCCAATATTTTTTAAGAATATTTCTACTCTGCTCCAAGTTTTAGTTGATTTTAAAATACAGTCAAATTTAAGCAAATATTCACATCATTCATCCATTGCAGTATTGATTTTGGTTAATAAAAATGGTATCTTCGCAACTTAGAAATTTAGAATATGATTAAAACAACCAACATTAAAGTAACACCGACACCAACTTCAAAGTTAAGTCAAGTGGATTGGAAGAACCTTCCTTTTGGAAGGGTTTTTTCTGATCACATGCTTGTAATGGAATACAATAATGGAAAATGGCAAGCGCCCGAAATCAAAGAATTTGGCAATCTTTCTATGCACCCTGCTGAATCAGCCATTCATTACGGTCAGTCGATTTTTGAAGGGTTAAAAGCAAATAAATCAGCGGAAGGTGATGTTTTACTTTTTAGACCAGAGATGAATGCAAGACGTTTTGCGGAATCTTGTCAACGCATGTGCATGCCTGAAATTCCAGAAGAAATGTTTGTGGAATGTGTTCGAAAATTGGTAGAAGTAGATAGCAATTGGATATCCCATGAACCGGGTTTTTCTTTATACATCAGACCTTTCATGTACGCAACAGATCCGTATGTAGGAATCAGACCGTCAGATACCTATCGATTTGTGATTTTCACTTGTCCAGTTGGCGCCTATTATTCCGAGCCAGTGAATGTAAAAATTGAAGAATTTTATACCCGTGCAGCTGAAGGCGGTGTTGGAAGATCGAAAGTGGCGGGAAATTATGGTGCTTCTATGTTTCCAGCGAAAATTGGACAAGAAATTGGATATCATCAATTGCTTTGGACAGATGCAAAAACGCATACTTTTGTCGAAGAATCCGGAACGATGAACATCATGATGATGATCAACGGTGTTTTGGTGACTCCTTCAGAAGAGAGTGATACCATTTTAAGAGGAATTACCAAACGAAGTGTGATCGAATTAGCGCAATCATGGGGTATTCCAGTTGAAGAACGCAAAGTAACGGTTGCGGAATTAGTTGCTGCAGCAAAAGACGGAAGTTTAACGGAAGTTTTCGGCGCTGGAACCGCTGCAACCATCGCCCCAATTGCAAAAATTGGTTACCGCGACGAAGTTTTAATCATGCCGCCCGTTGAAGGAAGAGAATTTTCGGAAAAAGTGGTTGATTTCATGGGTAAAGTGAAGTCAGGAAAGGAACCAGATATTTTTGGTTGGATTTTGAAAGTTTAAAACCGAGAGGATATACAATACAAAAGCGGCTGTCTAATGAAGATAGCCGCTTTTTTTTGTGAAATTTTAATTGATTCTGGAATTCGATTTTGGATATTCATGTTGAAAATCAACTACTCTCTGCATTGTTTGACAACTATTTTTTAGCTATATTTACCTTAGTCATTCCTAATAGAAATCTACCATGCAAGCTTTTTTTAAATTATATTTCAAATTAGTTTTGCTTTTTTGCATTGGTTTATCTTCTTTTTGTATGGGTCAAACAATTGTACATCAAGATGTTTTCAATGGTGGTGTAACTGGTGACGGTTACAATCCAGGATTCTCTGGCGCTTCTGGAAGTTTTAATGTATTCATTGAAAATGGAAGTACCATTAGAAGTGCATATTTATTTTCTACAGCTTATAATTCTCCTACAGTTAAAAAGATAAATTTTAATGGAACTGATATTTATCTTAACCCTAATGATACAGTAAGTAATAATGTAGAGTATAGTTATAATAATTTATTACTTGAGAAATTATCAGTTGTAATTACAGATGTCAAGGACTATGTAAATCCTTTTCAAAGTACTTACACATTTATTCCTCCTGATCAAATTTCGCCTCAGATAGGAGGTGGCTATGCAGATTTTTACCTTTACATAACGTATGATAATCCTCTATTATCATCTGTTAATGCGGTTATTTTTAATAATGAATTTGATATAACTCCTTTGCTTTCTTATAGTTTAACAAACTTCAATCCTATAGATTTATCTAAACCGGTTGCGCTTGCGATTGGAGCAGGAAGCTTTTGTGATATAGTCGATGACGCAAGTTTTATTGAAGTAAACAATGTAAATATAGGACTTTTGGGTGGCGAAGAATACAATAGCCCTGTAAGATGTTCAGGGGTTGCTGGATCATTTTATTACACTAATGAAACTATATTTGGCTTAGGGAATGATACTCCTGATAATATCATGGGTGGCGCAGATGCTTTAGCAAATATCAGTCAATATCTAACTAACAATTCTAACTTCAACCTTGAATTTGAATATGTTGGGTTGTGGCCCCGTTCAAACCCAGTATATCAACTTTTCCTAACCTACGTTTCTACCTGCGAACCTTTCGATGTCACCGTCACGCCAGACACCACAACCTGCTTCAATTCCCCTTTACAACTACACGCAACTGGCGGTTCACGCTACGAATGGCAACCTGCAACTGGTTTAAGTTGCGCCAATTGCCCAGATCCAATGGTGAGCACGGATAGTTCTCGGTTTTACACCGTTCGCATTTGGAACAACGATACCTGTTCGGTGGTTCGTTCGGTTAAAGTCAACGTGAATCCATTGCCTTCATTTTCTAGTATTCAATTCACAGCTTCAGAATGTGGAGATTCTACCGGAACGTTAATTGCAAAATCCAATCAACCGGTTCAATATTCCATCGATGGAAGTGTTCCAAAATCGTCGGGTATTTTTAACCAATTGAGTGCTGGTTTTCACACGGTCAGTATTTTAGATTCCAACGGTTGCAGTAAAGACAGCGTCATTTTTATTCCAGAAATTATTTCGGTAAATGCCTTGTTTGTAGCCAATCCACCAAGCGGTGGCGCACCTTTGGCGGTAGATTTTGCCAATCAAAGTACCAACGCAAGCAATTACGAATGGTTTGTAGATGGCGTTTCTCAAGGACCCAGTTTTTCCAATTATCTTTTTGACAGTACTGGAGTTTACACAACAACGCTCATCGTTTGGCAAAACAATCCAGCGTGTGCAGATACGTTTACGGTTCACATTCACGTTTACGATTCGTTGATGGTGCAAGTTCCCAACGTTTTTACCCCAAATCAAGACGGCAACAACGATCTTTTTGGCATCACCACCAACATTCCTGTTTTCATAGATTTTCAGATTTTCAATCGCTGGGGAAATGTGATGGCATCTGGTCAAAATTTAAAATCTCAAGTAGGAATTCCATTCACACCGCTTTGGAACGGTGAAGATGTCACAGATGGAACTTATTTTTATCAGATTACGGTTCGCTCTCAAATTGTTGGACAGAATTTGGAAGTGAAAGCGGATGGGTTTGTGCATTTGGTGAAATAAATTGGTGTTCAATTTCCTTACGGTTTTGGGATTCTTAATTGATTGGTAGAGGCGTAATTAATCGCGCCTCTACCAAAACCTTTTTATTTCTCCTTCAAAGCTACTTCAACTTTATACTTCTGCAGTTCTTTAATCAATTCATTGGAAGGATCGATTTTTACGTTTTTCGAGGGCATTACAATTTTCATTTCTTCGTCCCATTGATCGTGAATGGTAAAGCTCACGCCACATCTACCTGGATTTTCAGAGAACAATTTTGATAAATCTGAAATCAACATCGGAGTTAATTCCGAATTGGAAACGTTGATGGATAACCAATTCACTTTTTTATCTTTTAAATCTTGAAGTCTATCAATCGAATGAATGATAAATTCTGGATCTTTTCGGTGACGTGGAATTTCAAATTTTCCTTTCATGACAATGAACGTCCCGCGATTCATGAAGCGTTTGAAATTCAGGTAATTGTCTTTAAAAAGAAACACGGTGTGCGAACTGGAATAATCTTCTATCGTCATTCGGCCGTATAAGTCGTTGTGTTTGGTCATGCGCTCTTCGCAATCAGTTACCACTGCAGCAATCATCACTTCTTTGCCGAGGTTTTCAACTGGTTTGGCAATCATTCCGACTTCTCCTTTGCAAAAGGATTCGATTTCCAATTTAAAATCATCGAGCGGATGACCAGAAATGAAAATTCCTACCACTTCTTTCTCTTTGTTCAATTTATACATCGAAGGCCATTCTTCGGCTGCTGGTATCAATGGTTCGGGCATTTCCGTACCAGAAGATTCTCCAAACATGGAAAATTGAGAAGAATTTTGATTTTCTTGAAAATTTGCACCAAATCGAATGGCATTTTCTAAGAACAATTTACCAGAACTATCTTCCTTAAAGTATTGTGCACGATGTACATTTCGGAATGAATCGAATCCACCAGAATAAGCCAAACTTTCGAATACTTTTTTGCTACAAACCTTTAAATTAACTCTTTTGGTGAAATCAAAAATAGATGCATAGTTTCCATTTTCTCGTCGTTCTTCGATAATTGCATCTACCGGAGCACTTCCAATTCCTTTGATGGCGCCCATTCCAAAACGAATCGCACCTTGTTTGTTCACCGTAAAGAAATAGGAAGATTCGTTCACGTCTGGACCTAAAACTTCCAAGCCCATGCGTTTACATTCTTCCATGAAGAAGGAAACTTGTTTGATGTCGTTCATGTTGTTGCTCAACACAGAAGCCATGTATTCTGCCGGATAGTTGGCTTTTAAAAAAGCAGTTTGATAAGCAATCCAAGCGTAACAGGTTGAGTGTGATTTGTTGAAAGCGTAGGAAGCAAATGCTTGCCAGTCTTTCCAGATTTTTTCAAGAGCTGCTTTGTTGTGACCACGTTCGTTTCCTTGTTCCAAAAACTTCGGCTTCATTTCATCGAGCAGGTAAATTAATTTTTTACCCATCGCTTTTCGCAGCGTATCGGCTTCACCTTTGGTAAAGCCAGCTAATTTCTGAGAAAGCAACATCACTTGCTCTTGGTAAACCGTAATACCGTACGTTTCACCCAAATATTCTTCACAGTCGTCGATGTCGTAAACAATCGGTTCTTCGCCGTGTTTTCGTTTAATAAACGAAGGAATATACTCAATCGGACCCGGACGATACAAGGCATTCATGGCAATTAAATCCGCAAAAACTGTTGGTTTTAATTCCCGCATGTATTTTTGCATTCCAGGAGATTCATATTGGAAAATACCAACCGTTTCTCCGCGCTGGAATAATTCGTAGGTTTTGACATCGTCGATATCGAACGTATCTGGATCTAAGTCAATGCCATGATTTTCTTTGACGTTTCGAACTGCGTGTTTGATTAAAGTCAGGGTTTTTAATCCCAAAAAGTCCATTTTCAACAAACCGGCTTCTTCCGCCACGGAGTTATCGTATTGCGTACAGAACATTTCGGAATCTTTCGCTAAAGCAACCGGAACGTAATTGGTAATGTCGTCTGGCGTGATGATGACTCCGCAGGCGTGAATACCCGTATTTCTAACAGATCCCTCCAATTTGACTGCTTGCTGAATCACTTCGGCTTGCAGGTCGTTTCCTTTGGAAATTCGTTTCAATTCATTGGCTGCTTGAACGTCTTCGGTTTTATTTTTCAGTTTCTCAGACAATTCGGCATCTTCCAAACTAAACAATTTCTTCAAGGAAATATCTGGAACCAATTTGGATAAGCGATCTGCTTCATACAAAGGCAAATCCATCGCTCTGGCTGTATCTCGGATGGAAGATTTGGCAGCCATCGTTCCATACGTGATGATTTGAGCCACTTGATTGGAACCGTACTTGTTGATTACCCAATCGATTACACGCCCTCGACCTTCATCGTCAAAGTCAATGTCGATATCGGGCATCGAAATACGATCTGGATTTAAGAAACGCTCAAAAAGTAAGTTGTATTTAATTGGATCGACGTTGGTAATTTGGATGCAATAAGCGACTACCGAACCAGCAGCAGAACCACGTCCTGGACCAACCGAAACGCCCATGTCTCGCGCAGCGTGACAAAAATCTTGGACAATCAAGAAATAACCTGGATAACCTGTTCTTTCAATGGTTGCCAACTCAAAGTCGATTCGCTCAATTGTTTCAGGATCAAGTTCATCGCCATATCTGAATTTAGCACCTTCATACGTTAAATGCCTCAAATAGTTGTTTTCACCGCGTTTCCCTTTGTCTATTAAATCTTGTGGATCTTGAAATTCTTCAGGAATATCAAAAGCAGGAAGCAATACTTCTCGCGCAAGCGGATAATGTTCAATTTTACCAACAATCTCTTGAATGGATTCAATTGCTTCGGGAAGATCAGCAAATAATTCCCGCATTTCATCGCCGGATTTGTAATAATATTCTTCGTTTGGCAAGGCGTATCTAAAACCTCTTCCGCGACCTTTTGGCGTGGATATCAATTCGTTGTCTCGAACACAAAGTAGCACGTCATGTGAAACTGCGTCTTTTTTATCGATGTAATACGTGTTGTTGGTCGCAACCAATTTTACACCGTGTTTTTTACCCAGTCGAATCAACGCTTCGTTGACCCGATCTTCATCTTCTTGCCCGTGGCGCATGACTTCTAAATAAAAGTCTTCACCAAACATTTCCTTCCACCAAATCAGTGCATCTTCTGCTTGTTTTTCACCTACATTTAAGAGTAAACTTGGAACTTCACCGTATAAATTTCCAGAAAGAATAATTAAATTTTCTTTGTATTGTTCAATCAATTTTTTATCGATCCGCGGAACGTAGTACATTCCTTGCGTAAATGCAATGGATGATAATTTGATGAGGTTTTCGTATCCTTTTTTATTTTTGGCTAAAATGACAATTTGTGCTCCGTTGTCTTTTTGTGATTTATCTGTATGATCAATACAAACATTGAATTCACAACCGATAATGGGAAGAATTTCTTTTCCATCAAAGATTTCTCCTTTCTCTTCTGCTTCTTGTCTTAGTTTTTTAATTTCTTTGTTGTAACCACCAATTGCTTTTTCAAAGTGAAAAGCAGCCATCATATTCCCCGTGTCGGTCAACGCAACAGCAGGTAATCCCAATTGAGCAGTCTTCTTAATCAAATCCTTGATGTTGATTGTTGATTGCAAAATAGAATATTGCGTGTGGTTGTGTAAATGCGCAAAGGGAAGTGTGCTCAAATATTCAAGATCTTCCTTCTGAACTATTTTTTCTGGTTCGGCATGCGTTTTTAAAGCTTTGCTGGCTTCTTTTAAATTGAGGTGTTTGAGTCCGAGCGGTTGAATTTTACCAGGAAATTTTTTCTTGAAATCTTCCAGATAAATTTGTTCTTTTTGTAATTCAATAGTCGTAAACACTTCGTTTCGAATCAATTCGAAGAAACATCTGGTTGTTGCTTCCACGTCGGCAGTTGCGTTGTGAGCTTCTGCAAAAGGTTGGTCAAACAAAGCTTGGTGCAATTCTGACAGCGTTGGAAATTTGTGTTTCCGCATTGCTGAGATTACTTCTTCGCGCTGATCGGCAGGAACATCGCTCCAAACATTTCCAATTTTTCGTACGGATAAAAGGTTGTCATTTAACGGGAAATCTTTGAAATACATGCTTTCAATTTCTTCTTTTCCGTCTTTCAGAATAGGTTTATCGTAGCGATCTTTTTTGATTCTTCCTGGATCTCCATTTTTGTAAAACTCAATGAAAGCAATGGTTCTGGCAGAAACTTCAGTACACGTGTCCAACACATCCATCGTTTGCAAGTTGTTTTCCATCGATAAGCGATGAAATTCAGAACCCATGACATTTTTATCAAACGAGATGTTTTGACCGACAACGAATTTCGCTTTTCCGAGCGCTTCTTTGAAAAGATGGAGCACATCTTCCAATTTCTCCCCCATTTCTGTCGCCAATTCCGTCGAAATACCGTGAATTTTTTCAGCATCAAATGGAATGTCAAAACCGTCGGGACGGATGAGGTAATCTTTCGCCTCAACCAAATCTCCCATGTCATCATGCAACTGCCAAGCAATCTGAATCACCCGCGGCCAATTGTCTGTATGCGTGTAATCTAAATTCCAATTTTTGGGAAGTCCCGTGGTCTCGGTGTCAAATATGATGTACATGTGTTGAATGGAAAAATGTTGATTTCCAAAGATACGAATATTTCAAAAGGCGCGGAGGCAAAATGGGTGGGTGTTGAAAAGTTTTTGGAAGGTGATTATTAATCTAACTCATCCATAAAATGTTTTATAAATTTACGGTAACTTAGTTCATTTCTTGAGCGCGAATGGAATTTATCATTGATGAATACAAGTGATGGAACAATGGCATATTTACTAATCATCAAAAAAAATGAAACATATAATTAAGACATACGATTTAGTTTTAATTGGACTTTTGTTCATTGGATTTTTCTTTTCTATTACCTCTGCCTCGATTGATTTTTATTTCCATAATAGATTCTTTGAAGGTTTTCAAGTTGTAGGAGGAACAGTAATTTTCACCCTCTTGATGATCCCACTTTTGGTTTTATTACTAATTAGAAAAAAGTATGAAAATTTGATAATTTTCGGTCTATTGGTCTTTATAATATTTGCTCTTGGTTTTTTAGGTTTTAAATTACCATTGACAGTTTTACCTATTATTTCTGGTTATGGTATGTTTTACACCGGAAAACAATTTATAAAACGAATCAAAAATTTAAGGAATGGTTTCAAATAAATACGGATTGATTCACACGTGTAATAAGTAATTTATTTGCACGTGTTAAATAATTTTCTTAACTTCGTACGTATAAGTTTTATTTAAATCGAACGTGTAATGAGTACCAAACTGACATTGACCATTGAAAAATCGGTAATCGAAAAAGCTAAAAAATATGCTCAGGAAAAAGAACGCAGTTTATCTGATTTAATTGAAAATTACTTGAAAGCATTAACAAAAGATGAGGTGGACAATGATGTTGAATTAACTCCCATCGTAAAATCGTTGAAAGGTTCGTTCAAAACTCCAAAAAACATCGATTATAAACGGGATTTGGCGAACAGGTTAACTGAAAAACACTTGTAAACGATGGCAAAAATTTTAATGGATACGGACGTTATTCTTGATTTCTTTTTTGATCGAGAACCATTTTCTGAAAATGCAGCAAAAATATTATCACTTTGTGAATCAAAAGAAATTACCGGGTTTGTTACACCAGTAATTATTAGCAATGTCTATTACCTATTAAGACAATCTGCGAAACACGAAAAAGTAATTGAAAAGTTAAAAATGTTAGTTTCAATTACGAGTGTGCTTGTAATAAGTAAAGACGTTATTTTAGAAGCACTAAATTCCGATTTCAAAGATTTTGAAGATGCTTTACAAAACTATTCAGCACAGCGAAGCAATGAAATTGATGTTGTAATAACGCGCAATACCAAAGATTACAAGAACAGCTCTTTAGCCGTTATGACACCTGACAACTATTTGAAAATGAGAATTGCGAATCGGTAACAATTGATTTTACGAGGTTGAATTCTTGCAAGTGATTCCTTAAAATCCGAGTTTGATTGTAAAATTGAGTTTTATATTTCAAATGACGAAGTAGGATGCCGTTTATTGAAAAGCTGGACAAAGTACATTTTTAAATTTTATTTTAAACTGATAATCAGCGATCTAAGTTCAATAGAATAATCGAACTCAGGTTTAAAGATTGCCCCTAGTTTGATCAAATCAAGAGACGGGGGAATAGAAGATGAAGGGCACAAATCGATGAAATTGGGATAAACCCTAAAATTTCACGCGAAAATAAAATGGCATTGGCCAATGATTTAATCCGGCAGGCCAGACTTCAACAAAAAGAAATTGATCGGATGAGATTGAAACTTGCAAAAGCAGAACAAAATGGGTTCACATCCGATTCTCGTGCCCAAATTTTATAGCTGTCAAAGGACATGTGGCAGAACCTAAAAATTACAAAATTCAAAGGGTGTAGTGATTGATATTTCCATTGGAAAACAGGAGATAATTATCAAATCATTTTCCAAACCAACTTAAAATACTTATTTTTATAAAATTAAATACAACTAAGGTATCAACATGAGGTTATTGCTGCTATTGTTTTTCGTTTTATTGATAGGGAAGGTGTTCTCCCAAAGCCCAACAAAGGCAGATTTGAATGCTTTGAAAAAACAAATCCGTCAAAGTACTTATTTTGATTCTGTAGCAGTTTTTCAGGTTGGGAAAGAAGCGATCAGACTTGCTGAAAAGCTTGGAATTCCCGAAGAAAAGGCCCTGATATATCAGTATTATGGAGATTTTTATTTCTTCTCCAATCAATTTGAAACCTCACTTAAATATTACAATAAATCCATTCAATTGGCTAAACAATATGAAGTGAAAGAGGTAGTGAATGCGTGTGAAATTCGCAAGGCATTTATCTTAAGTGAGACGGATGTTTTTGAGGCAGAAAAACAATTTAAACGGCTATTAAACATAGCACAAACCAATCAATTTCATAAAAACATTGTTGAATGTTATAACGGGTTGGGGATCATTTCCGATTCGAAAAGTGCGCTGGATGAATCGATGAATTATTACTTAAAAGCATTGAAAATTGCAGAAAACAATCAAATGAATTATCAAATTGCGATTGTATTAAACAACATCGGGCTTTTAAAATTACAAAACAATCAACCCATTGCAGCGGGAAAGGATTTTGAAAAAGCTTTGGCTTTAGCCTATGAGAGCAGGGAGTCTCGATTGGCAATCACTTTGCACAACAACATGGGGATGGTTAACAGCCAATTAGGCAATTATTCAGAGTCGATTAATCACTACAACAAAACGTTGAAAAATTCGAAACAATTGGGTTTTCCACACGCAACTGGGGTTGCTTTTGCCAATCTTTCTGGAGCTTATTTTGAAAATAAGAATTATACAAAAGCACTTCAATATGCGGATTCAGCCATCGCGTTGTTTAAAAAACACCAAGCAAGCGGCACCCTGAGCAAGTCTTATCTTTTAAAAGCAACCATACTTACGAAGAGCAGTGATACCTATTTGGCTGAAAAGTATATTGATTCTGTTTTTCAAATAAATAAAATTACTGTCGATGCATTAACTTTTGCGAAGGCATTTGATGTATTGGCTGAAATTAATGAGGTGAGAGGAGATTATGCGAAGGCTTTAAAGTATGTGCGTCGATACAACAAGTTGAGTGACAGTGTTTCGGATGTAAGTAATAAAGACAAAATGGCTTCTCTTCAAGTCATTTATGGAAAAGAAAGAGTAGAGGCAGAGCTGGAACAAGAAACGAACAAAAATATACTTTTACAAAAAGAAAACGAGCTTAAGAAAGCTAGAATTCGAACCATTCTTATTACTGCGTTTTTCTTCTTCGGACTTTTTGGAACGATTATTTACATACGCTATGTCATTGAAACTCGAAAACAACAAGCCATTTTTTCTCAAAGTTTAATTTCAAGCATTGATCAAGAAAGAAGCCGAATTTCGAGAGATCTTCACGATGATATCGGACAATCACTATCGATTGTGAAATCGAAAGTAAGCATGTTTAATTCTGGAAAAATTAGTGCGATTGATGGATTAGAGCACGATATTGGCGATTTGATTAATCAAACCCGTAGAATTTCTCACGATTTACATCCATCCTTTCTAGAAAAAATTGGTCTTTCTCGCTCCTTATCGACTTTGTTGGACAAAACACAAGATGTCACGGGCATTGTTTGTAATTTAGATTTGTGTGAGGAAACAGATCAAATGTCTGCTGAGATGAAAACACAAGTATATCGCATTTATAAGGAATGCATTAATAATTCAATCAAACATGCTAAAGCTTCGGCCCTTAAAGTGAGTATTGAATTTTCAGATGATTTTTATAGCTTGAAGTATAAGGACAATGGAATTGGATTAAAAGAATCAACCCAATTGTCTGGTTTTGGCATGATGACCATCAAAGAACGAGCAAAGATTTTAAATGGCAAAACAACCATTTTTACCAACACAAATGGTTTTAAGTTGCTTATCAAGTTTAGGAAAAAATAAAACGTTTAAAAATAAAACGATGCACATTTTAATTGCTGATGATCACCCTATCTTTAGAAGTGGATTGAAGTTTCTACTAGAAGCGTCGTTTGAAGACATTCAGATTGACCAAGTAGAAAATGGAGAAGAGGTTATGCGGTTTTTAGAAAACCAAATTCCAGATGTTTTAATTGCAGATATTGATATGCCTATTATGAATGGTTTAGAAGTTTGCAAGGCGGTAACAGAACTCAATTTAAACACCAAAATTATAATTCTGACTTTTTATAAGGAAATGGAAATGTTTAAATTAGCGTTTTTTAACGGTGCAAAAGGCTATTTGGTGAAAGACAATACCTCGGAAGAACTTGTTGACTGTATTCAAACAGTATTACAAGGAAAAACCTATTTAGCGAAAGAAGTTAGAGAAATAGGCAAGAGTTTATTTTCCGATGAAAAAATGAATTTTCAAATCAATGAAATGATAGGCAAACTTTCTCAAACGGAGCTTAAAACGTTGAAGTTAGTGAGTCAAAAATATTCCAGTCGAGAAATTGCTGATTTGCTCTTTGTTTCCGTAAAATCCATCGAAAATTATCGTTCCAGGATTTGTAAAAAGCTGAATTTAGATGCTCGAAATAATAGTTTAGTGTTATGGTGTATGGACAACAAATTGATCTTAGATAACATCAAAGAATTCAATTAAATAAATTTTAAGTTGTTGTTAGATTGTTTTTTAAGTGCTTTAAAGTTATCTTTGTAAGCAACTTTTTTTTTAAATGAACGTTAGGAGAAAAGTAAAAGAGGTTAAATTTTAAAGAAATTAAAGTTTAACAACACTTAATACTATATACTATGCATCGAACACTATTACACACCTATGTCACGGCGGTTTTTTATGTGCTGTCATTTTCCGTTATTTTTTCACAAGGCTCCAAAGAAAAGGATTACCATCAAATTCCAGCATCCTATAAAAATCATCCAGAATACGGTAAATTGAAATTGGAAGACGATGTGAATTCTATAGAATTGATTCATTTAAGAGCTAAAAACTCCAGAACTTTTAAAAATCAGTCAGGTTCTTATGCTACCGTAAGTACGGCTGGAACCTTTCATTTTAAAGACGCATCGAATCGTTGGATTAGCATTCAGGATAAAATTTCCCAATCTCCCAATAATACATACGGAATCTTTCAAACAGAATTGCCGATTAAAATTAATTCCCAAACAGGGAAGACGGAAATGACGTTGACGAAAGGAGGGCAACCCATTCAATTTGGAGAAAATACAAGTCTTCAATTTTTAACGAAAGATGGGGTAGTAATCGAGAGTTTTAGTTCCAATAAATTCATGGACAATCCTTCTATTACCGATAATCAAATGGTTTTAAGGGAGTTTCTTCCTGGCTTGAATAGGGTTCAAGAGATTCAGTATTGGTCTGTGAGAACAGATTACTTTATAGAACAGAAACTGGATATGCCAGTCAACACGGAGTTTCTTCAAATAACAGACGAAATAAACATGCCCGTCAATTGGAGAATTGAAATGGGAGAAGGAAAAATGACTCCCAATGGCTGGAATGGAGATTTGTTAATTTTAAATGAAAAGGGAAATCTTATTTCAACGATTTCAAGGCCGCTATATTACGACTCCTTTAAAAGCGAAAACAAGCAAGAAGTTAGCTCTCATTTGGGAGTTGGTTCATACAAGGTCATCAAAAATGATTCTGGGCATTTAATTCAACTGTTGGTTCCTGCCTCTTGGCTAAATCAAGACAATTTGGTTTATCCTTTGATAATTGACCCAACAACAACCAATACGTATGCTACTAATCATGGAGTTTACGATTTGTCTGGTTTCAATGCGGCTTGTCAAGTGGATATGGATTTAAATTTTCCTCCAACTGGAGGATATGTTGTAACAGGAACAAATACTTCTTACCAAATATGGGCGAAAGGTTTTATTGCAAGTTCTGGTAGTACCGATTATTATGCAGACAGGTCAGAACAACGCTCTCGAGTAGGGTCGCTGAACGGTTGGTCTGCAGTTCAAAACGGTACAGGAACCAATCACGCATCCACAAATCCCTCTTATTACACGCCTGCAAACAATGGACAAACATACAACATGAATAACTTAACGATCGCAAATGGTTGTTATTCAGATAGACCCACAATCCCATATACATGGCAAGGATACCAAACCTTTCTACCGTTAGGAAGTGGACCAGCATCCTTAAATGTTAGTGGATGTGTGATGAATTATCAAGAATTGGTAACAAATACATGGGTTGTAACTGCTACCTACGATGTAGCAGTTGTCGCTACTGGTCCAACCACTGTTTCGTATCCGAGTACTTCTGTGTGTAGCAATTTAGCTTCCTTAAATGCAACTCAAACAGGAACTACAGGTGGAGCATTTACTTCAACTCCAGCAGGTTTAACCATTAATTCAGCGACAGGGGAAGTGAATCCATCTACTAGTACCGTAGGAACTTATACCATAACATATAGTGTCGGTACAGCACCATGTAATTCTTCCTCAACAGCCGTCTTAACCATATTAAACTCTGTAACGCCTACTTTTACGCCAGTAGCTCCTATTTGTGCTGGAGGCACTTTTGCATTGCCTACGTCCTCTACCAATGCACCCGCAATAACGGGAACCTGGTCTCCAGCAATTAATAACACCGCTACTACGGTGTACACTTTTACACCTGACGCAGGACAATGTGCCGTTTCTACTACCATGACAGTTACTGTGAATCCAGATCCAGCGCCTAATATAAGTGGTACTTCATCCATTTGCTTGGGAGAAACGATTAACTTATCAACTACGGCAACTGGGACATACAGTTGGACAGGACCGAATGGTTTTACGAGTTCACTTCAAAATCCTACGATTCCAAACGCTACCGCAGCAGCTTCAGGAACTTATACCTTAACAACGATTGGGATATGTTCTTCTATGCCCGCAACTATAAATGTTGTTGTAAATAATCTTCCTGATGTAACTGTTTCTAAAACAGATGCTTTATGTGATGGAACTGGCAATGGAACTGTCACTGCAATTGTTTCCGGAGGTTCGGGGACTTATACCTATGTTTGGATGCCAGGAAACTTATCTGGAGCAACACTTACGAATTTGCCTGTTGGTAGTTACTCAGTTACGGTTACAGATGGCAACGGATGTGTCGCTACAGGTGCTCATACTGTGGGGTTAATGGGTTCAATTCCCGTCAATGTAACACCAATTTCAACTACAATTAATGAAGGTGAATCGGTGAATTTATTTGCCGCCACAAATTCCACTTTTCCAGGACTTACCTATACTTGGAGTCCACCGACCGGGCTGAGTTGCACAGATTGTCCCAATCCAATTGCTTCTCCGACAGAAACAACTACTTATATAGCAACTATTACTTCCCCAAACGGATGTACAGGCAAAGATTCAAGTCAAATTCATGTTCGAATTATATGTGGGGAACATTTTATTCCAACAATTTTCTCACCAAATGGTGATGGTAATAATGACGAATTCCGTATATTTGGAAAATGTATTGTGGCTATGGACTTAAAAATCTATAATCGTTGGGGAGAAGTTGTCTTTGAAAGTACTGATCCACAGTACGGTTGGGATGGAACCTACAAAGGTGAATTAATGAATCCTGCAAGTTTTATTTACGCTGTCAACATTAGTTTTATTGATGGACGATTTATAAAAGAAAAAGGGAGTATAAGTTTAGTAAGATAATTTTCTATGAGAACTACTATGAAAAAGATGAAAATAGGTTTTATTAGCTCTTTGGTTATGTTAACAATAAACATAGCAAATGCGCAAGATGTCCATTTTTCTCAGGCAATTTATTCGCCATTGACACTTA
>CAZAVP010000023.1:0-54299 GCA_964488745.1 uncultured Chryseobacterium sp. | reverse complement strand
AACCAATGGGGGAACTACACCAACGTATCAATGGCAAATTAATGGCGTGAATGTTTCTGGTGCTACTGGAAACACCTTTACATCGACAACATTAGCTAACAATGACATCGTAACGGTTATAATGACTTCCAACGATCCGTGTGCAGCAACACCAACAGCAACTTCTACTGGAAGTACAATCACCGTGGGCGGAACAATTACGCCGAGTGTCGCAATCACAGGCGCACCGACATCAGCGATTTGTGCGGGTTCAAGTGTTACTTTTACAGCAAATCCAACCAATGGGGGAACTACACCAACGTATCAATGGCAAATTAATGGCGTGAATGTTTCTGGTGCTACTGGAAACACCTTTACATCGACAACATTAGCTAACAATGACATCGTAACGGTTGTGATGACATCCAACGATCCGTGTGCGGCAACGCCAACAGCGGCTTCTACTGGAAGTACAATCACGGTTGGCGGAACAGTTACACCAAGTGTGGCGATTACTGGCGCACCGACATCAGCGATTTGTGCGGGTTCAAGTGTCACCTTTACAGCTAACCCAACCAATGGGGGAACTACACCAACGTATCAATGGCAAATTAATGGCGTGAATGTTCCGGGTGCTACTGGAACAACTTTTACATCGACAACTTTAGCTAACAATGACATCGTAACGGTGGTGATGACATCCAACGAACCTTGTGCTTCAACGCCAACAGCAACTTCTGCTGGAAGTACGATGAATGTAAGTTCGACCATCAATGCAACAATCAGTTCAACGCCTATTCCTTGTGGTGCTAGCAATACGGGAACAGCAACTGTTGTCGCAACTGGCGGAACGGCTCCATACACTTTTAATTGGTCACCAACTGGGGGTACTGCCGCAACGGCAACTGGTTTAGCTGCTGGAAATTACACAGTTACCATTACAGATGCTGCAGGTTGTTCCAGAACGGTTTCTACTACCGTAACCGGTTCACCTGGGTTAACACTTAGTACATCTTCTACACCCGTAGATTGTGGGAGCAAAAATGGAACAGCTACCGCAACAGCTACTGGCGGTTCTGGAAACATCACCTACGTTTGGAATCCTGGAAATTTAAGCAGTCAAACAATCAGCAACTTATCGGTTGGAAACTACACTGTAACTGCCACAGACGGAACTGGCTGTAGCGCAACAACTTCCGTATATGTTGCTCAAAATGGAAACTTAAATTTACAAGCCAATCCATATTCAGCAGTGGTTGAAGAAGGAAATTCTGTTAATTTAAACGCATCGTTTTCTCCCTATATTCCGGGAACGACCTACAATTGGACTCCTCCAAATGGGTTGAGTTGTACAGATTGTCCAAATCCAACTGCGACACCAACTGAGACAACCACTTACAACGTTCAGATAACAACGCCAGATGGTTGTACGGCGGACACAAACATAACCTTGACTTTCAAGCTAAAATGTGGAGAGTTTTTCGTTCCAACCATCTTTTCTCCGAATGGAGATGGGAACAACGACGAGTTCAAATTATATGGAAAATGCGTCGCTGGAATGAAAATGAAAATATACGATCGTTGGGGAGAATTGGTTTTTGAAAGTGACGATCAATCCTTCGGTTGGGATGGAACATACAAAGGTCAAATGATGAATTCTGCTTCGTTTGTTTATGTAATAGACGTTAGTTTTATTGACGAACGATTTGAACATATTAAAGGGAATGTTAGTTTGGTGAGATAAAGAATATTGCAACTATTTAGAGTACTTGACGGTATTTCAGTCTTTAAACTTACTTTTAAATTTGTATTATACCGATTTAAAATAAAGAAAATTATTCGTTAAAAAATAACGCCATTTCAATAAATACTTTTAACTTTAAAGTTTAAATCAACTTAAAAATTAAACTACTATGAGAAAAAAAGTCTCCTTTTTCGCACTTATTGTTGTCAGTTTTTTTATTCTGAGTCATACAAACAAATCGGATGTTTGGACGGAATATTACTCCGATCATCAAATAAAAATTAGTTATAAAGACTCCCCATGTGCCGATGTTGAAAATGGCACCAACAATAATTACGTTCTTCTTAAAGTAGAGAATAAAACCAATAATAAGTTAACCGTCTCTTTTAAAAAAGAAACGTGGTACGACGGAAAGTGTCAGAATTGTCATAATACCAGTGATGAATTCAACACGAGTGTTACACTAGAACCTTTTGAAAAGATGGAGGGCTCTTGTAAATCGAGTAAAAATCTTCGTATTTTTTCTCAAATGAATAATCAGTTTGCAACTAGCAGATTAACCAAGTTTGATCTAAAAAACCTTGAGATTGCACCAAAATAATAATTAAGTTATGAAAAAAATACTACTACTCGTTTTTGTAAACTGTATGTATTACCTGAGCTATAGTCAATGTAATGTTACGGCAAATGCAACTGTGTCCACTATTACCTGTGGGCAATCAGTTGTTTTATCACATAATGGATCAACTCAAGGGAATTTAAGTTTTACCGAAGACTTTAATAACCAAACAACTACTGGGTGGGCTTTCACACAACAAGCTACGTTTACCAACCCTTGTAGTCCAAATGGTGTCGACGGTACTCCGCATATTTGGATGGGTGCGCAATCGGGGGTACCTCGTATTTTAGAGACAAATCCTTTGAATTTTGGACCAGCTGTTGCTCCAGCAGGAGGAACAATTTGCTTTGATTTACTGTTTGCAAAACAAGGGCAAGCGTCACCTTGTGAGGGGCCAGATGAAGCTGATGAAGGTGTGTATTTGCAATATTCTATCGACAATGGTGCAACTTGGCAAACGATTCACTATTTTAACCCCAATGGAGGAAACGATCCTCAATTAGTGAATTGGAACAATTGGTGTTTTCCGATTCCTGCAGCAGCATTAACCAACAATGTAAAGTTCAGATGGTTTCAAGATGCAGATTCTGGTGCCGCATACGATCATTGGGGAATTGACAATGTTCAAATTATTGTAAATGACCCAAATGTCGTTTATACTTGGTCGCATGATGGATATACAACCAGTTTGCCTGGAAACAATCCCAATTCGGTTACACCACAAACTACCACAACATACACAGTTACCATGACCACTAGTTCAGGAACTTGCACCGATCAAATCACGATCGTTGTCAATAATCCCAACCTAATTGTGGATGCAGGAGTAGATCAACAATTATGTCCTGGTGATTGCATTGATCTTCAAGGAACAGCAAAGGTTATTGCTGATTCAGGAGGAATTAAAACGTTTTCAAATAACCAAGTCGAAGACTTTTCAGCAGGGATATTTAATTCTGGTTCTGTCAATGTTAACATCCAAGAATTAAACATGAACAACATTAATCCTGGCTCCATTCAAAGTATTTGTATTTCAAACTTGACGTTTACAGGATTGAATCTACCTCCTTCTGGAGTAGAAACGCTTTCATTAACCTTAGAATGCCCAAGCGGGGAATCAATTGTACTTGTTCCTCAGGGTGGTGCGCCAGCAGGATCCGGATTTTTGAATTCTTCTTATTATCAAAACGTTTGTTTTGTGCCGTCTGGCGGAGGAAACTTAAGTGCTGTTCCTTCTGCAAACGCAAGCCCGATTACAGGAAATTTTGCTCCCAACGAACCTCTTTCCGACTTAGATGGTTGTCTTTCCAATGGCACATGGACAATTTCTGTAACTTCCAATGCGCTTACAGGAGACGGAACTTTTGATGGTTGGTCGATTACTTTTGATGACGAAATAGACGAATATGTACCTGATTTTATTTGGTCACCTACAACATTTATGGCATCTGGTGAAGAAACAACTTTAACACCCAATGTTTGCCCAACTCAAACAACAACTTACACCCTTACAGCATCAGACACTGCGGGATGTATAACCATTTCCGATGCTGTGACCATTACTATTGATAACTGTTGCGCCCTACAAATCGATGACATCCAGATCGTTACCCCAACCTGCGGAGCTTCCAATGGAAAAATGACGATTTTATATTCCGGGGAAACAACTGGAATCAGATTCAGCATCGATAATGGTGTAACTTTCCAAAACAGCAATGTCTTTGATAATCTTCCTTCTGGAACCTATCAAGTTACGATAACTGATGATGCTGGTTGTCCGGTTAATCAAACCGTAAGCCTTGTTAATGCGAACGCTCCAGTGATAGACGACATCTTAACAAGTGACGCAACCTGCGGGAACAATGATGGTTCAATTACCATAACTGCTTCGGGAGGAAATGGTGCATTGACATACAGTATCAACAATGGTACTTCTTTCCAAAACAGCAATGTATTTTCGAACTTGCCTGCTGGAAGCTACGATGTAGTTGTAAAAGACGCTGACGGATGTGAGGTAACTGCAACCACCGACATCATTACTCCAAATGCACCGGTCATTGACAATGTTAACACCGTCGATCCAGATTGTGATACCAACAATGGACAAATCACAATCAATGCTTCAGGGGGAACTCAACCCTACACTTACAGCATCGATAATGGCGTTAATTTCCAAACAAACAATAACTTTCCGAATTTGACCTCTGGGTCTTACAACATTGTAGTGAAAGACAATAATGATTGTGTAGTAAGTCAGCAAGTGTCGTTAAATTCTACCAATGCACCTACTGTAAATGCAGGTCCAAATCAAACAATTTGTTTAGGCGAAAGTGTAACACTTTCAGCAACAGGTGCAGATACCTATGTATGGTCAAACGGAGTAACGAATGGTCAAAGTTTTTCACCAACTAATACCATCACCTATACTGTAACTGGAACCGATTTGAACGGTTGTTCTGCAACAACAACGGTTACGGTAACTGTAAATCCTGTACCAGCTGCAGATTTCACATCAGATGTTACGGAAGGTGACCCTGTATTGGTAGTTACATTTACCAATAATAGTGTAGATGCAACGGATTATGTTTGGAACTTTGGAAATGGTTCAACCCCGATCATCACCAATTCAAATGGAAATCAGACCGAGAATTTCAATACTCCTGGAGTTTACACAGTAGAACTTACCGCTTCAAATGGTGGGTGTGTTGATACCTACAGTATTCCAATTACGGTGTTTGGATTCCCAGAAATAGAAATTCACATTCCAAATGTGTTTACACCAGACAATGACAAAATAAATGATGAATTTTTCATCGATGTTAAAAATGGAAAAACGATTCAAGTAACCATTTTTAACCGTTGGGGAAACATCATGTATCAAATGTCTGATTTCAAAGACAAATGGAGTGGAAACGGTGCCACGGACGGTGTGTATTTCTTCACCTATGAAATCACAGACTTTAAAGACAAGGTTCATACCGGACATGGTCATGTAACCCTTAAAAGATAAAAATGAAGGCGAGCTCAAAAGGTTCGCCTTTTTTAATAAAAGCAATTTCCAAGAAAAATGGTAATTTTGTAAATACAATTAAAACGATTGAAATTCATTCCAGTAATACATGTCAGAAGAAATAGATGAATTGGAAAATGATGATGAAGAATTATTTGAACATCATTTTATAAAAGCAGATCGCGGTCAAGAAGTTGTTAGAATAGACAAGTTTTTGTTGGATAGACTGCCCAATACTTCCAGAAATAAAATTCAAAATGCGGCGAAAAGTGGAACCATTTTGGCTAATAAAATCCCTGTAAAGCAAAATTACAAAGTCAAACCTGGGGATGAAATTTCAGTTGTTTTACCTTATCCAATTCGTGAGATTGAATTAGTTGCAGAAAACATCCCAATTGAAATTGTTTATGAAGATGAATATCTGGCGATTGTGAATAAACCTGCTAACATGGTTGTCCATCCAGCATACGGAAACTATACTGGAACATTGGTGAATGCCATGATTTATCATTTCGACAACCTACCAACCAAGACCGAAAATTATTATGGAAGACCCGGTTTAGTGCATCGCTTGGATAAGCATACGACTGGAATCATGGTGATTGCTAAGACGGAAGAAGTTCTAACCAATCTTTCGAAGCAGTTTTTTGATCGAACCACAGAAAGAAAATACCACGCTTTGGTTTGGGGTGATGTAAAGGATGACGAAGGAGTTATCGAAGGTCACATCGGTCGGTCGGTCAAAAACAGAAAAATGATGGCTGTATTTCCAAGTGGAGAATTTGGCAAACATGCCGTTACGCATTATAAAGTTTTAAAGCGATTTGGTTTAGTTACATTGGTTGAATGCCAATTAGAAACAGGGAGAACGCATCAAATTAGAGTTCACATGAAACACATTGGCCATCCACTCTTCCATGATTTGGAATATGGAGGAGACAGTATTTTAAGAGGAACAACGCATACTAAATACAAACAATTCATTGACAATTGTTTCAATTTGATTCCCGGTCAAGCACTGCATGCGAAAACCTTAGGGTTTACCCACCCCGTTACCAAACAATGGATACAGTTTGATTCTGAATTAGCAACTGGATTTCAAGAAATTATTTCAAAATGGGACAAATATACCCAAAACATGCAGGCGGATTGATGTTTTGAGAAAAGATAAAAACCGCCTCTTAAAAGCGTTAAACAACTCTTATGTAGGAACATAAGACTATTTTGACAAGACAAAGTAAAAATAAAATAAAAAAATTGATCCTAAATTATTGGTTAAGAGAAAAATTATAGCTTAATTCGGGGTTGATTTATGACAATAAATACAGATATATGAAATTAAAACTACTGTTTTCAATCTTTTTTCTAAGCTTATCTTGGATAGCACAAGCTCAAAAAAATCACGTTAGGGATGCAAATGAAAAGTTTCGAAATGAAGAATTTTGTGAGGCTGCCGAAAAATGCGCCTTTGCATATACTAAAATCGTTCGTAAAAGTGCTGGAGCATTAAAACTAAAAGGAGACATGGCATTCAAAACTGCTGAATGTTATCGACAAACTGAAAACCCAAAATTAGCAACCGAATGGTATGAAAGAGCTATTTTGTTGAAATTTCAAGAGGTTGAGCCATTGGTTTATCTGTATAATGCAGACATGTACCGTGTGATGAGAAACTTCAAGAAAGCGAAGGAAAATTATCAATTATACAAAGCGCTTGTACCCAATGATTCTCGAGCAGATATTGGCTTAAGATCATGCGAACAACACGATGAATTCATTGCTTCTAAAACCCGTCACATTGTAACCAATGAAGACAAATTAAACAGCAAAGGAATTGACATGGCTCCCATGTTTGGGGATAGAAAAAATGTGCAAATGGTGTACAGTATTTCGAAGTCTAATTTAGGAGGAATAGACCCTAGAAGTTGTGAAAATTACATGGATCTTTGGGTGGCTGAGTTAGATAAAAACGGAAACTGGAAAGCTCCTACGCCAATCCAAGGCGAAGAAATCAACACGGAAGACAACGAAGGAACAGTTTGTTTTGACGGTCGTGGAAAGAAAATGTTTTTCACCAGATGCCCAAATGTTAAGAAACAAAATTTAGGATGTGACATCTGGGTTTCAGATATGACTGGGAAAACGTGGGGTAAACCATCAAAACTTATCCTTAAAAACAATGATTCTATTTCTGTTGGACATCCATGTGTAACTGCGGATGGACGATTTTTAATTTTCGCTTCAGACATGCCTGGAGGCTTCGGTGGTCGTGACCTTTGGTACACCACTTACGATAGAAGATCTGATAGTTGGGCAGCGCCAATTAACATGGGTGCTGGAATCAATACTCCTGGAAATGAATTATTTCCTTCATTTGCTGAAAATGGCGATTTATACTATGCAACCGATGGTTTACCAGGTGTAGGTGGTTTGGATATTTTCCGTGCAGCAAAAGTGGGCGATGAAAACAAATGGGAAAATCCAAAAAACATTGGAGTACCAATCAACTCAGAATATAATGATTATGCCATCGTTGAACACACTGCAAGAACGGGTTATTTCACATCTGAAAGAAAGGGACAAAGTGAATTTAAAGCAGACATCTGGAAATATGAACTGCCACCAAATTTATTTGATCTAGCTGTCATCGTAGGAGAAGTTGGAGATAGACAGAAAAAAATTGCTGGCGTAGAAGTTACTGTTGAATCATCCACGGGTGAAACTTGGAAAGGAACAACTGCAGGTGACGGACGGGTATTTTGGGACAAGAAAACAGACGGTAACCGATTCATCAATGAAGAAGCAACTTACAACATCAAACTAGGTTCTTTAAAGGGATATAAAGACAACAATAAAACTGAAAAAATTACCACAATCGGTTTGAATTATGGACAAAGCTTCGTGGTTGACATGATGTTGGTTCCTGAAAAAGTATTTAGACTTCCTGAGGTTCGTTACCCATTGAGTAAATGGACGTTACTAGTTGACTCTACCATCAACTCAAAAGACTCCTTGAATTATGTATATGACTTGTTAACAGAATATCCAGGAATGATTCTAGAATTGAACTCACATACAGATGCGCGTGGTTCTAATAACATGAATAGAGTTCTTTCCGACAATCGTGCGAAAGAATGTTACCGCTACTTGGTTGAAGAAAAAGGAATCGACCCAAGAAGAATTATTCCGGTAGGTCGTGGAGAAGATAAACCAGCTGTAATTGAAGAAGATGGTAAGACAATTACATTAACAGAAGCGTATATCAATCAATTCAGAAAATCGAATCCAACAGAATTCGAAAGATTACACCAATTAAATCGTAGAACAGATGCTCGCGTAATTTCAATGGAATTTGATCCAGAAACTGCGCCACCAGCACCAGAGAAATACAAAACCTTCTTACCTGTTCCAAGGCAATAAGCGTTTAATAAATTCAAAAAAAGACCGTCAAAATTTTGACGGTCTTTTTTTGTTCTTGAATTCCGAAATCAAAATGCCTTTTATCGCGTGAATTTTTACTAATTTTGCCTTTTATAAAAATCATCATGTCAGACATAAGATACAATCTAAGAGGCGTTTCCGCAGGTAAAGAAGATGTGCATAATGCCATTAAAAAGGTAGATAAAGGTTTATTCCCACAAGCTTTCTGTAAAATCGTACCCGATTACTTAGCGGACGACGAGGATTATTGTATTGTAATGCACGCGGACGGTGCTGGTACTAAGTCTGCTTTGGCATACATGTATTGGAAAGAAACCGGCGATCTTTCTGTTTGGAAGGGCATTGCTCAGGATGCTTTAATTATGAACATCGACGATTTGTTATGCGTTGGCGCAACCGATAAAATTTTATTATCCTCTACCATCGGGAGAAATAAAAACTTAATTCCAGGCGAAGTAATTTCAGCCCTTATTAATGGCACAGAAGAACTTCTTGCCGATTTAAGAAATCAAGGCATCGGAATCATCTCAACAGGTGGAGAAACAGCTGACGTAGGCGATTTAGTTCGTACCTTAATTGTGGATTCAACGGTAGTTTGCAGAATGAAAAGAAGCGAGGTAATCTCGAACCATAAAATTCAAGGGGGAGATGTGATCGTTGGATTGGCTTCATTTGGACAGGCAACCTACGAAACACACTACAACGGAGGAATGGGAAGCAACGGTTTGACATCTGCTCGGCATGATGTTTTCAGTCATTCATTAGCTACCAAGTATCCTGAAAGTTATGATGCTGCTATTCCCCAAGAATTGGTTTATTCTGGAAAATACAATTTGACAGACAAAGTAGAAAATAGTCCCATTGATGCAGGTAAATTGGTTTTATCACCAACCAGAACTTACGCACCAATCATCAAGAAAATCCTAGACAAATACCGCTCGCAAATAAATGGAATGGTTCACTGTAGTGGCGGAGCCCAAACGAAAGTGTTGCATTTCGTAGAGAACGTGCATGTGATAAAAGACAATTTATTTTCAATTCCTCCTTTATTCAAGACCATTCAACAAGAATCAAATACTGCTTGGAAAGAGATGTACAAAGTGTTTAACATGGGACATCGAATGGAAATATATGTTCCCGAAGAAATTGCAGGCGACATCATTGAAATTTCGAAATCATTTCACGTGGATGCTCAAATAGTGGGACGTGTAGAAAAATACGATGGTAAAAAGTTAACCATTGAATCCGAACACGGAACTTTTATCTATTAATCGATGAATATTCAACCAGATTTCAACGTCAGACGATGAAATTTAAGGAATAAACCAATCCAACAAAATGGACAGTATATTAAAAAAATTAGAAGCAATACAATACCGATTTATTGAAGTGGGAAATTTGATCGTCGATCCCGACATCATCACCGATATGCCGCGCTATGTAAAACTGAACAAAGAATACAAAGATCTGGAAGAAATTGTAACTGTTTACGTTGCCTACAAAAACATCTTAGACAACTTGGTTAGTGCAAAAGCAATGTTGGCCACAGAACAAGATCCAGACATGCGTGAAATGGCAAAAATGGAAATCGAGGAGTTGAGCGATCAAAAACCAGAATTCGAAGAAAAGATCAAACTATTACTCATTCCGAAAGATCCTGAAGATGATAAAAATGCCATCATGGAACTGCGGGCAGGAACCGGTGGAGATGAGGCGTGTATTTTCGTAGAAGATTGTTTTAGAATGTACACTTTGTTTTTCAAAGAAATGGGTTGGACGTATGATGTCATTAACTCTCACCAGGGAAGCAGTGGTTTGAAAGAGATTTCCATGGAGATTCAGGGTGCTGGAATTTACGGCATGTTGAAATTTGAATCTGGCGTTCACCGCGTGCAACGTGTTCCTGAAACTGAATCTCAAGGAAGGGTTCATACGTCAGCCATCACGGTTGCCGTTTTACCCGAAGCTGAGGAAGTCGATTTTGAATTAAACATGACGGACGTGAAACGAGATACGTTCAGAGCTTCTGGAGCAGGTGGACAACACGTAAACAAGACAGAATCTGCCATTCGATTAACCCACATACCCACTGGAACGGTCGTGGAATGCCAAGATGGAAGATCTCAACACAAGAACTTAGAAAAAGCCATTTCTGTTTTGCGGTCACGTCTTTATCAAAAAGAATTAGATCGCTTGCACGAGGAAAGAGCTGCTGTTCGGAAAACGTTGGTTTCCTCAGGAGATCGATCAGCCAAAATCAGAACCTATAATTACCCACAAGGGAGAATTACAGATCATCGCATCAATAAAACCATTTATAATTTAAGTGCTTTCATGAATGGAGAAATTCACGAAATGATTGATGCGCTAAAGATGGCAGAAAATGCCGAAAGAATGCGTGGAGATAATAACTAAAAAACTTAAACAACATTTGAGTTATTCGTTTATCTTTGTGATTTAAAACTAAACACTTCCATAAAAACGAATGAAAAAAATACTATCTCTCAGCATTTTTATTTTTCTATTTGTAAATCTGCAAGCGCAAAACAAGTTTTCTATTAGTGGAAGTGTCGTTGATGCCTCTCGCGGTGAAGAAATTATTAGCGCACGAATAAAGGTGAAAGATCAACCCATTGGAGCAAGTTCGAATGAGTATGGGTTTTACTCTTTGACACTTCCAGAAGGGAAATACACCTTGGTTGTTACGGCTTACGGCTTCATAACCCAAGAAAAAACAATCGATTTAACAGAAAACATGCAAATCACTTTTCAAATGGAAATTCCAGTTGAGGAGTTGGAAGAAGTGCGTGTTTCTGCTATCCGCCAAGATGCAAATGTAAAAGAAGCCATCATGGGCGTTGAACGTCTAGACCCAAAAGAATTAGCTAAAATCCCGGTATTACTAGGAGAAAAAGACATCATCAAAAGCATGCAATTGCTACCCGGTGTAAAAAGTGCTGGCGAAGGAAGTTCTGGTTTTTATGTTCGCGGGGGAGCTGCTGATCAAAACTTAATTTTATTGGATGAAGCTCCAGTTTACAATGCTTCTCACCTGCTTGGATTCTTCTCCACATTCAATTCCGATGCCATTAAAGATGCTGTTTTGTTTAAAGGAAATCAACCGGCAAATTATGGCGGAAGACTTTCATCCGTTTTAGACATTAAAATGAACGAAGGAAATAACAAGCGCTACAACGTAAGTGGTGGAATTGGGTTAATCTCCTCCAAATTGAACGTAGAAGGTCCGCTTGTGAAAGATAAAGGGTCTTTCTTGGTGACTGGAAGAAGAACCTACGCCGATCTTTTTCTATTGGCGACCAAAGATTTTAAAGACACCAAATTATTCTTCTACGATTTGAATGCAAAAGCAAACTACCGAATCAGCAAAAAAGACCGAATTTATCTTTCTGGATATTTCGGGAGAGACAAATTAGGTTTGGGGAACACGTTTGGTTTAGATTGGGGAAATGCAACGGGAACGGTACGATGGAATCGAATTGTAAATGACAAACTATTTTCAAACACTTCTTTCATCTACAGTTCTTATGACTATAAAATCAAAATCAACAGTGGCGATGTAGATTTTACAATTCTATCAAAAATTGAAGATTTCAATTTGAAACAAGAATTCCAATATTTTGTAAATACCCGAAACAGGCTTAAAATCGGAGCGAATGTGATTCACCATAACATCACGCCTGGACAGATAGATGCGAATTCGGAGGTTGGATTGAATATCAAGAAATTAGCAAAAACACCGTCTTTAGAAAGTGCAGCTTATGTATCCAACGATTGGGCATGGACAGAGAACATCAATGTCAATTACGGTGTAAGAATGACCATGTTCAATGTGATGGCAAACGGCGATGAGCAATATCGTTATGACAGTGAAGGAAATGTAAGCGAGACGAAAACACCAAAAAGAAACGAGATACAAAAAACGTATTGGAACTTAGAGCCACGCTTATCAATGAGTTGGGCATACAGCAAAAGCGCATCATTCAAAACGGCTTACGCCAGAAACGTACAAAATATTCACTTGATTTCAAATGCAACCTCTTCATCACCAACCGATGTATTGTTGACTTCAACCTTGAATACTAAACCCGAAATAGCAGATCAAGTTTCCTTGGGTTGGTTTAAAAACTTCAAAGAAAATGCTTACGAATTCAATGTAGAAACCTATTACAAAACCATGCAAAATCAAATCGATTACCGAAATGGAGCAAATTCTCAAGCCAACGAAAAACTGGAAGGTGAATTGCTTTACGGAATTGGTAGAGCGTATGGTTTGGAACTCATTCTGAGAAAGAAAACAGGTAAATTAACGGGCTGGGTTTCCTACACGCTTTCAAAAACAGAACGTAAAGTGGATGGAATTAACAACAACAATTGGTATTTATCCAAACAAGACCGAACACACGACCTGTCTGTTGTTGCAATGTATGACATCAATGCCAAGTTAAACATCTCCGCTTTGTTTGTTTTCTACACTGGCAATGCAGTCACTTTTCCAACAGGAAAATACGAAATAAATGGGGAAACGCAATTTTCATATACCGAAAGAAATGCAGGCAGAATGCCAGACTATCACCGATTAGATTTAGGGTTAACTTGGATTACAAAAAACACTGAAAAATTTGAGAGTAGCTGGAACTTCTCCATCTATAACGCATACGGAAGGTCAAATGCTTACCAAATTACATTTCGTCAAAACGAGGATGATCCAACCAAAACAGAAGCTGTTCAAACTACTTTATTTAAGTTAGTACCAGCTGTTACCTATAATTTCAAATTCAAATAACATGAGCAAATTAACATCCTATTTTAGCATCGTTCTGTTGGTGTCCACTTTGTATTCTTGCCAAAAAGTAATTCAATTGGATTTGAATGAAATGGAAGAGAAACATGTCATTGAAGGGTTTATCACAGAAGGAGAATCCACTCATTATGTGAAAATTACAAAAACACTCAGTTTTGATAAAAACGAGGCATATCCAACTGTTGACAATGCAATCGTTGTCGTAACAGACAATTTGGGGAATGTTGCAAATTTCACGCTTATCGAACCTGGAATTTATGAAACAACGGGATATTTAGGTGTTTCAGGAAGAACTTATATGCTTACCGTTACCATCGATGGGCAAGAATTTAAAGCGGAAAGTGCGATGCCAAATGTCACCCTTTTAACCGAGCTTGAGATTGCTGAAATTCCGTTTGGTGCTGAGTCTTTTAAAACAATCGTTCCCAAATATCAAGACGAATTGAATGTGGAGAATTATTACGCATTTGACAGATTCATCAACCATGAAAAAGCAAGTGGAATATCCGTAAGAGATGATAAAAATTCAGATGGTCAAATAAACCAGCAACCTTTGTTTGAATTTGTAGAAAGTGGCGATACGGTAAATGTCATCATGCATTGCATCGATCAATTGGCTTATAAATACTTGTTCTCGGTAAATGCCAATACGGGAAGTATTGCTTCACCTGCAAACCCAGAATCCAACTTTGGAAATACTTGTTTGGGGTATTTCTCAGCCAGGGTATCCAGCGAGGCAAGTATCGTCGTGCCTTAGTCTTACCATTCTAAATTCTATCGCTGGAGTAAATTTCAGGATAGGCTGAACATCATCAATAAATGTTACTGGTGTGGAATCTTCATTTTTTGAACCGTGATCTCCATCAGATATTCCAAAGCTTCCAAGTGCCTTTTTGCTTCGAAGAGGTTATCACCCCAAGCATAGAAGCCTTGCTTTCGCATGATGAAAGCGTGATTTTTCAATTCGGATTTATGTTCTTGAAGCATTTTAGCAAACGCTTGTCTATCTTCGTTGTTGTCAAATATTGGAAAACTCAACTTGTTGTGAATGGTGGTTTCCCCAACAAAAGCTTTCTGAATTTCGTAACCTTCAAAACTGACTTCCTTTTCGAATAATTCGGAGATCAAAATGGAATTTATCGAATTACTTTGTAAAACAAGTGTCGTTGATGGGAATAAATCATAAATCACGGCATGAAGCAATCTCTTGGTTGAAGGCTTTTTGCCATCAAAATAAACGGTTGGATTTCCTTCAAAATCAACCTCAATGAAGTCATAAGCTCCAAATTTAGATTTATCAATGCCTGCTCTAGAAACAAAAAAAGCTTTCTTTTCAGTAGATGTTCGAAATGAATAATTTGTTGATGTTGCTGGAGACCAACCTTTTTGATGATACGATTGAATGGTTTCTGCCAGTTTTTGTCTTATATCTTGTTCCATAAAAAGTAAAATTAACCAATTGAATCAGTAAACTCCTTCTATTTTAAAGAAGTATTAAAACCTTTGCATTTTTTAACTTGATTTGTCCTCTTGAATGCATTTATTTTGAATTTTAAACAAAGGATTTGGATCGTAAAATAGCCTTCATCTCGCTTTGTAATTTCTTTGCTTCGTCTCCCGCTTTTTGAGCAAAATCACTTCCTGCAGATGCGTAAATAATCTGACGTGAAGAGTTGACCAACAAACCACAATCTTCATTCCAACCATAGTTGGAAACATCTTCCAAACTTCCTCCTTGAGCTCCAATACCAGGTACCAAGAAAAAGTTGTTGGGAACAAGCTTGCGAACCTCAGCAATCCCTTCCGCCCGAGTTGCACCAACCACGAACATCATGTTCTCAGGCGTTCCCCAAGAAGCGGATTTTTTAAGTACTTTTTTATACAATTCTTCTCCCTTCATGTCGGTTACAAACTGAAAGTCTAACGCTCCACGGTTGGAAGTTAACGCCAAAACAATGACCCATTTATCCTCAAATTCTAAAAATGGGGTGACACTATCTTCGCCCATATAGGGCGCAATCGTGACCGAATCAAAATCCATTAACTCAAAAAAAGTTTTGGCATAATAGCGGGATGTGTTCCCAATATCGCCCCTTTTTGCATCCGCAATGGTGAAAATGTTTTTAGGAATATATTCCAATGTTTTGCGCAAAGACTCCCAACCTTTCACCCCCAAACATTCGTAAAAAGCGATGTTGGGTTTGTAAGCAACACAAAAATCTTTGGTTGCATCGATGATTGCTTTATTGAATTCAAACATGGGGTCTTCTGTTTCCAATAAATGAACTGGAATTTTTTCCATGTCAGTATCTAATCCAACACACAAAAAAGATTGTTTTGCTTTAATTTCGCTGATAAGTTCCTTACGTGTCATGGAATGTATTTAAAATAAAGTCGCAAAGATAATAAGATTTTGATAGATTATAATCCTCTCAGTCTCTGTTAACTTCGTTGTTGCCTACGGCGATGGCAGGTGGCTACAGATTGCAGATTGGCAGATTGGCAGATTGCAGATTAAATGCTTGTTTTTCAGTAAAATTGTTCCTAGAACGGAAATCCAGCCGAAAGTGGAAATTCGGTTTCCTCCTTCGGAGGAGGATTAAGGAGAGGATTATTGCAATGTAAATTGTATTGTCCTGATATAGGTTTACACAATTAAGTGTAAATTGAAGAAAGTAAGTAAAGGTATTCTAGGACAATCATTCGGGAACCGTTTGTATTTTTCAGATGAAGAGAAAAAAGTGATCATTAAAGATTATTTATCGGGAAATGAAACACAAAGCAATCTGTGTATTACAGACATACAGGATATCATGGCGAACATGGTAAAATAAACAAATGGATGCGTCAACTCTCTATTGAGGATAAGTTTGTAAAAACAATACTCCGTTAAAAACAATGATTACTGAAATTCAAAACACTTAACCGACTAATAATCATCTATTTAAACAGTCATGTTTAAAAATTCAACTTGTTCATTTTCAAGAGTATATAAAAACTTAACGAAATGTTGTAAAAAACACTAATCTTGTTTGACGATTAAATCCTCCCCCTTAATCCCCCTCCAAAGGGGGAAACAAGATCGCCTTCATTTACAAAATTGTTGTTTTAGCAAAGTATTCCTAATTACCACGTCCTCAACTTTCCGCCACAACCTATTCATAAAATCCTTTGCAATTTCCTATCTTTGCACTTTCAAATTTAAAGCGCATAAAAATGGAATATGACTTTCGTGAAATTGAACAAAAATGGAGAAAATTTTGGGCTGATAATCAGGTTTTTAAAGTAGATGACAACCTAGCTAAACCAAAGTATTACGTTTTGGACATGTTCCCTTATCCTTCTGGTGCGGGACTTCACGTTGGACATCCACTCGGGTATATTGCCTCAGATATTTACGCGCGATACAAGCGGTTGCAAGGATTCAATGTTTTGCATCCAATGGGTTACGATTCATTTGGATTGCCGGCTGAGCAATATGCTATTCAAACAGGCCAACATCCGGAAGAAACGACCAGAGAGAACATCATTCGCTACCGCGATCAAATGGATCAAATTGGCTTTTCCTTCGATTGGTCTCGGGAGGTTCGTACTTCCAACTCGGATTATTATAAATGGACGCAATGGATTTTTTCTCAACTTTTCGATTGCTATTACGATGAAAATCAAAAAAAAGCAGTTCGAATCAGCGAGTTGATTGCTGAATTTAATAAAGCAGGAAATGCAAACGTCAAAGCAACAAACGATTGCGACCGCGTTTTTTCTGCTACAGAATGGTGCAATTTTAACGCCACTGAAAAAGAAGCCATTCTGCAACAATACCGATTGGCTTTCTTAGCGGATTCTTGGGTAAATTGGTGTCCAGCTTTGGGAACTGTTTTGGCCAACGATGAGGTAATCAACGGTCTTTCCGAGCGAGGCGGTCATCCGGTTGAGCAAAAATTGATGCGTCAATGGTCGATGCGAATCAAAGCGTACGCCGAGCGTTTGTTGAACGGATTGGAAAAAATCGATTGGACGGATTCCATCAAAGATCAACAGCGAAATTGGATTGGAAAATCGCAAGGTTGTTCGGTGATTTTTGAAACCGAAGATCAACAAAATTCCATCGAAGTTTTTACGACTCGTCCAGATACGATTTTTGGGGTTTCGTTCTTGGTTTTGGCTCCAGAACATCCCTTGGTGAAAAACTTGACTACTGCTGATTTTAGCGAAAAAGTCGAAGAATACATCCGCGTTTCATCCCTGAAAACAGAACGAGATCGTCAGGCAAATGTGAAAAACATTTCTGGTCAATTCATCGGAAGTTATGCCATTCATCCGTTTACGGGCGAAAAGGTGGAACTCTGGATTGGCGATTATGTGTTGGCTTCCTACGGAACAGGCGCGGTGATGGCGGTTCCTTGTGGCGACCAACGCGATTGGGATTTTGCGAAGCATTTCAAGATCGAGATCAAAAATATTTTTGAAAACGTTGACATTTCAGAAGGTGCTTATACCGAAAAAGAAGGAAAAATCACCGCTTCTGATTTCTTGACAGGATTGCAAGTTGTTGATGCGATGACTGCTGCAATTCAGAAAATTGAAGAACAACAAATTGGAAAAGGAAAAACAAATTTCCGTTTGAGAGATGCTGTTTTTTCCAGACAAAGATATTGGGGCGAGCCATTTCCAGTTTATTACAAAGACGGTTTGCCACACATCATCGACGCAAAGTATTTGCCGATTGAATTGCCCGAAGTAGAAAAATACCTGCCAACAGAAGATGGAAAACCACCTTTAGGAAACGCACCAATTTGGGCTTGGGATACCGTTGACAATGAAGTGGTGGACAACATCAACATCGATCATCAAACAGTTTTCCCGTTGGAATTGAACACGATGCCAGGTTGGGCGGGAAGTTCTTGGTACTTCTTGCGCTACATGGATCCACACAACAACGCTGAATTTGTTAGCAAAGAAAAAGTAGATTACTGGAAAAATGTTGATTTGTACATCGGCGGATCAGAACACGCAACAGGTCATTTATTATACGCTCGTTTCTGGACAAAATTCTTATACGATTTAGAGTATATTTCCTTCGATGAACCATTCCAAAAGATGATTAATCAGGGGATGATTTTGGGGAGAAGTAGTTTTGTTTACCGTCTTCCAAACGGAAAATACGTTTCGTATAACCAAATTAAAGGTCAAGATGTAGTTCCAATCCACGTGGATATTTCCATGGTCGATAACGACAAATTAAACATCGAAGCATTCAAAAACTGGCGTTCAGAATATGCAAATGCAGAATTTATTTTGGAAGAAGACGGTTCTTATGTTTGCGGTCACGAAGTTGAAAAAATGTCCAAATCGAAATTCAACGTGCAAACGCCTGATGAATTGATTGAGAAATTTGGCGCGGACACCTTGCGCATGTACGAGATGTTCTTAGGTCCATTGGAACAATCCAAGCCGTGGGATACCAAAGGAATTGGCGGCGTTCACAATTTCTTGCGAAAACTGTGGAGATTGTTTCACGACCAAGAAGGAAACCTACTGATTTTAGACGATGCACCAAGTGCTGAATCGTTGAAAACATTGCACAAAACCATTCAAAAAATCACCGCTGATTTAGAGAAATTTTCGTTCAACACAGGCGTTTCCAACTTCATGATTTGTGTCAACGAATTGACAGATCAAAATTGTCATCATCGTTTGATATTAAGAGATTTACTTTTGTTACTTTCTCCTTATGCGCCGCACATTACCGAAGAATTGTGGGAAAAAATGGGTTACGAAGCAGGAAGTATCAATTTCACCGCTTTCCCAGTTTTCAATCCAGATTTCTTGGTAGAATCTTCCTTTTCATATCCAGTTTCGTTCAACGGAAAAGTACGTTTCACAGTTGAATTACCCGCTGATATGTCCAAAGAAGACATTGAAACGCACGTACTCGATTTAGAGCAAACACGAAAGCAATTGGACGGAAATCAACCAAAAAAGATGATTGTAGTACCGGGGAGAATTGTGAATGTGGTGGTTTGATGATGATGTTTTTTGCAATGTCCAAAATTTTTTCGACTCTGCAAAAATATCAATCAAATTCTTTCCATAAATCTTCATTTTCCCAATCATAAGGAAAATTCATTGCTTTTGAATTCACATTTGCATAATCAGTCCTCTATTTTTCAATAATTGAATTTGTTCTGAGTAGCTGAGTGGTGGCTTGTTGAAAGGAATTTTACTCATTTTTGAATAAAAAAAAGCTTGTCCTAAGCGCCCTGATCTAACGGGAAGGGGGACAAGCATGTTACTGCAAACATACGTAAAAATTACATATTATAAGAAAATCATTTATTTTCCTTTAAGATTTAACAAATTTATCTCTCGGATAGCGATGAATTTATTTGTTTAAGGATGAAACGAAACAATTTAAATTCTGTGAATTTTTTCTACCGCAACATCCGAATCCTCCTCGGTTTATCCGAATTTTGATTTGTCAAATAGTATTTTATTGCAGCGTTCAACAACACCACGCCAATAATCAGCACCGAACCCAAGTAGAAATTACTTCCTAGTTCTTTGTTTTCTTGTAAGATTAGGATTGCGAGAATAATGGTATAAACGGGTTCCAAGTTGATGCTTAAGGAGACTGTAAATGCGCCCAGTTTTTTAACGACATCAATTGTTAACAAGAAAGCAACCGAGGTACAAATCACGCCCAAAAACAACAGCCACAAGAAGTCAGAGGTAGTCATGATGAAAAATTCTGGTGAGAAGCGTCCTTGAAATAATAAAACGATGGTTAAAAAGAGAACGCCCATTCCCATTTCATGCAAGGTTATTGCCGAAGAAGGAACACCGTCTTTTGCTAATCGAGCATTGAAAACTGCGAAAAGTGCTGCCAGCAATGCCGAAAAAAGCCCGTAGGCCAAAGCTTCGTAATCTTGCGCATTAAAATTATCTGAAACGATATAAATACCGTAAATAACAATGCTTCCCAAAGCAAACTCAATCCAGGAAAACTTGCGTTTCATCACCAAAGGTTCTAACCATGTAACATGAAGCGTAGTTGTGGAAAGACACAAGACGCCTAGAGAAGCGGTGGATAATTGGATGGATTTGAAGAAGGTTAACCAATGTAACGCAACGATTACGCCGACTCCGAGCGTGGCAAATAATTGTTTTTTTGAAGGGATGCGCATCGGCATTTTAAGAATCCACAGTCCGATTAATAACGAGGCGAATGCAATTAAAATCCGATACCATACAATGCTGTAAAAATCCAGTTGAATCAGCTTGCCTAAGATTCCTGTAAAACCCCACACAAAGATGATGATGTGGAGTAAAATGTGATATTTGTATTTGGAGAACATTCACAAAATTACGGCTAAAAATTCAAATTAATGTTCTTAAAAATAAAAAAAGCGACCCCGTGGGAGCCGCTACAAAATGAATTCCTTTTGTGATTAATTTTTAATGAATCTTCGCGTTATTTGAATGTCATTAGCTTGTAAAACAACTTGATACAACCCGTTGGAAAGGGACGTAATATCCACTTGAATTAATTTTGAATCGTCGTTTTTCAGTTCCAAAATTGTCTTTCCTGTTACATCTTTTATTTGTACTACTTCAATGTTATGCTCTGATTGGTTGAAATCGATTGTTAATTGATCCGTGGCGGGATTGGGGAAAAGTTGAACCGCACTGAATAATTCATGTTCCTCAATTCCAGTCGTTGACGTTGGGTTTTTAACAACTACAGAGTAGTCTTCCACTTCTCCGTCGGCTGTTGTGCCACATGGACTGATTCCACCTTCATCTGGTTGATACGAAATTCGACAACGCATTCTTAATTTGCCTAAAGTAGCATTCATTGGAACGGTAAAAGTGAATTGGTTACTCCAACCAGTGGCTACTTTTACATAAGCTACCCGTTCTCCAGTTCCTGTGAAACTTTCGTCATTATTCCAATCAATGTATATGGCAATTTCATCATCGGTATAAGCGCTTCCAACTGTTCCAGCAGCTTGTGGAATGATGGTGGCAGTATAAGACTGACCTCTTATTAGGTCGGTAGATAAATGGGTGTAATCACCGTAATTCGTACATCCAGTTGTGTTGGCGATAGTTCCCAATTGTACGGTATTGATAGATTCATACGAACAATTGGTAGAGGTTGCTGCACAATGACCTGTTGGTGGCGGCGTGGTTCCTCCCGAACAAGGGTCGTATGATCCGTCTAATACTTTTACTCCTGTGTTTGCAGGATCCAACAATGTTTTTAGTTTAATGTTTCCAGCAGGCGTATTTTGATCCCAGTGGTAGGACATTTTTCCATACATGTCTGGACTGCTGGTAGCTGTGCAATAAGAACTACCGCCAGTTAAGGTTCCGATAATTCTTGAATTTCCGTTGTTGTAATTAAACAAGGGCGAGCCAGAAGAACCGCCTTCGGTAACACCATGACCATTGGTCGTTGAAGCCCAGGTTAATCTCCAGTGTGAGCTGAGTCCATTTCCATTCCAGCCAGAAGAGGTTAGGTTGCTGGTATAGGTAGATATTTTTTTAATGTCTCCGGAAGGATGATGAATTCCAACGCCTTTATTAACAGCTGTATTGTTGGCATCCCAACCATTCCAATACGCTTGAATTGCAGCGGATTTTAATTTCGTAACCGTTGCAGTTTCATTGCTTACAGTTCCCAATTGAACTAGTAAAAAGTCAGACCCTGAAGATCCGCCACCGTCGTTGGAAGTTGCTTTTTTAATACAACCCGTAATGGTCGTGGACGTTCCTCCTAAACCTGTTGATGAGGTAGGATTTGTGCAAGCTGATGCTTCATACTTGAAATAGAATTTCCATTGATTTAAGTCGTTGGTACTGGAAGTAACCCCACAATGTAATGCAGTTAAAAAATAAGGCTTGCAGTCTTGAGCAGTATTGTTGACGAGTGAGCCAGAACACCAGCCCTGACTATTACCGTCTTTAACCAAGATTCTAGCAACACCATTTCTTTCGTCTTTCCATTCGTTTCCCTCACTACAATTGACGTTCACTTGACAATTATCGGATTCATTGATTTTCGGTGTGATGGAATTTCCAGTACTACGGTAACCATACATTACTTCTGTTAGCTCCAATTCAGAAGGTTGAGTGTTTTTAGGTTCTCGTATTTGAAGAATCATCTCATCTCCAAAGCAAAGTGCTATGTTTTGCATTCCGTGATCCAGAACATCTTCTGATTTCAAAGGTGCATGCAATAATTTTCCATCAAGATCAAAAACTGTAACAACGGTGTTTCCATAAATGTGAAATTTATCAAATAAAAGGCTTAACGCTTCTGCACCAGAAGATTTGATTTTCAATTGCCATACACGATCTCCTGAAGGAAGCGTTTTCCATATTCCAGCATTTTCTGGTGTGGTAAAGGTGGTCATAGAAACACCAATTCTATAAAATTCACCGTTTTTATCGCGTGCTATATCTTCTGCAAAGATTTGTTGTAAGTTTGGTGGAGTAAGCTGTAACGTTTTTATAGTTTTATTGACCTCCAACCTTTCTTTGTGAGGTAAAACGCTGTTTTGAGCATAATAATTGGTAGAGAAAGAAATAAATAGTAGGATAATACCAAAAGAGTAGAGTGTTTTTTTCATTTTCTAATATTTTAAAAGATGTTTTTTCTAATCGGGAAGAAATTAATCATTAGATTTATAATTTTCATCGTAAATATGGTGAATAATTTTCACAAATCAGCATAAAAATTTAAAATGAAGAAAATTTGTGTCGTAGAAGACGAAAAAAGTTTATCGGAAATCATCAAAATGAACTTGGAATTGGAAGGCTATACTGTGGAAACAATTATTCACGGGACAGAAGCTTTTTTAAGAGCGCCACAAATGGATGAATTTGATTTGGTTATTTTGGATGTCATGTTGCCCGAAGTCAGTGGCTTAACAGTTTGTCGTGAAATTAGGAAATATTCTAAAGTTCCTGTTTTGTTTCTCTCTGCTAAGGGGACAACGCAAGATCGGATTGCGGGACTTCGTTTGGGAGCGAATGATTATTTGCCCAAACCGTTTGATTTGGAAGAATTACTGCTCCGGGTTCAAGTATTAATTGATGGTTTTGAAGAATTGAATAATGAACCTGTTAAAAACATCCAAATTGGAGAATTTGAAATTAATTTTGCCACTTTTCAAGTTGAAAATAAGGCGTCTGGAAAATTGACCGATTTGAGCAAAAGGGAGACGGATTTACTCAAATTGTTTTATGAAAAACGCGGGCTCGTAGTTTCTCGAGAAGAAATTTTGGATACACTTTGGAGAAACGATCAATTTCCAACTGCCAGAACAATCGACAATTACATTTTATCTTTTAGGAAACTTTTCGAAAAAGACCCAAAGGATCCCAAATTTTTTCACAGTATTCGGGGAGTTGGGTATAAATTCACAATAGATCATTAATTTTACAGTCGATGACTGAATACAATAAACAAAGAAGATACGACAAAGCCTATTTAAGAATGGCTTTAACTTGGGCAGAATTATCGCATTGCGCTCGGAAAAAAGTAGGTGCTATTATCGTCAAAGATGGAATGATTATTTCTGATGGATTTAACGGAACTCCAGCTGGATTTGACAACTGTTGCGAAAATGATATTGGTGAAACGCATTGGTTTGTTCTTCACGCAGAGGCGAATGCAATTTTAAAAGTAGCAAAATCTACCCATAATTGCATTGGAGCAACTTTGTATTTAACACTTTCTCCCTGCAAAGATTGTTGTAAATTAGTGCTACAAGCAGGAATCAAACGTGTGGTTTATATCAATCATTACAAAGATACAGCAGGCATCGATTTTTTAATTAACTCAGGACTTCAAGTAGACCACATTTCGAATCCGCATGATGGAGAATAAATCAAATAAGTTTTTAGTACCAATTGCGTTGGCCATCTGTTTGGCTGGTGGTGTTTGGGTTGGCGCGAAGTTTTTGTCAGGTGAAAATAATTTTCCTACTAATCAGCGTTATGGGAAAATGAAAGACATCATTGAAATTCTAAACAATAAGTACGTTGATTCCTTGAATGGAGACGAATTGTTTGAACAAGCGATTGCAGACATGCTTCACAAGTTAGACCCTCACAGCGCATACATTTCAGCGGATGATTTAAAGACGGCAACGGAACAAATTGAAGGACATTTTGGTGGTGTTGGTGTTCGATTTTCGATTATTAGAGATACCGTTTGTGTTTCCAGTGTGATTCCAAATTCTCCTTCTGAACGTGTTGGTATCAAAGCGGGAGATCGAATCATCCAGGTAGAGAAAGAAAAAATTGCGGGTGTAAAAATCACCAACGAGAAAATCATGAAAATGCTTAAAGGAATACAAGGTACTCCCGTGAATGTGGTGATTTATCGCAACAAGCAACAACTGAAAAAGACCATCGTTAGAAATACCATTCCAATTGAGACCATTGTTTGTGCAGCCATGCTCAGCTCTGAAGTGGGATACATCAAACTAGATCAGTTCTCTGTAGAATCTGGAAGAGAATTTAGGGTTGCCGCGATGAAACTTCAAAATCAAGGAATGACCAAATTGATTTTTGATTTAAGAAATAACGGTGGTGGCGTACTCCAATCAGCGGTTCAAATTGTGGATGAGTTTTTGGATGCGGGAGATGTAATTGTAACCACTGAAGGAAGAAATGTCCGTAAAGAAGTGTATAAAGCAACCGCAAAAGGAATTTTGTTGAATACCGAAGTCGTGGTTTTAATTAACGAAAGATCTGCATCTGCCAGTGAAATAGTTGCTGGCGCATTGCAAGATAATGACCGCGCAACCATTATGGGCAGACGTTCATTTGGGAAAGGTTTGGTTCAGCAAGACATTATTTTGAAAGATGGAAGTGATTTGAGGCTCGTTGTGGCAAGATATTACACACCAACCGGAAGATGCATTCAAAAACCGTATGAAGCTGGATACGACGAATATTTCGAAGACCAATTCGGAAACAAAGAATTATATGAACCAGATAGCACACTTTTAGTGGACTCATTGAAATACATCACTCCAAAAGGGAAAGTGGTTTATGGTGGCGGTGGAATCATGCCAGATGTTTTTATTCCTGTGGATACCATTGGTTTTAGCTGGTATTACACCCAGCTGAGATACAGTCCAGCCTTCCAAAATTTTGCGTTTGATTTTGTTTCAAACAAGCGCCAAACATGGAAAAATAGAATTGATTTCAAGAAAAATTTCCATGTCACCGATGCAATTTTAAATGATTTTGCAACTTATGCCGATAAAAGTCATCAGGTTGCAAAAAATTTGGTTGACCTGAATACCAGTAAATCGTTAATTAAAAACGCATTGAAAGGTGAAATTGCAAGACAATTGTGGACTGAACATGGATATTATTACGTGGTGAGTGATTCAGATAACGAAATCCAAAGAGCTTTAAATGTTTTGAAGTAATTGAATGAATATCAATTCTTTAATTTACTTTTTTGAAGCTTGTCAATAAATTCATATCTTTGAATAGATTTTTATCATGATTAGAAATAAAGACATTCCTGATTTTAAATTCACTCCAACCATCGACAAAGTAGGGGTGGAAGAGCGTGTTGCCAGAATTCAAACCAAAAGCATAAAAGGTGAATCCAAAGTCCAAGGCATGAAAATGGTTTTGAACATGATTGATTTAACGACTTTGGAAGGAAAAGACACACCTGGTAAGGTGAAACAAATGTGTTATAAAGCACAACACTTACACGATGTATATACAGACTGTCCAACGGTTGCGGCTGTTTGTGTTTATCCCTCGATGGTCAAAATTGCCAAAGAGGCTTTGATAAATTCCAACATCAGAGTAGCGTCTGTTTCTACTGCTTTTCCAAGTGGTCAAGCACCCTTGGAAGTGAAGTTGAAGGATACCAAATTTGCAGTTGAACAAGGCGCTGATGAAATTGACATGGTGATTTCTAGGGGCAAATTTTTAGCTGGAGATTACAACTTTGTTTACGATGAAATTGCAGCCATTAAGGAAGCGTGTGGTTCAGCGCGTTTAAAAGTAATTTTAGAAACAGGAGAATTGGTAACCCTCGATAATGTTCGCAGAGCAAGTGAAATTGCCATGCATGCTGGCGCAGATTTTATCAAAACATCCACGGGTAAAATTCAGCCTGCGGCAACAATGCAAGTCACTTATGTGATGTTGATGGCCATCAAAGATTTTTATGAAAAAACAGGACAAATGATCGGAATGAAACCAGCTGGAGGAATTTCAACTTCCAAATTGGCATTGCATTATTTGTGGATGGTCAAAGAAACGGTGGGAGATGCATGGCTAACCAATGAATGGTTTCGTTTTGGAGCAAGTAGTTTGGCAAATGATGTTTTGATGCAACTCATGAAATCACAAGAAGGAGTGTATCAATCTCCAGATTATTTCTCGATAGATTAACGCTTTTATAATACAGGGATATATGTCAGAAGATTCAAAAAAATCACTTTCTGTTTGGAACTTAGATTCGGCGCCTGAAAGCACGGATCATATTAAACTGAAGAAACAGTACGAATTGTTTATCAACGGACAATGGCAAAAACCAGCTTCTGGAAAATACTTTGAGACTTCAAATCCTGCTTCTCTGGATAAAATTGCCGACATCGCACAAGCCGACGAAACAGACGTGAATCTTGCCGTCAAAGCAGCTAAAAAGGCATACGACAACGTTTGGTCCAAAATGTCGGGCAAGGAACGTGGCAAATACCTTTTTCGTATTGCTCGATTGATCCAAGAAAAAGCGAGAGAATTTGCAGTTATTGAGACCTTGGATGGCGGAAAACCCATTCGAGAATCACGCGATATCGACATTCCCTTGGCGGCCAATCATTTTTTTTATTACGCTGGTTGGGCAGATAAATTGGAATTTGCTTTTCCCAACCGAAAGGTGGAATCCTTGGGTGTTGCAGCCCAAATTATTCCATGGAATTTCCCTTTGTTAATGGCTGCTTGGAAAATTGCTCCAGCCTTGGCGGCAGGGAATACGGTCGTTTTAAAACCAGCAGAAACAACATCATTAACCGCACTGAAATTAGCGGAAATCATAGCGGAAAGTGGCTTGCCCGATGGAGTTGTAAACATCATCACAGGTTTCGGCGAGACTGGAAGTGCGTTGGTGAACCATCCAGATGTAAATAAAGTTGCTTTTACGGGATCTACACACGTTGGAAAAATGATTCAAAAATCAATTGCTGAAACCGATAAACGTTTGACCTTGGAGTTGGGAGGAAAGTCAGCCAACATTGTTTTTGAGGACGCTGCAATCGATCAAGCAGTAGAAGGGATTGTGAATGGAATTTTTTTCAATCAAGGACACGTTTGTTGTGCTGGTTCGCGCTTATTTGTTCAAGAAGGTGTTGCCGATGAGGTAATCCAGAAATTGAAAAACCGCATCGACACTCTAGTGGTTGGCAATCCTTTAGATAAAAATACAGATATCGGGGCAATTAATTCTAAAAAACAATGGGATAGCATCTCGAAATACTTGGAATTAGGGATCAACGAAGGGAATGAAATGTATCAAGGAAAATGTACAATTCCAGAAAAAGGTTTGTATTTCCCTCCAACACTTTTCATCCATGTGGCACAATCCAGTCGTTTGGTTCAAGAAGAGATTTTTGGACCGGTTTTAACCATTCAAACCTTTAGAACGGTGGATGAGGTAATTCAGAAAGCAAACAATACACCCTACGGCTTGGCCGCTGGAGTTTGGACAGAGAAAGGCTCCAAAATTTTCAATGTCACCTCAAAGCTTCGTTCGGGAGTTGTTTGGGCAAATACGTACAATAAATTTGATCCTACTTCCCCGTTTGGTGGCTACAAAGAAAGTGGTTTCGGAAGAGAAGGTGGACTTCACGGTTTAGCTGCTTATTTGAAGTAATTGAAAACAATTATTTGAAAGTTGCTCATTAAAATATTGATATTATGTCTCGTTTAGAAATTTTGAAAACATATAAAATCTACATCGGAGGACAATTTCCTCGCACAGAATCAGGTCGTTTTTACACACCAACCGACAAAAAAGGAAATCCTTTGGCGAATGTTTGTTTGTCTTCTCGCAAAGATTTCAGAAACGCGGTGGTCGCTGCGCGAAAAGCATTTGGATCTTGGTCGGAAAGAGCTGCCTTTAACCGCGGACAAATCTTGTATCGCATTGCGGAAATGCTAGAGAGTAGAAGAGCTCAATTTGAAGAAGAATTGATCAAGCAAGGAAAATCTTCCAAAGACGCAAAACAAGAAGTTGATTTAAGTATTGACAGATTGGTGTATTACACCGGGTGGTGCGATAAATATCAGCAAGTTTTCAGCGCCGTAAATCCAGTTGCAAGTTCGCATTTTAACTTTTCGGTTCAAGAACCAACAGGAGTTGTAGGTGTAATTGCGCCACAAGATTCTTCTCTAATTGGACTTGTTTCTACCATCATTCCAATCATAACCGGTGGAAATACAGTTGTGGTATTGGCTTCTGAAAATCTTCCTTTATGTTCAATCACTTTTGCTGAAGTTTTAAATTCATCTGACGTTCCAGCAGGAATAATCAACATTTTAACAGGACAAGAATCCGAATTAATTACACATTTTGGATCACATAAAGATGTGAATGCAATTCTTTACGCGAGCAATGTGGATGAAAATTACATTACGTTGAAAAAATTAGCTTCAGATTCTGTAAAACGAGTTCAGCGAACCACCTTAAATTTCATGGATGAATCAGCAGAAAACCCATATTTAATTACAGATTTCCAAGAAGTGAAAACTACTTGGCATCCAATTGAAAATATCGGCGGGTCATCTTCTAATTATTAATTTTAACATCCTTATTGTTAAGATGTAACTCGTTGTTTTTTCCAATTTATTGATTTTTTAATTTAAGTATATTTTTTTTTGATCTAGAAGCAACCATATACAGATTTATACGTATTTATAAGTGTGAGCACTAATGTTATAGTTTTCACAAATTACTAAAACAACATAAATACTATGAAAAAAGCTACTACCGCTTTGTTTTTGATGGCTATAATGAGTTTTACAACCTACTCATTTTCTCAAAACGCAACCTATGAATCAGTCAAAAACAATCAATGTTCTTGGAATGATCAAACTCAACAAAAAGATTTATGTCAAGAAGTTTCATCAAGCGTCGAAATCAAGCTAAACACTACTGAAAACCGTGTTTTCATAACTCGTGACGGATACACTTCCGAATACGAAATCGAAAATGGGGTGAACTCGGGCGGAGCGACCCAAGAATACACGTTGATTTACATCGATGGAACAATGTGGAAAATGAGGGTTAATCAAGCGAATCAAGAGATCTACATAGACATGGAAAATAGTCAATACACAGATTCAATTACCTACAAGATTTTAAATTAAAACGCGATGAAAAATTCATATGCCTCCAAACTGTTCGTATTTTTTGCGTTCTTAATTGGTTCTAATTTGTTGATTGCTCAAATGCCGAATTGCGACAATTATTATATTATGTCGGGCAATCGGTTTTACACCATGAACACTGCCACCAATACGGGTACCTTAAACAGTATTGTGATGCCCAACAACTCGGGTGGATTGGCAATAAACAATAATTTAAACGGAGGTACTCCTTCTCCCACATATTACACCGTTGTAGGTGGTATTTATTGGTACTACAATGGAAGTACCTGGGTCAATACTGGACACAGTTCTGGGTCGACAGCAGCAGTAAACCCGGGTGGAGCAGGTCCATACATTTACAATTTAGATGGTTCTAATAACCGACTATACCGTTATGATGGAACGGGAAACTCCACGTTGTTTCTCAATTTCGGAAACTTTAATGGACCTTATGATGTGATCGGTGACGAAAACGGAAATGTGTATGTGATGCACAACGGCAGTGGAAATCAAAAACTGGTGATGTATGGACCAAACGGACAGATACTCTGTACCTACACTTACACTGGTCTACCAACCTCCTCAGCAGGTGGTGGATATGCGATAGTTGGGGGGAAATTATATGCCAATGTCGGAAGTGGTAATTACGTCGGGACCATCTCAGGAACCAACATTTCATTTACACCATTCTCATTTGGTCCCACAGCCTCCGACTTCGCAAATTGTCCGTTTCCCCCAACAAACATTACACTAACACCCTCTGGTACCACATTAGACGTTTGCGGTGGTGCTCCGTTTACAATTACGGGAACAACTTCAGTTACGAATCCAATTTGGTCATGGACTGGACCTGGAATAGTTTCTGGTGCAACGACCTCAACAATTACTTTAAATCAACCAGGTGTTTACGTTGCTACAGTTACTTCTTCGGGTGGTGCTTGTAGCGGAACAGCTACAAGTCAATATACCGTTACAGTTTCTGGAAATTCACCACCTATGATTACACAACCCAGTCCAGTTTGTATAAACACTTCTCCAGTCCAATTGGTGTCAACAGGAACGGGTGGAAACTGGACATCCAATTGCGGAACTTGTCTAAACTCAACGGGAATGTTTGATCCTGCCGTTGCAGGAGTTGGTTCTCATACGGTAACATACACAACAACAGGTACCTGTAGCGGTACAGATACAAAAACAATTGTGGTGAATGATTTACCGAATGTGTCTGCTGGTTCAGACAATTCGACTTGTAGTGGCACACCTACTACATTAACCGCAACTGGAGCATCTACTTATGTTTGGAGTTCAGGTGGCACAACTGCAACTACTTCTGTATCTCCAACCACAACCACAACCTATACGGTTACAGGTACGGATGCAAATGGTTGTGTGAATACAGATGATGTTATTATTACTGCAGTCGCAAATCCAATCCCAACGATTACTGGAGCTACTTCTTATTGTGCTGGTGGAACAACAACACTAACGGCTAGTGCAGGTTTTGCAACTTATAGCTGGTCTTCTGGGTCAGCGACCGCTACATCAGATGTTACTACGGCTAACAATCCAATTACAGTAACGGTAACAGATGCTATAGGATGCACCGGCACATCTGCTCCGGTAAATGTGAATGAAATCACGAACATTGTTACGAACGGTGCGATTCAAATTTGTCAAGGTAATTCTGTGTTTATTCACGGTGTTTCAAGAACTACTTCAGGACTTTACAGTGCTTCTTTCACTTCTTTAAGTGGTTGTGATTCTACTTCTAACATAACTTTAACTGTAAACGCACTTCCAACTATAAGTGCAGGAGCTGATCAACTAATTTGCTTAGGTGGAACCGCAACGATTACCGCCACTGGTGGTATAAGTTATACTTGGAACAATGGTTTAGGGGCAGGTGCTACGCATACGGTTACCTCTACAACTCCTGGAGCTGTAACCTACATTGTTGTTGGTGAAGATGCCAATGGTTGCCAAAATACAGATGAAATGATTTTGACGATGGATAATCTTCCAACGGTTAGTGCAGGTCCTGATGTAGAAGTTTGTTCAGGGGAAACTGTCACCTTGTTAGCAACTGGAACGGCAGCAACTTATTCATGGGATAACGGTGTAGTAAATGGAGTTCCATTCACACCGACAACATCTCAAACATATACTGTGGTTGGTACTAGTTCTTTTGGATGTGTAAATCAAGATGTTGTGGAAGTAATTGTTAATGCTACTCCTGTAGTTGCATTTACGGGTATTAATTTAATTGGATGCGCTCCAATAAGTCCTAGTTTCACTGCTTCTGTTTCAGGCACAAACAATACGTATTTATGGGAATTTGGAGATGGTATGTCTTCAACAGACATGAATCAAACTTCACATACTTATACATTGCCAGGCTGTTATGATGTAAAATTAACAATTACCTCAGACAAAGGATGTGTGGAAGTTGTTGAAATGCCAAGTTTTGTATGTATGTACGAAAATCCGATTGCTGCCTTTAATTTTACAAATTTAGAATTGAATAGCTATTCTGCAACTACAGGTACTACCAATAATTCGGTCAATGCATCTACTTATGAATGGAATTTCGGAGATGGTTCACCAAAATCAAACTTGTTTAACCCGACACATACTTTTCCTAATTCAGAACCGGGTTCTTATGAAGTTATGTTAATTGCAACCTCACCTGATGGATGTAAAGATACAGCCGTTAGAATTGTTGAAGTGCATGAAGAAATTATTTTCTATGTCCCAAACGCATTCACGCCAGATGGCGATTCCTTTAATGAAAGCTTTAAACCTGTCTTTACTTCTGGTTACGACCCACTCTCTTATACGATGTTAATTTATAATAGATGGGGAGAAGTAATTTTTGAAACGCACGATGTAAATGTTGGTTGGGATGGAACGTATAATGGTGATATTATTCCAGACGGAACATATCCATATACGATTAAATTTAAAGTTGCTGGAAAAGATGATTACAAAACATATCAGGGTCATTTATCTAAAATTAGATAACTTATTTTAAGATTTCGATAACATTCAAAAAACTCCATTGGTACTAACATCAATGGAGTTTTTTTCTTGAAACAAAATTGTCAATAATTTGAGAATTCATTTCTTTTTCATATATTTGATTGATTACTAAACGTTAAGGGTTAAATAAGCTGTCTGTATGAATCCAAAACATTTGCCTTTTCTATGGTTGTTTTTTCCCTTAGCTTTTGGAATATATAGTGTAGATGTTTGGGAAATCAACATCCAGTTAAGTTGGATGATTTTTGTAGTGTTTTTTACGCTATTTTTTGGATTGCAATTTTTGTACGTACCGAAAAAAAGTCCAATTTACTGGATCAACCAGGCATTGCCTTTTTTACTATTCTTTCAAATAGGACAACTTTTGTATCAAAATGATATACCTGAAAACCATAAATATTCAATCGAAAATGTCCATTTACCTGGAGACAAAATTATAGGTTCAATTGTTACAGTTTCAGAAACCAGTGGCGCTTTTCAAAAATGTGAAATGGAAATAAAACAGGTCATTCAATACAGAGACACCATTCCAGTGAAAGGAAGAATTCTGGTTTTTATTGAAGATACGACGCGATTTTTGAAGCGAAAAGACATCTGCATTTTTCAGACAGATTTAGACTCTATAAGTAACAAGAACAATCCTGGAGAGTTTGACAGTCGTCATTTCTGGAAACATAAATCCATCAACAGAGTTGCATTTGTTAGTGCGGAACAATTTAAAGTAATTGGTTACGAACATTGGAATTTCATCGATGTTTTTATTGGTTGGAGAGAGAGTTTTTCAAAAATAATAGATCAATTATTACCAATTAGTGAAGAAAGTGCGGTAGCGAAAGGACTAATTTTAGGTGATCGGACTTCCATCGACAGTGAAACCTCACGAAAATTTGGAAATACGGGTGCAATGCATGTACTTGCGGTCTCAGGATTACACGTTGCGATCTTAGTTCAAATTTTGACATATATTTTGGCTCTTTTTAAAAAATGGATATCTAAGAAACAAGCCTTGTTTTTTGCATTGGTGATCGTTTGGATTTATTCGGCTTTAACAGGATTTTCTCCTTCAGTTGCTCGGTCTGCATTGATGTTTTCCATACTTGCTGGAAGCACACTTTTTGAAAAAAATTACATCCCGCTTAACTCACTTGCCTTTTCAGCAATTTTACTTCTTTTTATAAATCCACATTCTTTGTATGATATCGGTTTTCAGTTGTCGTACTTGGCAATGGTGGGAATTTTCCTATTCTATCAGCCTTTAAGTAAATTGTTTTTTACAAAATGGAAATGGATTCAAGCAGCTTGGGAAGGCACCATGGTTGGCATAGCAGCTCAGATAATGACACTTCCTTTGACCCTATATTATTTCCATCAATTTCCCAATTATTTTATCTTGACCAATCTTGGCTTGATGATTTTCTCCTTTCTCGTACTCGCGTTGGGAATTGCGTTATTTGCTTTTTCGTGGATACCCATTTTATCCAAAGTCTCCGCTTTTCTTCTTTTGATTTCACTTTCCGCCATGCTTTGGATTATTGATTTTGTAGATGGATTGCCTGGTTCTGTTTCTACCGCTTTTGTGTTATCGAAATGGGAAGTGGTCTTGGTTTTCGCCCTAATTATACTCACTTTTTTAGTTTTGGTGAAGAAGAAAATGACTGTTTTAAAATCCATTCTATTTTGTTCAACTTGTTGGGTTGTATTGCTTGTTTACAATCGATTTGAACGAATGAATACTTCACAAATTTGTTTTTTAAATGAAAACAATCCCACCTTTATTGTTCAGGACAAACAACAATCTTTTTGCTTTTATGAAAACAGTCTTACAGATAAAAAAGTAAAATATGTTTCGGAAGCCTATCAAAAAGTTTATTCTGGCAAAATTCATTATTTTGAACTCTCCCAACAAAAAGAAATATCACTAAATTTTGCAGATAATAAGTTGTTGATTAACAAAATAAAGGGGGGTTATTTGGTGCAGATAAATGAGAGAAAAATTTTATATGCAACCAGTTTTAACCAGGATGAGACGGATCCTGCTTACACAACAGTCGTCTATGCACCGTGGTTAGATCCTCAAAATACGATGTATTCACTTGCCAAAGGTTCTGTGCAGTTTGATTATTGATTTTAAATCAAATAATGTAAAATATAGTGTAGAGACAATGCAATTACGGCATATACTATTATTAGAACGATAACTCCATTGGTGCTGGATGAACTTTTTTTTGCGATTGTTTTAAACAGAAGCCACACCACAAAAAATGCAACAATACCAGGTAAGATGTAATAAATGAAACGATCCATGATGCAATCAATTTTTTAAAATCCCATTTTTGTTTTGCCCATTAGTTGAAAAAAAGGATCAAACTGAACGGTGTATTTTTCTGTTATAAAACTTTCTTCACCAGTTGGTTTTGCGTATTGATACTCAACAGTATAAAAACTAATTTCTCCTGAAGCTTCTGCGTGTTGCTCCACTTTTAGAAAAACTTCACTTTTGTAATTTTTATTTCCTTTATGAACGGCTAATCTCGTTAGACTTTCCAATGTTTTTTGTTTGTCTAAAGATTGATTGTTGCGAGCAACTTGCATTAACCTTAGTGTATGAACTAAAAATGCATCTTCCTTTTGGCCTTTTCTATTCGTTAATTCGTTTTTATAGGATTCGTAAAACGCTCTCTCTTGACTGGTTGGTGCCGAATTGTTTGTTAAAAATGCAGTTTCTAGGATGTAGAAATTGTAATAATTAACCAATTCTTTCGGAATTACATAAGCATATGAAAACTGCACTTTCCGAAGATCATTATTTGCGTTAAGCGAAAAATTTCCCGACAAGACTTCCGCTGTTGAATCCCCTTCTAAACTAAAAACGTGTTGTTCTAAGTACAAAACCTCGTTGGTATCATTCTGGCAAATTAAGCGTTGCATGGCAATCTCTTCATCTAAATCTTTCGTTCTTTTCCCTTGTTGTTCCAAATTGTATTTCAATTCAAATAAGGAGTCTAAACGAATATAGGAGGCAGGTTTGAGGGTAATCATCTCTCCAAAACCAATGGATTTATAGTGCATGTTTCGCGTTGCAAATTCCTTGCGGATTTCATTTTCAATCACCAGTTTTCTTTCTTCTTGTTTCGTTTCAGGAGTAACTTGTGGCGTGTACTTAAGTCCACAACCACCTAAAACGATTAGGAGCGTAGTAAAAAGGGAGAATCGAAAATGATTTAGATTATGCATGAATGAAGAAAAATATTGAGAACTCGAAAATCAAAGATACTAAAAAGAGTCTATCTTTTAAGGGATAGCCATCAAAAAATTGTTAAAGTTTTACCTCGCTTTAAAAAGTTAAATTCTCCGTAAAAAAATAACAAATTAGTAGATTATTTTCAATATAATTAACTTTGTCTGAGCTTATTTTCGATTATTTTTTTGTTTAACATCGATTCTTAAAAATTTCGAAGTTTTAATGCTAAATTTGCAGTATTATTAATTAAAAATTACACGTATGATTTTAGGAGTTGTGGGACCTTGGCAGATAATTTTAATTTTAGGAATCGTGGTTTTAATTTTTGGAGGTAAAAAAATTCCAGAATTAATGAAAGGACTAGGAAAAGGAATTAAAGAGTTTAAAGATGCTTCTAAGAGTGATGATTCAAAAGAGGAGGTGTCTAAAAAAAGTGATGAAATAAAAGAATAAAAGTAAAGCATTCATGTATCTTAATTTTTCTGAAGTAAAATCAGCTCTAAGCTCGGGCAAATCAGTAGAGGATGTTCTTGAAGTTTACATGCAAAGAATTGAAGCTCAAAAAGATTTAAACGCTTTTTTAGAAGTTTTTGAATTATCTGCTCGTCAGCAAGCGAAATTGGTAGATGAAAAAATAAAAGCTGGAACGGCAGGGAAGCTTGCAGGTATGATTGTAGCCATCAAAGATAATATCTGTTATCGCGGCCACAAAGTGTCAGCAGCTTCGAAAATTTTAGTGGGTTTTGAATCCCTTTATACAGCAACTTCCCTTCAACGTTTATTGGATGAAGATGCGGTGGTGATTGGTCGCTTAAATTGCGATGAATTTGCAATGGGTAGTTCGAATGAAAATTCAGCTTATGGACCAGTCAAAAATCCATTAAATACACAAAAAGTCCCTGGTGGATCTTCTGGCGGATCAGCTGCGGCTGTAGCTGCACATTTATGTACCGTTGCTTTGGGAAGTGATACCGGTGGTTCCATTCGCCAACCGGCTTCTTTTACGGGTACATACGGAATCAAGCCTACTTACGGAAGGATTAGTCGCTACGGGTTAATTGCCTACGCTTCCTCTTTTGATCAAATCGGTGTAATTGCCAACACCTTGGAGGACACAGCGCTGGTGACCCAAATCATGGCGGGAAAGGATGAATTCGACAGTACTTCTTCCTCCAAAGAAGTGGGGAGTTATTTCATTGAATCTACAACAGAAAAGAAGAAAATCGCATACATTCAAGAGACCCTTGAGACCGCAGGCATAGACTCGAAAGTCAAAGAAATGATGTTGCATGCGATTCAACAACTTAAAGCAGCTGGACATCACGTTGAAACAGTGTCATTCCCGTATTTGGATTACATGGTTCCCACGTACTATGTGTTAACTACCGCAGAGGCTTCTTCCAATCTGTCTCGTTTTGATGGAGTTCACTTTGGATACCGTGCTCCACGTGCGCAAGGTGTGGAGAAGACGTATAAATTATCGAGGTCTGAAGGATTTGGTCCAGAAGTAAAACGAAGAATTATGGCAGGAACTTTTGTTCTTTCACATGAATATTACGATGCTTATTATACCAAAGGACAAAAGGTTCGGAGGGTTCTTCAAAATAAAACCAAAGAAATATTCGAAAAATTTGATTTTATTTTGACACCTACCACGCCAGCAAGTGCTTTTGATCTAAATGCTGTTTCAGATCCAATTCAAATGTACTTACAAGACATTTATACGGTTCATGCAAATTTGACGGGAAACCCAGCTATTTCTTTGCCGTTGGGTAAATCATCCGAAAACATGCCCGTTGGAGTTCAGTTGATGGCGGCACCTTTTAATGAAAAAGAATTGTTTAATTTCTCAGCGCATTTAGAAACCATCATAGCCAATAATCGCGACGCTTAATTTAAAGGCATGATCTTATAAAAGTCACCATTTGAATCGAAATAGACCATGACGGAACATCGACCATCTTACAAATTAAATTTCAAATGGCGATTTAATAGATCTCTAAAAAATAGTAAAATACACATGAAATATTGGTTGCTTCTCGTTTTTAGTTGTAGTTTATCTTTGACTTCTTTTTCTCAAACTAGAAAACCAAAACCGATACCAAAAGATAGTCTGAGTAGCGAAGCATTTGTTCAAATGATTGATGAAACACTCAATGCATTTTACGCTGATTATGCGAATCAATCTAATTTTGACTCCATCATCAATGTCTTAGAATACGAGCCGAGTTATATTCCTGATTTTTCTGATGAGGTGTATTGCCAACGTTTACAAGTGATAAATGAAACAAGCACATTCAAACTAGCTTGCAACCCCACAACCCTTTCCGTTATCCGTTTTTTCGCTAAAAACAGACGCAATTTTGCCAAAGTTGTACTTGGTAGATCCGCGCTTTATTTTGACATGTACGAGGCCTACTTAAACAAGTATGATCTTCCAAAAGAATTAAAATATTTGTCGGTTATCGAAAGCGGGTTAAGACCACAAGTCAAATCACGAGCTGGTGCTTTGGGTTTATGGCAATTCATGTATGGAACTGGAAAGATGTTTGGACTAAAGGATAATTCTTACCTCGATGAACGCATGGATCCAGAAAAATCCACCGATGCTGCTTGTCGGTATTTGAAAAAATTACACGGTACATACAACGATTGGAATTTGGCTTTAGCGGCTTACAACGCTGGACCAGGAAATGTAAACAAAGCAATTCGTAGATCGGGAGGAAAGTTAACGTATTGGGAGATCAGGCCTTTTTTACCAAAAGAAACGCAAGGATATGTGCCGAATTTCATCGCAGCAACTTATCTTTTAACATATCACGCGGAGCACAACATCATGCCTGCTGAAGCTAAGGTTCACTTTTATCAGTTGGACACAATTTGTCTTTCAAAAGGAGTTCACATGGCTACCATTTCAAAGCTAGTAGCTTGGGATGTGGAAGATATTAAAACAATGAATCCTGTTTACAAAGCAACTTACATTCCGTTTAGTTCTCCAGCTCAATGCGTTTCAGGACCATTGGAAAAAATTGGCAAACTCGTTAGTTTGGAAGATTCACTTTATGCATTGGAAGACCTTAGCTATGGAAGTGGCAGGTCTGTTGTGGAAGCTAAATTATCAACAGAATCAGCACAAAGCGAAATCGACAATGACAATGAAGTAACCAAGTATCTTTTTCACAAAGTGAGAAGTGGAGAAACCTTATACAAAATAGCGAGTAAATACGGCACTACCACGGGAGAAATATCTCGATTAAATGGATTAAGAAATGGACACATTGCAGTCGGTAAATCTTTGAAAATTCCCCAAAAAGTTACTGTTCAACATCCAGCAGAACCTGAAGCTTTGACGGAAAAAAGTACGGTTATATATGATTCTACGCTTGCGATTTACCATACCGTTGAGCGAAACGAAGGGTTGCAGGTAATTGCACAAAAATACAATGTAACGGTTGAAGATATCCGTGCGTGGAACGGTTTGAAAGACAATTGGATAAACATTGGTCAGCGCATCAAAATTTTCACGGTTGTTAAGCTCGCGAAGGAAGTGACGGTATCTAAGGTGAAGTCAAACGAAAAAGTGGTTGAAACTCCTAAACCTGTTGCTCCAAAAGCGGTTGTTAAATACCATACTGTTAAGAAAGGAGAATTCTTTGGAAGAATTGCTTCTCAATATGGTTTGTCTGTTACTCAACTTCAAAAATTAAACCCAGGTGTAAGAGCGGATCGCATTGCGGTGGGACAAAAAATTCGCGTGAAATAATGAATGAAAACATAGAAAATATCATTTTTGATTTAGGGGGTGTCATCCTAAACATTGATTACAATTTAACAGCGCAAGCTTTTAAGGATCTGGGCTTAACCAATTTTGATGAAATGTACTCACAAGCAGCTCAAACGGGTTTGTTTGACAAGTTTGAAAGAGGTTTGTGCTCGTCTGCTTATTTTATCAATGGCCTCTTGGATTTTATGCCTATAGGTACAACGCCAAATCAAGTTGTTGCAGCATGGAACGCCATGATTTTGGAATTGCCAACCGAAAATTTGGAATTGCTCCAAGCTCTCAATGCAAAGTATCGTATTTTCCTACTCAGCAATACCAACGAGATACATATTCAACATTTCCATCGCTTATTGAGTCAGAATAAGTTGGCAGCATCCTTAGATCCTTACTTTGAAAAAGTATATTTTTCTTCTGAAATTAAGTTGAGAAAACCAGATGTGGAGACTTTTGAAAAAGTATGCAATGACAACAACTTAAATAAATCGAGAACACTTTTTATAGACGACACGTTGCAACACATCGAAGGTGCTCGTAAGGCTGGTTTAAATGCCCTGCATTTTCAAAATGGAGCCTATAAGCTGCCGCAAATTTTCGAAAAATTTGTGTAAAAACTTGAAATTTCTGACGAATAAACAAGGTCTTACGAAGGTCAATAGTAAAAAATAAATGGACTTTTTGTAACAATTGTTACGGTTTAATTTGTTTTGTTACTTGCTGAAAATCAATTTAAAGCATTTTTAAATTGCATTGAAATATTTGTGTCGATTAGCGGTGTTCATCCGACTAAAAAAACTATTTTTGTTCTGATTAGTGGACAGAAGTAGTCTGCTAATCATTACCAATATGCTTGCATCTTTATGAAACAACACCTCTCCAAATTTGTCTTTTTTGCAATCATTTTTCTTGCAGTATTGGGCATCATCAATAGTCCCATTGCATTGATTTTAGGTTTTGTGTTTGCGTCCTTGTTTGAGCATCCTTTCTTACCACAAACACGCAAGGGAATCAACCGTTTGCTTAAAATTGCAATTGTTGGCCTAGGATTCGGGATGGAATTAATGGAAACCCTTAAAACCAGCAAAGAAGGTTTTACCTTGACCTTCCTTTCGATTGTTTTGACCATTGTGTTGGGAATGTTACTGATCAAACAGCTAAAAGTGGATCGGAAATTGGGGCATTTAATTAGTTCTGGCACAGCTATCTGTGGTGGAAGTGCAATTGCTGCTGTTTCTCCCGTCATCAAAGCAGATGCAAAAACCATTAGCACTGCATTGGCAGTTGTGTTTTTTTTAAATTCAGTTGCATTGTTTGTTTTCCCAATTTTCGGACATCTTTTGGAAATGACACAAAGTCAATTTGGCTTGTGGGCTGCCATTGCGATTCACGACACGAGTTCGGTAGTTGGTGCAACTTTGGAATATGGTGATGAGGCTTTAAAAACGGCAACAACAGTGAAACTTGCCAGAACGCTTTGGATTATTCCATTATCCATTTTCTCGATGTTTCTTTTCAAAGTGAAAGGCGAAAAAATTAAAATCCCGTATTTTATAATGATTTTCATAGGGGTTATTCTTTTAAATAGTTTCATAAACATTCCTGTTTTGATCGGCGAAAACACCGTTTTAATTTCCAAACGTCTTTTAGTCTTGACTTTATTTTTAGTTGGAACCACGATTTCATTCAAAGATTTAAAATCCATGGGACTTAAACCCATTTTATTTGCAGCTGTTTTGTGGGTTTCCATTTCTCTCTTTTCGTTGTTTTACATCTTGTCGTAAACAATTGAATGTAAAATCTTTACCTATATTTTTTCAATCCTGATTTTGCATCAGAATTTATATCTAATTTTGATCGCTAATTCCATTTTACTATGAAATTTTTTAAGAAGAAAATGATCCGAATCCCGTATTTAATTGTGTTATATGGATTCGCAATTTATGGTTTTTTCTTAACAGGAACCTATTTTGCTATGAAATTCAAACTGACCAACCATTCGGGAAGCATTGACAAAAACAACCGTTATTTCCAAGAAATGAGCGATAAATACAATCAGTCTTTTAGGATAGATAGCGCATCGATGATGAAACACAAATACGAGGTTTTGCATAGAATTATTGTCTTGAATGATTTTTACCCAACCAATGCGCAATACATTCACTCCATATACGAACAAAACAAGGACGAAACAATTGCCCTTCAAATGTTGGATGCGATTGATTTGCAATTAATGGATAACCAAGCATATCAGAAAGCGCGAAAAAAAATAATTGAACAGAGTAAAGTCACCGAAACCACCGCCTTGAGCGCATTCCAATGGATGAACATTGCCGAATGGCAAGATTTTAAAATTGCTGTTGCGAAAGATAAAAAGTACATTGATTCCGTTGCGAAAGTGACGGGTGTAGAAGGAAGGTTAATCGTTGCATGTTTGGTCGGCGAACAAATTCGCTTGTTTAATTCCAGCCGAGAATCTTACAAAAGATACATCGGACCGCTGAAAGTATTGGCTCTGGAAGCGAACTTATCTTATGGTGTAACCGGCATCAAGGAAAGTACGGCCATTAAAATTGAAAATTATTTGAAAGATCCGAAATCCATTTATTATTTAGGAGATCAGTACGCGCACTTGTTAGATTACGATTCTGTAACGTCCTATCACAACAAGGTAAACGACACGTTAAACCTTCGATTGAAGCGTTTGGTTCAGTTTAAAAATCATTATTATTCCTATTTATACACCGCAGTATTTTTGAAACAAATTAAAACCCAATGGGAAAAAGCAGGATATCCAATTGACAATCGCCCCGAGATTTTGGCTTCTCTTTTCAATTTAGGATTTCAACGGTCTATTCCGAAGAAAAACCCCAATGTCGGTGGCTCCAATTACATGATTTACGATCGCGAATATACTTTTGGTTCGGTAGCGTATGAATTTTATTATTCAGGAGAATTAGCTGATGTTTTCCCCTATGAAACCAAGCGGTTTGATTGGAAAGAATCGTAGAATTGGAATAGGAAGGGTGTTTAAGTTGATATTCATACGGTTTATCACTAAAACAAATGAATCACATTTAAGCTTCTTTCCCTGATTTAACTATCTTTGTGTCTCAAAAAAAGACAACGTATTAAATGAAAGTAATCGATCATCTGAAAAACACAAAATCAACCTTATTTTCATTTGAAATATTGCCTCCTTTGAAGGGAAAAAGCATTCAATCCATTTACGATGGAATCGACCCCTTGATGGAATTTAAGCCAAAATACATCAACGTTACGTATCACCGAGAAGAATACATTTACAAAGAGCGAAACGAAGGTTTGTTGGAAAAAATATCCATTCGCAAACGACCAGGAACAGTTGGTATTTGTGCTGCTATCATGAATAAATACCAAGTAGATGCCATTCCGCATTTAATCTGCGGTGGATTTAGCAAGGAAGAAACAGAAAATGCGCTCATTGATTTACAATTTTTAGGAATCGACAACGTTTTAGCCTTGCGTGGCGACCCGATTAAAACGGAAACTTCTTTTAGACCACATCCTGAAGGTCATCGGTATGCGAGAGAATTAATTGACCAAATCGTAGGAATGAATAACGGTCAATATTTGTCAGAAGATTATCATTTAGAACCAACTAATTTTTGCATTGGCGCTGCTGGATATCCTGAAAAACATTTTGAAGCAATGAATTTGTCAACAGATTTGAAATACCTAAAAGAGAAAGTAGATGCAGGTGCTTCTTACATCGTTACGCAAATGTTTTTTGACAATCAAAAATATTTTGATTTTGTGAGATCTTGTCGTGAAATGGGCATCAACGTTCCAATTATCCCAGGATTAAAACCCTTGAAAACCTTGCAACATGCGACATTCCTTCCCAAATTTTTTAACATTGATTTACCCGACACCTTGGCAAGCGAAGTGTTAAAATGTAAAACCAACGACTCCATTCGCGAACTGGGAATTGAATGGGGAATTCAACAAGCGAAAGAATTGAAAGCAGCTGGAGTTCCAGGACTGCATTTTTATACCATGTCGGATTCTTCTTCCGTAAAAGCAATTGCATCTGAAATATATTAACTAAAACCGAAATTATGCGTTTTTTACCCTTTTTGATTCTTTTTATTTCCATCAATGGAATCGCTCAGACCAACAACCTGAACCTTAAAAATGTAGTTGTGGTTGGACAACTGGACAAGTCTGAAGATCGTTTTACAATGGAAATCAATCTTGCAGAAATGTTTGCAAGTAATGGCGTAAAAGCAATTCCTTCTTTAAATGTTTTGAAAGAGGGGTCTAGGGTGACGTTATTGGCAAAAGATTCAATTCAAACCGTACTTAAAGAAAAAGGATTTGATACCTATGTGATGGTTTCTGTTCGTGGTTACGATCGAAAATTTAAACCTGCAAAAAATCACATGAATTTTAAGGATGAAATAGCAAGTGGACACATGTTTCCCTTGTATCGGGATGAAATCTCTTCCATCAGTTTTGAGTTTCTTTTTTACAGAAATGGCGAAGTTGTTGGTTATGACTTAATTAAAGTCGGAGGAGTAAATTCTAGAGAATCGGTGATTAAGAAATTTAGGAAAAAGATAGAAAAAAGAATCGTTTCTAAATGGAAATGATTTTTTAATTATAAAGAGAGAAGGTATGTTGCATTCAATGACAGGTTACGGAAAAGCTACCGGAACTTTTGAAGGAAAAAAAGTAAGCATTGAAATTAAAGCGCTGAATAGCAAAAGCATGGATTTATACATCCGCATTGCGAGTCAGTATCGAGAAAAAGAACTGGAATTGCGACAAAAAATCACTTCTTTACTGGATCGCGGTAAAGTGGACGCAAACCTCGTAGTGGAAAGTACGGGTGCTGCAAAATCAGTGGAAATCAACAAAGATTTAGCAAAGGCTTACTTCCAAGACTTGAAGAAAACCAATGAACTGGTGAATCAACAAGACGTAGATTACTTGGCTTTGATTTTGAAAATGCCCGATATTTTCATCCAATCAAAAGACGAAATATCCGCAGAAGAGGCCCTTTTTATTGATGATTTGGTGGAAGAAGCTTGTAGCCACTTAAATGCTTTTCGTCGTCAAGAAGGATTGGCTTTGGAGAAAGAGTTTACGGAACGCATCCACGAAATTAAAAATTTGTTGAGTCGCGTTTCAGAATATGAAAATCTTCGGGTGGATACCATCCGCGATCGAATGAAAAAGGGATTGGAAGAGATTCAAGCGGTTAATTACGATGAAAATAGGTTTCAACAAGAATTGATTTATTACATCGAGAAATTAGATGTTACGGAAGAGAAAATGAGACTTTCTAATCACCTAGATTATTTCTTGGAAACAATGCTTTTGCCAGCTGCTGGAAAGAAATTGGGATTCATTACCCAAGAAATTGGTCGGGAAATAAACACGTTGGGAAGTAAAAGTTATCACGTGGAGTTGCAAAAAATAGTAGTTGAAATGAAAGACAGTTTGGAAAAAATAAAAGAGCAAGTACTCAATACTTTATAAAAAGATTCAGGATGGATAACTTGAATAAAACGGGTAAATGCATCATTTTTTCAGCTCCATCTGGTGCCGGAAAAACGACCATTGTTCGTCATTTATTAAAAACAAATCCCCGACTGGAGTTTTCAATTTCTGCATGTAGTCGAGAACCTCGGACTGGAGAAATAGACGGGAAAGATTATTATTTCCTTGGCCTGGAAGGTTTTAAAAAAGCAATTGAAGCGGATGCCTTCATTGAATGGGAAGAAGTTTACGCCAATAACTTTTACGGAACCTTGCTGACAGAAGTTGAACGCATTTGGGCAAACGGAAAAACGGTGTTGTTTGATGTGGATGTAATTGGTGGATTAAACATCAAGAAAAGATTTGGAGATCAGGCATTGGCGATTTTTGTTCAACCGCCGAATGAAGCAGAATTGGAAAACAGACTTCGTTACCGAAGTACCGAAACCGAAGAAAAAATTCAAATGCGGATGGCAAAAGCCAAACAAGAACTTGCTGAAAGTGTGTGTTTTGACAAGATTTTATTAAATGAAAAACTAGAAACAGCTTTTGCCCAAGCCGAAGAACTAGTATCTAACTTCTTAGCGAAATAACATGAAAATTGGACTTTATTTTGGTACTTTCAATCCCATACACGTGGGGCATTTGGTGATTGCGAATTACATGGCAGATTACACCGATTTAGACCAAGTTTGGTTGATGGTGACACCCCAGAATCCTTTAAAAGAAAAATCGTCCTTGTTGGCAGATTATCATCGCTTGGCATTGGTAAAGGTAGCCATTGACGACAATGAAAAACTTCGAGTTAGCGACCTTGAATTTAAATTGCCCAAACCCAATTATACGATAACAACCTTGGCGCATTTGAAGGAAAAATATCCGAAGAACGAATTTTCACTCATCATGGGCGAAGATAATTTACGGACATTTCACAAATGGTATAATCACGAACAAATTTTAGCCAATCACCAACTGTTTGTATATCCGAGAGTTTTAACAATTCAAGAAGAGGAAGAAGTGCAAAAAATTGGAAATCGATTTGAGAATTTATTGGATCAAAATCCAAATGTTCATTTTTGCCAAGATGCACCGGTGATGAAGCTTTCATCCTCTTTTGTGAGAAACGCCATCAAAGAGGGAAAAGATGTGAGGTATTTACTGACCGAACCTGTGGAGAAATATATTCAGGAAATGAATTTTTACAAATAGAGAAGTTTCATTTTAAGACAATAAAACAAAGCGTAGTCAGTTATTTACTGCGTTGCAAATGAATAAGAATCAAACAACCTAAAATAGCATAATGCATGGAAAATGAAAAATTAGAAAGAGATCAACAAGATGTTAATTTAATTCTCTTTATTTGGTCGAAAAGAATAACCTTGGCAATTGTAACGGGTATTGTTGCCATCATGTCATTGATTGCATCTTTTCTTTTGACTCCTTTATTTTTGTCTACTGCGATTGTTTTCCCAACAGCAACCAGCACCGTTTCGTTTTCTGAACAAAGAAATGCAAAAGCTTCTTCCATGGATTTTGGGGAAGAAGAACAAGCTGAACAATTGATTCAAATACTTCAATCTTCCCGTATTCGGGACATCATTGTAGATCGTTACGATTTGTTTGATCACTACGAAATCAAGCAAACAGATCCAAACAAATATTATAAGTTGGGAAAAGCGTATGGAAATCACATCAAATTTACACGAACACGGTATGGTTCTATTCAAATTGACGTGTTGGATAGGGACAAAGAATTAGCTGCTGAAATTGCCAATAAAATTGTGGACTTAATTGACACGGTGAAAAACGACATGGTGAAGGAACGAACAATTCCTGCTTTTGAAATCAACATTCGCAAGAAAAAAATGATTGAGGAATCGGTTAAACAAATCAATACAGAATTGGACTCTTTATCCGCTATTGGTGTGGTGACTTCTGAAGGTCGGGCAAATTTGTTTGCTGCTTTTAATCAGTCTAAAAGTGCCGAAGACAGAGCTTTTTTTAAAAACCAAATTGACGTTAATTTAAAATACGGAGCAGAATACGATGGTTTGACCATGCTTCGCGATGAAAAAATAGTTAAACTATCCGATTTTGAGGTGGCTTATGAACAAGCCGAATCCGATGCTTACTCCGATTTTAACCACAAGTTTGTTGTGGAACATGCGGTAGTTGCAGATAAAAAAGCTAAGCCTAAAAAAGCAATAATTGTGATTGTTGCGACTTTGTCTTCTTTCATTTTCATGATTTTCTTCCTTTTGTTACAAGCAAAAATAAGAGAACTTAAAAAGATAGCATAGTGGAATCAATTCGACAAAATCGATTGCTGATTCTTGCAGGGATTCTTTTTTCTTTGATCTCTGTGTATCTCATTTGGGAAGATCAATTGTTGTTGTTTGTCTTTCCCATTGCTTTGCTAGCAATCTATTTTGCGATTTTCCAGACAGAAAAACTGTTTTTATCGCTTTTTTTATTCACACCATTGTCTTTTAACATTGAGCAGTTTACGGATGGTTTTGGGTTGTTTGTTCCAACCGAACCTTTGCTTTTTGGTTTGATGTTGGTGTTGCTAATGAAACACATACAAAAACCAGTTTTTCCAACTTATCTATGGAAAAACCCTTTGGTTTGGGTAATTGGGCTGTATCTACTTTGGATTTTCATTACTTCGATTACCAGTGAACTTCCTTTGGTTTCTTTTAAGTTTCTTCTTGTTAAATTGTGGTTCATTATTCCTGTTCTCTTCTTTGGATCAAAGGTTTTTATAAAAAAATCAAATATTCGAATTTTTCTGTGGTTGTTCATTGTGGGGATGGTAGTTGCGATGATTTATACCCTCGCTATTCATGCATCATATAGTTTTGGGGAAAAAGAAGGTCATTGGGTGATGTGGCCGTTTTTTAAAGATCACACCATTTATGGAGCATTGGTTGCCTTCGTACTTCCATTGATGATTGGCTTGTATTTTTCAAGAAAACACGGTTTGTTAGTGCAAGTGATCCTCATTGGATTCATTGTTGTCAATTTCATTGCACTGTATTTTTCATACACCCGTGCTGCTTGGTTGAGCGTGGTGGCTGCCTTGATCGTTTGGGGCTTCATCCATTTTAAAATCAAATTCAGTTGGTTGCTTTCCATTGGAGCAATTCTGGGGATTTTTATAATCTTTTCTTGGACTTCCATCGAGCAACGTATGGCGAAAAATAAACACGAACATACGACAGAAAATTTCGAAAAACGGGTTCAAAGTGCTGTAAATGTTACGACAGATGCCTCCAATTTGGAACGCATCAATCGTTGGACTTGTGCCCTTGATATGTTTAAAGAAAGACCTTTGGTGGGTTTTGGGCCTGGAACTTATGCCTTTGAATACGCCCGTTTTCAAAGACCAGAAAACCTAACCATCATCTCTACCAATTTTGGCGATGGTGGAAATGCACACAGCGAATATTTAGGTGCGATGGCTGAAATGGGAATTTTTGGCTTGATTGCGATATTAACCTTGGTTTATGCCATTTTTTACAAAGGGATTAAACTTTATCATGCTTGGCCAAAAGAAGATACGGAAATCAGAGTTTTGATTTTAGTCATGATTTTGGCACTTACAACCTATTTCGTTCACGGAACACTCAATAATTACTTAGATACAGACAAAGCATCCGTTCCCATTTGGGCAATTTGTGGGTGTTTTATTGCACTAGAATTCAAACTAAAAAACGGCAATAGATCTGAAAATCAAGAAGTAATATAGGGATGATTCCTTGAAAGTCCATGCGTTTTAGAAACGGGTACTTTCTCCCTTGACATCTTGTGGATTTTATTCTAATTTTTAACCATTATATTTGTAATATAAAAAAGTCAATATGCGCATTTTATCCCTTTTTTTAGTAATGTACTTATTCGCTAGTTGCGGAGGTAAAACGATTGAAAATAAACCTATTTCTTCTAATTTAGATAGCTTGGTTCAATTGTATCCTGACAGCTTACCACTTTTAGTTCAGTACAGTGATGTGCTTTTGAAAGAATTAAGAACCACCGAGTCTTTGCCATTAGCAGCGAAGGCGTTTCGATTGGATTCTACCGATTTACACGTTCGTTTTATTTACGCTTCATCCTTGGTGAATCGCGTGGAAAGAACCACTGCTGATGTTGAAATTGCTCAAAAACACTTGAAATACATTGTTAAAAAAGAACCAGCTAACAAAGAAGCATTGATGGATTTGGCAACTACTTATACCATTCAGGGAGAATACGACAGGTCATTCCAAACGTTGAATGAAATATTGAGAATTGACAAGAAATACCGGGATGCTTACACCATGAAAGGGATGAATTATCGGGCCCTTGGAAATGATAAGTTGGCGAAATCTTCTTTTGAAACTGCCGTTCAGCAAGATCCAGATTTTTTTATGGGGTATTTACAATTGGGTTGGTTGTATTCTGAAACCAATGACTATCCTAAAGCGCTAGAGTATTTCAAGACAGCTTCTACGATTGAACCAACTTCCACAGACGCATTGTATGGTTTGGCATATTCCTTACAAGCTACAGAAAAATTTCCAGAAGCATTGCGTGAATACCGTCATTTAGTTGAAGTAGATAGCAATTATTATTTGGCGTTTTTCAACCAAGGATACATCAAGCAATTTCATCAAAATCAATTAGACAGCGCTTTGTTCTTTTACAAAGCAGCAATCGAATTGCAACCGGATTTTGTAAAAGCACATCACAACATGGGCGTTGTTTATTTGGATAGAGGCGAAAAAGGAGAAGCTTATTACGCATTCAAAAGAGCATTGAAATACAATCCTGAATACGAGCTTTCTCAAAAAGCAATTTTAAAATGCAAATAAAACCGATTCACTTAAAAACTGTTCAACTTTTCGCTGAAATTGCCATCCCATTGTTGGGATATTTCTTTTGGGACTGGGGATTTTATTTCATTTTGCTTTTTTTCTTGTTGGATTACTTTGTTTTTCTTGTCTTCTCATTTATCAAACACCGAAAAATAGTTCAAGAGAGAACAAGTCTTTATCTATTTCCAATCAAACAAGTTTTTTATTCTAGCGCAATATTAATCTTTACCTTACTTTTAATTTACATCACTTTGCCTTTGATTGGTCCATTTGATTTTTCTGCGCAAACTTGGGCGTTTTTGTCTTATAAAGAGATGGGAATTCCGCAAGGAATTTTGCTCTTTCCTTTATTGATTTACGGAGGATATGCGCAGTACAAAATGCAGTTCTTAATGAATGGCAATTTCAAAAAAGTAACAGCAACAGCTAATTGGAAAACTCATTTTTTCTTCATGTGGATTGTGTGCCTGGCTGCTTTGAGTTTCTTTCTTCTTTCTTCATTTTTCGTTTTTCCAGAATTTATTTATGTAGCTACATTACTTGTAACCATCGCTGGATTTAAATGGTTTTTTTAAAACCATAGGACTCCTTCTTTTCACGTTGAGATGAGCAGAACAAGAGCTGTTAAAAAAGGTTAAGCAAAGACTTAGAACTTTTGATTTGTGCTAATTTAGGGTAAAAATTGAAAGTGAAAAGCATACGAATTAATTTAATTATCACCTTGGTTGCGTTCGCAGTACTAGCTTTGTTGATAATTCAATTCTTTCAAGTTATTCAACTCTTCAATCGAAAATCGGATCAATTACACCAGAATACGGTTTCTGTTTTGGAAAGAACAACGTTGATTTACGATAAAGCCAATAACTTGAATCGATACCTCAGTTTGAGTCAAAAGGATTTTGGGGAAGAGTACAAAGAAATTTTAAAAGAAGAGTTTAAAAAATTGCGTTCTTTTCGTGAATTCATTGACATTAAAGATACCAACATTGTTAGGAATGGAAAATCAGAAAAATATTTGCTTATTAACGGAAGTACCATTGATTCTCTAACAGGATCTCCGATTCATCAGCGTGTTTTGGCAAGAGATGTAAACGATGTGGGTGAATTTTTTAACAAAGATTCAGGAGTTTTTTCCGATAAAATTTCCTACGAATTGTCTGAAGAATTAGACAGTCGAGTGATGGAGCAAATTTTTAGAAGATCCAAATACATTAGTTCTTTGATGTTGCAAATGTTTCGAGAAAACAATTATGAATCTCTAAACGATAAAATTAATTTGGTGTTATTAGATTCCATTTTAGAAAGTGAAATCAAGCGCTCAAATTTACCTGCAAATTTTAATTTTTCGCTTTTAGACGAGCAATTAAAACCCATTGAATTGGAAGCAAATACCACTCGTTATAGCCTTCAGATAGATACAACTGAATGGACATACACCAATTTATTTCCTGGAAACGTGATGGATGGGGATGTTTATTTAGCCCTTCATTTCAATCATAAAACCTCGTTCCTGATGAAAGAAATTATCGGGGTTTTAATTATCAGTATTGGTTTGGTGGTTATTATTTTCCTGACGTTGGCATTTATGTTTAGAACAATCATCCGGCAAAAGCATTTGAGTGAATTGAAAAATGATTTCATCTCCAACATCACCCATGAATTTAAAACGCCTATTTCAACCATTTCCTTGGCCTGTGAAGCGTTGGGAGACAATGACATGTCCACCGGAAGTTCCAAGAAATCACTCCCATTGGTGAATATGATTGTGGCCGAAAATAATCGTTTAGGTGTTTTGGTGGAATCCATATTGCAAAGCACTTTAATGGATCGCGGAGAATTATTACTAGAAACAGAAGTAAACAACTTGACAGAAATTATTAGAGAAGTAAGTGAAATAAGTCGACAAAGAGTGTTAAATTTGGGTGGAGTGTTTGATTCTGAAATTCCCGAAGGAGACATTTATATCAATTGTGATCGATTTCATACAAGACAATTGATTTTGAATTTGGTAGATAACGCCATTAAATACAGTGAGGGAAAACCAAATGTTAAGATTGTTCTACAGAAAGAAAATACACATTTGACATTAAGCGTTATTGACCAAGGGATTGGAATAGATAAAGTTCATCTATCCAAAATTTTTGAAAAATTATACCGTATTCCCACAGGGAATGTCCATAATGTAAAAGGTTTTGGTTTAGGATTGTCCTATGCGACTTCCATTGCTAAATCACATAATTGGCAAATTAAGGTCGTTAGTAAGAAGAATAAAGGATCACAATTTACACTTAAAATAAAATAATATGAGTAGGAAAATTAACATTTTGCTTGCAGAAGACGACGACAACCTCGGTTTGTTGTTACATTCCTTTTTAAGAACAAAAGGATACCATGTTGAATTGGTAAGAAATGGTAAAATTGCCTTTGAGCGTTTTAATTCTTCTGCTTTTGACTTTTGTATTTTCGATGTCATGATGCCAGAAATGGATGGATTCACCTTGGCAAAAGAGATTCGAGAACTGGATAAAAAAGTTCCCATTTTGTTTTTGACAGCCAAATCTATGAAAGACAATAAATTGGAAGGTTTTGCTTCTGGTGGAGACGATTACATGACCAAGCCATTTTCGATGGATGAATTGTTGGCTCGTATTGAAGCCATTCTTCGTCGTACCGATACATCTACAGAAGAAGCTGAGTTTTATGAAATCGGCACCATTAAATACGATCCGATTTCTCGCTTATTATATACCAGTGATCCAAACCCAATTAAGTTGACAACCAAAGAAAATCAGTTGTTGCATCTGTTGTGTAAAAATCAAAATGAGATTTTGGATCGACAAGCAACCTTGAGGGCCGTTTGGGGAGATGATAATTACTTTAACGGAAGAAGTATGGATGTTTACATCGCGAAATTGCGAAAACTGTTGAAAGAAGACGATAAAATCGAAATCATGAATGTGCATGGTAAAGGTTTTCAGATGCTCGTCCGGTAATTTTGGCTCCGTTAAACTACCGTTTTCAGGTGGCGCTTCATTGTCATTTTAGGAAATTTAATTTACTGAGTTCTGATTGAAATTGACTTATGCACCATTAAAACACCGCTGACTAAATTTGTAATCAGCGGTGTTTTTCGTTATCTAATTGCATTCAGTGCAGCTTCATAGTTCGGTTCTTGACCAATTTCTGGAACCAACTCGGAATAGATTACGCGTTGATTTTCATCCAAAGCGATGACTGCGCGTGCATGTAGATGAGCGAGTGGACCATCTGTCATTTCTAAACCGTAATCCCTGCCAAATGCTCCCGTGGAAAAATCCGATAGCATCTCTACGTTGTGAATACCTTCAGCACCACAGAATCTTTTTTGAGCAAAAGGCAGATCCCTTGAAACACACAATACTTTGGTGTTATTTAATTTGGTTGCGTCTTGATTAAAATGACGCACGGACGCAGCACAAACTCCTGTGTCAATACTTGGAAAGATATTTAAGATTACTTTTGAACCTTCATAAGCTGCTAAATTTGTTTTACTTAAATCTGATTTTGTGAGATTGAATTCTGGTGCTTTGGTTCCATTTTCAGGTAATTTTCCAGAAATGGAGATGGAATCTCCGTGTAAAGTTACTTTTCCCATTATGTATGTTTTTAAGATGAATATTTATTTCACTAAAGGTACGAAAAATGGAGGTTGTTTTCAGGTATATGGATTAAATTAACAGAGTTATCTCAAATATTCAACGCCTAGGGTTAAAATTATTTTGCGGTGTTGAGAATTTTCACCTTGAAAAAATCAGATCAATTTTTTTCTTCTTTTGATCAAAC
>CAZAVP010000022.1:0-55487 GCA_964488745.1 uncultured Chryseobacterium sp. | reverse complement strand
TTATTGTTGTTGACCAGGTAGTTCCAGAAGCTGTTACTGTTCCAACGCCGTTGTTAATTGTAACAACACTGTTTGCGATGGACACCGTCCCACTTAAAGTGGCTGTGTTTCCATGACAAATTGTTGGATTGTTTGCTGTGATTGTGGCTGTTGGTACACTATTTATTGTGATTGCCACAGAACGAGCAGTTCCATTTCCACAACTATTAGAAGGTGTTACAGTGAGTGTTCCACTCGTTGTAGCATTTAATGTTCTAGAGTTTCCTGTACCTGTTAAAGTTCCCGTACCACTGTATGACCATGTGTAAGTGACGCCCGACACATTGGTTACGCTATACGTTTGGTTAACGCTTGCACAAATTGTTGTAGTTCCTGAAATAGCGCTTGGCTGCGCTGGGACATTGTTTACAGTGATTGCCACAGAACGAGCAGTTCCATTTCCACAACTATTAGAAGGTGTTACAGTGAGTGTTCCACTCGTTGTAGCATTTAATGTTCTAGAGTTTCCTGTACCTGTTAAAGTTCCCGTACCACTGTATGACCATGTGTAAGTGACGCCCGACACATTGGTTACGCTATACGTTTGGTTAACGCTTGCACAAATTGTTGTAGTTCCTGAAATAGCGCTTGGCTGCGCTGGGACATTGTTTACAGTTATTGTTCTAGAAATACAACTTGTTGAACCACAATCTGATCTTCGACTCGCATAATAGGTTGTTGAAGTTGTTAAGTTTGGTGTAGCAAAACTAGCACCTTCAGCGATGATAGGAAATTGATCTAATGAAATAAAATCAAGATCCATCGTTACTCCAGAAGCTGTTGCCCAGTCATAACGCCAACCTAATATATTCCCCCCTGTTAAATACTGAGGATCCGAGTGCATATCAATTGATAAGATATGCCATGCCCCATCACTTATTAATGTACCATATCCAGTTTCTCCCCCTACCGCATAATTATGGGTTGTGTTATAAAAAAAGATTTCAGTACTTCCAGCTGTTCCTGCGGTAACTCGATAACGAATGTTTATATAACGATACACTGCGGGATCATATGAGCCGAGACCACCCATAAGAATCATTGGATCATTGCTTGTTGAGGTAACATTCAAGATTCCATTGACAGAATTGACCGTTGTGCTACTAACACCAAAGGGTTGTCGTGTCCAATTTTGTTCGTAGGCTGTGTTGCACGTTCCTTTTTGCCAGACAATTACCCCATTTGAACCTGTTGTACCACCACTTGCTGTAAGCGTTGTGTTGCTACCTGAACAGACGGAAGGTGTTGGTGGTGTGATAGTAGTTAGAGGTGTTGCTGAAGTGTTTACAGTTACTGTTGTTGTTTTATCTATTGGGCAACCCTCCGGTATAAGTGTTAAGGTATAATCTGTAGTTACAGTGGGGTTAACTGTTGGGGTAGCCGTTGTTCCTCCACTTACAATAGGACTACCTGACCATGAATAGGTGGCAATAACCCCAACTTGAACTGTATAATCTTCTATCTCACCATAGTTTAATGCAGTACATGCGTCACCAGTACCAGGCACGGCAGCATATTGCCCTCTCACCCTCATTCTATAAAGACCAAAGGGCTGTGCAGCAGGTACTGTAATTGTACCTGTTTGCGTACTTGTATTACTACCTCCACTCCAAACAGATTCAGCAGCAGTAAATACTCCATCATTATTCCAATCAATCCAAATACGATGTCCATGACTCCATGAATTACCCGAATAAACACTTATATTAAAACTACCACCAGGCATGACGGTCACAATTCTATTTGTCTGATTGCTATAAGCCCCTGAAGAACACCCCGATCCATTATTCGTTATATTTGTTGTACCACCAGTAGTTGAAAAATTATTAATAAAGTCATAATCACTACAATCATAAGTATATGAACCGTTGCATGATGCGTTTGCTAAAGGATTTGGTGCACCCCCTCCATTTAATCCCACACTTTCCCCAGAACAAATAACTTGGTCTGGGCCAGCGTCTGCAGAAGGTGATGGGTTTAAACGGTAATTCAAAATTGCAGAAGTTGCTACCCATGCTGTTTTACCAGTTGTTATTTCTAATCTTGCGGCATTGGCTGGAGATACAAACGTACCATAATTAATAGTTCCGCTATTTGCATAGTTTAAAGGAAACCATCCTCCAATAGCAGCACCTCCCGAATTTTGCCAGCGAGCTTGCACACAATTTACATTTGCCGTTGCCGTATTAACATATAAATTATAGACTTTATTTTGATCAAAGCCCAACACTGTTGTTCTGTGTCCAGGACCTTGGATTGTTCTTGTTTGATTATTACAGGTAGGCGTTGAGGCTGTTGCAGTATAATTATTATCGGTGGTACACTGCCCGAAACCATTCAAACTCACTCCCAGCGAAAACAATACTAAAACAAAAAGCCTCAATAAACTTCCTTTAATTTGCGCTACCAAAGCACGAGAAGTTCTGCGTTTCAAATAATTAAAATTCGAGAAATTTTCGTTTGAATTTTTATCAACCAAGTTGCCTTTTACCAAACAATTTGACGTATAAGTAGTATAGTCATTATTTAAACGATATTTTGTAGCAGTACTTTTCATTGTGTCTTTCAATTAGTAGTGTGTGTTGATTAATTCAGTAGTACACCATAAAAAATTGGTATTTGCCCAAAAAGGAGAAAATACAACACAAATGTAAGGTTAATCATCCCATAATCAAAATTATAACGATTTGTTTTTCATTGATGCACGTTCATCGTTTATATGGGGTGTTTAGCTTATTATTGAAGTCTTAGTGGTGGGGAGTGTGCGCATCAACCGTTTTCACTTAGATAAATCGATCACTAGCTCATATACAACAATCCTCTTCCTTCGTCCTCGTTAGCTTCGCTGCATGCTTCGCAAGTCAAAGGAGGAAACTGAATTTCCACTTTCGGCCGGATTTCCGTTTCAGAAACAATTTATTGAAAAACAAGCATTTAATCTGCAATTTGCCATCTGCCAATCTGTAATTTGCAATCTGCCATCTGCCCAATCTGCCAACCTGCCAATCCACCCTTAAACCAACTTCCTTAATCCATCTCTCTTTCCAAGATATTTTCTTTTTTCAATCGCCCACAAATTAAAAGCATTCGTTAGGACTTTCACTTTCTCAAACCCCAAAATCTCATTATACTGTTCTGCTGCTTTGTTTTCAATGTTTATTTTGGCAAAAACGCGTTGCAAATTCAGTGTTTCGAAAGCAAGATCCAGTAATAGGAGAGAAGCTCCCAAGGTAATTCCTGTTCCAGAAAATTCTTTATTGCCAATAAAAATTCCCGCTTCTGCTGTTTTTTGGATGGAATTTATCTGACTCAAATGAATGGTTCCAATTAAATTTTTATCTTGTGAAATAACATAAAACAGGTCGTTAGAATTTTGAATGTTTTTGAGCCAAATTTGTTGCATTTTTGGAGTAATGTGGTCTTTAAATTCCATAAATTGTGAAATTTCAGCATCATTTCGCCAAATTCGTACTTGTTCGGCAGTATTTTCATCAACCAATTTTAAGGTCAATCCAAAACCGTTTAATTCGTGCATCGTTCTTGAATTTTCACTTGATCTAGTTGGTTTTGCGCAACCCAGATTTTACGAATGTATTCGCCTATGATTCCCAAGGAAAGTAAAATCATTCCTGCCGAAAAGAAAATGGCAACGATGATGGAAGTAAACCCCAATTGAACGTTATGAGCCAATTTTTCCCAGATGAAATAACAGCCAATAAGGAAAAATACAAAGGAAGTAGTAAATCCAAATCGGATGATTAATTTCAGTGGAAAAGATGAATGGAATAATAAAATTTCTGTTGCTAATTTGAAGAGTTTCCAATTCGAATAAGATGATTTACCAATGGATCTAGCGGAATGTTCTACCACACAGGTGGACGTTTTATACGCTGTTTCCATCAAATGTTCATCGACAAATAAAACGGGCGAAACAGAATTTTTAAACTTGGCGCAAGTCGATGCTTTCATCATGCGAAAGGAAGTGACCATCGAATAATCCTTTGTTTTAGAATACAACAAACGTTTCAAAAGTTGACTTCCCGCATTGCGGAAAAAAGAATGTTTTTTCTTGATGTAAACGCCATAAACCAAATCTGCTTGTTCGTCCTTTAACTTTTCGAAAAGAATGTTTAGTTGAAATGGATCGTGTTGCAAATCATCGTCAATGGTAGCCACGTATGGAGCAGTACACACCGAAAAACCGATGGCTGTTGCTGTTTGTTGTCCGTAGTTTTTTGCTAAATTTAAAATCTGAGCATCAACTTGAACCTCTTTGATTGTTTCTTGAATTTGTTCGAATGAGTTCTCAGGACAACCGTCAACGACAAAGATTACTTGGAACGAAAAATCGATCGTTTTTCGCCATTCTTCTAAACGCTCAACCAAAGATTTGATGTTGTGCTTGGACTTATAGAGTGGTATCACGATGTCTAATTCATTCATGTAGTATGGAGTTGACTGAATGTAAAGTTACACTTCTTCTGGGAGTTCGCAAATTTTTGGATTAAAACGAATTAAACCCGAAGCCATGGAAAATCCGACTCCAAAACCAGAAACGATAATCCAAGCGGTTTTTGAAACGTGCTGGTTCCAAAAGGTATTTATTGTCAACGGAATACTCGCGGAAGCCGTATTTCCATATTCATGCAAGGAATAAGGAACTTTTTCTCCTGGAATTTTCAACTTTCTACGAATCGATTCTGTAATGAGTTTATTGGCCTGATGAAAAACAAATAGATCGGGAAAATCAATTTCTTTACCAGCAAAATCAAATAATTTAGTGATGTTTTCAGGAACCAAATTCACCGAATAATGGAACACATCAATTCCATTCAGGCGCATGAAGGACTTGTCTTGCTCGTCGTTTTTCATTTCAATGGCGTTTTGACCTTTTCCTTCCGTTTGCAAATTGAAATAGCCTGTAATTTCAGCTGCATCAAGCGTGTTTTCAATCGCAATCGCTGAAACGGCATCCGAAAAAATGGGTTTTACGCTTTTGTCGTTGGAATCAATCAATTGCGTGGAAATGTCGCCGCAACACAAAATCGCTCGTTTATTTTCTTTGCTGATGCTTTTTAAAAGTGCTTGTACTGTTTGCAAGCCGTAAACAAATCCCGAACAACCAGCAACCAAATCAAAACAAAGGACATTCGCGTTGAGGTTCAAATCTCCATGAATTCGATTGGAGACAGATGGAATAACCATGCTTGGAGTTTGCGTTACACAAATTAAAACATCGATGGAATCAGGATTCCAATCCAACTTTTGAAGCAATTTTTCGGTTGCAATTTGAAATAAATCTTTGATGTTTTGATCAGTTTCAGCAATTCTACGAAAACGAATTCCGGTATGGTGAACTAAAGCTTCGCGATCAGCTTCAGAAATCAATTTCAAGGCGAGATTGTCCTCCACTTTTCGAGGAACAACAGAATGAATTCCCACAATTTGACTTCCAGAAACTTTCGAAAAAGCCATTTATTCTTGCACAATTAGTTGATGAATATCGGTGATTGTTTTGCAATTCGCCAGCTGACTGGATGAAATTAGAATACCCGTTTCGTCATGGATTCGAGAAATCAACACCAAAGCATTCAGCGAACTCCAAGTTCTTAGTTCCCTAAATTCAGATTGCGCATGAATCTCATCTGATTTCAGCAGCAATTCCTCCGTAGCAAATTCCATAAAAGCATTCAAATCCATCAAGTCGGTCATGTAACAAATGTACAATAGTTTGTTGAATTAGGGCAAACGCATTTAAAATTTTGTAAGTCTAAATTTTAGAAAAGATAATTTTATTAAGCGGTGGATTCATCCACCGCTTGATTGCAAACTGAGATGAGTTGTTTGTGGCATGCGTTTTTGTTTAAAAACCATGACATAAACCATCGGATATAAAATCGTTTGTTTATTAACTTCTTTTTAATTTCCATATCATTCTCTTTTCCATTAAATTTGATTTATCAATTCAGAAAATCTACATCAAGAATTTATCCATGATTACTTTGCAAACCATCTCAACAGCCAAAGGAAAAATTATACTACGTCAACTCCCGAAGGCAGGATTGAGCAAAAAGCAAATGCAATCGTTTGTGATAGAATGCATTGGTAAAAACTTAGAATTAAAGCACGACTCAAGAGGAAAACCATTTCTAACTGGTGAAAATGCGCCCAACGTCTCCATTTCTTATGCCCAAAATTGGATGGCAATCTATCTTTCAGAAAATGGTTTAGTTGGGATCGACATCGAATTTATTACTAAAAAAGTAGAAAAAATTGTAAATCTCTTCGTGAATGATGCTGAAAAGAAATCATTTCCAGCTTTAACGAATGAAACACTCCATTTGATTTGGTGCGCAAAAGAAGCAATTTTCAAATTTTATGGCGGCGATTTTGATGATCTGAAAAATGAAGTTGAGGTTATGGACATAAATTTTCAAGAGAAAAGAATTGAAGCAAAATCATCCTTTGGAAATATAGTTTGTGAATTTGAGATTTATGAAAATCAATTGGTGTTGGTTTATTGCTGATATTTAACGTTAAAAAATCCTCCTCCTTAATCCTCGTTAGCTTCGTTGCATGCTTCGCAAGTCAAAGAGGGAAGACCGAAATTCTCGCTAAAAAATGAATAAACCCTATTCTTCCCATTTCTTCAAAACAATGGAAGCAATATGTCCACCAAATCCAAAGGTGTTGCTCATGGCGTATTTTACTTTTTGGGATTTCGCCTTATTGAGCGGGAAATCATATAAATCCTGGTATTGCGGATCGATGTGAACGGTGTTTATTGTTGGTGGAATCAAATCATCTTGCAACGCTTTCACACATAAAATGGCTTCGATTGCGCCTGCAGCGCCAAGTAAATGTCCGGTCATGGATTTCGTTCCGGAAATACTCAACGATTTTCGCTCGCCAAAAACCCGTTGAACGGCAATCATTTCACTGGCATCGCCTTGAGGAGTAGAAGTTGCGTGCATGTTGATGTAATCGATTTCATCTGCCGTAATTCCTGCTTCTTCCATCGCCAAAGTCATACCCAAAACGGCGCCATCGCCTTCTGGATGTGTTCCGGTTAAATGATACGCATCTGCTGCCATTCCTCCGCCTACAACTTCAGCATAAATTGTTGCTCCGCGTTTCACAGCGTGTTCATATTCTTCAATAATTAATGCTCCGGCACCTTCGCCCATTACAAATCCGTCGCGTTCGATATCAAACGGACGAGAAGCAGTTTCTGGAGAATCGTTTTGAGTTGACAAAGCTTTGGCAGATGAGAATCCACCGATGGCAGATTGTGTGATTGCCGCTTCTGAACCGCCAGAAATAATCATGTCGGCTTTGTTCCAGCGGATGTAATTGAACGCTTCTATCAATGCGGTATTGGAAGTTGCACAAGCAGAAACAGGACAAAAGTTTACGCCTCTTAAACCATATTTAATCGAAATAATTCCTGATGCGATATCTACTAAAATTCGTGGAATGAAGAAAGGTGTAAATCTCGGTGTTTTATCGCCCTCGCAATATTCCATCATTTGATCTTCAAATGTCTGAATTCCTCCGTTTCCCGAACCCCAAATCACACCGATTCGATCTTTGTTTAAAGTTTCAAAATCAATCTTTGCATCGTTCACGGCTTCAGCAACAGATACCAAAGCATATTGAGAAAAACGGTCGTATCGCTTCGCCTCTTTGACATCAAAATGGTCTTTTTCTTCGTAACCTTTGATTCCACACGCAAAGGTCGTTTTGAATTTCGAAGTGTCGAATTTCGTGATTGCTGCAGCACCGCTCACACCATTTTTTGCATTTTCCCAAAACGTGAAAACATCATTTCCGATTGGAGTCAACGCTCCCAAACCTGTGATTACAACTCTTCTCATTGAATGTTATTTAAAAAAGAACAAAAGAAGACTAGGAGCCTTCTTGGTTCAATTTATGTGTGATTTAATAAATATTGATTTTTTGAATTAACGCTTACATTACTAAGGTCGAACAGAATACATACCTTATTGTTTACATTACAGGTAATCAACTATGAGTCTCTTCAGAAAACATCTGGTTAATTCAATTGATTTTATCGTTTTAGGTCAACTAACCTCAGCGATTCTAGAGGAAACCTAATTCCAATTTTGCTTCTTCGCTCATCATGTCTTTATCCCATGGTGGATCAAAAACCACGTGCACTTTTGAGCTCGCAACTTCTGCTAATTCACCCACTTTATCTTCTACTTCTTGCGGCATGGACTCCGCAACTGGACAATTTGGTGACGTTAAGGTCATGTAAATCGTTACATTTTTATCGTCATCTATGTTTACTTCGTATATCAATCCCAATTCAAATACATCCACCGGAATTTCGGGGTCGTAAATGGTTTTGAGTACTTCTACTACTTGGTTTTCTAAATCAATCATACTTTCTGATTTGTCGTTTTTAGATCTGTTTTTTAGTGGACTTAAGCCTTCGAAAGAGCTTGAAGTGCCGACATTTTCATGCGCTTTACCATGCTCAACAATCCGTTGGAACGGGTTGGAGATAAATGTTCGCGCAATCCAATTTCATCGATGAAATACATGTCTGTTTTAACAATTTCTTCTGGAGATGCATCGTTTAAAACGCGAATCAGCAAACCAATAATTCCTTTCGTAATGATGGCGTCTGAATCTGCGGTGTATTTCATTTTCCCATCTTGATATGCAAAATCCAACCAAACTTTCGACTGACATCCTTCAATCAAGCGGTCATTGGTTTTCTTCTCTTCAGCAATCTGAGGTAAATCTTTTCCTAATTCAATGATGTATTCGTATTTGTCCATCCAATCGTCGTAGATGGCAAAATCATCAATTATTTCTTTTTGTCTTTCGTCTAATGTCATGATACTCTATTTCAACATGTTGATGCTTTTCTCAACCGCTGCGATAAAAATGTCTATTTCCTCTTTGGTATTGTAAAATGCAAACGAAGCGCGAACCGTTCCAGGAATTTTAAAGAAATCCATTAATGGTTGCGTACAATGATGTCCCGTTCGAACCGCAATTCCCTGTTTGTCCAACAACGTTCCCATGTCGAAAGGATGAATTCCATCCACGTTGAACGAAACAACACTGGTTTTTTTGCGCGCATCGCCCACAATCACCATGTCTTCAAAGGTTAACAACAAATCTTGGGCATAATCCAACAATTCATTTTCGTATGCTTTAATGGACTCTAAATCAAATTGATTCAAATATTCAAATGCTTTTCCCAAACAAATTCCACCGGCAATGTGCGGCGTTCCTGCTTCAAATTTATACGGAAGTTCGTTGTACGTCGTTCTCTCAAACGTCACTTTCTGAATCATGTCACCACCACCTTGATACGGCGGCATTTTATCCAACAAAGCTTCTTTTCCGTATAAAACGCCTATTCCGGTTGGACCAAAAACTTTGTGACCAGAAAAAACGAAGAAATCACAATCCATATCGCGTACATCGACTTTCATGTGCTGAATACTTTGTGCGCCATCCACCAAAAACTTTGCGCCAACAGCGTGTGCTTTGGCAATCATTTCCTTGACTGGATTAATGGTTCCCAAGGTGTTGGAAATCTGCGTAATCGCAACCAACTTGGTTTTCTTGGACAACAGTTTTTCGTATTCCTCTTGAATCAGTTCACCGCGATTGTTGATTGGAATCACGCGAAGAATCAAACCTTTACGCTCGCAAAGCATTTGCCATGGCACGATGTTGGAATGGTGCTCCATGGCAGAAATAACGATTTCATCTCCCGCTGATAACAATTCCCCGTAGGAAAACGCAACCAAATTGATGGCGTCCGTCGTTCCTTTGGTAAAAATCACCTCATCAGCAGATTTTGCATGGATGTATTGTGCAACGATTTTACGAGCTTGTTCGTATTCAGTCGTCGCTTTCTGACTCAACAAATGCACCCCACGGTGAATGTTTGCGTTGTCTTTGCTGTAATATTGATTGATTGCATCTAAGACCAACTGAGGCTTTTGAGAAGTTGCTCCATTGTCAAAATAGATGAGATTTTTACCGTATATCAATTGTCTCAACGCGGGAAAATCTTCTCTGATTTCTCTGACGTTGAATTTTCTTTTTGCCGTTGTTTCCATATCTATTTGCAAAGATACCAATTTGCTTATTTAAAACCCTTCTAAACAAGAAAAAGTTTGGATTGTTGTCGAGAACAATTCGATCGCGCTGCATAACTGGAAGAGATGAATATTCAAACAAGAAGCAAATCCAGAAAAATAGAGATCTTTTTTTTATTTGGAGCTATTTTCCGCTGTTTCTTTTGCTTGGAATTTTTTGGTTGAAAAGAAAGTTAATTTTTGGTGCAAATGGATGTCGGAGCTATGAGATTATTGCTGGGATAAAGATTACAAACGAATTTCGAAATAGTTGACATCTTGTTCAATAGAAAGAAATCTAAAGACTTCATTTAGGTAAAGAGTGCAACGTTTTAAATAGTTATTTTCCTATTGCACAGACACATAATTAAAAAAACAATCAAAAGCGCCATTTGACACATTACCCATTATGTTTTTCTTTGCACTTTTTGACCGTATATTTGCTTAGTCAATGTTCTATCATACAATTTAAAGTTGGATCATGACTAAAATCGAGATAAAAGATTCCAACACTTTAAAACAAAGCAAGCATTTTCAAAATAAATAACATCATGACTCAACTCCTTTTAAATATCACGGATAAAAAGAAAGCAACTAAGCTTATTGAGTTCTTAAAAACACTTAATTACATCCATATTCAAGAGTTTACTGAAGAAAATATTATGATACCCGAAGCAGAGAAAGAGCTTATGCGTAATCGACTTGAAAATGCAAACGAGGAGGATTTTAAAGACTGGGATGAAGTAAAGAGAAAATTCAACATTTAAGAATGTAATCCTTCAAACACCCCTTCCACAAAAATTCACATTTTGACAAACATTAACCGTACTTCTCTCCAATAAAACTTATCTTTGTTCATCATTTCAAAGACTATGGCTGAAGATTTAATCATTTCTGGAACTACCAAAAAAGAACTTTACGAAGGTTTATTGCCTCAAATCAAAGGTTTGATTGAAGGTGAAACCAATCAAGTGGCGAATTTGGGGAACATCTGTGCTGCTTTGAAAGAAACTTTCAATTTTTTCTGGATTGGCTTTTACATCGTGGATGGAAAAGAATTGGTTCTCGGACCTTTTCAAGGACCCGTTGCCTGCACACGTATTGCTCACGGACGAGGAGTTTGCGGAACGGCTTGGGCGAAAAGTGAAACGCAATTGGTTCCAGATGTGGATTTATTTCCTGGACACATTGCTTGCAGCTCACTTTCCAAAAGCGAAGTGGTGATTCCCATTTCTAAAAATGGAGTTGTAGTTGCAATTTTAGATGTTGATAGTTCAGAACTCAATGATTTTGACTCTACAGACATTAAATACCTAACCGAAATTTGCGAATGGGCCAGCGATATTTTTTAATTTTAAGTCTGATTTTAATTCTCGCTTCTTGCGCTCAAGTGGGTTCCATTTCGGGCGGACCAACAGACGAAACTCCACCGCGTGTAACCAAAAACGGTTTACAACCTGAAAACGGAACATTGAATTTTGATCAAAAAACCATAGAGTTCAAATTCGATGAATACATTCGTTTAAATAAACCTGCTGAAACGGTCACAATCGTACCAAATGATGTGAAAGTAACGGCATCTATTTCTAAAAAAACAATGATTGTTGATTTGGAAGGAGAATTAAAACCTGCGACAACCTACGTTATTTATTTTAATGGAACGGTGCAAGACATCAGCGAAGGAAATGACTCGTTAATGCAATATGTGTTCTCAACTGGAGATTTCATCGATTCATTGTCATACACTGGTTTTGTGATGAACGCTTGGACTTATAAAGCGGAAAAAAATATTTTCGTTGGTTTATACGATGTTGGCGATAGCAGTATTTACAAACGTCCAACGTACTATGCGCGCACAGATGAAAATGGAAAGTTCACCTTTTCGTACCTGAAAACTGGAAATTATAAAGTTCACGCTTTTGAAGATAAAAACCGCGATTCTAAATGGGCACCTTCGGAGCGTGTTGCATTTACAAATAAGCAAATACAGTTAGCGGATACAGCTTTCACGGATAGTATTCCACTGCGAATTTTCATTCCAAAAGGAGCTCGAAAAGTACAGGCAGCTCTTCAAGGGCCTGGCTTGATAAAAATCTACTCCAATAAAAGTCTCGATAGCGCAAAATATTTCTTGAACAATGCGGAAGTAAAAGAAATCAATCACCGTTATACATCTGATTCCGTTTCGATTTATTTTGACCACCAACAAGAATCAAAAGCGGAATTGGTGGTTGTTACAGCTGACCAATCTGACACGATTTCCTTGCGAATTTCGGAGCGCGACAGAATGCGAAAACCGGATTTTGAAACCAATTTAATCCATGGGAAATTGCCGAAAGATGAAAATTTGATTGTTCGTTTTACAGATGAAATATTAAGTATTGATACAGCTTACATTCAGGTGATTACAAAAGATACATTGAATGTAACATACGAAATCAAGCAATTGAAAAACAATCAATTGGAAATAATTACCGATGCAACAAACTCCAAGGAATTAGCTATTAAATTCTTAAAAGGTTCATTGATTTTCAAAAACAATGGAGATATGCTGAGTTCGACCATCACGCTCAGAAGTAGAAATGAATCGGAATACGGAGTTCTTATCATTTCTGTTGAAGATCAACCCGATTATGCACTTTTTGAAATGTTGCAAAACAATCAAGTGGTGGAACGTTTTAAAAACACAGGAACTGCCATTCGAATTGAAAATTTAGATCCAGGCGAATATACTTTTAGAGCGATTCTAGATGAAAATCAAAACGGCCGTTGGGATGTTGGAGATTACGAAAAACAAATTCAACCGGAAGAAGTAATCTTCTTCTCAAAACCAGTGAAAGTACGAGCCAATTGGGAAATGGAAGTAATATTAACACCTGACAAATAATTCGATGGAAGACGAAAAAACATTGAAATCTGCTTTCAGTTCTTGGAAAGTAATCTTAGCCATCGTGCTGGGATTGGGAATCGCCAGCTGGATGATGTTCAGAAGTTTAAACCAAACCCATTTTGTAGAAGTAGAAGCTGGAACTGGAACGCATGTTTGGGTTGACGCAAATCACAATAAAACAATTGATCATTCAGATGCAGCAGAATTTGTTGCTTCAGCTACTGGAAATTTCCGACAGCAGAGATTAAGCGATATTTTACGAGAAATCAATTGGACTTCACAATCCGTCTTTTGGATTTCATTGGCAATTCTATTCATGGTTGGACGGGATTTAGCCTATATGTGGCGAATTCGAATTTTGACCCAGAAAAGGCTAAAATGGAAAGCGAGTTTTAACGTCATCATGTTGTGGGAATTTGCTTCTACTTTGTCTCCTGGAGCTGTCGGAGGCGCTGCCGTAGCAATGTTTATATTAAACAAAGAAAAAATTGAATTGGGTCGATCAACGGCCATCGTGGTAATCACGACCATGATGGATAATTTATTTTATATCCTGCTCGTTCCGTTGGTATTTATGTTCATTTCGCCTTCTCTTCTTTTCCCAGCTAATTCAGTAACACATCAAGGAGTTGAAATGGCTTTCTGGATTGCGTACGGATTATTTACCTTTATTGGATTGCTGCTTTTTGTTAGTGTTTTCTGGTCTCCCCAATTAGTAGGAAGATTTTTGAGTTTCATTTTTAGAATTCGATTTCTGAAAAAATGGCGTCCAAAAGCAGTGAAAACTGGAGAGGAAATTGTCATAACTTCCAAGGAATTAAAAAAAGAAAATTGGAAATTTTGGTTCACTAGTTTTTTTGCAACTTGTTTATCTTGGACATCCAGATTCATGGTAATCAACTGTATTTTAGCAGCATTTCTTTCTCTTCGTTTTCAGGATCACGTATTTGTATTTGCCAAACAATTGGTTTTATGGCTTCTGATGATTGTCAGTCCGACACCTGGCGGAAGTGGCGTGGCGGAATATGCATTTGGAGAATTGATGATTGACTTAACAAGTTCTGCTCTTTTACTCGCAGGACTAGCGGTTTTGTGGCGATTGATTTCTTACTTTCCATATCTTTTTATTGGGGCATTTCTTTTGCCGAGATGGTTGAAGAAAAAAAATTGAAATGAAAAACATTTCCTTAATTTTGAATCATGAATACACCAATACCCTTTCTCCAACCTGGAGATTTAATTGCCATTGTCGCACCTGCGAAATCGATTGACAAACAACTCGTGTTCAATGCAGTTGCGTTTTTTGAATCCAAAGGATATCAAGTGGATATTGGCGAACATTGTACTGGAGAATTCAATTATTTTTCAGGAACAGACATTGAACGAACAGCTGATTTCCAAAAAGCCATCGACAACCCAAATATCAAGGCAATCATTTGTGCAAGAGGCGGATATGGAAGTATTCGAATCTTAGACCGACTCAATTGGGCAGCTTTTTTACGCGACCCGAAATGGATTGTTGGTTTTTCAGATATCACCGTTTTTCATCAGCACATCCAATGCATGCAATTACCTAGTATTCACGCCACAATGCCATTAAATTTTGCTGAAAACACACCAGAATCTTTAAATTCTATGTTGGATGCTTTGGAAGGAAAAGAACTGAAAGTAGAAATACCAAGTTCCGCTTCCAATAAACTGGGAAAAGCAGAAGGAATTTTGTTGGGCGGAAATCTATCCATAGTTCATGGTTTGATTGGAACTGATGCCCAGCCAGATTACACCGATAGTATTTTATTTATCGAAGATTTAGCAGAACAATTGTATCACATCGACCGCATGTTTTATTCCTTGGCAAAAGCTGGAATATTGGATAAAATAAAAGGTTTAATTGTTGGCGGTATGACGGATATGAAAGATACCGCTGTTTCCTTCGGACAAACGCTGGAGGAAATTATCTTAGCGCATTTCGAGTATCGAAAAATTCCCATTGCATTTAATTTTCCCGCCGGACATATCGACGACAATCGCGCATTGATTTTTGGTAATAATGTTGACTTAAATGTAACTTCACGTACCGTTTATTTTCGTAGTTTTACAATTTAAAAATTAAGCATGAAAATTCTTTTTTATTCACTGATTTTAATGTTCTTATCCTCTTGTATTGAGATTATAGACGATGTTTCGATGAATAACGATGGAAGTGGCACCGTAAAATACACCATCAACCTGAGTTCGAGTAAGATAAAAGTGAATTCTTATTTGGCCTTGGATAGCTTAAACGGAAAAAAAGTACCATCCATTCCAGAAATTGAGGCAAAAATAGAAGAATACCAAAAGAAGCTTCAAAACAAAGAAGGCATTTCGAACGTTTTGGTTGAAAGCAATTTCACTGATTTTATCTTTAAATTCCAATGTGATTTTGAAAATGTGCTAGTTCTCCAAAAAGCCATTAAAGAAATTGTTGCCAGTGAAAACAAAGATTGGGTCAACGAAGAGCATGTTTGGTTAAATTGGAATGATCCTGAATTTGCTCGTTCAACTCCAGCGCTTTCACCGAGTATTTCAGAGCGTTTGAAAAAAGACGATGTTGAATTATTGAAAAATGGAAGTTACATTTCGATTACCCGTTTTGAAAGACCCATTGAAAAACAAGCCAACACCCATGCAAAAATTTCTGCAAACCGATTGGCAGTCATGATTCGAACGAATCCCTATTTACTTACTCAAAATACTGAAATTTTAAAGAATACAATTTATCTGAGTCAAATCAAAAAACACGTTAAAAATTAGAGATTTTAAAAGGAAAATCTTAACTTGTAAAGTGTGAAGAAATGAGTTTATGAAATGAGTCGATTTAAAAAACACAAATCTGCGAAAGGAACTAGTAAATCCTCCGTATTGACCTTTAAAAGCAATTAAATATATTATGAAATACATCTTCAATTTATTCACACTTTGCCTCGCAAGTTTCTCTTTTGGACAAATCTCAGAAGATATTATCCCCAAAGATGCGGTAAGTGTTTTTAGCATCAACAACGTGTCGCTTTTGAAAAAAGTTTCCATGGATGATTTGGTGAAATACGAATTCATGGCGGAAGTTCAATCTGAACTTTTCAACGGTTCCACCAATGGCAAAACCATCAAAGACTTGGGTTTGGATTTTGAGCAGAAATTAAACGCTTTTTACGGCCAAAACGAACAATACGAACTCTCTGGTTTTACTTTTGGGATTTCCAATCAGAAACAATTGTTTACCGTTTTTGATGACTTCGAGAAAGTTGAAAATGATCAGCTGCCTGGCGTTGAATTTTATCGGAGTTACTCCAACTATTTGATTATTCAAGGAAAATCTGGAATTGTGATTCGAGTAGATCCAAACATTGAAAACGTCGCTGCCATTGCGGATTCAATCTGGTTGGCGCGCGGTCTAGGCTATTTTTGGGACTATCCTTCTGTAGAAGAAGAATATGATGACGAAGAATTTCTGGAAGAAGTTTATTTAGAGGCGCAGGACACTGAAATCCAAATGAATGATACAACTTCAGACAACATTGCCTTGGAGGAACAAGGAATTGAAGGCGACATGGATGCCAACGATTTGTTGAGTAAGAATTATTGGGAAATGCGTGACAGCATCACTTTTACTTTACAAGAACAATACCTCAAGCAAATTTGCCTTGAAATATTCAAAGACAACATCCACCTTAAAAATCAAGACGCTAAATTTGCTGCGCAATTGCAACATCCATCAGACGGGGTGTTTTACTTAGATAATTCGCGCAATCTTCATAATTCGAAAGGACTTTGGGGTTTTAAAGCCATGTTTCCAGATCTTTTCAATGATTTCAAAAACATCTATTCTGGGAACATCCTTTTGGGTGATATCAATCTCAACGAGAATTCGATTGACATTGATTTTGTAGCAAATTACGGACCTGAATTGGGGTCAATCTATCAGAAATTGAACAGCACCAAATTTGACAAAAATGTTTTGAAATACATTCACAAAGACAATACGGGGTTTTTCACTTACAACATTGATTTAAATGAAGGTTACAACAAAGCTTACGAAGTAATCATTCCCATTTTAAATCAAGAAAAAGACCCCCGCATTTCATCGAATGTATTGTTGGCCGAATTGATTAATGAATTTGTAAATACCGAAGAGATTTTCAACACTTACAAAGGAAGCATGTTTGGAACTTTTAATGGATACAAAAAAGTAAAAACCAAACGAATTGAATTTTTGTATGATGAAGAAACCTTTGATTACGAAGAGCGAGAAGTTGAAAGCGAAGAAGACATGCCCATTTTCACCCTTGGATTTTCGACTAGCAGACCAGATATTCCTGCCAAGATCTTGAAACATTTTGGGAGAATGACATCTCGCTTTAAAAATCATGGAAACTATTGGGAAGTGGAAGATGCAGTATTGAACTCCATCTCGATGTACATCATCAATAAAAATGGGTTGTTTATGGTAACAAATGACGAAGATTTAGCCAAAAATCACAACAACGGCTATGGATCCAATGCTTTAAGTGGGAAATTGGCTAAAAAAGCCAAAGCAAGTAAATTCGTTTACGGATATTTTGATTGGAGCGGTGCGTTGGAGAAGCTTCCGAGAGAAATGTTCACCACCAAACAAAACACCATTTTGGATGCGATGAAAGGAAAAACGGGTGTTTTAGAACTTACATCTACCAAAACCACCGTTTCCAATACCCAATTCAAATTGACGTACGATTTTGACGGTTCGTTTGAGAACTCAGGAAAATACCTTTTGGATTTAGTGAACTCCATTTACGTTTTGACGAAATAAGACAAAACAGCATGGCTCGCAAGGTTTTATTCATTGTCTTTTTAATTTCTCTGCTCGTTGGTTTTTTCTACTACAAACCCTTGTTTGAAAGAAACAAACCCGAACCTGCGATGTTGGATCGCATGCCGAATGGGGAGTTTATCGGAAAATTAAATCTCTTAGAAGTTGCCAAAGAATCCTCTGGTATGATGTTCTACAACAAGGTTTCCGTGCGGGATTTTGTTGCACCTGAATTTTTACTTGCACAAGGAAAAGGCTATGGACTCAACTTACAAAAGCCAATTTATTTTTTTGTAAACGACGAAAGTGAATGGGGAGCTTTGATTGAAGTAACAGATAGTTCTAAAATCAAACCAGGCATTGAGCGCATTCGCAAAAACATCGATTTAAAAGACACCCTGGTTGGCCAACACAAAGTGTATGTCATCAAGTCAGAAAAAACCTACATTGCCTATGAAAAAAAATGGTTGTTTATTTACAAAGGAAATCAATTCCCGAAACGTTTATACCATGTGAAATTTGCGGAAAAAGATGATATTAAAGGTGCGTGGAAAGCGTTCCAGCATGAAAAGACCTTCCGAAACGAAAGTTTGGTGGTTTATTCCAATTCAAAAAAGCTTAAAAAACTGGGCGTTGAAACCGCTTTGTTTGCCCATGATAGTGATTCCAATTCGGTGTATTTAAAAACCTATGTCCGCAATACCAAACCGCTTGGAATTTCCTTCAAAGAGCCTGGTTTATCGTTTGTTAGTGATCAAAAGATGGAGCGATTAATCAATGTTCACCTCGATGTAAAAAAGCTAAAAAGTGATCGAACAGATCCTTTGTATCAATATTTGTCCGAATTAGGTCGTAAAATTGGTTTCCCCACAGTCGCTTTCTTCAATGCTTGGGAAGGAGACTTATCCTTTCACCAAGGTGGAACGGTTAAAGTCAATGAAACTTTTATAGAAACCATTTTGGATGAGAATTTCAATCTGTCTGAAGTTGAAAACAGTCGAGAGATAGAAGTCTCTGGATTCTCATTTTTAATGTCTTGGAACAAAAATCAAAAAGAGTTTCTCAATCAATTGTTTGCGAGAGGAATCATGAGAAAAGTAGATAACCGATTTTATTTGCTTACTTCACCTCCTTTGAACATCAGACAAACCAAGGATTATTTGTTTTTACACTCAACCAATTACCTCCCAAAAAGCAAAATATCCAACGAAAATACGGGTCAATGGAGCTCAAATGGAATTCAATATGGTTTTTCGATTGATTCTTTAACGCGTCATGAATTGTTTGGAACCATCCAAATTCCAATGATCAAACACCTCAAAAGAAAGAAATTGATTTAATTCTTAGATGATTTGTTCTCGAATGCTTATTTGGTAGTTATGTTCGCTAATGCTTCTTTTAAAGCTCCAAATTCAAACCGGTATCCTACTTGTTGAATTTTAGTTGAATCGGTGCGATTACTCATCAAAATCAATTCATTTCGTTCACCTAAAACCAAACTTAAAGCAAACTTTGGAACAAAAACAGGCCAAAGTACGGAAACTTGGTGTCCTTTTTTCCTAATTTTTCAATCAAAATTTTTCCTAACAGACCAGTACCTCCTGTGACCAGAATGTTTTTACGCGTGTTCATTTTTAAATTTACTTTTGTTCAATGTGGGATACCCAGATTAAATTATCTGTATTATATCCCATGGACTGGGCAACCTTCAAATATTCTTCTTTGATGTTCTCGGGAAGGGTAGTTGTGCGAGATAAAATCCATAAATACTTATCACTTGAACCTGCAACCAAAGCATATTGGTAATTTTCATCTATTGCAACCACGTTGTAACCTGCATAAAAAGGACCAAAAAAAGACACTTTTAAACTTCCTTGCGTTTTATCATCGAGAAATTTGGCTTTCCCAATACTTTGTTTCCATTCTCCTTTCACATAATCATATCCTTGGTTATCCACCTTAATCGTTCCATCTTCATCCATCGAGTAAGTGGCCGTAACGTTGTTTAAATTTCGCTCAAAACGCATGTCTAAACGGGCTATTTCATACCATTTTCCTAAATATTTATCTACTTTGAAAGGTGTAACTGGTTTAATTCCTTTTGGTACAGATACACAAGCAGAAAATAAACAGAGCATCAAAATGCTTAAAGTGTTGTTAAGTGGTTTCATCGTTTTATCATTAGTTGGGAAATCAATTCTTCTATCTAAGTTAATAAAAAGGTTCCTATAAGTACATCACTTCTTGATATGCTTCAAGGGCTCTCTTTCTTGCAAAATTATGATTTACAATGGGATAGATGTATAATTCGTCGTATTCTGGGATCCATCTTTTAATATAAATTAACTTCGGATCGAATTTTTGGGTCTGAAGAGCAGGGCTAAAAACCCGAAAATAAGGTGCAGCATCACAGCCACATCCTGCTGCCCATTGCCAATTTCCATTGTTGGCAGATAGATCGTAATCCAATAGCTTCTGAGCAAAATAAGCTTCTCCCCAACGCCAATCGATTAGCAAGTGCTTGGTCAAAAAACTGGCTACAATCATTCGCACGCGGTTGTGCATCCATCCTGTTTCGTTTAATTGTCGCATGCCAGCATCTACAATCGGATAACCGGTTTTTCCTTCGCACCAACTTTTAAATTCATCTTCGTTGTTTCGCCATCGAATGGAGTCGTATTTTTTTCGAAAAGCCTGATGTTCCACATGTGGAAAATGATACAAAACCATCATGAAAAACTCACGCCAGATCAATTCGTTTAACCAAGTTTCATTATTTTCAGCCGCCACTTTTGCGAGCTGACGCACACTTACAGTTCCAAATCTCAAGTGTATACCCATTCTTGTGGTTCCTTCCAGTGAAGGTATATCGCGCGTTTCTTGATAGTGTTGGATGATTTCCAAATTCAGCCGTGGACCTTCCACTCCACTTTCAATTTCTTCAAATCCTAATTCAGTTAGTGATGGAATTTTTCCTTCGAAAGGATATAAATTAGAAAGAAAATTTTCTGAGGGATAAAAAACACGCTCCGTACTAAAATAAAGTTGTTTCCAAATTTTGGAATAAGGCGTAAAAATCGTGTAAGGCGTTCCGTCTTTTTTCATTACTTCATCCTTTTCAAAATTCACTTGATCTTTGTAAGAATGAAATTCAATCTCTTGTTGTTTTGCGAACTCTTCAATTTGGATATCACGCTGAATCGCAGTGGCTTCGTAATCTCGATTGGAATAGATTGCTTGAATGTCAAATGCTGAATTCAGTTTTTCAAAAGCAGCCAAAGGCGAATCATGCATCACGCAAAGCGACGATTTATATTTCTGAATGGATTGATTAATGGAAACCAAGGTCTCCTGAATAAACGCAACTCGTCTATCCGACCTATCTTCCAATCGACCTAGAATCTCCGTGTCAAAAACGAATAGTAAAAGTACTTTTTCTTGTCTTTGCAGTGCGTGAAATAACGCCGTATTGTCTTCTAATCGTAAATCTCTTCGCAACCAGCAAATGGTAATTTTTTCTTTCATTTTTAAGAATGGGATTATCCTTTAATAGTTGGCTGACTTGATTTTTTCAAAAAAGCCATCAATAAAATAACAAAGAGAATACTGGATATCACATAGCAGGCATATACAATAGTATCCGGTCCATTGTTTTTAAGATTGGATACCGCAATTGCAATTAAAGCCCAAATTCCTACAGCCACAAATGCCTTCAGATTTAATTTAAAATGAACCAAAACATTCACCAATCCTGCGATTACAATCAAGATGATGGTCCAATATTCAGCTGAAATTCCCCAACCATTCCAGTTAATTTTTGTTAGCCAGGCAGCTACATTTGCAATCAAGGCAACAGAAATCCAACCTACATACAAAGAAAATGGGAAAAGAATTAACAGTTTTCTCTTAAAAGAACTTTTCACCATTTCAGGCTGAATAATGAAAATAATTCTCAATAACGAAAATAGGATAATCAACATGATGAAAGCTGCTAATGCTGGATAAAGATAGAGCCATACTACAACCCAAACTGAATTCGCAACACAGGAAATTGCAAACCACAAACCGATCTTTTCCAAAATAGGCTCTTGTGTCTTTGAATTAAAAAGTGTTCTGCCAGAATAAAAAACAAATGCAAACAAAGCCAAGTAAATCAATCCCCATATGGAAAAGGCATAACCTGCCGGCGTGAAATAATTGAAATAGGCATCCGACACGGTTTTCATGGTTTGACCATTAAAAACTCCCGTATTGGACAAATAATTCATTACAATCGTAGAAACGAGTGCAACTCCGTTGACAATGGGATATATTTTGCTCATCTTATTCGTTTTAGGGTGAAATTAAATTGTTCTAATTCACTTGTTTATTTTTTTTGGCATCTCTAAAATACTTGACTGGAACCCAAAGCATTCCAAAACATTCGCCATCGTGTTTCCCCAAATGCTTGTGGTGCATTTTGTGCGCGCGACGTATAGCTTTAAAATAACGATTCTCCGAATTTCTAAAAATCTTAAAGCGCTGATGAATGAAAATATCGTGGACGAAAAAATAGGTAAATCCGTAAATGGTAATGCCCAATCCAATCCAAAAAAGAAAATTGAAATCATTTTTCAGTCCAAAAAACAAACACAAAATTCCTGGCGTTGCAAATAGGATAAAAAAGAAATCATTGTGCTCCAAAAAACCATCGTCTTCCTTCCGATGATGATCTTTGTGTAAGTACCACAAAAGTCCATGCATGATGTATTTATGCGCTAACCAAGCCACCATTTCCATTCCAACGAATGCTGCTAAAACGATTAAGATATTGGTAATAATCATGCTTTTTTATTTTAAATTCGATTCATTTTAAATTGAACCATGCTGTTGACCATCAATCCTAGTTTGTGGGTGTTGTTAATTCGAACTCTTTGTTCCAAGATACTCGAAGCAGGTAATTTTTTAATCTTTTTGAAAAGTGAAATATAATACACGTACGCCAAGTAAACACCGCCTCTCGATGATGAAGGAAGCATTTTTATGCCAATTAAAGCTTCCTTAAAATCAGCTTCAATCTCTTGTTCGATTTGTGTTTTATCGCTTAAAGAAAAAGCATTGAAATCCACGGAGGGAAAATAATTTCTGCCCAAAATTTCGAAATCATCTTTTAAATCACGCAAAAAATTAACTTTTTGGAAAGCAGCACCCAATTTCATCGCCGAGGGTTTTAATTTTTCAAACAGCTCCAAATCGCCTTGACAAAAAACATGCAAACACATCAATCCAACTACTTCGGCAGAACCTAAAATGTATTCATTGAATTTCTCACGGGTATAATGTACTTTTTCCAAATCCATTTTCATGCTTTTTAGAAAAGTTTCGATCAAACTTAAATCAATTTTATGCTGATTTACAACGTATTGAAAAGCATTGAGAATTGGATTGGTGGAAATACCCTCTTCAATTGCTTCAAAGGTTTGTTGGGAAAATTGATCCAATAATTTGGCACGATTAAAATCATTGAAACTATCTACAATTTCATCCGCAACGCGAACAAATCCATAAATGGAGTAAATGGAATTGCGCAAAACGGGACTTAGAAAATAAATCCCCAATGAAAAACTGGTGCTGTATCTCCGTGTTGTCAGCCTACTCATTTCAACTGAAACGTCATCAAATAATTGTTTCATCGATCCTTTTTTATTTGATTCATAACTTGTTCAGCAGCTAATTTCCCAGAAATGATTGAAGGTGGAACACCAGGTCCTGGAACGGTTAACTGACCTGCGTAAAACAGGTTTTTAATTTGATTGTTCTTTATCTTTGGCTTCAAATTAGCGGTCTGTCTCAAGGTATTTGCCAAACCGTATGCGTTTCCTTTATAGGAATTATAGTCTAATTTAAAATCCTCAACGCAGAAACTTTTCTTGTAATCAATGCTATCCATTAAATCTACGCCAACGTGTTTTTCCAAGCGCAGCAGCATCATCTCAAAATACAGTTGACGGTTGGCTTCTGTATCGTCTAAATCGGTAGCAATTGGCATCAGCAAGAACAAATTTTCGTGACCTTCAGGCGCTATCGTTGAATCCGTTTTAGAAGGACAACAAACGTAAAACAATGGTTTGCTTGGCCATTGAGGATCTTTGTATATCTCTCTCGCGTGCTGATCTAAATCTTCTTCAAAAAACAAGGTGTGGTGTTCCAAATTCGGAATACGTTTATTTACACCGAGGTAAAAAATCAAACTGGACGGTGCAAATGTTTTTTTGTCCCAATACTTTTCTGTGTAATTGCGATCGGTCGGTTTTAAGAGACTATTTTCCACGTGATGGTAGTCTGAAGCAGCGATAACAGAATCAAAAAGCAATTCTTTACCATCTACCAAAATTCCTTTTACGGTTTGATTTTCTTGCAAAATTTGATCAACGGGTGAATTTAAATGAAAATGTACACCTTGTTTCTTCGCCAATTTCGCCATTCCTTGAATGATCATTCCAAATCCACCTTCTGGATACCAAGTTCCCAATTTCAAACCTGCATAATTCATCAAACTATACATCGCCGGTGTATCGCTTGGCATGGCGCCTAAAAACAATACGGGGAAATCCATCAAAGCCAACAACTTCGGATGGGAAAAATATTTTCGAACGTGTTTGCTAAAGGAAGAAAAAATTTCCAATTTAAAAACGCCTTTTACCAATTCCTTGTCTATGAATTCGGTCAATGAAAGTCCTGGTTTATAAACCAATTTTTTCATTCCAACGTCATATTTGAATTTAGCATCGTCCATGAATTTGTTCAGCTTTACAGCACTTCCTGGTTCAATAGATTCAAATAAATCACATAATTCCTCATAATTTGCAGGAATATGCATCACATCTTGATCTTTGAAAACAATATCAAAAGATGGGTTTAATAATTTTAATTCGTAGAAATCTGAAACCTTGTGACCAAAATCAGCGAAAAAACGCTCAAATACATCCGGCATCCAATACCAACTTGGACCCATGTCAAAAACATAGCCATTATCGGTTTTCATCTGCCTTGCCCTACCGCCGATATCCGCATTTTTTTCAAAAACGTGTACTTCATGTCCTGCTTTAGACAAATAACAGGCGGCGCTTAAACCTGAGAAACCAGCTCCAATAATTCCAACCTTTGCCATTTTATTTCTGGTTTAATTTCATTTGCAATAAGCTATCCACGTCAACCAGCCAATGTGTTTTTTCATCGAGCTTTAATTGATTGATGAGTTTTTCATTACCACTGAGGTAAATGGTTCCTTCTTTAAAAATAGTTCGAAGTTCTGACAAATACACATTGGTATTTTCAGGGAGGTTTAGTCTGATGAAAAACAACAGTAAAAAGTCTGGATTCAATTTATCAATTGCAGCTTTCAAGGTGTTTAAGGGCACACTGGCACCGACGTAAATCACTTGACAACCCATGTATTTTAAGACATAATTGGCAAACAATAATCCTATTTCATGGTATTCATCTTCAGGTAAAAAAAGCAACCATTTTTTCTTATTTTCTTTGGGAAAAGGCAATTTCTCTATTTCTGAAATGATTTTTTGACGCACCATGTTTGAAATGAAATGCTCTTCAGCTGGTGGCAACAAATCAGTTGACCACATCAAACCAACTCGATTCAATAAGGGTAAAATAACCGTTGTGTATGTTTTAAAAATTCCTATTTTATCCAAGCAAAAGGACAACGTTTTCTGAAAAGAATCTTCATCAAAATCCATTCCAGCGGCAATTAACTGAGAAACATATTGTTGAGAATCCTGTTGGTTTTCAACTAAAAACAATTCTTGAATTAATTGATTCAATTCCGCGTCACTTTTAAAACTCAATTCAGAAATCTTAATTCCAGCATCCAATAAGGTCACAATATTCAACAAACGCTTCAACTCTAAACTGGAATAGGTTCTCGTGTTTCCTTCCGTTCTATTGGGTTTCAATGCTTGATATCGTTGTTCCCAAATACGAATGGTATGCGCTTTGATTCCTGAAAACTGTGCTAATTGGGAAATTGATAAATCGTCCACTCTGTTTAACTTTCTACAAATATAGTTAAACAAAATGTGATTTCATTACTTTTAGAAGATAAATTTCCAAAATGACGATGCCGTGAAACTCAACGTTTCATTAAAATTCAATAAAAAGATGACGGAATAATTTTGATTATTAGATTAAAATATAAAATCTTGATCAAGCTACAATTGCGATGCGATTTACTAAATCTCGAACAATCTCAGCAGCATTTTGTTGGTTCATGCAATTGAAATGCTTCTTCGGACACGTTTGAAAACCAATTTTAGAACAAGGTCTGCACGGCAAACCGTTCACTTCGTGGATACTAAACTTGGAAGAATCAGTTGGATAATACGGATACATTCCGAAAGCGGGAACGGTATTTCCCCAAACGCTCACAATTGGAATTTGAAAAGCGGAAGCAATGTGCATCAAACCCGTATCGTGCGTCAACAAAACGCCTGCTTGCTGCACCACGCTGGCTGATTGTCCAATGGTAAGTTTGCCTGTTAAATCTAATACGTTTGAGAACTGTGAAAGTTCTTTGCCCACTTCTTGATCTGTTGGTCCGCCTAAAAGCACAACGGGAAGTTGAATTTGAGAAAGAATTTCTTTCATCTTCTCAACTGGCATGCGTTTGGTTGCAAATTGAGCACCAATGGCGAAACCGATGTATTGGTTTGGTTTTAAATCGTATTTCGAAACATCTACTTTATCCGCTTGCGTAATGAAAAAATCACAAGGCAAAAAATCATTGACAACTTTCAGCGATTTTACCGCTTCAAAATAGCGATCTACGATGTGTCGCTTGTCTTTCATTTCTTTTTTAAAGTTCACCAATAACCATTTTTCGATGTGCAATTTCGGAAAAGCAGCAGTCGGAACTCGCAGTTTATTTTTGAGACCAAATGTTCTTAGATTGTTGTGCAAGTCAACTACAAAATCGTATTTCTCATTTTTGAGACGAGGCAGACACTCATCGATTGATTTGTCTATGGCATACACTTGATCGATGTAAGGATTGTGATCAACCAACGGTCGAAACACTTTTTTGGTCAGAAAATGAATCGTTGCATTTGGAATTTGTTGTTTCAAGCAACGCACAATCGGCGAAGTTAAAACGATGTCCCCAATTGAACTAAAACGAACGACCAAAATTTTCATAGGTCAAAGATAAAAAATGATTTAGAATGTGTGTGAAAATGTTGGTATGCGTATTTAGTTTCTCTGAAAAGCAAAAAGCCCAGAAGTTTCCTACTGGGCTTTAAATTCTTTTTTTTGAGTGCACCTATAAATCAAGTCTATAAAGGCACTATTTTACAAATATAGGCAAATAATATTAGCAAAATGTACTTTTTTTTGAAACTTTACAAAATATTTAATCCAGATTTATTTTTGTATATTGTAAATGCCTCTTTATTACCTTCTTTAAATCTTGATAAGCAAATATTTATTTCAGATATAAAATCGTCCTTCCGGTTCTCGGATATTGAATTCAACACATAAGCTACAACTTGAATAACTACTCTTAAATTGTTTCTTTTATCATCTACGTAGTCAATTTTAGGAATGGTTGGCAAACTAGTTGGTAAGTAGTAATTATATAAAATAGCTCCATGAGCGCATCGGTTTCTAATATGAACTAAGCCTCTAAAAATCCGTTCAAACTTGTCAATTGGTTTTATGCCTAAATTTTCTGATATTCTCCCTTTAATTTTTTGATCTAAAATACATTCATATGCTTTGAACACGGATCCAAATGGGAAATTTTCAAAAGTTTTCCATGCAGGAGCATAAGTACAATCTGGATATTTTTTGTGATGGTTTTTAATTACAAAATGCTTATTTTTAAAGTCTGCATTGTAATGTTTAGGAAATTTATCTACGAAAGATTTTAACATTACTGATTTATTCACAAACCAAATAGGATCATCCTGATGTTTAATTGATAAAAAATAAACGAGATTTGTCCGAAAATTAATTTCAATACGGTTTAGGTATTTTGTCAGAATATAACGTATATCAGAATCCAAATAATATAAATCAATTATTGTCTTGAATTTTGTGCGGTCAACAAAGTCGTGCGAAGTTTTTGATTTTCTTAGGTCAAACCAATAAAAACCTAATCTATAGTATCCTATATCTAAAAGAATTTCCTTAATTTTTTGATCTGAGGAACCATTAAAATCAATCCCTCTTGCTTTTAACATTTCAATTTGTTTATTTATTGATAGCGCAACATTTCCCATTTAAAATTTGTTTCATCAATTTATGAGTCGGATAATCTCTCTATACAATCCTAAATTTCTATTTGAACTAATCAATACTTATTACCATGTCACTACGTAGAGAATTTCTTGTTGTGTGGAAAAGCCTCCGCAATGCGAAGACAATGTTTAAGATGTTTTTCAATCCATCCTTTGCCATATTTCACCAAATAAGAAAAGTAAAACGAATATCAGTATCTTCAAAGAAGAAAACAAAGGTCTTGATTTCTATTCAAAAACAACCTCCAACAACTTGGTCCAATATTTCCCTGTCAAATAGGTTTTGTTATTTGCGGGATTGTAGGCAATGCCGTTTAAAACTTCACCACCATTTCTTCCTGCAATTGCAGGAGAAGAAGCGTCAATTTCAGTTAACACTTTTCCGGTTTCTGGGTCAATTTCAAGAATCACATCCAACATCCATACATTGGCATAAATTTTACCGTTGATGTATTCCAATTCGTTCAATTTTGATCGCGGACCGACGTTGTCGTACACTTCGATGCTTTTAACGACTTGGAAGTTTTTTGGATCTCTAAAAACGATTCGTTCGGTTCCATCCGACATGATCAGATATTTTCCGTCGTTGCACAATCCCCAACCTTCGCCGGTGTAGGTAAACTGTTTTGGTTTGATTTCCAAGGATTTTGCGTCGTAGAGGAAGCACTTTTGCTGCGTCCACGTCAATTGATACACTGTTCCGTCCAAAATGGTGATTCCTTCGCCGAAGAAAGAAGCATCCAATCCGTTTTTATTGATGATTTTTCCAGTTTCTAATTCTACATGCGCCACCATCGTTGCTCCAGTTCTATTGGGATCACCGGTGCTTTCAAAAAGAACGTTTTCGTAAAACTCCAATCCTTGCGTAAAACTGCTTGCGTTATGGGGAAAAGTATTAATGATACGAGCCGTTTTGCTGTCTGGAGAAACATCCGAAATAATCCGTACAATTCGCTTGTCCACGTGTTCAGTATCATCTGATTGTTTGGCGACCAATTGAATTGATTTAGCTCCAACGCCATAGCCTTCTAAATTCAAGCTAAATTCTAAATCTGCCTGTGGATTGTTCCAAGTTTGAAACAGACTGTCTTCAAAAATCAGTTCCAATTTGGTAATGTTTTTGTCTAAAATCTGAATTTTTAGTGGAACAGTTTCACCAAAAACAGTAGATAAGTTATCAGAAAAAGCAAAGAGTGCTGGTGTTGTGTCCGCGTCTTCTATCTTGTCTTTACAACTTTGCACAACGAATAGCATGGATAAAACAAATGCAACTCGAACAAATAGATTCAAATTCATGGATAAAGGATTAAAGTTTTTGAATTTCAACAGCATTAATGTGACTGTGAGATTCTTGGTATTTTACTTTTTGATTTTTCAACACAATTACTTGCGGTGATTGATGAACAACTCCCGTGATTGCTTCGATTTCATTGGAAACATCTCTATGGGCAAGTAAATCTAGGAAATACAAATCTGCATTTTCGAAATTCACATTCCATTCCGATTGGAAATTACGCAATGCCATAGACGAAACACTACAACGCGTACTATGCTTAAAAATGATTTTCAATCTATCTGAAGGTGTCTGGTAAATGTCGTGAAGTTGTTGAATCGAATTTAATTCAATCCAAGGAAAGTTCGTTGTTTCACCTGCTGATTTTCTTGAAAATAGTCCCATTTTGTTTCAGTTCGATTTATTGTTCTTTCTTTCAGGTAAAGTTACGAGTTAAAATCAACATTAGAAATGAAGCCATCCAAATCTTTTCTGAGAAACCATTTTCGCAAACATTTTCACCACATTCAACTCAAAAACTGAACCTGGAAAGCGTCTAAATCGTTTTGATTTAAAAAATCAACATGTTGCCACCAAATAAAATAGCTGCAGCACATATTGCCAAAACGAACCATTGCAAAGCAGGAACATTCCTTTTTGCAACTGTTGCACCGTCTTCTGGTTTTTGTACTGTTAAAATTACGATCCTCAAATAGTAATAAACCCCAATACCAGAGTTCAACAAAGCAATGGCAACTAGAAGCGGATATTCGTAAATTGCTTCAGCGAACACCAAATATTTTCCAAAAAATCCCATCAAAGGAGGAACACCGGCCATTGAAAGCAATGCAATCACCGCTACAAACCCAACAAACGGATTTCTACGGGCCAAACCTTTGAAAGAGGCAATTTGATCTTCTTCGTCGTTGATGATTAACGATACAGTTACCAGAGCGATGATAGAGAAACCATAGGCAAACAAGTAAGCCATTAAGTTAAAATTATTGTTTGGACTTTGCATCACCAAGGTCAACAAAGCATAACCTACGTGGGCAATACTAGAATAGGCCAATAAACGTTTGAAACGGATTTGTTTGATCGCAGATAAGTTCCCGACAAACATGGTAATCACCGCAATGAATCCTAAAGCGGGTGCCCAGAAATCATGTAAACTTCCGAATGCCAAGGAGAACATTTTCAAGAAAGCAGCAAAACCACCTAATTTCACAATGGTAGCCATGAAACCAGTTACGACAATCGGACTTCCATCATAAACATCTGGCGACCAAAAATGAAATGGAGTTGCACCAATTTTAAATAAAAACGAAGCCATGATCATCAACAATCCTACATAAATCAAGGGAGAAGTAGCTTCCTGAGCTAAGATAGCCGTATTGATCTCTGCTAAGTTGAACGAACCTGTTCCACCGTAAACCCAAGCAATTCCAAAAAGTGCAACACCTGTTGAGAATGCTCCCGTTAGGAAATATTTCAAAGAAGCTTCTGATGAACGCACGTCTGATTTTTTACTTCCAGCCATTACATAAACTGGAATCGACAAGATTTCGAGTCCTAAAAAGAACAAGAACAGGTCTGTAAATGCAAACATGATGATCGCCCCAATCAATGAAAAAATCAACAAACCGATGTAGTCACCAGTGTGTTCTGGTTGATCTTTAAAAGAAGAATAAGCTGTTAAGATGATTAGAAAAGCGAAAATAATCGCAATTACACCATAGAATATGGCGAAATTATTAAAATCTAATCCCTCAAAATGAAGCATGTTGGAACAAAAATATTCGCAAATTAATGCCACAGCACCCGCGATTAATCCAGCCGAAGACACCAACAAAACAGTCCAAGGTTTTTTGGTAAAAGCGATAAAAAGCGATAGTAAACCAGTTACAAATAGTATAATAAGAGCAATCATATTATTGAGCTATATTTTTTGAATTAATATTATCGATCAGTGTATTCAAGCTAGGTTCGATGACTTCAACCACAACTTGTGGGTAAACACCGATGAATACAATTAGTACCATCAAAACCAAGAACACGGCGGTTTCATTCCACGTTAAATCAGGGAAATTAATGTTTTTAGAAGGTCCGTTCATACTCAATTGATATGCTCTGAAGGTATAAACACACGCAAGAATCAATGTTGTACCGATTAAAACTCCCCACATTGCATCGTAGAAATAAACTCCTCTAATTAACAAGAATTCACCTATGAAACCACTTGTCAACGGAATTGAAATTCCAGCGAAAACAATGGCGCCAAACCAAAACGCAAATCGAGGTGCTTGCTTGGCGATACCACCCAGGTTGGCGTATTCTTGCGTCCCCAATCGACGTTCAATCACTTCAGCAGCTAAGAACAATCCAATGGCAACCAAACTGTGATTAACCATTTGAATCACAGCGCCTGTCATGGCATCGTAACTAATGACCATGATTCCAGCGGCAATTAAACCCACGTGACTAATGGATGCAAATGCAAACGTACGTTTGATATTCTTTTGGCGAATTGCCAAAATTGCAGCATAAATTACGCCGATTGTTCCAAGGACAATGATGGGCATGGTATAACTGTCAATCGCTTCCGGCGCGAGTGGTAACATCCAACGCATCATTCCGTAAAGTGCCATTTTCAACATCAAAGCAGACAAAAGCATCGTTCCTGCCATCGGTGATTTCACATAGGTTTCTGGTTGCCAACCATGGAAAGGAAAAAGTGGAATTTTGACAGCAAACGCCAAGAAAAAACCACCCATTACCCAAAAAGCAGTTGTGCTTCCCAATTGAACTTTCACCAAATCCTCCCAAGAAAAACTTGCTGCACCTAATGTTCCTGGCGCACCGACTTTCAATGCCATCAAAGAGAAAAGCATTGCCAAAGAACCAATAAAAGTATAGATGAAAAACTTGATCAAATCAGCTTTCCGTCCTGGAGCTCCGAACCATAAAAAGATCAGGAACACAGGAATCAATGAAATTTCCCAAAACACATAGAAAAGCAAACCATCCATGGAAAGGAAAACACCCAAAAGTCCCAATTGCATGAAGAAGACCATGGAAGTGAATAGTTTGTTGGATGCCAAAGTTCCATTGAAATTTGCCAATAAAATCAGGAAGGTAACCACGTTGGTTAAAACCACCAAGATTAAACTGATGCCATCGTAACCCATTTTATAGGTTAGTCCGAATGTAGAGGCCCAATTGGGGTCAAAAACAGTGACAAATAAATCAGTTGGTTCGAATGCAACCAAGTGACAGATGGCAACAACTGTTGAAGTGATCCCACCCATTAAAGCATAGCTAGGCAATAATTTTTTAGGGACAATAAGCGCAACAAGCGCAAATAAAAGAGGTATTATAAGTAGTTCCAAAGCTTTTAAATTTTCACAAGGTAATATACAATCAATCCAATTATTCCAGAAACCATCCAGAGAATATACCAACTAGCATATCCGTTTTGCCATCTCTTAACGAGTTCGCCAGAAGCAACAATTCCTTTGGTGACAGAGGCTACAATTCCATTTAAAAAGTACAATTCAAAGAAACTGTATCCTTTTTCAGCCATCCATTGGATTGGTTTAACAAATAAGAAATTATAAATTTCGTCAACATATAATTTATTAGCAGAAACTTTCTCCCAACCAACCAATTGATTGTCTTCCAAAGGAAGTGAGCCTTTTTTACCATATTTCAAGTAAGAAAGATACAAAACCGTTAAGGTTACGAGTACCGCAACAACCATTAACATCATGATAGTTCCGTCTGAAAGATGTTCTGATACGATTCTTTTTAAACCTGCCGTATTGTGTTCCAAGTGATGCGATAGCCAATGTGCTTGATTTTTCAACCAAACTCCTGGTAAATTGATAACACCACCAACCACAGAAAGAACAGCTAAAACCATCAACGGAATTGTCATGCTTGACGGGCCTTCGTGTATGTGGCTTTCACTTTCTTTAGATCCTCTATACGTTCCGTGGAAAGTAAGGAAATACAATCTAAACATATAGATTGCAGTCATGATTACACTGATTAAAATCAAGATATACAAGCCAATGTTTTGTCCGAAAGCAACCGCTAAGATTTCATCTTTGGAGTAAAACCCAGAAAGTAATGGGAATCCTGTAATGGCCAATGTTCCGATTAAGAAAGTTAAATGAGTTACTGGAATTTTATCTTTCAAGCCACCCATCTTGCGGATATCTTGTTCTTCAGACACTGCATGAATCACACTGCCCGAACCTAAGAACAATAATGCTTTAAAGAATGCATGCGTTGTTACGTGAAAAATCGCCACCGTGTAAGCGCCCATTCCCAAGGCAACAAACAACAATCCCAATTGAGAAACGGTTGAATAAGCCAATACTTTCTTGATGTCGTTTTGGCGCAGTGCGATGAAAGCAGCAACCAGTGAAGTTGCCAAACCAACATACAACATGACATCTTGTGCAATTGGAGCCAATTCGAAGAAGAAATTTGAACGCACCACTAAGAAAATACCAGCGGTAACCATCGTTGCGGCGTGAATCAAAGCAGAAACTGGAGTCGGACCTGCCATGGCATCTGGTAACCACGTGAAAAGCGGAATTTGAGCACTTTTACCCGTTGCACCGATAAATAAACAAATGGTGATTCCCAACATCAATTCTGGCGAAGCAATAACCTGCCCTAAGTTTACCAATCTTTCCAATTCAAGGTATTCTAAGGTTCCGAATTTATGTAAGATTAAGAACATGCCAATTAGCAATGCTAAATCACCAATGCGGTTCATGATAAATGCTTTTCGAGCAGCCATGCTGTTTAACATTCCTTTTTCAGCATCTGCATACCAGAAACCGATCAACAAGTAAGAACAAACTCCAACACCTTCCCATCCGAAGAAAAGAATGAAGTAGTTACTTCCCAACACCAAAAGAAGCATGGAGAAGATAAACAAGTTTAAATAAGTGAAAAATTTATAGTATCCTGCATCGTGTTTCATGTAACCCATGGAGAAAAGGTGAATCAAGGCACCAACACCAGTTACAATTAAGGTCATCCAAATGGATAAATTATCGGCTAAAAAACTTGCATTTAACTGCATGCTTTCAAGCGAGATAATGGTAAATAAATTCACTTTAACGGCTTCATCGATTTGGAAGAAAATCAGCAAAGCGAAAACAAAAGCAAGTGAAGTAGCCAAAGTAGCTATCGTCCCAACCAAAACTTTTGGCAAATGTTTACCAAAAACTCCGTTTATTGCACCACCAAGCAATGGCATCAATAAAATAAGGGGTAAAAGTTGTGATATTGACATGTTTTTATCCTTTTAATTTATTAAACAATTTAATATCTACTGATCGGTTATTTCTGTACAGCAACACCAAGATGGAAAGTCCGATTGTTGCTTCCGCAGCGGCGACAACCATGATGAAGAACACAAAAATTTGTGCGCCACCATCTCCAAAATACGTAGAGAACGCAACCAACAACAAGTTGACTGAATTCAGCATCAATTCGATACTCATCAATACAATAATGGCGTTTCTTCTCAGCAAAACTCCCACAACTCCTATGGCAAACAAAATCGTTGAGAGAACAATGTAAAATTGTACCGATACGCCAGATTCAAATATAGTCCCTAAAATCATGTTTAATCAATTATTTGTTTTTCTCTTTTAGCCAATAACACCGCACCTACCATTGCTGCAATAAACAATACGGAAGAAACTTCAAAAGCCAAAACATATTTTGTAAAAAGCAACATTCCAAGATTTTCAACTAAACCTTGCTGATTATCAACTGGTAAATCAACTGGAAGCATCACCACATCTTTCAAAGCTGCGACGATTACCAGCATCAATGAACCACCAGCAATAATTGCTGCAAATTTCATCCGGGTTGAGGATCTTGGTTCGTTGTCTTTACTGAGGTTAAGGAACATCAATACAAATAAGAATAAAACCATGACTGCTCCAGTATAAACGATGATGTTTACGATGGCTAAAAACTGAGCGTTCATTAAAACATAATTACCCGTTATTAAAAAGAAAGTCAAGATTAAATACAAAACACTTCTCACTGGATGCGGACTAAGGACTACCATCAATGCAGATCCAACGGTTAAGCCGCCCAATACAATTGCTAAAATTTCTATTCCACTCATTTTTTTCCTCTTTTACCGGTGTGTTGTCTTTTTGTAATATCGATTCGATTATCGACAGCTTCAACCAATCGGTCTTTTCCGTAAATAAAATCTCCTCGTTCAAAAGAAGTTGGTACAATGCGATCCGTTAAGAAAACGGCTTCTTTCGGGCAAGCTTCTTCACACAAACCACAGAAAATACAACGAATCATGTTGATTTCATAACTCACTGCATATTTCTCCTCTCGGTATAAATGCTCTTCCCCAGACAGACGTTCACCTGCAACCATCGTGATTGCTTCCGCAGGACAGGCAACTGCGCACAATCCACAAGCTGTACAATTTTCTCTTCCTTGTTCGTCTCTTTTCAAAACGTGCATTCCTCGGTAAACAGGTGCAAAAACACGTTGTTGCTCGGGATAACGAATCGTTACACTTTTATGAAACATGTGTTTGAAAGTCATTTTCATACCTGCCATTACAACTGGGAGATAAAGACTTTCCAAAAAAGTCATTTGTTTGTCTGAAACAACCTTCTTTCTATTAGTTAAACTTTCCATATTCTTATGTATAAGTCTGATTTTTTAGTGATTCATACTCATTCTAAAACCTTCTTTTGTTTTAGAATCTGATTCAGTGTTCAAAATAGCTGTTGCTTGCGTTTGTTCAACTTCAACAGTTGCTGTTGCTTTCTTATCCTCGCTAAACCACCCGGAAGTAAATGCAATTACAATTGCTGTAATCACCATGTTAATCATTGCCAATGGAATTAGTTTTTTCCATCCCAAATGCATCAACTGATCGTATCTGAAACGAGGCAATGTCCATCGAACCCACATGAATACGAAAATAAAGAAAACAGTTTTGGCGAAGAACACCAAAGTTCCAAGAACACTTAACGTAATTCCACTGAAATTATCCATGCCTGGGAAGTTGTAACCTCCAAAGAACAACGCAGCGATGATTGCAGCAGAGATGAACAAGTTTACGTATTCCGCAAAAAGGAAAAAACCCAATTTCATCGAACTATATTCCGTATGGTATCCACCAATTAATTCGTTTTCACATTCCGCCATGTCAAAGGGTGCACGGTTACATTCTGCAAGCGAAGTGACTAAGAAAATAAGAAAAGCCAAAGGTTGTTTAAAGACGTTCCATGTAAAATAACCATCCGCCCAAAAACCGTGTTGTTGTTCAACGATGGTCGCCACACTCAAACTTCCAGACATCAAAACGATGGTAATGATCACGATCCCCATCGCTAATTCGTAGGAAATCATTTGAGAAGAAGTACGAATTGCAGAGAATAAAGAAAATTTGTTGTTGGAAGCCCAGCCACCAATCATGATACCGTAAACACCAATGGAAGCAAATCCGATAACGTATAAAATTCCGATGTTGATATCTGCAACTTGCAAAGCAATTGTTCTACCAACCATTTCAATTGGCGGTCCCCAAGGAATAACGGCTCCGGTCATTGCCGCAGTAAACATGGCTAATCCAGGTGCCAAAATGAACAAACCTCTTTCGGCATTTCGAGGAATGAAATCTTCTTTGAAGAACATTTTCCCACCATCTGCTAAAGGCTGTAAAAGTCCAAACGGTCCTGCCCTGTCTGGCCCAACTCGATCTTGCATCCAAGCCGCTACTTTTCGCTCCATCAAGGTTTGATAAGCTGCAATCCCCAACGTAATTAAAAACAATACAATTACAATGGTTGATTTTTCAATGAGTAAAGTAATATCCATTATTTAATACTTTTTTTAACGTTCGTTTTTAGCGGATTAGGAACCTCGTAGTGGTTTTGAGAAATCACCGAATGGCGGTTGATTTTTCGTGGACCTTCAATGCTCCATTGTTTGGGATCTTTCGTTTCAAATCGACAATCGTTACAAATCCAAGCTGTTTTACCATCGAGTCTTTCAATTTCTCCGTAAGCATCTTTTCTTCCTGTAACACGGTAAATTTCTTCACCAAACATCCAGACCGTTGCATGACCTGGACATTTTGTACATTCCCGCGTAGCATTCATTGGTTTCAAGAACCAAACACGGCTTTTGAAACGGAATGTGCGATCTGTCAATGCTCCAACTGGGCAAACGTCAATCATATTTCCAGAGAAATCATTGTCAACTGCTTTTTGGATATACGTGCTGATTTCCGCATGCTCACCACGGTGAAGAACCCCATGCACACGCTTTTCTGTCAATTGTTCTGCAACTTTCACACACCGGTAACACAAGATGCAACGATTCATGTGCAGCTTGATTTTATTCCCGATATCAATGGGTTCAAATGTTCTTTTTTCTTCTTCAAAACGAGAACCTGCACCTCCGTGATCAAATGATAAATCTTGTAAATGACATTCACCCGCTTGGTCACAAACTGGGCAATCCAATGGGTGATTAATCAATAAAAATTCAGTTACAGCTCCTCTGTTTTCGTGCACGCGTTGACTGGTTTTGTTTTTAACAACCATTCCATCTTGAACTTGTGTAGAACAAGAAACCATCAATTTGGGCATTGGACGAGGGTCTCTCGTAGAGCCTTCCGCAATCTCAACAAGACAAGTACGGCAATTACCACCAGTACCTTCTAGGCTACTATAATAGCACATGGCAGGAGGAACCACGTTACCTCCAATCATACGAGCGGCGTTTAGGATGGTTGTTCCTTCTTCCACTTCTATTTCTATGCCATCTATGGTTACTTTGACCATTATCTATTTTTTAAATAATATTAAACTCTTTTAAAACAAGTATGGTTAACCAACTGTTTCTATGTTCTTTAACAAACCGTAATTTCTTTTCATCGATTCTTCGGGATGGGTAACATGCCACTCAAACTCTTCACGGAAATGTCTAATTGCAGCGGCAACGGGCCAAGCTGCAGCATCGCCCAGTGGACAAATGGTATTTCCTTCAATTTTTTTGTTGATATCTGCTAACAAATCAATGTCGCGCATCGTTCCTTGACCGTGTTCCAATCGATTCAAAACGCGTTGCATCCAACCCGTTCCTTCTCTACAAGGTGAACATTGTCCACAAGATTCATGCGCATAGAAACGGGCAAAATTCCACGTATTTCGAACAATGCATTGATCTTCATCAAAAACGATAAAACCGCCAGAACCTAACATCGAACCGGTAGCAAAACCCCCATCAGATAAACTTTCGTAGGACATCAAACGATCTTCGCCAGTCGCCAACTTAGTAACCAAGTGCGCTGGAAGAATCGGAACAGAAGATCCACCTGGAACACAGGCTTTTAATTTTTTATTGTTGGCGATACCGCGACACCATTCGTCTCCGTAGATGAATTCTTCTACAGAAATTCCCATTTCAATTTCGTAAACTCCTGGACGAGCAAGATTTCCACAAGCAGAAATTAATTTCGTACCTGCACTTTTCTCCGTACCGATTTTTGCGTATTCCTCAGCTCCCATGTTGATAATCGGAACGACAGTCGCTAAACTCTCTACGTTATTCACAACCGTAGGACAGCCCCACAAACCTTTAACAGCAGGGAAAGGTGGTTTCATTCTTGGATTTCCTCTTTTCCCTTCCAAAGATTCAATCAAAGCAGTTTCTTCACCACAGATATAAGCTCCACCTCCTGGTGCAACTCGTAAATCCAAGTCAAAACCTGAACCACAGATGTTTTTTCCCAAAAATCCTTTTGCGTATGCCTCAGCGATTGCTTTTTCAAGAACCTCTAAAATCCACATGTATTCCCCGCGGATGTAGATGTAGGATAAATTTGCACCTAAGGCATAACTGGAAACAATCATTCCTTCAATCAACAAGTGTGGAAGTTTTTCCATCAAATAACGATCTTTGAACGTTCCTGGTTCACTCTCATCTGCATTGCATAACAAATACCTAGGGATGCCTTCGGGTTTCGCTAAAAACGACCATTTCATTCCCGTAGGGAAGCCAGCACCACCTCTACCTCTCAATCCTGAATTTTTGACCTCATTCACGACATCATCTGGAGACATGTTTTTTAGTGCTTTTTCAACAGAAAGATACCCTCCGTGTTTTCTATAAACGTCGAAAGTTTCAATTCCTGGAACATCTATGTGTTCTAAAAGTAATTTTCTGCCCATTTCGTTTGCTAATATTTTTCGATCTCACCGTTTCGGCAACCTGCGAGAAGTTTATCAATACTTTCTTCTGTTAAATGCTCGTGGTAGTGAATACCACATTTCAACATTGGACCATAACCACAAGCACCAAGACACTCACTGGTTTTTAGAGTAAACATCCCATCAGCCGTTGTTTCACCCACTTTGATGTCCAATGTTTTCTCAATGTACTCAATCGTTTTGTCGCTACCAACCAACATGCATGGACCAGTTTGACAAACTTCTAGCACATATTTCCCAACTGGATTTAAGTTAAACATCGTGTAAAACGTTGCTACTTCATAAACTTCAATGGGTTCAATATTTAATATTTCAGCAACCATGTCCATGGTATCTGGACTCAACCAGCCACCCGCTTCTCTTTCTACGATGTGTAAAATACGAAGAATGGCACTTTTTGATTTCCCTTCTGGGAACTGCTGAATAACACCTTGAATTTCAGCCATTTTTTCAGGGCTCAAAACGGGTCTCTCTTGCTGTGTAATAACTGTCTTTATCATAACTTATGCGTCTAATTCTCCTGCGATAACATTTAAACTACTCAATGTCAAAACGGCATCACTAAGGGTTTGACCAGTAATCATTTCGGGGTACGCTTGGTAATAAATGAAACATGGCCTTCTAAATTGTAAACGGTATGGAGTACGATCACCGTGACTAATTAAGTAAAATCCTAATTCTCCATTTCCACCTTCTACCGAGGAATAAACTTCTCCAACAGGAACAGGTGTTTCACCCATTACAATTTTGAAGTGGTAAATTAATGCTTCCATTTCGTTGTAAACCTCCTCTTTTGGAGGCAAGTAAAACTCAGGAACGTCAGCGTGATATGGACCTTCAGGTAAATTATCGTACGCTTGTTGGATGATTCTTAAGCTTTGTCTGATTTCCTCCTGGCGAACTTGAAAACGATCGTAGGTATCTCCATCTGTTCCAACGGGAATATCGAATTCAAAATCTTCGTAAGAACTGTAAGGATTCATGACGCGAACATCATAATCTACACCTGTAGCACGCAGATTGGGTCCAGTAAAGGAATAATTCAATGCCCTTTCAGCAGAAATTTTACCCGTTCCAATGGTACGATCCATGAAGATTCTATTTCTAGAAAGCAAACCATCGAACTGATTGAAAACTTTGGGGAATTCTTTTAAAAATGCTTTCAATTTGCTATGAAAAGCAGGTGAAAAATCTCTTTCAAATCCACCAATACGTCCCATATTCGTTGTTAAACGGGCACCAGAAACCTCTTCGTATAATTCGTATATTTTCTCACGTTGAATAAACACCCATGTAAATCCGGTTAACGCCCCCGTATCAACTCCAGTAACAGAGTTGCAAATCAAGTGATCTGCAATACGCGCCAATTCCATCATGATCACACGCATGTAATCTACTCTTTTAGGTACTTTAATGCCAACCAATTTCTCAACAGCCATTGCATACCCAATGTTGTTGATTGGTGATGAACAATAGTTTAATCGATCCGTTAAGGTCGTGATTTGATAATAAGGTCTTCTCTCAGCAATCTTTTCAAAAGCGCGGTGAATGTACCCGACAGTTTGTTCAGAAGAAAGAATTCTTTCCCCATCTACTTGCAAGATATTTTGGAAAATACCGTGTGTAGCTGGATGCGTAGGTCCTAAATTTAACGTTGCAATATCGCCATCAATCGTTTCTTGAGAGAAGGTAATAGCTGACTTCGTTTTTTTATTGAATTCACTCATAATTTCTTAATTTCTATCTTCCAAAAAAGCGATTATCCTTGTCCAAACGCGTTGCATCTTCCAATTGGAATTCTTTTCGCAGTGGGAAATAATCCATGTCTTCCTCATTTAGAATACGCGTCAAATTGGGGTGATTGATAAATTGAATCCCAAAAAAATCAAACGTTTCTCTTTCCATCCAATTAGAACCTGCATAAAGATCTGTCAAAGACAAAATGGAAGGATTATTCAAAGGAACATACGCCTTGATTCGAATGCGTAAATTGTGAACCAAACTATGTAAGTGATATACAACAGCAAACTCACGGTTTTCTGCTTGAGGATAATGAACTCCACCAATGTTGGTTAAGAAGTTTACTTTCAAAACGTCATCTTCTTTCAACCATTTGATCATTTCATGTGCGCTAGCAGCAGGAACTTCAATCGTTAAAAGACCGTGCGGTTCATCGGTAGTAAGTATTTTATCAGCAAAATTTGCTGTCAATCGCTCAAGAGCAAACGTGTTATTTATCATCTCCTTGTTCATCGCTATGATTGGATTCAATGTTGTAATTATTCATCAAATCTTTGTATTGATCAGAATAACGTCTCCTCAAAGATTCATTTTTAACCAATTCATGGATATTCATAATTCCATCCAAGATTTGCTCAGGTCGCGGTGGACAACCCGGTACGTAAACATCAACGGGAATGATGCGGTCAATACCTTGAAGTACCGAGTAGGTATCAAAAATACCACCTGTATTGGCACAAGCACCCACAGAAAGCACCCATTTTGGTTCCGCCATTTGTTCGTAAACTTGACGCAAAACGGGTCCTAATTTTTTAGAAATCGTACCAGCTACAATTAGCAAATCCGCCTGACGAGGAGAGAAAGACATTCTTTCCATACCAAATCGAGCTACATCGTAGTTACTACCCATTGTTGCCATGAACTCAATTCCACAGCAAGAAGTTGCAAAAGGCAAAGGCCACATCGAGTTTGCTCGTGCAGCGCCTATTACTTTATCTAATTTTGTTAACTGGAAACCTTGATAGTTGATCGCTTCAACGTCTCCATCAGAAGTTATTTTTCCCATTCGAATGCTCCTTTTTTAAATACGTATATAAAACCTGTCATAAAGAAGGCTACAAATAATAACACTGCGTACAATCCGTCCAGATGCAATGCTTGAAAATTAACCGCATACGGATAGAAAAATATAATTTCTACATCAAACAAAACAAACAAGATAGCAGTCATAAAATACCGAATCGATACTGGAAAACGCGCGTTTCCTTCGGATTCAATTCCACATTCCCAGTTTGCATCTTTCTTCTTCGAATGCAATTTTGGCCCCAAGCGTGGTACAACTATTAAAACAAAAAGTACAAATCCTAATGCGACAATCGCTTGCAGTACAATTGGCAAATAATCCTGAGTATTTGACATAAAATGAGTGATAAATTTACAAGCAAAATTAATACTTATTAACAGAGGTGCAAATCAAAACACAAAAGAATATAACAATCCCCTAAAATGGCATTCAATCACTAATTCTTTAAGCATTATAAACATTTTAATATCAAGGAAATATAAGCATTCAATTTCAATATGTAGAACAATTCTAAATAAGGAATTATTTTAAAATGATGGGTGAATTCGGGCGAATTTCTTAAAAATCGTTAAAATAGCAGGGAAGTTATGAACAAAAAAAGGAGGTCTTTCTTTTGTGAAAAGTAGAAGAAAGAAAGGAAGTTTTTGATTCTAATTAGCTCATTTTATCGGCTAAAATTCGCATTTCAATTACGGGTGAAATTCGTTCATACAGAATGTTGTAAACTGCCTCAACAATAGGCATTTCGACTTGGAATTTCTTATTGATTTCAACCACACTTTTCACAGCATAATATCCTTCAGCAATCATGTCCATCTCCAATTGAGCCGTTTTCACAGAATATCCTTTCCCAATCATGAAACCAAAAGAACGATTTCGAGAGAATTTGGAATAAGCTGTAACCAATAAATCACCTAAATAAGCACTTGATTTCACATCTCTGTGAATCGGACTCACCTCATCAATGAAATTTTCAATTTCTTGAATGGCATTGGAGATTAAAACAGCCTGAAAATTGTCTCCGTACCCTAATCCCGCACAAATACCCGAAGCGATGGCGTACACATTTTTAAGAATTGCAGAAAGTTCGGTTCCAAAGAGGTCGTCTGAAATCGTGCATTTGATGTATCTGCAAGCCAATAATTCACTTACGTGCTCGGCAATGTAATCATCTTGACAAGCAATTGTCAAATAAGAAAGTCTTTCAAGAGCAACCTCTTCTGCGTGACATGGACCGCAAATGATGCCAATCTTAGAATAAGGCGTTCCAAAGGTTTTATGAATAAATCGAGCAGGAATGGCGTTAAACTCTGGGATAATTCCTTTTACTGCGGAAAATACTGTTTTGCCTACAAATAAATCTTGCGAGACATTTTCAAAGAGTTTAAATAAAAAAGCGGATGGTGTTGCGATAATGACAATGTCAGATTCAGAGATAATTGACTCCAATTCGGTAGAAACGGTAATTTTATCCAAGTTCAACTCAACTGATTGTAAATACTTCGGATTACGTTTGTACTTGTGGATGTAATCAACAGAATCTTGGCATCTCATCCACCAGTTTACATTCTCTAAATTATTGCAAAGCATTTTGACCAAGGCAGTTGCCCAACTACCCCCTCCAATAACCGCTATTCTATTTGATTGTTTCACCATGTCTTCTGATGCAAATGTATTATATTATTTTCAATTGTAATCTATCTATCACATAATTGAAGATTCAATAAACGTACAAAACACTGCTCCTCAAGCGATCGCAAATTTAGCTTTGAGCAATCCTTTAGAATCAATATCTTTGTTTTTCTGAAAGACACAATAAAACAGCAAGCATGAGCAAAATTTTAATCAAAAACATCAAGGGATTAGTTCAAGCAGGAGAAAACATTCCAAACGTTCGTAGAGGCTCTGGAATGCAAGAACTTCCAATTATCGAAAATGCATTTTTAGCCATTGAAGATGGGATTATTGTTGAATATGGCTCCATGGAAGAATGGGGTGGGATTGTTGATTGGAGAGGAGTCGAAATCATTGATGCAGAAGGAAAATATGTGCTTCCAGCTTTCTGTGATTCGCATACACACTTGGTTTTTGCTAAATCAAGAGAAGAAGAATTTGTAGATCGAATTCACGGTTTATCCTACGAAGAAATCGCTTTGCGCGGTGGTGGAATCTTAAACTCTGCGCGTCGATTGAATGAGAAAACCGAAGATGAACTTTTTAAAGATGCGTTGAAGCGCTTGGAATTAGTGAAATCGTATGGAACTGGCGCCATTGAAATCAAATCTGGTTATGGATTAACGGTTGAAGCGGAACTGAAAATGTTGCGCGTAATCAAGCGATTGAAAGAAGTGGCAGGAATTCCTGTAAAAGCAACTTTCTTAGGTGCACACGCTTTTCCAGCGGAATACAAAGAAAACAAGAGAGGATACATAGATTTGATTATCAACGAAATGATTCCTCAAATTGCGAAAGAAAATCTGGCGGATTACATCGATGTATTTTGCGAAAGAAATTATTTTTCAGTTGAGGAAATGGAAGAAATCTTGGTCGCAGGAAAGAAATACGGAATGAAACCAAAAGTGCACGTAAATCAATTCTCTATTCTGGGCGGTATTCAAAAAGCAATTGAATTGGGCGCATTATCTGTGGATCACTTGGAAGAAATTTCGGATGATGACATCGCTGCTTTGAAAAACTCGGATTGTATTCCAACCTTGTTACCAAGTTGTTCGCATTTTATCAGCATTCCATTTGCGGATGCCAGAAAGATGATTGACGCAGGACTTCCTGTTGCGCTAGCAAGCGATTTTAATCCAGGAACAACGCCGACCGGAAATTTAAACGTGGTTTTAAGTTTGGCTTGTATTAAAATGAAAATGACTCCAGAAGAAGCAATCAATGCATTGACAATCAACGCAGCTTATGCGATGGATTTAACAGAAACACACGGTTCGATTAGCTTAGGGAAATCTGGAAAAGTCATTATAACCAAAGAAATTCCTTCGTTAGCATATTTGCCTTATTCGTTTGGGGATGTAAATATTGAACGGGTGTTGTAATAGTTAAACAGACACAATTCTAAGCAAAATGAATATACCGCATCACCTTAAAGGTCAATTCGGTAAATAAAATCTTGGCATGCGCATTTCGATCGATGTGATAATGTGCATCGTTAAACGTTTCCACAAAGCCGTTGATGTTATTCCCCGTAATAAACTTTGCGAAGTTTTTTAAGAAATCGTCTTCTTCTTTGGAGGTACGTGAAAGCTGGGTTGTTCCGTAATTCTTTAATAAACTTTGGCGGAACATGTGCAAAGCGTAACGTAAGAATATCTTTTGTTTTTCTTTTCCGAGTGCTCCAAGATTTTCAGCCAAATCCATCATGGCCAAAACATCTTTCTTAAAACAAACACGCATTAGTTGAACAAACAATTCTCGGTTGCTATCTTTGTCTTCAGCTGTATTCAGCATGTTTTCCACTTCAATCAAATCTCCTTCTGCTAATGAAGTAAGACTTGTAGCTGTAGAGACATCCAAGTGATGTTTTGTTTGAATGTACTGAACCAAATTATTGATGCCAATTCTGGGGATCTGAACTAATTGAGTTCGTGAAAGAATCGTTTGCAAAATATTTTCTTGTGCATCCGCTAACATGATGAAAAGTGTTCTCACGGGTGGTTCTTCTAATATTTTCAAAAGTTTATTGGCGCAAACTGGATTCATTTCTTCCGCCATCCACACAATCACCACTTTGTAACCACCTTCAAAAGACTTTAAACTGAGTTTTTTGATGATTTCCTGACCTTCCTCTACAGAGATAATGGGTTTTCGACCTTTGTCATCTATTTTTTCTGTCCAAGCTGTCAAATCAAAATAAGGAGTTGCTTTAACTTGCTCGCGCCATTCTTTTATAAATAAATCGCTTTTTTTACCAATTGCCTGTACTACAGGAAAAGAGAAATGCAAATCAGGATGCTGTAAATCAGAAACTTTGCGACACGAAGGACAGATACCACAGCTGTCTTGCTCCCTTTTATCCTGACAAAAAATATATTGAACATAAGCGAGCGCCAAAGCCAAACTTCCGTGCCCCATGTTTCCCAGAAAAAGTTGCGCATGACTTATTTTATCATTTGACACGTCTCTAATGAGCTGAGATTTCAATTCGTTTTGTCCAATTACATCCTTAAATTGCATTGTGCTAAATTAAGATTTATTTCTGATTTGATAATCTTTGGTATGGTTTTCCATCAATTATTAAAATAATGAGATGAAAAACTTTTTATTTTAACTAAAAGTGAATATTATTGTTTAACTTTAATAAAAAATCAAAAACATGAAGCAACTATTTACCCTATTAATTACAGCAATAAGCATCAGTGCTTTTGCTCAAAAAGAAGTGAAGGTGACAGAAGAATCTATCTCTTACAGTATCGGCTCTAAAAACAGCATTGTTGTAACCATTCCGTATGGTCAAGAGGACATTGTTGAAAAAGAATTGAAAAATGAAATGAAAGATTGGGGTGGAAAATACAGCTCTTCCAAAGGAGAGGCTCAAACCTTACAGTCTTCTGTTAAGAAAATGTTTGAGTCTAAAACATTTGATTCCTATGCAAAAATTACAAAAAGTGAAGATGGTATAAAAGTGGCGGTTGCTATCGATTTAGGTGGTGCTTTCTTGTCCAGCAAAGAGCACTCTTCTCAGTTTTCAGAAATGAAAGAACGTTTGCAAAAATTTGCAGTTAAAGCAGCAAAAGCTTCTATTCAAGAAAACCTGAAAGTAGAAGGAAAGATTTTAGCTGGACTTGAGAAAGAAGAAAAAGGTTTAGAAAAAGAAAAAGAAAGCCATTTGAAAAATATCGAAGACTATAAGAAAAAAATTACAGATAGTCAAAAGAAAATTGAAGAAAACGTCGCTCTCCAAACAAAGAAAAAAGCAGAGGTGAAAGCGCAAGCAACTAAAATCAAAGATTTGGAAAATTTGAAAGTAAAATAATTTAAAATTCTATACCCTTTATCGCCACTCCGATTTTCATCGTGAGTGGCGTTTTTCTTTATTCGATTTTTTTGGGAAAATAATATCCCTCTTATTCCCAATTTAATTTTGAAATCAATTGTATCTTTGTACTCTAAAATTTAAGTTGTTTCAATTATGAACACATTTTCTAAAAGACACATCGGTTCAAACGATAACGAAAAGCAATTAATGTTAGCAAAGACGGGATTTTCGTCAATTTCAGAATTAATTGACAAGACAATTCCAGCACACATTCGATTGAAAGGTGAGTTAAATATTAGCAAGGCGCTGACTGAGCAAGAATATTTGACGCACATCAATGAATTGGCCGCTCAAAATAAAGTATTCAAGTCATATATCGGTTTGGGTTACAGTGAAACGATTGTTCCGTCAGTTATTTTACGTAACGTGTTGGAAAATCCAGGATGGTACACGGCTTACACGCCTTACCAAGCAGAAATATCGCAAGGTAGATTAGAAGCTTTGTTGAATTTTCAAACCATGATTTTGGATTTAACAGGCATGGAATTGACCAACGCATCACTTTTAGACGAAGGAACTGCCGCTGCGGAAGCAATGATCATGTTCTACAATTCGCGCTCAAGAAGTGATGTTAAAGAAGGTAAAAACAAATTCTTTGCTTCTGAAAATGCACTTCCTCAAACGTTAGACATCCTGAAAGGGAGGGCATCTAACTTAGGCATCGAGTTGGTGATTGGAAACCCACACACCTTTGATGGCGATGCCACTTTCTTCGGAGCATTAATTCAATATCCTGATGCTTACGGTCGCATTAACAACATCGAAGATTTTATCAGCAAAATGAAATCAGTCGATATTCGCGTAGCGGTTGGAGCAGATATCATGTCATTGGTTTTATTAAAATCGCCTGGTTCAATGGGAGCAGACGTAGTGTTTGGCTCATCTCAGCGTTTCGGGGTTCCAATGGGTTACGGCGGGCCACACGCAGCATATTTTGCTTGTAAAGACGAATACAAAAGAACAATTCCAGGTCGTATCATCGGAGTTTCAAAAGACGCTGACGATAATGTTGCCTTGAGAATGGCGCTTCAAACGCGCGAGCAACACATCAAAAGAGACAAAGCAACTTCCAATATTTGTACAGCTCAAGCCTTGTTGGCAGTTATGGCAAGTATGTATGCAGTTTACCACGGCCCTGTTGGGTTGAAAGAAATTGCTACCAAAATTCACGACAAAGCTGCTACGACAGCAAAAGCACTTGCGAAATTGGGGTACGAAATTTTACACCCAGATTTCTTCGATACGATTTTAGTGCAAGTTCCAAATTCAGTGAAAATGGAAGACTTGCGTAAAACGGCTTTGAATGCGGAAATCAATTTAAATTACATCGACAATAACCGTTTGACAATCAGTTTTGGTGAACCAGTTACCGAAGGAGATATTCAAAACTTAGTAGCTGTTTTTGCAGCAGCAAGTGGAAAATCAGCTGAAACTGCGAACCTTGAAAACGTAGCAATTCAAACGAATTTATTGCGTACCGATGCTATTTTATCGCACCCAACATTCAACAGTTACCATTCAGAATCTCAAATGATGCGTTACTTGAAACGTCTTGAAAACAAAGACATTTCGCTAGTTCACAGCATGATTGCTTTGGGTTCTTGCACCATGAAATTAAATGCAGCATCTGAATTGATGCCGATTACCAACCCGCAATTTGCAAACATGCACCCTTTCTGTCCAGAAGATCAGGCGAAAGGTTACCACGCAATGCTTGTTGAATTGGAAAAAGATCTATGTGAATCAACCGGATTTGCAGCAGTTTCTTTGCAACCAAACTCCGGTGCACAAGGAGAATACGCTGGTTTGATGGTAATCAAGGCTTATCACGAATCACGAAATGATTTCAACCGCAAGCACATGATTATTCCTTCTTCCGCTCACGGAACGAATCCTGCTTCTGCAGTGATGGCTGGATTTGAAGTAGTTGTAGTTGGTTGCGATGAAAACGGAAACGTGGATATTCCAGCATTGAAAGCGAAAGCAGAAGAATTGAAAGATACCTTGGGTGGATTGATGATTACATATCCATCTACACACGGTGTATTTGAAGAAGGAATTGTAGAAATTACACAAATCATTCACGACAACGGCGGTCAAGTTTACATGGACGGAGCCAACATGAATGCGCAAGTTGGATTAACAAATCCAGGAAACATTGGTGCTGACGTTTGTCACTTAAATTTGCATAAAACGTTTGCAATTCCGCACGGTGGCGGTGGACCAGGAATGGGGCCAATCGGTGTTGCAGCCCATTTAGCTCCTTTCTTGCCAACCAACGCGTTGGTGAAAACTGGAGGTGAAAATGCAATTCACGGGATTTCATCTGCACCATTCGGAAGTGCTTTGATTTTGTTGATTTCTTACGGGTACATCAAAATGTTGGGCTCTAAAGGGCTGCGTGAAGCGACTGAAAATGCGATTTTAAATGCAAATTACATGGCTTCAGAATTGAAAAACCATTACCCAATCTTATACGTTGGAACAAACGGTACGGTGGCGCATGAATTGATTTTAGATTGTAGAGATTTCAAAAAAACGACCGAAGTTGAAGTGGCTGACATCGCCAAACGTTTGATTGATTACGGTTTCCACGCTCCAACGGTTTCTTTCCCAGTTGCTGGAACTTTGATGATCGAACCAACAGAAAGTGAAGACAAGGAAGAATTAGATCGCTTCATTGAGGCAATGATTTCCATCCGCAAAGAGATTGCTGACATCGAGCAAGGGAAATACGACAAAGTAAATAACTTGTTGAAAAATGCACCGCATACTGCTGATTGCATCATCAACAGAGATTGGAATTACCCATATTCTCCAAAAGAAGCTGCTTACCCAGCAGAATACTTGAAAGATTTCAAATATTGGGTTCCAGTGAGAAGAGTTGACAATGCGTTTGGTGATAGAAATTTAATTTGTTCTTGTCCAAGTGTTGAAAGCTACGCGTTTGTAGAAGCTTAGTATTTAATACATTTATACTGAATGTGAGGCGTTTGAAAAGATGCCTCACATTTTTGTTTAATCTGAGACCATTGAAATGAAAGACATACACGTTATTGAAGTTCTTGAAAACATCGATTTCACGACTCAAAACTTACCGTCCGATCGCATCGAGAACATGCATTTTAAAAATTGTCAGTTTAACGACGTTGCTCATATTGACTTCACCGATTGCCTCTTCGAAAACTGCAATTTAAGCAACGTTAATTTCAACAACTGCAAAATGGACAACGTCGGCTTCAAAGAGTCTAAAACCTTGGGAATTGACGTTTCAAAGACCAAAGATTTTGGTTTCGAGATTCACTTTTCTGACTGCGCGTTGGATTACTCCATTTTTGATTACAAGAAAATGAATAAGAGCAGTTTTGAGAATTGTCAATTTACAGAAGCCAATTTCACCAACACCGATTTGAGTAAGTGCAAATTCAACAATTGTACGTTTCAAGGTGCTGTATTTGTGAAAACGAATTTGACTTCCGTAGATTTCAGAAGTTGTTCCCAATTTCAAATTGATCCACAAGATAATTTCATCAAGAAAGCCAAGTTTAGAACGCAGGATTTGGCTGGGTTGTTATATCGGTATGATATTGTGATATCGTAGGCTTCGGCTCCGCTCAGCCTGCGAAAGAAAATTGTAGTTTTGCTCAGCCTACGGATGAAAATATTAGCTACGCTCAGCAAACGAACAAAATAGTAGTTCCGCTCAGGCCACGAACAAAATAGTAGCTCCGCACAGCGCATGGCAAAATATTAGCTTCACTAACGAGGATTAAGGAGGAAAATTTTTCTTTAAATAAATTTCCAAAAACAATAAAAGCAAGCTTGTTTCTATGTATATTTAGAAGTAAATTAATTTTTCAATGAATCAAAATACAGATCCTGCTGAAATGACCTTGCGTTTCATCAACCAAACGAATCGATCGATTTTCTTAACGGGAAAAGCAGGAACAGGTAAAACCACCTTGCTACATAAAATCATGGCTTCAACGCACAAGCAAGCTGTAATTGTTGCTCCAACTGGAATCGCAGCCTTGAATGCGGGCGGTGTTACGATTCACTCGTTGTTTCAGTTGCCTTTCGCAGCTTTTGTTCCAGATTTCGGATCTGTAAATACGAATTTTGAACGCATTAAGTTCGAAAACAAAGACACTTTGATGCGCAATTTCAACATGAACAAACAGCGCAAAAACGTATTGTTGGGCATGGAATTGTTAATCATCGATGAAGTCAGCATGCTGCGAGCAGATTTATTGGATGCCATCGATTGGACTTTGCGAAATGTTCGGAAAATCAATCAGCCATTTGGCGGTGTGCAGGTTTTGTATATTGGTGATTTATTGCAACTTCCGCCCGTAATGAAGCAAGAAGAATGGTCAGAATTACGCAAGTATTACCACGGAATTTTCTTTTTCCACGCCAAAGCAATTCAGGAAAATCCGCCGATTTACATTGAGCTGGAAAAGATATACCGTCAAACAGATCAAGAATTTATTCAGATTCTCAATAATTTGCGGAACAATCAAATATCGCAAGAAGATTTAACGATTTTGAATCGATACGTCAATCCAAATTTTGATTTAAAAAACAACAAAGGTTACATTACGCTCACAACGCACAACGCCAAAGCGAACGAAATCAATCAAAAAGCATTGAACGAGTTGCAAGGAAAAAGCTTTTATTTTCCAGCAACCATCAACGGTGAATTTCCACCGCATCTCTTTCCGTTGGAAGAACAATTGGAACTGAAAGTTGGCGCGCAAGTCATGTTTGTGAAAAACGATACTTCGATGGAAAAGAAATTTTTCAATGGAAAAATGGGAACCGTGAAATCGATTTCTGCAGGTGAAATTTTGGTTCACTTTCCAGATGAAAATAAAACCATTGAAGTGGAAACGCATGAATGGGAAAACATCAAATATTCTATGGATGAAAACACCCATGAAATCACAGAAACCGTGATGGGTTCGTTTGTTCAATACCCGCTTAAATTGGCTTGGGCAATTACAGTTCATAAAAGTCAAGGTTTAACCTTCGACAAAGCTGTTTTAGATGTTTCCAACGTTTTTGCCCCTGGACAAGCATACGTTGCACTTTCTCGATTACGCAGTTTGGCAGGTTTGGTTTTGTTGTCGCCCATGCGCATGAACGGTTTGAGCAACGATCAACACGTGATGGATTACGCCACCAACAAAGCAGATGAAACGCAATTAAACACGTTTTTAGAATCCGATACCAAAGCTTTTTTATTACAAGTTTTAAAGAAAAGCTTTGACTGGAATGAGTTGAATGAAAAATGGCGAATTCACGAAGCTACCTATGCCAATTTGGGCAGTAAAACGGAGAAAAACAAACACAAATCTTGGGCAAAACACCAAGCGACTTCACTCGAAAACTTGATGGATGCATCCAAAGGGTTTTTGAGACAATTGGATCAAATATTCAGTAAGCCAGACGTAGATGTAGAATTCATTTCTTCACGTGTAGAAGCAGCGTACAACTATTTTTTCAAAACCTTGGATAGTTTGGTGTACAGTACTTTGAAGAAGATGGAAGAACTGAAAAAAGTGAAACAAACCAAATCGTACTTGGAAGAATTGGAAGAGTTAGACGAACTTCAAATCACCACGATATTGAACATCAAAAAAGCAAAAATTTTGATGAAAGCCGTTGCAGATGGAAAAGACATTCGCAAAGAAGATATTATCAACGATGAAATCAGACATTATAAACTAGCTAAAATCGCAAAAATAAAACAAGAATTACGAGAAACAGCTACAAGTTCGATGTTTGATGAAACATTTGATGACCAAGAAGAAGTTATCATCATCAACAAGAAAGAGAAAACTACTTCAGCCCTATTTTCAAAAAAATCTAGTACGGATCAAACCTTGGATTTGATTCAAAAAGGGTTCACCGTTGCCGAAATTGCCAATCAACGTGTGCTGAACGAAACCACCATTCTGAGTCATTGCGCGAAGCTAATTCAGCAAGAAAAATTGGAGTTGAAAGACATGCTTTCGTATGAAAGAATCGATCAATTGAAAAGTGCATTCGAAATCTTTGACGGTGAATCGCTTACTCCGATAAAAGAGAAGTATGGAGATGAATTTAGCTGGGAAGAATTGAGGATGTATCGGGCTAGTCTACTTATTTGATTTATTTAACTTTATATACAATTCATTAACAAAAATTACCAAATTATCCCGATTTCAACAGTTATATTTAAATTTTTATAGTCAAACAAAAAAGCATGAAAAAATATAAAATTGCCGTCCTTATTGGCAGCCTCCGCAAAGAATCTTTTACTTTGAAAATTGCAAAGGCAATGGGATCTGTTGCGCCAACATCAATCGTTTTCGACTTCATTCAAATCGGAGATCTTCCGTTTTACAACGACGATCTAGAACCCCAACCGCCAAAAGAATGGATCGCTTTTCGAAAAGAAATTCAAGCAATGGACGGACTTTTATTCCTAACGCCAGAATACAACCGCTCGGTTCCAGCCGTTTTAAAAAATGCAATCGATGTCGGATCCAGACCTTATGGGAAAAACGTTTTTGATGCTAAACCTGGAGCAGTTGTCAGCGTGTCGCCAGGAAACCTGAGTGCTTTTGGAGCCAACCATCATTTACGTCAATCGCTTGTTTGTTTAAACATTCCAACCATGGCTCAACCTGAAGCTTATATCGGTGGCGTTGCAGACCTGTTTGACAACCAAGGAAATCTCACAAACGATTCTACTAAAAAGTTCTTAGCGAGTTTTATGGAAGCTTTTGAAAAATGGGTTGCAATTCACGTAAAATAAGTTCAAAACATTGATTATATTTGATATCGTACAACTCAATTTCACTTTATAAACATTTCAGATTTTATGTCAAACATTCAACTCATCATCGAAGAAAGAGCAGCCAACATTGGAAATTTCATGGTTGGCCGTTTATTGCCATTCCGACAAAAAAGAATGGTCGGTCCATTTATTTTCATCGACCACATGGGACCCGTAAAATTAAATGAGCGCCAAAACTTTGATGTGCTACCTCATCCACACATCGGACTTTCCACGCTGACGTTTTTATTTGAAGGAAGCATCATGCACCGCGACACACTTGGAAATGAAATCGAAATAAAACCAGGTGCTGTGAATTGGATGACCGCCGGAAAAGGAATTGTTCATTCAGAAAGAACACCCGAATACTTGCGTGATTCATCCTTATACATGCACGGTTTGCAAATTTGGGTAGCGCTCCCAAAAGCAATGGAGCAAATGGAACCGGCTTTTACGCACATCGAAGAACGGGAAATTCCGAGCTGGAATGATGGAGATTTGGATTTTAAATTGATTGCTGGTGAGGCTTTTGATAGAAAGTCACCTGTTCCGGTTTTTAGTAAATTGTACATGCTGGAAATCAAGAGTAAAACGAAACGAACCATCAACATTGGCGAACACCTTTATGGTGAATCCGGCTTGTATATCTTAGAAGGTGCCATCGAAAGCGAAGGAAATGTGTATGAACCTAAACAATTATTAATCGCTATTGATGCTACCCTTTGTGAATTCACCATACACGAAAACAGTACCATTTATATTTTTGGCGGCGAAGCTTTTCCAGAAGAACGCTTCATCGATTGGAATTTTGTGGCTTCTGATAAAGCTATAATCGAAGTGGCGAAACAGAAATGGATTGATCAAACTTTCGATAAAATCGAAGGCGATGAAACAGAATACATTCCTTATCCAACTCGTGCCTTTTAGAATCAATTTGCTTGCTAGCAGAAATGTTAAGCCTTAAGGCTAATTCAGATAAATCTTCGTTTTGATTGATTAGCACCAAAGGCATGGAACAATTAAAAAGTCCGATGGATTTG
>CAZAVP010000021.1:0-55829 GCA_964488745.1 uncultured Chryseobacterium sp. | reverse complement strand
AGTCAGTTGTAGCACCACCTTCGTGTGTTTCTCCTAATTTGTGATTTACACCAGAAAAGAACAAGATACGCTCAGTAGTTGTTGTTTTACCAGCATCAATGTGTGCTGCAATTCCGATGTTACGGGTATATTTAAGATCTCTAGCCATACCGATTAAAATCTAAAGTGTGAGAACGCTTTGTTAGCCTCAGCCATACGTAACGTATCTTCTTTCTTTTTGTAAGCCGCTCCTTCTTCTTTAGAAGCTGCAATAATTTCAGAAGCTAATTTACCTGCCATTGATTTTTCGTTTCTCTTACGAGAATAACCAATTAACCATTTCATTGCTAATGAATCTTTTCTTTCTTCTCTAACTGGAGTTGGAATTTGGAACGTTGCTCCACCTACACGGCGGCTACGTACTTCTACACTTGGCGTAACATTTTCCAATGCTTTTTTCCAAGCTTCAATTCCTGTTGTGTCTTCTAATTTAGAATCTACGATCTCTAAAGCATCGTAAAATATTTTGAACGCTAAATTTTTCTTCCCGTCGTACATCAAGTTATTAACGAATTTCGTTACTTGAACATCATTGAACTTTGGATCCGGGAGGATGGGGTTCTTTTTGGCTTTTTTTCTTCTCATTACTCGAAAGCTTTAAAATTATTTTTTCACTTTTGGTTTCTTCGTTCCATACTTAGAACGGCGTTGAGTTCTACCCTCTACTCCTGCTGTATCTTCAGCTCCTCGTACGATGTGGTATCTTACCCCTGGAAGATCTTTAACTCTTCCTCCTCGCACAAGCACCAAAGAGTGCTCTTGTAAATTGTGTCCTTCACCTCCGATGTAAGCATTCACTTCCTTACCGTTTGTGAGACGAACCCTGGCTACTTTTCTCATAGCTGAGTTCGGCTTTTTAGGAGTAGTGGTGTAAACCCTTACACATACCCCTTTGCGCTGCGGGCAAGAGTCGAGAGCAGCTGATTTGCTTTTCCTAACTGGTGCCGTGCGTCCTTTGCGAACTAATTGTTGAATAGTTGGCATACTAATTCTCCGTGTTTTGTAAATAAATAAACTACCTAAAACTTACTTTAGGGGGTGCAAATATAGTGAATTAATTTTAAATACCAAGGACTTAGGTAAAAAAACCAGACTTTTTGCACAAAAAAATGTTTATACTAAATCCAAACATGGTTTCTTTCAGTCAACATGCTGAATTAAAGAGAATTACGCTTAACCAAAAAATTCCAAAGAAGAAAAATTCAACAACCAATCATTTTTGGATTCTCGTTTCATTTTAAAAATGGGATAAGAATTTTTTATTGCTCTTTTTCATCACAACGAGGTTAAAAAACAATTTTAAACGCTAAATGATTTCACTTTTTTCTTCGAATTTGATCCCGTAATTTTCCAATTCGTTCAAAATGGGCTCATAAATGACTTTTAAAACGGGAATATAAACTCCTTTCAATTGAATTGTTCCTGTAAGCATCATTTTGGCACAAATAGCGACGGGTAATCCAACAGTATTACTCATCGCAGTATACGTTTGGTCTTCGCCAATGTTGACCATGGACGAAGTAATTCTTTCACGCTTGCCGTTTAATTCACTTACAAATTCATGAAACATCACCAACATGTCTTTGTCTCCAACATCTAACTTCCACTTCTTTACAAGCATGCTCTCAAGAAGTTGGGCAGGAGAAGCATTCGGAATACCAAACGGTACGTCGTTTTCAAAAATCCCTAACCATTCAAACTTTTGATACAATTCTTGGTCATCAAAAGTGAAATATTTCTTTAATTTATTTTCAACGGAGGTAACCTCTCTAAAAGGCAGAAAGGAATTTAAAAATGTACGTGGTGTTAAACTCTCTGACTTTTCCATTTTGTAGGTATCGTCTGTCATTCCTAATTGAACAAAAACGTTCCAAGCTTTTGAAAACCCAACTCTTCGAAGTGTACCTCGATAGATTGTCGGAATATTTTCCAAACCATAAATGGATCGATACGCAAGAGAATCTCTATTCGCGTATCCTTCAAAAGAACCATGTCCTTCGATTTCCATCACGTCTAAACGTTGAAACAATCGACCATAAGGTATGTATTTGTATTGGTTCTCCTCTACAAAGCAAGCTGCACCTCCTTGACCAGCAAGAACAACGTTCCGCGGATTCCAAGTGAACTTATAATTCCAAGGATTATTGTCATTTTCAGGCGCTACTAAGCCGCCACAAAAAGATTTAAAGCTATGGATAGATGCATCTTTTTCTCGAATATAATCCAAAACACGACAAGCACTCATGTGATCCAAGCCGGGGTCAACACCAATTTCGTTCATAATCAAAATTCCAGCTTTTCTTGCCTCGCTATCCAATGCCCGCATTTCGGGAGATACATACGATGGAGTGATGAGACTCGTTTTGTATGCAATGCAATCCTTTGCAATCTCAACATGAAAACGTGCTGGAAGCATACTAATAACCAAGTCTGCTTTTTCAATTTCGGGTTTTCTTTCTTCAGGATCTAAGGCGTTAAAAGAGAGTGCCACTCCGTTCGGGTGATTCGCCACTTTTTGCTTTGCTAAATCAATGCTTTGATCGTCCACACGAACTTGCCAATCGTATTCTGTGGAATGTTTTAAAAGGTATTTAATCAAGGATGAACTGGAGAGTCCTGCACCTAATACTAAGATAATTTGCATCTGTTTTTGTTGTAATGAAATGCGAAGTTAGAAAGTTTTAAAAGAGCAAGAAATTTTTTTGCACTTAAATCCTACATCTAATCACTCAACTCGACTCAAGTTACACATACCAAGCGAAATACCTAGATCAAAATTTTATTTACTTATTGAAATAAACAGAAATCTATTTGATTATTTTACCAGAAAAAACCTGCTCAAACTGAGATAGATCTTGCCGTATTTAATCACAAGTATCTGCCTTGCAAATAAATTAAACCACTTAGATGGTGTGTTTCGTTTTATCAATCATGTTTGCCAAAAACTCTCTCGCTCTGAAAAGCTGCGCTTTTACCGTTCCCAAAGGCACATCGAGTGTTTCTGCAATTTCTTCGTATGAAAGTTCTTCAAAATAACGCAACTCTATCAACTCCCTGTACTTTGGTTTTAATTTGGTAACCAAATCACGCATCAATTTCACTTTTTGTCCGTGAATGATCACTTCTTCGGGATTTTGCGTTTGTGAATGAACGTCTAGGTAAACAATTTCACCATCTCCTTTTGTGTATCCCGTGTCAATAGATGTGATTTTCACTCTTTTTTTGCGGATAAAATCAATGCAATTATTGGAAGCAATTTTAAAGAGCCACGTGCTAAATGCAAAAGTGGGAGAATATTGATTAATTCTATTGAATGCTTTCCCAAATGCTTCAATGGTCAAGTCGTCCGCATCATCAGTGTTTTTTACCATTTTAAGCATTGTGAAATAAACAGACTCCCGATATCGCTCCATCAATTCACCAAAAGCAGCTTGACTTCCATTCTTAGCAGCTTCAACTAATTGAAGGTCTAACTTTGCTTTATCTGATAAATGTTCTCCTATTTCCATTTCGAGTTGGTCGATTTTTCTGTCGCATAGTAAATACTTGGAATCAGTATTGCATAAAATAAGTCTAAGATAGGAAGCAATGGAATGAAACTTTTAGCTTTTAATTTCAACATACATCTTCCTTGAATCCACCATTTCACAACAACGACCAATCCAAAACAAGCCAATGTGATCCATCTATATTCTAGATCAAACATCAAAATAACAAAGGAAATCCAAAACATCAACAAGGAAAGCGGATAGATTCCTAACAACACTTTATTAATAACTTTGTAACGCACGGAAGTTGAGTAATGCCTTGACTTCTGTTGAAGCCATGATTTCCAAGTAGTTTCGGGCTCTGAAAAGCAAAAAGACGCTTCATCTAATTGGATGGAATAATTTCTATTTTTCGCCGTTTCTTGGATAAATAAATCATCATCTCCAGAAAGAATGGAATAATGAGACTTAAATCCTTTGACGCCATTAAAAACTTCTTTGGTATATGCCAAGTTTCTTCCAACTCCCATATACGGCATTCTCGATAAAGCGAAAGAAAAATAATTCAAAGCAATAAAAACGGTGTCAAAACGAATGATTTTATTCAAAAACCCTTTGCTTTGTGAATAAGGTCCATACCCCAAAACTATGCTCTTTTTTGCCGTAAACTTTTCAACCATTTTCTGAAGCCACAAATTGCTTTTGGGAAGACAATCGGCATCGGTAAAAACCAAATGTTCATATTTAGCCGCTTTAACACCTAAGGTTAAAGGCAATTTTTTACCTAGTAGTAAATGGGGGTTTTTCTCTACATTCACTACTTTTAAATAAGCATATTCCATTTGAAAAGCACTTAAAACATAAGTGGAATCATCCATCGATTGATGGTTGACAACAATTACTTCATATTCGGGGTAATTTTGTTCTAAAATAACAGGCAAATGTTTGAAAAGATTATCCGATTCATTCCGCGCAGCGATAATCACAGAAACGGGGTGCATTTCCTTGTTGATGGGTTGTTTATCCCTCCGATAAAAAGCAAGTCTCGCATGAACCAATAAAACATACAAAAGTTGAACTGATGCAAAAACAGCAAAAGCAACAAATAAATATAAAATTATGCTTGAATCAAACGCGGGGATAAATTCCATTATACAAATAACATTTGTGCAAAGATGAGACACTTCCGCAAATACAATTATCTTTGCGTGTTTTATTTTTCAACAAAGATATGCACTTCGATTTACAACATACAGATAACAAAACCAATGCACGTGCTGGAGCCCTCCATACAGATCACGGAATCATTGAAACTCCGATGTTTATGCCAGTTGGCACAGCAGGAACTGTCAAAGGGGTTCATCAACACGAATTGGTGAATGATGTTCAAGCTCAAATTATTTTAGGAAATACATATCACTTATACCTTCGTCCAGGTTTGGATGTATTAGAAGGCGCAGGTGGCTTGCATCAATTCATGAATTGGGATAAACCGATTTTAACAGATTCGGGTGGGTATCAAGTTTATTCTCTTTCAGATGCTCGTAAAATCACTGAAAAAGGCGTTAAATTTAAGTCGGTTTACGATGGGAGCTATCATTTCTTTTCCCCTGAAATAGCGATTGACATTCAACGATCCATTGGGGGTGACATCATCATGGCATTTGACGAATGTACGCCGTATCCCTGTGATTATCATTATGCAAAACGTTCCATGGAAATGACTCACCGCTGGTTAAAAAGGTGTTTTGAACAAATGGATAGAACGGAATCCAAATATGGTCACGAACAAGCACTTTTTCCAATCGTACAAGGTAGTGTTTACAACGACTTAAGAGAAAAGTCGGCAGAAACGATTGCGTCTTATGACAGTGTTGGGAATGCCATTGGTGGATTATCTGTAGGTGAACCGGATGAAGAATTGTACAGCATGACCGACTTAGTTTGTGGAATTTTACCAAAAGACAAACCGCGTTATTTAATGGGGGTTGGTACACCCATTAACTTGCTGGAGTGTGTAGCAATGGGTATTGACATGTTTGATTGTGTGATGCCTTCTCGCAATGCCCGCCACGGGATGCTGTTTACTTCAGAAGGAAGCATCAACATCAAAAACGAAAAATGGGAGAAAGATTTTTCGCCATTAGATCCCAATGGCACCACCTATGTGGACAAATTCTATACAAAAGCCTATTTGCGTCATTTAATCAAATCAAAAGAAAATTTGGGAATTCAGATTGCTACGATTCATAATCTTGGATTCTATGTATCTTTGATGAAAGAAGCAAGAAAGCGCATCTTAGATGGAACTTTCAGTGAATGGAAAGAAATTCAAGTCAAAAAGTTAAAAAATCGATTGTAATTGATGCTTAAGAAGTTTGATATATACATCATCAAGAAATTCCTAACAACATTCTTTTTCATGTTGGGAATCATCATGCTTCTGGCCATGGTGTTTGATATATCCGAAAAATTAAGCGAACTAATCGCCAACAAAGCACCTGTCAAAGCAATCATTTTTGGGTATTATCTCAACTTCTTAGTATTCTACGGAAATACCTTTTCGTCGATGATTATTTTCGTATCGGTCATTTGGTTTACTGCGAAGATGGCACAAGACTCTGAAATTATCCCCATGATGTTTAGCGGTCGACCATTTACACGCATCATGCGCCCATATATGATTGCTGCAACGATTTTAATGGTAATTTCTTTGCTTCTCAATCACTTTGTCGTCCCACTTTCCAATCAGCAACGTCTTGATTTTGAGGAGCGTTATTATCGCGATCGAATTTATGTCGAAAATTTCCATGCTGAGTTCCCGGGAAATCAACATGTTTATTTTGACAATTACGCAAGTGACAACGGGATTGTTTATGGACTTAAAATTGAAAACTGGACCGAAGATCGCCAATTAACATCCTACTTATCAGCAGCAACCGCAACTTATCATTCCAAAAAGAATCTATGGACAATCAACGATTATTATGTTCGGAAAATCCATACGAATGTAAATAACCAAGATGCACTTCCCGATGATTTAACTGCTGGAACAACCAAAGACACTACTTTTCAATTTAAAATTGAAGATTTGGCCATTCGGGATAACCGGGCAGAAACGATGAGTTACAATGCGCTTAAAGAATTTATTGCAAAAGAAAAAGCGAAAGGATCTGGAAGCGTTCCCATGTATGAAATAGAATTATACAGAAGAACATCTTATCCATTCGCAACCTATGTTTTAACCTTGATTGGCGTCGCGGTATCAAGTAGGAAAACACGTGGAGGAATTGGAGCCAACATTGCCATTGGTTTGGGATTTGTCTTTATTTACATATTTGCGATGAAAGTAACCACTGTTGCTGCCATTAATGTCGGTTTATCCACTCAATTAGCAGTTTGGATCCCCAACATTTTATTCGGCTTGGTTGGCTTGTATCTGTATAAAATTGCTCCAAAATAGAAACCGACAGCTATGATTAATTGGAAGGCTAAATACATCTTAAGTTCGTTGCTAACCTTTTTATGTTTTCACCAAGGCATGGGACAAGTGGTTAACATTGAGAACAAGCGCATTTATGATGATACATCCGGTTGGAGCGGAACGGTGGAAGCTTCATTTTCGGCCCAACAAACCAAAGACCTCTTATTTGCTTTAAATTTCAAGCATTTAATTCAATACAAAACTCGAAAACACTTTTACTTGCTCATGAGTGACATTCGTTACTCAGGTGGTAGAATTGTTTATACGAATTCAGGAATGGCGCATGCGCGATATGCCTATCGCATTAGAAATGGCGGTTGGAAATGGGAAAGTTATGCCCAAGTTCAATACAATCAACTCTTGCTACAGCGCTTGAGAACTTTGGTTGGCACAGGCTTGAGATGGAAATTTTACGATCAAAATGACAGTAAATTCTTTGTAGGTTCATCCGTTTTTTTCGAATACGAGGAAATTAACGCCATTCCTAAAGACGTTTACAACCAGACATTCAGATGGAGCAATTACCTCTCTTGGTACATCAATCGTCCAACTTATGCCTTTACAGCTGCTACTTACTATCAACCCAGCCTGGCCAATTTTAAAGACTATCGACTATCCGGTCAATACACATACTTATTCAAATTTAAAAAACGCATTGACTTTAAATTCGAAGCAACTGGTTTCTACGACTCTAATCCTCCAGAAACTGTTCGTGACTTTACCTTTAGCAGCACGTTTGGAATTGTATTGAGACTCAAATAAAAGCACCAAGTTGTCATTTCTTTTCCCAATCACCCCTTGATTTTGCAAATCGCTTCACGACAGCCAAAATGAACAGGATGATTGAAACGAGCGCAAAGGACTTTCCTGCAAAGTCACCGTGTTTGGTGTAAAATGTTTTTACAGAATTGCGCTTTAAAGTTTCCTTCATGCTCGCTTTTACCCACCAGTTAGAAGCTTGCAAAACATCGCCTCGTTGGTTGATAAAACAGGAAGTCCCTGTGTTTGCAGATCGGGCAATGCTTTTTCTGTTTTCAATCGCACGCAACCTCGAAAAGGCCATGTGTTGTTTGTATCCAGGTGTATCGCGCCACCAACCGTCGTTCGTAATAACGAAAATTAACTCTGCACCTTTTCTACATTGTTCTGCTATGAATTCTCCATAAATGGATTCGTAACAAATAACCGGTGCAAAAGTAATTCCTTTCGATTTAAAAACCTGAGGAGAAGTTTCTACCCCCAATGTTCCACTCGTACCTCCGTTTTGAATTGCCAACGTCTCTAGCCAAGGAAAGATGTTGGAAAAAGGAATTTTCTCAACACCCAATACCAATTTCGACTTATGGATAAAAGAAGGTCGATCTAAATGATCAATCAACATCGAAGAATTGTAATATTCTTCGTATCCAGGACCGCCTTGAATTTTAACCGAGGCTCTCGAGCGTTTTTGCTTAAAATAGCGTTGTGTAGAAGCGCCAATTAACAACGAAGCATTGGGCCATTTTGCTTTTCGATCCACTAAATATGGGTAATAAATGATGCGCTTCACTTCTTCTTCATAAAACGAAAAGGGCAATGCGGTTTCTGGAGCAATCACAAAATCGGTTCGATCGGTTGTGTGTAAATCAGCCAAATCGCAAATTGTATTTAATTGTTGCTCTACACTTCCTGTGAATTTTTCATTATACGGATCAATATTGGGTTGTGTCACCACAATTTCCGTATCTATTCCTTGTTCTTGATAACTTGCATATCGAATCAAGGAGTAAGTGATGGGCAATAATAAAACAACGGAAAGTGCGATTAACAAATTGCGTTGCAAACCTCCTGTTTTTTTCAGGACAAAAACTGCGTGAACGATTTTAAAAATCAACAGATTCACCAGCAAAATCCAAAACGTGCCCCCTAAGACGCCAAAAAGGCTATACCACTGAACCAACTGAGGTTGATTTGCAAAGGTGTTTCCTAAATTTAGCCATGGATAAGACAGTTCCCAAAAATAATGAACATACTCAAATCCAACCCAGTAAATCACCAAAGAGAGCATTCCTACGAGTGCACTTGTGTTTCTTTTGGTAAAATGAAACAATTGAAATACAGCAGCCATGATTAAGGAGTTCAATACAAAAGCAAAGATCGCTCCTTCTGGACTGGCATACCAAATCCAATAAGTTGTACCTAAATTATAAATAAAAAAAGTAATGTAACTGTGAACAAACACATTACTCGGGCGTAGCTTATTGGTATAAACGTGGTTTTCGATTAATAAAAGTGGAACCAAGGCTATGAAAATCAGCGGGAAGAAGCTACCTGTGTACGGGAAAGCAAAAACCATCATCAATCCACTGATAACACTCCAAAGATACCTTCGTTTTTTATCCATTTGAAACATTGTTACAAAATTTTAAATGCAATTAGCCACTGACATGGCTACAAATTAAAGATCAGAAATAGACTTGTTGTCTTCGGGTTTCTTTTTCCATCCAAGATATAAAATAACTATCCCCGCAATAATCAATGGAATGCTCAATAACTGCCCCGTATTCAAAGCTCCAAAATGATCGCGTTCTGTTTGACCTTCTTTGACAAATTCAATCATAAAACGACCAAACCAAAGTACAATCATGAAGGTTCCAAAAATTACTCCTTGTTTTAACCTCGCGTTTGTTTTCCAATATAAATACATCAACAATGCAAAAGTTAATAAGTAATAAATCGCTTCGTATAATTGTGCAGGATGTCTTGGCACTTGTTGCCCATTAATTTCATGTTCCATTCCAGAATGGTGAAAGATAAATGCCCACGGTAAATCGGCTGGTTTTCCGATGATTTCATGATTCACCAAATTACCCATTCGAATAAATGTAGCAGCTATAGCGACAGGAATTACCACCCGATCCAAGATCCACATGACGGGTTTATGGGACACTTTTTTAGAATACAGGATCAATGCCAAAATGATTGCAATTGCTGCACCATGAGAAGCCAATCCACCTTCCCAAACTTTCAAAATATCTATTGGATTTTCACGGTATGAAGGCCAATCATAAAAGAAAACGTGACCTAATCTTGCCCCAATGATTGTCGCAAAAACAACATAAATCAACAATTTATCCAGTTGATCTTCTGGAATTCCTTCTCTTTTAAACATCCTTTTCATTACCAAAAATCCGATAATTAATCCCGACACGAAAAGTAATCCATATTTATTCGGTGTTGCCCAACCATCAATGAGTTGAGAAGTAACATTCCAGTCTATTGCTCCTATCAAAATTATTCCGCTTTTAATTCAGTTGTGAAAGATACAGGTTTTTCTTTATTTTGTTTGAAAATTAATTTTTCAGACCTTCCTTTTTTAAATATTTTATTGCTGATTTCTTTCCCTTTTCTCAAGGCTCGTTGTTCGTCCAAAGGCAAGTTGTGAATTTCTTTGCATTCTGTTGAACAACAATTCTCAAATTCACTTTTACAAGAATCACATTGAATAAACAGTAAATGACAACCATCATTCAAACAATTGGTGTGATTATCGCAAGGCTCGCCACACTGGTGACAATTGGCAACAATTTCTTCTGTAATGCGTTCGCCTCTTCTTTCATCAAAAACGAAATTCTTGCCAATGAATCGATTTTCAATGCCTAAGTTTTCACAGTCATTTGCATATTTAATGATTCCACCTTCTAGCTGATGAACATTTTTAAATCCTCTGTGTTTGTACCAAGCTGACGCTTTTTCACAGCGAATTCCCCCAGTACAATACATGACAATGTTTTTGTCTTCGTTTCCTTTCAAAATGGATTCTTCGATAATGGGCAAAGATTCTCTGAACGTGTCAACATCTGGCGTAATCGCACCTTTGAAATACCCTACTTCACTTTCATAGTGATTTCTAAAATCAATTAAAATCGTGTTTGGGTCAGCGGTTAACTCATTGAATTCAATTGCGCTTAAGTGCTTCCCTTTATTGGTTACATCAAAAGTTTGATCCTTTAGTCCGTCGGCTAAAATTTTATCTCTCACTTTGATTTTTAATTTTAAGAATGGATGTTCTATTCCCGCGTCATCGACTGCGATATTTAAACGAATTCCATTTAAAAACTCAATTGCATTCAATTCATCTCTAAATCTTTCGAAATGAACAATTGGCACCGATATTTGAGCGTTTATTCCTTCATGAGCGACGTAGGTACGACCGACCACATCTATTTTAGACCATTGACCAAATAAATGATCTCTAAACAATTGAGGATTGGGTATTTGAACATAATGATAAAATGAAATCGTCACAAACTCATGTCCGCTTTCATTTAGTTTTTTCACCAATTCCTCTTTACTTAATGTATTCCACAGTTGCATGCTATGTATTTTTAAATTAAAGACACACAAAGTTACTTAAAAATACAAAACTGAAACGCAGATGTCCCAACTTTATAAATTCATTAAAAGTGTTACCTTTATGTGGATTTCTTTCAAAGTATGCAATTTGAACAAAATAAACTGAAACAACAAAAAACCTATTTCAATGAATGATTTTGAAGCTAAAATACACGCCAAAATTTCAAACAGCTTACCTGGAGAAAATGCGCATTTAGTAATGAATCCCAGTGGCAGAGGATTATCAAGTGAAGCAAGAAAAAAAGCAAGCAATATTCGTGAATCTGCGGTGGCTATTGTGATGTTTGATTCTGGAGAAAATCATGAAATTATTCTCATTCAACGACCAGATTACATAGGCGTTCACGGGGGACAAATTAGTTTTCCAGGTGGAAAAAGAGATCCAGAAGATGAAGATTTAAAAGCAACTGCGGTGCGAGAATGTGCAGAAGAAATAGGGCTTTCTTTGGAAAACGCTCAGTTTTTAGGTCAACTTACTCCAGTTTATATTCCAGTGAGTAATTTTCACGTTGAACCGTATTTGTTTTATTATCATCAAACGCCTTTATTTGTAAAAGACGAACGAGAAGTAGCTGCCGTTTTTAGTATTTCAATAACTGATTTACTTCACGAAGGAACCATTTCCACCATGAATGTTGATATAAAAGGAGATCGATTATACAAAAATATTCCTTGTTTTTTAATTAACGACAAGAAAATATGGGGAGCAACAGCACTTATTTTAAGCGAATTGAAAGAAGTTCTTCGCTTTATTCAAGAATGATTTTCCAAAAGTTTATTAACACAAAAAGAGGAGTAAACCTATGAATTTCTACTCCTCTTTTCGCTAAACTATGCTAAAACTATAAAACCCAAAAACAATCCCTATGAAAAAACTGTAATTGTGATACAAATGTAAGGCTTTAATTTAAATGTCTGTTATTTTTCTTAAAAATAATTTGTTAAAAAAATCGTCTCGAGTTAAAGCCTTCTTGTTTTTAAGACTTGAAACCCTCGAAAGTTCTTTTTAGCCAACTATCTCGAAAGGACGCCATCATCATAGATCCACTTTACCAAATTGTGTTTTCTTGTCAAAAAGAAAAAGCATCAGGACTTCTTTGTTTACGTAATCAACTTGGAAATCTTTGGGAACCGCGTATAGATTATTCATTGAGGAATGGGTGGCTATTCTACGGTCAACCTCTCCCGTTGCTACGTTCAACTCAACCATCGCAATGACATTCGTTCCTTTGCGGTAATTGACTTCATAGTCGTTTCCATTATACAATCCTGCTTCGTTGTAATTCCCTGCATGATCGTTAAACACCAGAATCATTTTCCCTTCTTTCATGAAATGGGAAATGGAACTCAAATAACCGTAATCGTTCGTGGAATATTGGATTTTAGGGATTTTCTTCACCCAATCAAAGATACCATTCTTTTTAATTTTATAGACAATTAAATCGTCGTAAATATAAGTGTATGTGGTGTTGGACGAACCTGTTCTTGGGTCGGAATAAGATGTGACTTGTACGTAATAACGCTCCATAACTCCAACGATACTGCTATCTGCAAGTGTAATCGTTTGCCGCATTTTGTAATTGTATAACTGAGGGGCTTCCTTCCCTTTTGCCTCTCTTTTTTCTGCTCTTTTGAGTTGTCTTTCACTCCAATCATGGGTAATGAATTCTCTTGAGAAAGCTTCAAAACCAAAATCGATTTCCTTTCGATTCAGGTAATCAAATCGAAAATAAAAAATTCCTTTTACGCCATTTTCATCTTTATTTCCATACAATCCCGTAAAAGTCATTACGCCATTATCGTCGGAAGAATAGTTTACCTCCATTGCACGACGACCATCTAATTCCATTTCAAATTCTTCCAAACCTTCTGGTTGAACATGAAGCATAATTACTTTCTCCAAGGCTTCCGCGTTTTTTACAGCTTTCTTTTCTCCTAAATCGTAAATGTTGCAAGAAATAAAATAATCCCCTGAGTTGGATAAATACCGGGTTGAAACCTGGGATAACCTTCTCTCATAAGGAACTTCATATAGTCCTTCTGTAATTAACTCAAAGTTCTTGTTGAAAATTTTATATGCGAAACTTTCATTCTCAATTTTGTTTCCAGGGGCATCATATTCTACGCAGATAAAATCTCGATTTTCGGAAGTTAAAACCGTAAACTTCCCTGTATTCTTGATAAAACTCGTAATCGGATAAGAAGCCAAAGGCATTGCTTCTTTCTCTGGCATACAATCGGAATTGTATTTTTGAACGTATAAATTGTTGTTTCGCCCCTTATGATCCGCCGTTTTATCGGAAAAGAAAATAACAATCTGATTATCAACAACTGCACTTTCTTCCAAAGTAGCCATCCCGTTTCCAACAGTCATCTTGATTTTACGAGATTTAATAGGTTGAAAATTCGAAAACCGCGTTAAGTGATAAGACCCTAGCGTTCTACCAGTATAACGAATGGCATAAAAGTCATTGTCTATGGTCGGAAATAACTGTAAAATAGTTCCTTTTGATTTTACAGGTTCAGAAAATTGAATGTTCAATTGACTCTGTAATGAAGCAGAAATGCATAATAGAACCAACCATAATCCTGTTTTTTTCATATCCCATCCGAGTCTGTGTTGCAAGATAAAAAAAAAGAACCAAATTGAATCCGATTTATTTCAATTCAATTTGGTTCTCGCGATGTAAATATCATTTATAGGTTCAAGGTTCAAAGAAGAATCCTATGCTTTTGACGTCAACCTTACAAAACCATTTTAGCAAATTGAAACTTCTTTCTTCCAGGTCTAAACACCATCCAAACTTGATTGGTACTTGCATCAAACTCAAAGCTTTTTGGAACGGCATATTGATTGATCGCCTCTGTACCCAAGGCCAATTTTTGAACTATTTCACCTGTTGCAATATCTACTTCTGCATAGGCAACCGTGCTAGTTTTCTTTCCATAATTACAGACGAATCTTTCGCCATTGTAATCTCCTTTCAAATCGTAATTCTTCATGTTATCGTTGAAGATAATGATCATTTTATCGTCCTTCATGAAGGAAGACACTGAACTTAAAAAACCACCATCGTTTCGAGAGATTTGTTTCTTAGGAATTTTTTTGACCCACTCAAAGGTTCCATTAGCTTGAATTTTGTAGGTAATCAAATCTTCATAATGATATACGTACGTAGTAGAAGTTGCTCCCGTTTTTGGATCTGTTGTAGTGATTACTTGTACCCAATACTTTTCCATTAAACCAACGATGCTTCCATCGGCCTGAGTCATTAAACCCCTCACTTCATAATTGTATAATTGTGGAGCGGCTTTTCCTTTGTCTTCTTTTTTCTGTGCTTTTTCTTTTTGTTTGTCACTCCAATCACTGGTAATAAAATCTTTTGTAAAAGGTTCAAATCCAGAGTCGATTTCTTTTTTGTTTTTGAAATCATATCGAAAGTAAAAAATTCCTTTAATACCTCTTTCTTTCTTGTCGCCATACAAGCCTGTAAAAGTCATGATCCCATTTCCATCTGAGGAATAATTCATTTCCATAGAACGACGTCCGTCTAATTCCATTTCCATTTCTTCAATGCCATCTTTCTTGATGTGGAGCAAAACCACTTTATCCAAAGAAGCGACATCCTTCACTCTTTTTTTATCCCCTAAGTCATACACATTACAAGAAAGAAAATAATCACCTGTATTGGAAAGATATCTTCGGGAAATACTCGAAACCCTGGATTCATAAGGTACTTGGTATTCGCCTTCACTTACCAAGTCAAAATTCTTCGAAAAGATTTTATAGAGGAAACGATCATTGGCATCTTTGTCTCCTGGAATTTCGTATTCAATGCAATAGAATTCATTATTAGAAGACGGTAAAACCGAAAAACTTCCTGCTTTTCTCCAAGTTTTTTGGACCTCAATTTTAGATAGCAATTGGGGAGCACCATCCGGCAAACAAGCTTCGTTGTATTTTTGCAAATACAAGCTATTCGTTTTCACTTCTCCTTCAGCTCCTTTATCGGAGAAAAATACCACTACTTTTTTATCAATCATGGAACTAGCGGTCCATCTTGCAAAACCATCTCCAACAGTCATTTTCATCTTATTGGAAGCAACTTCTTGATAATTACTATGTCTTACAAGCTCCGTTGTTCCACCTCCAAATCCAACGCCACGAGTTGTATAAAAATCATTTTCTGAAATTGGATAAAAACTGTAAAAATGTCCTTTTGGTTTAATAATTTCAGCAAAGTTAATGTTTAACTGTGCTTGTGATGAGATACTTAAGCTAAATAACAGGATAAGTAAAGTAGTAATTTTTGTCATATATTGAATTTAAGTTTGAGACTAAAATTACACTTTATTATTTAACTAATTGTACACCTAAGTAATTCTGTGGTGAAATATTTTTCAATTCATCTTTCAATTCAGCTGAAATGTTTAACGTGTCAACAAATTCGTGAACGGAATTTTTAGTTACTGCTTCGTTTTTACGGGTCAATCCTTTCAATGCTTCGTATGGTTTTGGATAACCTTCTCTACGTAAAATCGTTTGAATCGCTTCTGCAACAACCGCCCAATTATTTTCCAAATCAACTTCAAATTCAGTTTCGTTTAAAAGTAATTTTTCTAAGCCATTCAAGGTTGATTTAAAAGAGATAAAAGTATGCGCAAAAGGAACGCCAATCATTCTTAAAACGGTTGAATCTGTTAAATCCCGTTGCAACCTAGAAACAGGCAATTTGGAAGCCAAGTGCTCAAACAATGCATTCGCAATTCCAATATTTCCTTCCGAATTTTCGAAATCAATTGGATTTACTTTGTGGGGCATTGCCGAAGATCCAATTTCTCCTTCTTTCAACTTTTGTTTGAAATAATTCATTGAAATGTACAACCACATGTCTCTGTTCAAATCCATGATGATGTTGTTGATTCGTTTCAACACATCAAACAATGCGGCTAAATTATCGTAATGTTCAATTTGAGTTGTGGTTTGACTTCGCTCTAATCCTAAAATACCGTTCACAAAATGGTTTGCAAATTTCACCCAATCGGTATTCGGAAAAGCTACGTGATGCGCATTTAAGTTGCCAGTTGCACCACCAAACTTAGCAGACATTGGAATTTTTTTCAATTGAGCAAATTGCACTTCTAATCGCTCCGAGAAAACATAGATTTCTTTACCCAAACGAGTTGGAGAAGCCGGTTGTCCGTGTGTTTTAGCCAACATCGGAATGTCTTTCCATTCGTGAGAAAACACATTCAAACGGTCAATCACTTTTTGAATCAAAGGATAATACTGTTCTTCCAAAGCCTCTTTAATCGACAAAGGAACACTGGTATTATTGATATCTTGAGAAGTCAATCCGAAATGAACGAATTCCAAATATTTCTCCAAGCCAAGCTCACTCATTTTCTTTTTCAAGAAATACTCAACTGCTTTTACGTCGTGATTGGTGACTTTCTCAGAATCTTTGATCCAAAGCGCGTCTGATTCTGTAAATTCTTGATACCATTTTCGCATGGCAGCAAATTGGTTTTTTGGAAAATCAACTAAAGGAGCAACACCCGTTTCAACAAGTGAAATCAAATACTCCACTTCTATTCGAACTCGGTACTTAATCAACCCAAATTCTGAGAAATAAAAAGCCAATTCATTGGTTTTACCTCTATATCTTCCGTCCGCAGGGGATATTGCGGTTAATGCATTTAAATCCATATCAAAAATAAAGTGCAAAGATAATGGTTTTTTTTATGGTATAGCAATCCTTTATGCAGCAGTGGGTTGGTTGGTTGGTTGGGAGAAAAAAATAAGGCGCAAAAAAAAAGATCGACAATGCCGATCTCAATTTTAATTACATCTAAACAAATTATTTATTTGCAAGTTCTTGAGCATCGGATGAATTGTTATATCCGTACGCATCACAGTTCCCTCCTTTTTTAGTTCCGCAAGCAGACAACACAGCAACGAATAATAGCCCCGTAAGTGTAATGACCAATGTTTTTTTCATAGTTGATTTAAATTAAATGTTTATTTTGCTAAACAAAAATACAACAAAAATTGAATGAATTTCAAAATTAGTTTTCAACATCTCAACATTTGATTGTTGAAATAATGATCTTTGATTTTCGTTATTGGTTTCGAATGAGAACATTTATTCTAAGTATCTTTCTATTTATTACCTGCTTTGGCTTAAGTCAAAAACCCTACCATTTGACCTTTTCCAATCTCAGCTATAAATTACTCAAAAAGAATCCAGAAACCCATTTCAAAGATAGTTTAAGTGCCAAACAATACCTCGAAGAATTCGTTAATTTCGGAATTAAGAAGGGGTATTTACTCACTTCTGTGGATTCCATCCATTTTAAAAAAGACCGTGTTTTTGTTTCACTATACGTTGGACCGAGGTTTAAATCTGCCCAATTGAGTTTGTCTAAAGAAGATGTTCGAATGCTTCGGAAAATGGGTTCATACAACGAAAAAATCTTGGCAAACTTGGATTTTACTCCGCAAGAAATTGCCCGAATTCTACAGCGCACCCAACGAGACATGGAAAATAACGGCTATCCCTTTGCCGCAGTTTCCTTAGATAGCGTTATCATCGATTCAACGAGCCTAAGCGCTAAGCTTCGAATTGAAAAAGGGCTCGCTGTTCAATGGATAAAAATAAACCTGCGGGGAGAAAACTTTGTTTCTACCAGGCTGTTGAGTTCCTATATCCACATCAAAGTGGGAGACGTTTACAATCAATCGGATGTTCAATTGATCTCAGCGCGGTTAAAACAAATTAGTTTCATCGAGGAAATAAAACCGGCTGAAATATTATTTACCCAAGAAGGTGCTGAATTGTTTTTGTATCTAAAATCAAAGCCTGTCAGTTTAGCCAATGGAGTGATTGGAATTCAGCCCAATCCTGTTTCCCAAAAAATAATGTTAACAGGGGATGTCAGACTTAAATTAGTCAACGTATTAAAGAAAGCCGAGTCGGTTGAATTGAACTGGAAAAGCATTCAAGCACAAACACAATCCCTAAAAGCACACGTGAATATTCCCAACCTATTTAGCACTCCCTTTGGTGTTGACGGACAATTTCAAATGTACAAAAGAGACAGTTCTTTCCTAGAATTGAAATCTACTGCAGGTGTTCAATACGCTTTAAACAACGGAAGTTACTTGAAAGCATTTTATAGAAACAACAGCTCCTCTGTTTTACAGGGTGGATTAAACAATCCTGCTTTCTCTAATTTGGGCACTGTGAAAACCAACGCCTATGGTTTGGCTTTGTACCAACAGACGTTGGATTACCTCCCAAACCCACGAAAAGGATTCTCTTTATTAACAGATGTTTCCATTGGGAAAAGAAAATCGAAACAAGCCGACACCTCCGACGTGGTCACCAACACCACTTTTAGAACTGAGTTCAAAGTAGATTGGTTTATTCCGCTCGCAAAAAGACATGTTTTAAGATTAGCCAACCATTCCGAGTTTTACATCGCCCCTGTCTTTTTTCAAAATGAATCCATTCGATTTGGGGGACAAAACTCCCTCCGCGGATTTAACGAAGAAGAAATGCGCGCCACAACTAGTTCTATTTTCTCCTTAGAATATCGATTTTTAGTAGATCAAAATTCTTTTGCTTTTCTATTTTACGATCAAGCTTGGTATGAAAACCGAACTACAGAATATTATAACGACACGCCTTTGGGGTTTGGTGTCGGATTTTCATTTGGAACCAACATCGGTACTTTCTCCATTTCCTATGCCTTGGGAAAACAATACAACAATCCCATCCTTTTTCGAGATGGAAAAGTACATTTTGGGTATATTGCTTATTTTTAATTTCTGTTTCTCACATAAATGTGTTTGATGTTGTTTTTCCCCGTTTCTCTGGCATCGATTTCAAACTTTTTCAAACTTTTAATCAAAGGCAATAACTTTTGAAAACCGTAGTTTCTTGGGTCAAAATCAGGGTTTTTCTTAAGCATTAAATTTCCTAGTTCTCCCAAAAATGTCCAACCATCTTCATCTTCCAAATCGCTGATGCTATCCTCCACCAATCGAATTAATTTTGGGTCGATTTTCTTCAAAGGAAAATTGGAGTTTCTTCCGTTGGTCTGATTTTTTGTTTTCTTCACCTCATCGGTTTCGTCTAAATCCTCCGTTTCGGAAGTACTTTGCGCTTTGAGAATTTCAATGTAAATGAATTTATCACACGCAGTGATAAAAGGTTGTAAGGTTTTTTTTTCACCGATGCCAATTACTTTCATCCCCGCTTCACGCAATCTTGTAGCCAATCTCGTAAAATCGCTATCGCTAGACACAATGCAAAAACCGTCCACATTTCCAGTATATAATATATCCATTGCATCAATAATCAAAGCGCTATCAGATGAATTTTTTCCAGAAGTATAACTGTATTGCTGAACGGGTGTAATTGCATTTTCAAGCAATACTTTTTTCCATCCCGAAACAGTAGGCTTAGTCCAGTCTGCATAAATTCGTTTAAAAGTCGGTGTACCGTATTTGGCGATTTCTTCAAACATCTCTTTCACATTGGAATAAGGAACGTTATCGGCATCAATCAACACCGCAAATTTTAAATCTTGTGTTTTTTCTTCTCTCATGAAATCTGTCAATTTTATATAGTAAAGTTGAGGATAATTTTTCTGAAAAAAGCCTGAAATCGATTTTATTTAGAAGCTCCAAGGTTTTAAAGCAACCTTTCTGTAAAAAATCTATCTTTGTAATATACTTTAACTTCTTTTTTTTCGTTTTTTATCCATGAAATATTTAATAACTATCCTTCTTATTTCTTTCATCACCCAAGCGAAAGCCACACACATTATGGGTGGAGAAATCACATGGAAATGCCAAGGAGGAAGTTATGTTTTTGAATTGGTATTTTACAGAGATTGCAATGGTGCAGATGTAAACACAGTTGCTGAAACGATTGAAGTTTGGAATCACCCTTCCATTTCAGAAATTCCAGTTTTATTTCATGCTCGAACAGATATTTCGCCTTTTTGTACACCTGTGGCTGGTTCCCCACCCTCTTTAGCTTGTGGGAATGGAGCTTCAGGAGGAAATGGAGTTGGGGCATTTGAGAAAATCACCTATAGAAGTTTGCCTACCATTATACCTGGAAATCCACCCGCAAATGGTTGGATTTTTACAGCTAAAAATTTTTCCAGAAGTAACGACATTACCAACATTGTCAACCCTTCCAATTACGGAATTACGATTTCAGCGTACATGTTTCCTATTCCTGGTGGAGGAACTGGCTGCATTGATTCCTCTCCCATCTTTTTACAAGAACCTAATTTGGTGAGCTGTGCCAGTTCTCCGTATGTTTACAACATGAACGTGGTAGATCCAGATTTGGATTCAGTTCACATCAGTTTTGGTCATCCCTTGAACGATTTTACAGGCACTTTTAACCCACCAACCAATCCAACATTATTGCCTTATGTTTCGGGATTTAGTGCGAACTCCCCCACTCCAGACGCTACATTTAATGCCAGCAACATTCCTGCAACCGTTGATTCTCAATCCGGGGAATTGAATTTCAACAGCAACACCGTTGGAAATTTTGTGGTAAAAATGGTCGCAAAAGCCTATCGAAATGGACAATTAATCGCACAAGTGGAACGAGAAATGCAAATCGTGAACATGAATTGCATTCCAGGAAACAATCCACCTGTGGTAGCTGGACCTTTTGGAGGTCTGTTTGAAACCACCGTGAACGCAGGAGATTTGGTAAATTTCACACTCGCTTCGACCGATGTAGAATTATTGCAGGATGGAAGTCCTCAAAACAACATTCTTACGGCTTCGGGGTTGATGTTTGGATCCAATCAAACCAGCACAACTGGTTGCGGCACGACTCCGTGTGCAACCTTGAATACCCCAATTCCAATTACTGGAACACAAGGCGCCAGCACCACCTTTTCATGGCAGACGAGTTGCGATCATTTGGTCAATCAATACGGTGTTGTAGCAACAGAAGTTCCGTATCATTTTGTGTTTAAAGTACAAGACAATTTCTGCCAAGTTCCCAAGGTTACTTACACAACCATCACCATAAATGTTAAAAACCAAGGGGTTGTACAAGCAGCACAAATCGATTGCATCGAAACCGCAGCAAATGGGGACTTAACAATTCGATGGACACCCCCTGCTGATCCATCAAGTTCATTTATCTCTTATCGAATTCGCAAATTAAATTCAGCAGTTTTAGCAACCATTAATACCCTCGCAACCAATTCCTATACAGTTACTGGAGTTTCAGGTGTAGAAAGTTTTTACATTGAGACTGTTTCGGGTTGCAATGGAAACATGGTATTATCTAGCGACACGGTTCAGAACATTCACCTCACTTTGGTGAATCCGTCTAACGGAACCGCTATGCTTAATTGGAATGAACCTGTCACACCTTTTAATTCAAACTTAAATGCGTATTACCACGTTCTTCGGGAATATCCAGCAGGTGTGTGGACGGTTATTGACAGTGTTGCCTATGGAACAAACGCATACAAAGACACCATTGATATCTGTCAGGCTTTTTTGAATTATCAAATTGCTTTGCCAACCAATTCCTGTTCATTCACTTCCAACATAGCAGGTGACACGTTTGAAGACATGATTACACCCGACATTCCCGCCATCACCTCCGTAACGATTGACACCTTAACAGGTGACGTAAACATCACTTGGAGTCCGAACCATCAATCAGACACGTATGGTTACATCATTTATATGACGGATCAAAACGGCATTTTATTCGAATTAGACACCTTGTATGGCATCAACAACACCACCTATAATTATGGTTCAAATACGGGGAATGGAGCGGTTACTTTTTCCATTGCAGCTTTCGATTCGTGTTTCACTGATGTCATTCCACCCACTTTTCAGACCTCTGCTAAATCACCCTTACACACCTCTGTATTCGCTCAATACACCTATGATGTATGTGGTAAAAATGCAACAATTACCTGGTCGCCTTATTTGGGATGGAGCCATATCGATCGATACGAAATCTACGGGAACATCGATGGTGCTGGTTGGGAATTATTTGGCACGACAACCCAAGCCATGTATCAAATTCCCATTTCAGGAATGGGCAACTATCGCTTTGTTATCCGCGCAGTCAATGATATCGGAACAGAATCATTTTCGAACATCATTACCGTAGTTGCCATCGTTCCATCCACGCCTTCTTTTAATTACACACGCGTAGCCACCGTGAATCAAAATTCAGTTCTCATCAAACATTACATGGAGGTTGTGGGTGGAGTTAAAGAAATCTCCTTGGAACGAAAAAATAAAAACAATGTCTTTGTTCAGATTGCAAAGCAAGACGCAATCAATGAAATTTCTACATTCATTGATTCTGAAGTAGAAACCAATCGATTCAGTTACGAATACAGGATAAGAATCATTGATAGTTGTGGAAACGAAGGAGCAGTTGCGAATGAGGTAAAAACCATTTTACTCCAAATCCAAGCCAATGAGATAGAAATGATCAACAACCTGAGCTGGAATTCGTATGAAGGTTTTGATGGGACGGTAATCAAATACAACATTTTCCGCACTACCAATGGAATTTATACTTGGCCTCCCATTGCAACCATTTCAGGAAATACGCTTTTTTACCAAGATGATTTAAATGCACTTGGCGGGTTTGAAGGCAAAGTGTGTTATTATGTAGAAGCTATCGAATCGATGAATCAATACCACTTTTTCGAAGAGAGTAAATCGAATGAAGCATGTGTTACTTTTGAGCCGTTAATTTACATTCCCAATGCGTTTACTCCTGGAGGTATAAACCCCATTTTTATTCCAGTTGTTTCACTGACGAATCCAACCAATTATCGTTTCACAATCATTGACCGTTGGGGACAGACCATGTTTTCTACAACGGATATCGCTGAAGGATGGGATGGAACTTTCGGAATTAATCACCAATTAGCAGAGACTGGATTATACCTGTATGTTTTGCAAGTCCGCAATGGTGCAGGTCAAGAAGTAACCAAACGAGGGCATGTTTCTTTGTTGAAATGAGGGGCTTGGAGAATTTAGATATCTTTGATTCTTACAGGTAGCTGCAACAAAATAAGTCCCAACGATTTGTCGGGACTTTCGTAAAACTAGATTTCAATTCAATTTCTCATTTGAAATAAACGCTATTCCTTTTTAAACTGCTGTATATCCGCCATCTACCAAGTAATAGCCACCAGTCATAAAAGAAGACTTATCAGAACTTAGGAATAACACCAATTCAGCTACCTCTTCTGCCTTGCCCAATCGGTTCATGGGGTGCTTTGCTTTAAGCGCTTCCAACACTTCGGGGTCTAATTGATCTAACAAAGGAGTTTCTATGTATCCAGGGCCAACCGCATTGCATCGGATGTTTTTTTGACCATATTCTGCACCGATGTTTTTGGTTAACCCTACAACAGCGTGCTTGGAAGTAGTGTATGCTGTGGACATAGGCGCGGCAACAGCACCGTGAATCGATGCAATATTCACAATAACTCCGCCTCCATTTTTCTCCATTTGCTCCAATTGATATTTGCAACCATAGAACACTCCATTCAAATTAATATCCATCACTTGGTTCCATCCTTTGATTGAATAATCTCCTGTAAAATTGTGTTCCCCACCAATCCCAGCATTGTTACAAGCGATATCTAATCTCCCGTATTTTGCCACTGTTTTTTGTACTAAATTTTGAATGTCTTCCGCTTTAGATGCATCCGCTTCAATAAAATAAGCTTCTCCATTTTCTGATTTTATTTGATCAACAACTGCTTGCCCATGCTTGGCATTGATGTCGTTGATAATCACTTTGGCACCCTCTTTGGCATACAATCTCGCGATTGCTTTCCCTATTCCTGATCCGGCACCAGTTACTAATGCTACTTTACTCTCTAACAACTTCATATTTATTCAATTTAAATTTATAACTCGCCTACTATCTATTTTTTTCCTAACGCATTTACAAAGTAAATGCGCTTCATCCATTGGTCGGAGCTCCTTCCAGTTTCAAAAGTGTGCTTTTATCCCAACCTCATTCACTGGCATTGAGTAAATGTACAAAAAATCGATATGACAACCAACTAAATGATCGGTATTTAATTGGTTTCCTGTACGAAAGTAGTGTGTTAACACATGATCATTTAAGGAGTCCAACAAGAAACTAAAGATCAGTAGCAAGAGCTGAACATTGTTTGAAACTTAACCTTTGTCTTGATTAAGTAGGAATGTAAACAATTGATAATAATGAAAATATAAATCCAATGCTTAAATAAGGTTGATTAATTGTTGTAGTCTCTTTTGTATTGGCTAAGAGAGTAATCAGATTCTTATCCCATTCTTTTTTATTTGAGACTAGTCTATTTTTTTCATCATTAATGTATTCAGTTAGTTCAACCAATATGGCTTTTCTTTGCTCATCCTCTTGATGCCCCCATACATCATATATGAAAAAATGATGGTTAGGTAATTTTTTATCTATTATTCCCACTAAATTACTCTTGCCAGTACCCCAACCACCGTCAATTCCAATAACCTTAAATCTATCATTTGTGATGATTTCGACAATTACATCTGAAATTCGGTCTTGACCTTTACCTTCAAATAAATCTTCGCCAAGTGGTTCGTTATCTATAAAAGTGTATTTTTTGCTCATATCTTTACAGTTTCAAGGTTCACACTTTCCACCACACCCCTCATCAACACCGGACAAAGTGGTTTAATTGTATTCTTTAATTGCTCATTGATACGCTTGCGGGTTTCCAAAGTGTGGTAAATAGTTACTATAGCTTCTTGAACTTTTATATCAGGAATGGGCAATTTTACACTACACATATCAGCCCAATCAAATGTTTCTCTTGCGCTGCCCCACGAATGAAATCTTGCGTATCGGTCAAATTCAGGACGAGCAAACCATAAATACAAATATTCTGGTAACATTTCAGATGTTTTAGTAACTCTGAATACAGTATAGATTGCCGAAACTATGCAAGGCTCAGCAGAATTCATTGCTAACGCGATTTTATCACCACGCCTTGATGTATCAGCAACATAAACGAATTCACCAGTTCTCACTACTTTGTAATTATGAAAACTAAGTCCGTTTGTATTTGCCTTTGTTTCAATCAATTCTTTGTTTGTCGAAACACCTTGCAGTAAGGTAACTTGCAAATCATTATTCCTTTCATCTGATTGCTCTATATAATCACCAAGTGTTTTTGGTTCTTCATTTTTGATGAGGTTTTCAATGTAAGTATCACAAATCAACTGCAAATCATCCAAACTATTTTGATACACTTTTTGGTTGGTCAGTAAACCATTATAGAGTGCAACAAATTTTCGTTGTTCGTCAATGTCTGGAATGGGGATTTCGATATCGCACAAAGTATCCCAATCAAAAGTTTCTCTTGCACTACCCCAAGAATGAAATCTTGCATAGCGGTCAAATTCAGAACGATTGAACCATATAAACAAATACTCCGGTATTAATACATTTTCATCAATCACTTCAAATACTTGATATGCAGGTGATAAAATTGCTTCATCAACATCTTTTAAAAGAGCAATGGTTAATTTTTCACCGTTTCTTGAAGTTACTGGACTGTATGCAAACTGATTTTTCCTAATCACTCTGTAAACAGACATATCAGTTCCTGAAATATTGGCAATTGAAGTAATAAACTTCTTTTGAATACTAACGCCCAACAAATTTGTAACCGCTAAATCTTTATTGCGGTTATCCACTAAATGTATATAATCACCAATACGCTTATAACTATTCTTTGCCATCTAATTGCTGTTTGATAATTTGTTTTTCACGTTCAATTTCTGCTTCCAACTCTTCTTCGGTAGGTAGATAGGGCAAATACTTATTGGCAAACAATTGTTTATTTTCATTTAGCACAGAATATTTGGCAATTGTACGGTCTGTTTCTAAATGCTGTTCTGTATAAGTATAATTCGTTGGGATATTTAAAAATTCCAGTACGGCAGGATTTCTGATGAATTCGTAATGGTCTTGTTTAAATTCTTTACTTTTTTCCTTCATTTCATCTATTACAGGTTGTTCTATTTGAGATGAAAGTAGCCGTTGGTAGTAAAGTGTATTGATATTTCTTTCCAAAGTTCGTACCGCCCAGTTTTGTCCGGAAGTTTCTTTAAGATAGTAATCTCTTGCCTTTTTGTCGGACACCCTCATAATCAGCCGAATGTGCGACCAATTCAATTTAGCACACGCGTGTGCCAAATCTTCCCATTTCGGAAAAGTCAAATAGAATTGTCTGTAATCCCGAAGAGTTCTGGCACTAAATCCTTTGCCAAGTTCTTCAGAAAGTCGGGTAAACATTTCTTTGCCGTATGCAGCTCTATGATTACCATCCTGCTCTTCTTCTACAATTCTTTTGCCCATTAGCCAATAGCCTTCAATCATTGCAGTAGCAGTGGCAGAATATGCTTTTTGCCGTGCTTGTTCAAGAATTTGTTTTATGTCATCAATAAATTGTTTCATCTCTTATTGTGATTTTTTAATTGCAGCATCTTCTTTCTGCTAGAGTTCATATCCCAATACTTTAAAAGCGTTAATCAATTGTTCTTGCGATTCTTTTTCTTCTTTCAAAAGGGTTTTAAAATCCTTCTGTATGCGTTTCATTTCTGTATCAAAGTCAATTCCACTATCACGGTCCACAAACTCAATGTATTTACTTGGTACTAATGAAAAGTCGTTTGCCTGAATTTGTTCAAAGCTTGCCGAATAACAATACTCGGGAATATTCTTGTAGGTTGTTTTATAATCCACCTGTTGCCAGTTGTGGTAATTGTCAGCCACTTTTGCAATGTCTTCGGGTACAATTTCAATGAATTGTTTTTCGTATTCAGTACCCCAGCGTCTTAAATCCACAAACAAAATTTCCTTTTCACGGTCACGGTATTGCTTTTGCTTCCCGTTTATTTCAACTGTTCTTGCTTTTTTGTTCTTGTTTACAATCCAAAGCGTAACACTAATATCTGTGGTATAAAATGTATTTCTTGGTATAATTACAATGGCTTCCACCAAATTATTTTCAATCAGTTTTCTACGGATTTTGTATTCTTCACCTCCACCACTTAATGCACCATTAGCCAATATAAAACCTGCCACACCATTGTCAGAAAGTTTGGAAACCATGTTCAGAATCCAGCCGTAATTGGCATTACTTTTTGGCGGAACGTCATAACCTCTCCAACGTGGGTCATCAATTAATTCATTTTCGCCTCTCCAATCTTTTTGATTAAATGGAGGGTTTGCCATGATGTAATCAGCTTTTAAATCCTTGTGCTGGTCGTCCGCAAATGTATCGGCATCTTTTTCGCCTAGATTGGCAGAAATACCACGGATAGCAAGGTTCATCTTTGCCAGTTTGTAAGTCGTTTTGGTGTATTCTTGTCCGTAAATGGCAATGTTTTTTGTGTTACCTTGGTGTGCTTCAATGAATTTGATAGACTGTACGAACATACCACCCGAACCACAAGCAGGGTCATAAATGATTCCCTTGTACGGTTCTATCATTTCTGCAATGAGGTTTACAATTGTTTTTGGTGTGTAAAATTCTCCTTTCCCTTTTCCTTCTGCAATGGCAAACTTTTTCAAGAAGTATTCATACACACGTCCTACCAAATCTTGTTCTTTGTCTTTTAGTGTATTGATGCTGTCTATAGGTGAATTGAGATATTCGTAGTTCTTAATCCCATAATAACACTCAAAATGAAAATAGAAATAGAAATAGATTATATAAAAAAGCTATGCAAAAAGCCCAAGATTCAGAAAGAGCAATTTTTACAATAGCTTTTTTATAACATTCATTTGATTTTGAAGGATCATTGAAGGAAACTAAAACTGGTATTCTGGATCTCCCATCTTAGATTTAATGACACTTGCAGAGAGATAACAGGTTAGATCATTTCTAACCTTTGAAGTAAATGTGTCAAATTCTTTGAGATTTCTTCTAATTTATTTGTTGCACGTTTCCACCGATAAACTTCTCATCTCATTTTTGAATTTTAAATATCAAAAATCTTAATCCTTTTTTCATCTTACAGAATATTGACTTCCCGTGTCAACTGAATGTTGAATTTATACTGGATATCGGCAATGATCTCGGCTGAAAGTTGGTAAATTTCTTCCCCCGTTGCGTTGCCATAATTCACCAAGACCAACGCTTGATTTTTATGAACTCCTGTTTCACCAACTACTTTTCCTTTCCAGCCAGCGGTTTCTATCAACCATCCTGCAGGAACTTTGACTTGATTGGCATCAACAGGATAACTGGGTGCATTTGGGTATTCTTTTAGAATTTGTTGAAAATGGGCTTTGTCCACCACTGGATTTTTAAAAAAGCTTCCAGCATTGCCAATTTCTTTTGGATTGGGAAGTTTGCTGCTTCGAATCGCAATTACAGCATCGCTGACATCTTTGATGGAAGGTTTTGAAATTCCCATCAATTCCAATTGTTGATTAATTGCGCCGTATGATGTATTTGGATTTTGGATTTTAGAAAGCCTGTAATAAACGTGGGTAATTACATATTTATTTTGGACTGCATGCTTGAAAATACTTTCACGGTATCCAAATTCACACCTTGGATTGTCGAAAGTATGAATTTCACCCGTAGCGATCTCAAAAGCTTCCAAGCGATCAAAAACATCTTTAATTTCCACACCGTAAGCACCAATGTTCTGCATTGGACTTGCGCCAACACTTCCCGGAATTAAAGAAAGATTTTCAACTCCACAAAAGTTTTTGGAGATACAAAACAAAACAAATTCATGCCACACTTCACCTGCTCCAACTTTCACAAGCACTTCTTCTTCGTTTTCCGAAATGATTTCAATGCCTTTGATTTCATTCTTCAAAACCAACCCCTCAAAATCTTTGGTGAGCAACAAATTACTTCCGCCACCTAAAATTAAAAGTGGTGTCTTGGCATAGTTTTCCAAAATTTGACCTAATTCTTCCGCAGAAGAAAAAATAGCAAAGCGACTTGCTGTGACATCAATTCCAAATGTATTGAATGGTTTTAGACTTATGTGTGATGAAATCATGCTGTAAAGATAATTGGGAAATCCATAAAAAACAAAAGCGGAAATGAAAGTCTTGAACAAGTAAACGTTGATTTACCTTTCACTTTCATTTCCGCTTTCTAGGATATCTTAGGTGTGATTATCTTAAAATAAGCTCGTAAGGCATTCTCATTTGAATTCCCTGCATGTCTTCTAATTTCTTCAATTGCTCGTAGTAATAGATGAGATTTTCTGGCAACTGAGTTTGGGTCATCAATTCAGCAGATTCTGAACTGGTAATTGTTTCGATAAATTCAGTCAAACGATCTGTTTTTTTCTCTGGCCAATACCGAACAGAAACATCGTCGATGCCTGCCTTTTTGGCAGCATAATTGATTGCATCTTTCAAGCCCCCTAATTCGTCCACCAATCCAATGTTCTTAGCATCCGTTCCTGTCCAAACTCTACCGCGGGCCATTTCATTAACTTTATCCACTGCAATTCCTCTTCCTTCAGAAACACGTCCTAAGAACTGAGCGTAAATAGCATCCACTTCAACTTGTATGATTGCCAACTCTTCGGGTGTCAATTTCCGATTCAATGACATCACGGAGTGTTTATTGGTTTGAGCGCGATCAAATGTCAATCCCAACTTATTTTCCAACATGTTCCCGATGAAAGGAATTGTTCCAAAAACGCCAATTGAACCGGTAATAGTGGTTGGTTCCGCAAAAATACGATCTGCTGGCGAAGCAATGTAATAACCGCCCGATGCTGCCACGTCACCCATGGAGACAATTACTTTTTTGGTTTTATTTGCCAATTGAACTTCTCTCCAAATTTCGTCACTTGCCAACGCACTTCCTCCCGGACTGTTGACCCGTAAAACAATCGTTTTAATGGATTTGTCTTCCCGTGCTTCGCGAACGTATTTGCAAATTTTATCAGAAGACAAACCGTCACCAGATACAGAAACATCACCTTCAGCAAGGATAACCGCTACATTTGCGTTTTTTGATTTAATTCGTTTTGTCTGATTGTCAATCAATCCCTTTTGAGCATATTTTTCAAAAGCAATCATGTCTTTTTCTGTAATCGATTTCTCTCCTGCTTTTTTAGCAACGATTGCCAAAACCTCATCTTTGTACTTTGTTCCATCTAACATTTTCAATGCGACAGCATCTTCAGCCCGATGGATTTTCAAATTCTCAGCAATGTCATTCAATTCCTCAACACTGATTTCTCTATCTTTCGAAATGTCTTTGCGGATGTCCATCCAAATGCTAGCTAAGTATTTTTCAATTTGAACACGGCTTGAGTCACTCATGTCAGTTCTGAAAAACGGTTCAACAGCACTTTTAAAATCGTTGTTATTACCTCGAATTACTTGCATCTCTACCCCTAATTTATCCAAGGTATTTTTGAAAAACATCAATTCCGCTCCCAAACCATTGAATTCCATCGCAGAAGTTGGAAAACCATAATTTTCATTCGCAGCACTTGAAACGTAATACTCTTTTTGCGTAATGACTTCTCCACCGTTATAAGCCACGACAAATTTACCCGATTTCTCAAAATCATTGATTGCATTGCGGATTTCTCTTGCACTCGCAAATCCGCATTGTAAACCTTTCAATTCCAAAAATATACCTTTGACTTTACTGTCCTTCTTGGCGGCTTCAAACCCAAACAAAATATCGCTGATTCCAATCTTAGCATCCGTCGCCATGCTTGTTGGGTTGAATTTACTCGGTCCTTCCGAAATTTCTCCTTCCAAGGTCATGTGTAAAACAGGTCCACTTTTCGGGTCGGTTGTAGTCGAACTCATAAAACTTCCAATTACTCCACCCAAAACGGTAAAAAACAAAAGCATGGAGATAAAAGAAGCAACGATGATGGCAACTAAAGAAGGCCAAAACACTCTTCCAAATGTAACTTTTTTAACAGGTTTTTCTGACATTTTATTTGTTTTAATTTATTCAAATGTAAGGTAGAAAACAATTGAATCTACATTAATTCTATACAGAAGGTCGAAAATCAGTTTTAAAAAAATGAAAGCAATGCTAAATCAATTTAAACAGTTATGAATCAACCTCAATCATCCATTACAAAAATAGTGTTATTTTTACAGCGAAAAATTACCGCATGTATTTTAAACCAGACTTTTTACATTTTTTCATGGAGTTAGCTCCAAACAACCACAAAGATTGGTTCGACATCAATCGAAAAAGATACGAAACTTCGGTCAAAGAGCCCTTTAAATCTTTTGTCACCCATTTGATTCAGGAATTCTCAAAAAGAGACCCTGCTTACCAAGATTTAGAAGCCAAAGATTGTATTTTTAGAATCAACCGCGATATTCGTTTTTCAAAAGACAAACAACCTTACAAGTTACAAGTTTCGGCTGTCATCACGCCAGGAGGAAAAAAAAGCAAAGGAGCGAAAGGAGTGTATTTTGAATTAGGTCCTGAAAAAATGCGTGTTTACGGAGGTATTTTCGAAATCGAAAAAGAAGATTTGATGCGTGTTCGCGAAGGAATTGCCAAAGATTTAAACGGCTTTAAAAAAGCATATACCGATCCTAAATTTGTGGAAACTTTTGGGGAAATTCGAGGAGATAAGAATAAAATTATTGCCAAAGAATTGAAAGAAGCAGCAGCAAAAGAAGCCCTTATTTTCAATAAACAATGGTATTTTTACACCGAGTTTGAACCAGAAACCATTCTGAGCGAAAGACTCGACCAAATCATTCTGGATTGTTATGATGCTGGAAGACCTGTGGAAGAATTCTTTAATAAATTAACAACGAAATAAACATGTTTAAAAAACTTTTATTTATTGGTTTTTGCTTGGCAACAAGCATCAGTATTTCTCAAACCAAAGCGCTGACTTTAAAAGATGCAATAATGCAACAATACCGGGCGTTTCTTCCCGACCAGATGACCTTTTTTAAATGGATTCCAGACACAGAAAACTACACATACTTGGATGGATACGTAAGATTGATGAAAGGTTCAACTACTGAAAAACCTACTCAATGGTTTACAATTGCTGAGATCAATAACGCATTAGGTTCTCAATTGAACTGGTTTTCTGGAATGGAATGGAAAGACTCTAAAACCTTTTGGTTATCCGATGGCGTCAACTATTACAGTTTCAACACCGAAACAAAAACGGGGAAGCAACTTACTGCAGTTCCCGAAAATGCAGAAAATTCGACCATCGAGCCCAAAACAGAACGGGTTGCCTTTACGGTGGATAACAACCTATCTGTAATTGATATCAATGGAAAACGTTTCGACGTCACAAAAAACAAAGACAAAAACATCGTTTCAGGTCAAGCCTATGCGCGAAGTGAATTTGGAATTACCAACGGTATCTTCTGGTCTCCGAAGGGAACTTATTTGGCTTTTGCTCAAAAAGATGAATCCGAAGTTCACGATTATCCTTTGCTAGATGTCAATCCAACTCCGGGAGAATTAAAGTCCATCAAATACCCCATGACTGGTCAAAAATCAGAGAAACCCAAAATTGGAATTTTCAATGTGAAAAGTAAAAAAACGGTTTACATTTCGCCTCGTGGAGAAGTTGATTTTTACTTAACGAATGTTTCTTGGTCTTCGGATGAAAACTATCTGTTAATTGCGGAAGTTAACCGCGATCAAAATCACCTGTGGTTAAATAAATACGATGCAAAATCTGGTAAATTTATCAAAACATTGTTTGAAGAAACCAACGACAAATGGGTTGAACCAGAACATCCGGCTTTCTTTCCTTCCGAAAGTTCCACGGATTTCATCTGGATTAGTGAACGCGATGGATTCAACAACTTGTATTTATATGACATCGATGGAAATTTAAAATCGAAGTTGACCAACAATCAATTTGTCCTAAAAAACATTCACAGCGCCATCCTAGACGGAAAGGAAGTGGTTTTCGAAGCGACTGGTGAAAATCCGTTGAACTCGCTATTTTACGCCGTTGACATGCAGGGAAATCAACGTTTGATTACGACTAACGAAGGAACGCACACTTTGGCTATTTCATCCAACGGGAAATGGATTTTTGACGAATTTTCCAATCATGAAACGCCTTCTAAATCACTTTTATTGGACGCAAATGGAAAAGAAGTTCAAACGTTATTGACATCTGAAAACAAATTGTCGGAGTGGGTCATTGGAAAAACAGAAATCAGTTCACTTACAGCGAAAGACGGAACCAAATTATATACCCGTTTGATAAAACCAAGCAATTTCGATCCATCGAAAAAATATCCTGTTTTGGTTTATGTTTACGGAGGCCCGCATGCACAAATGATTACCAATTCTTGGTTGGACGGCGCCAACCTGTGGATGCATTGGATGGCAGAACAAGGCTATTTGGTTTATACGCTAGACAACCGCGGTTCTGCTGAAAGAGGTTTTGCTTTTGAAAGCGGGATTCACAGACAATTAGGTGTTTTGGAAATGGAAGATCAATTAACTGGTGTGGAATATTTAAAATCCTTGCCCTATGTGGACGGAAACCGATTAGCGCTTCATGGTTGGTCGTATGGTGGTTTTATGACGACTTCCTTGATGTTGCATCACCCCGATGTTTTTCAAGTTGGGGTTGCTGGTGGACCTGTAACCGATTGGAAATACTATGAAATCATGTATGGCGAACGATACATGGACAGACCAGAGCAAAATCCCGAAGGATATCAAAACACGAGCTTGTTAAATCATGCGGATAAATTGAAAGGTGATTTGCTCTTGATTCATGGAACAGTTGACGATGTAGTGGTGATGCAACACAACTTGGCGTTGGTTAAAAAATTCGTGGACAACGGCATACAAATGGATTTCTTCCCCTACCCCATGCACAAACACAATGTAGGTGGAAAAGATCGCGTGCACTTGATGGAAAAAGTGTTGAATTATGTGCTAGAGAAAAATAAATAAGGAATGCATCGTCCATGATGTCGTATCAAGGACAAGCAAGGCACTTTACAGTTCTTACCCCCATGAATTTTTAAATGAATTCAGGGGGTAAAATCATTTTGATGTGCTCAACTTCAATAAATCACTCTTAAAGAACTGAAGATGTTTGTGTTTTCTTTTTAGTTGTAAATGGATCGTTACTTATAGCTCAAACCATAAACTCGATTCATTTTCTCAACCCGCTCCACAATCGTTTCTCTCAAACGGGTGGGTTTCACAATTTCCACTTCGCCAGCGTAACTGAGAATCGAACGAATCAATTCTTCGGACAGCAATACTTGCAATGAAAAAGTTGTTTGCTTTTCGTCTTCTTCAATGATTTCTTGTGAATGATGAAATGGCTGAGATTGAATGTATTTGGACGAAACATTATCTGCTTTCAAAATCACATTTTCTACGACAGCATCTTCGTTAGCCGTAATTCCAATGGCGTTTTTGAAAAACTGTTCCGCGTTAAAATTAATTTTTATCGCAGCCTTTTCTTCGGCAATGTTCAGATTTTCAATTCGCTCCAGCGCATACGTAATCACGGTTGATTTGTCTAAGTCATACGAAATTAAATACCATCGATTGCGATATTCTTTCAGCAGTAAGGCAATAACTTTCCGCGCTTTTTGAACACCATTTACAAAACTGGCATATTGGAAAGTCACCACGTTTTTATGTCGGATTGCATTGAGCAAAGGAGCCAGCAAGTCATTTCCTGCGGTAGAAACAGGAGCTTCAAATTGTACCAAATTAGAAATGTCATCTGCGTTTGGATCTGACGAAATGTTGATGCGATCGAAAATCTTATCAATCGCAAAACCAAATTGTTTAAACATCGCCGAATCTCGGAATTGAATCAAGGTATTGGTCGCAAATTTAATGGACTCAATTTCATCTTCACTCAGCGGAATATCGTTGATGGAAAAACCATCTTCGGTATAATAATATCCTTTTTCTCGTTTGCTGTATTTGAGAGGCGCATCGTGTTCCATGCGCATGGCAAAAAGATCTTTCTCGATGGTAGAATCGCTGATATTTGCTCCGTCCTCACTTCCATAAAGAAATTCTTCACAAGCGCTCCGCAAATCTTCCTTACTTGGAAAAGGCTTGTATTTGTTTCGAATCAGTCGATCTATGATTCGATAGCGAATGAGTGCATTTTTAATTTGTGACATGCGGATTGAATTGTGAACGTGCTAAATTAAGGAAAAAAATGATTTGTTTTTTTGCCACGCTTGTGCTGAGTATTTGCCACGGATGCACAGATTAAAATTGATGGCCACGCCCGAATGACACGGATTTAGAAGAATCAGTAGATTTTTTGATCCATTGGATTTTCTTTGAAGGGAAAATAAGTAGCCGATTAAAATAAGAATGCTGTGCATTCTCTCTGTGTAATTCGGATATACGCGAAAATCAACTTCAAGAAAAATCCGTGCATCCGTGGCTATAAAAACCACGCGTAAACTTCATAAAATTAGAAGAAAAACTTTTGCCACGGATGCACGGATTAAAATTGATGGCCACGCCCGAGTGGCACGGATTTAGAAGAATCATTTGATTCTTTGAGTAATTGGGTTTTCTCTGAAGGGAAAACAAGTAGCCGATTAAAATAAGAATTTTTTACCACAATTCCTCCAAGTTAAAAACCAAAAAAATCCCGATTCGCCAAAGACCAACCAGGATTCAAATATCAATTCTAAACCTTAATTTCTATACAGGGTAGATTTCACCGCATCCATCAAACGTTTCACGTTCGGTAGCGCTTCATCAATCAACGTTGGTGAGAAAGCAAATGGCGTATCGGATTGCGTAACTCGCATTACAGGCGCATCTAAATAATCAAATGCATACCGTTGTAAGTGGTATGAAATCTCAGAAGAAATAGAAGCCAAAGGCCAGGATTCTTCTAGAACAACACAACGATTCGTTTTCTTAATCGATTCAACGACACACCCATAATCCAACGGACGAATGGTTCTTAAATCGATGATTTCGCAAGAAATACCTTCTTTTTCCAATTCGATTGCAGCTTCGTAAGCTACTTTGATGATTTTACCAAAAGATACAATGGTCACATCCGTACCTTTGCGTTTTACATCAGCAACACCAATTGGAATAATGTATTCTCCTTCTGGAATTTCGCCTTTGTCGCCGTACATTTTTTCTGATTCCAAAAATACAACTGGATCGTTATCGCGAATGGCTGCTTTCAACAAACCTTTTGCGTCATACGGATTGGAAGGCGTAATTACTTTCAAGCCTGGAACGTGAGCATAAAATGCTTCAAAACTTTGAGAGTGCGTGGCAGCTAACTGACCAGCAGTACCGTTTCCACCGCGGAAAACGATTGGACAGTTGTATTGACCACCAGACATTTGCAACATTTTTGCAGCGCTATTGATGATTTGATCCGCAGCTAAAATGGCAAAGTTCCACGTCATAAACTCTACAATTGGTCTCAATCCATTCATGGATGCACCAACTGCGATACCAGCAAAACCTAATTCAGCAATGGGTGTATCAATCACGCGTTTTGGACCAAATTCATCCAACATTCCTTGAGAAACTTTGTAAGCTCCATTGTATTCAGCCACTTCTTCTCCTAAAAGAAAAACATTTTCATCTCTACGCATTTCTTCGTTCATTGCTTCGCGAAGTGCCTCTCTAAATTGTACTGTTTTCATGTGTTCAATGCTATTTAAATCGCTTGTTTCGTTTTTTTCAAAACAAGCTCGCCAAAAATAACAAATAATAAGCTACTAAGAACAGCTCGAATCAGAAAACTTGGAAATTGATTGGGATTTGACCTTGGGTTCATTTTCGAATGATTTCAATTTTACTTTTCTCTTGAAATAAGACAAACTTATCTAATTGCTTCTTGCAAAATTCACGTATGTTGCATTTTACTACGCATGCATAGCAAAAAACACAAAAATAAATCCGAAAAATCAAGTTGAAAACAGTTTCTTTTATTAAGTTTGTGGTGATTAATAGAAAATGTTCAAAAAATGAAAATATTAGTATGTATAAGTAAGTCGCCAGACACAACTTCCAAAATTGCTTTTACGGATGGCAATACGAAGTTTGATGAGAACGGTGTACAATATATTGTAAATCCTTACGACGAATGGTATGCTTTGGTGCGTGCTTTAGAGATTAAAGAAACAAGCGGTGGAACGGTAACGATTATTACCGTAGGAACAGCTGCTGACGAGGCAGTTATCCGCAAAGCATTGGCCATTGGTGCTGATGACGCAGTTCGAATCGATGCAGAACCAACTGACGCATATTTTACAGCAGGTCAAATTGCGAAATATGCAAAAGAAAATAATTTCGACTTGATTTTAACAGGTAAAGAAACCATCAATTACAACGGCTCACAAGTTGCTGGAATGATTGCTGAAGATTTAGATCTTCCGTTTGTTTCATTGGCTGTGAAATTAGAAGTAAATGGCTCTACCTTGAAATTGGAACAAGAAATTGTTGGTGGAATCCAAGTTGTAGAAGCAAACTTGCCATTGGTCGTTAGCTGTGCAAAAGGAATGGCGGAACAACGCATTCCAAACATGCGTGGAATCATGGCTGCGAGAACAAAACCGTTGACGGTTGTTGCAGCTATTTCTGAAGAAGCTTTTACGGCATACGAAAGTTATGTTTTACCAGAAGCTAAAAAAGCAGTTAAAATGATTGATCCAGACAACATGGATGAATTGGTAGAATTGTTACACGCTGAAGCAAAAGTTATTTAATCAACGAAATTGAATAGAAAATTTCATCCAATTTCAAAACGGATTGAAAATTTCAAAATCTAAAAAATATGACAACATTAGTATATATTAACGGAGAACACGGATTGGTTAAATCCGCTTTTGAAGCCGTTACTTACGCAAAAAAATTAGGAGGAGATGTAGTAGTTGTTTCTTCTGGCAAATCCGCTGATTTAGGTAAACTAGGTGAATACGGAGCAAGCAAAGTTTTGGTTGATTCTTCTTTGGAAAAAATCGATGCACAACAAATCACCCGTTTGGTTGCCGCAGCTGCAGATCAAGTTGGAGCTGAAATCATTGTTTTCTCGCACGATCTCGTTGCGAAAGCAGTAGCACCACGTTTATCTGTTCGTTTGAAAGCGGGATTGGTCTCTGGAGCCACATCCTTGCCAGATACATCCAATGGTTTCTCCGTAAAAGTAAACGTTTTTTCAGGCAAAGCTTTTGGCAGTGTATCTGTGAAAACAACGAAGAAAATCATTTCTTTATTGCCCAATTCCATCCAACCAGAATTAAACGGTTCGGCTTGTCCAGTAGAAGAATTTGCTGGTCACGCAGGAGAAGCATCTATCAAAATTTTAGAAGTTAAAATTCCCGAAGGAAACATTCCATTGCCAGAGGCAGAATTAGTTGTTTCGGCAGGAAGAGGATTGAAAGGACCAGAAAATTGGGGGTTGGTTGAAGATTTGGCAAATGCATTAGGCGCAGCAACAGCATGTTCTCGTCCAGTTGCAGATATCGGTTGGAGACCTCACCACGAACACGTAGGTCAAACAGGTGTTGCGATTCGTCCAAACTTGTACATTGCAGCGGGTATTTCAGGAGCAATTCAGCATTTGGCAGGTGTAAACGGTTCCAAAGTGATTGTAGTAATCAATACAGATCCAGAAGCACCATTTTTCAAAGCGGCAGATTACGGTGTTTTAGGAGATGCTTTTGATGTTCTTCCAAAATTGACAGCTGCTGTAAAAAAATTCAAAGCTTCTCACTAAAAATTAGTGATAAAACAGTATTTTTACATCAAATTGACTAGGGAAGCAAATTGCTTCCCTAATTCTTTTTATTAATTTATCCCCATTCCTAGTATTATAATGGAAAAAGTAAAACTTGAAATTGTTGGTTTATCCTATAGTAAGACCCAGTCTGGAGCATACGCTTTGGTGTTGGGCGAAGTTGGTGGAAAAAGAAGTTTGCCAATTATTATAGGCGGTTTTGAAGCGCAAGCAATTGCAATCGAGTTGGAAAAAATGACTCCTTCCAGACCTTTAACGCACGATTTATTCAAAAGTTTTGCTATTTCTTTTGGGATTACGGTGAAAGAAGTAATCATTTACAACCTAAACGAAGGCATTTTTTACGCGAAACTAATTTGCGAACGCGACGGACAGATCAGTGAAATTGATGCACGAACTTCGGATGCAATTGCATTGGGAGTGAGATTCAAATGTCCGTTTTACACCTTTGAAAACATTCTTGCCAGCGCAGGAATTGCCATGGATGAAAATGACGAACTGCTTGTCGATTCGGAAGATAATGCGGATGCACCAAAAAGTTCAGACCATCATTTAGATCAATTATCCATAGAAGAGTTGGAAGAAGAACTCCGAATTGCTGTTGAGAATGAAGATTATGAAAGAGCTTCATACCTTCGAGATGAAATTACACGCAGAACCAATCAACCAGAAAACTAAATTTATTTCAAACTCCTAATCTATGGATCGTTTTATCGGCTTAATTGGAATTGTCCTAATCCTAGGAATCGCTTTTCTTTTTTCAAACAACAAACGTAAAATCAACAAAAGACTCGTTATTAGCGGTCTAATTTTGCAAATTATCATTGCGGTTTTGGTTTTACGTGTCCCTCCTGTCAAAAGTTTTTTCCAATTAATGGGAAAAGGAATGCAGCACATTGAAGCATTTGGAAGAGAAGGAGCTGCCTTTGTTTTTGGTGGAATTGCAACAGACAACGAAGTTTACAATCCACGCGTGTTGCGTGCCGACACAGTGGAAGCCAACGGAATTAAGACCGTTTCCAACTACATTATTTACGGTCAACAAAAAGATTCTTTGTTGCCGATGTTGGCGTATAGCCCTGATACGGAAGTTTTAAAATACCGCTACACCCTGGTTTCTTTTGACAATAAAACAGAAGAAATAACTGGTCACCAAACCATTTCATTTGTAAAAGGGGTTCCAAAAGTGCGATCTGATTTTTCTCAAAATGGTTTTGTTTTCGCTTTTAACATTACATCCACCATCATCTTGGTTTCCATCTTGGTTGCATTGTTATATCACATTGGTTTGATGCAGCGCATTGTAGCTGTTATTGCCAAAGCGATGAACACCATCATGCGGGTAAGTGGAGCGGAAGCCTTGAGTAACGTAGCGTCCGCTTTTGTGGGGCAAGTAGAAGCGCAAATGATGATTAAACCGTATTTACAGAAGATGACAAAAAGTGAACTTCTGGCATCGATGAGTGGAAGTTTGGCATGCATCGCTGGTGGTATTTTAGTTGTTTATACAACCATGGGCGCACAAGCTGAATACTTGATTGCTGCGAGCTTGATGGCAGCTCCTGGCGCTTTGGTGATTTCCAAAATTGTCTATCCTGAAACGGAGATTTCCGATACGATGGGTTCCGTGAAACTGGAAGTAAAGAAAGAACACGTGAATGTAATAGACGCGATTAGCCACGGTGCTGGAGATGGCTTTAAAGTTTCCATGAATGTCATTGCCATGCTCATTGGTTTCCTAGCGTTGATTGCCATGGTAAATTTCCTTTTGGGAATGATCAACCCTGCCTTAACCTTGGATGCAATCTTTGCGAAAATTTTCTACCCAATGGCTTGGAGTATGGGAGTTCCCTTGTCGGACGTCAGCAACGTTGCAACACTTTTCGGACAGAAATTAACCATCAACGAATTCGTGGCATTTAAAAACTTAACGAGCGATGCAACAACCATTCCGATTGTATCCGAAAAAGCAAGATTGATCGCCAGCATTGCAATTTGCGGCTTCGCTAACTTCAGTAGTGTTGGGATGCAAATTGGCGGAATTGGGGCTTTGGCTCCCGATCGTCGCGCAGATTTGGCGCGTTTAGGAATGCGAGCGCTTTTATGTGGAACATTGGCTTCGTATTTATCAGCGACCATTGCTGGAATTCTTTTTTAAATCAGAATATCAGGAATAGAGTTTCTTCGTTTTTAAGGCCTAATTCCAATTTTCAATTCATAAAGTTTTTGTATGCCCAAATTTGAACTTTATATAGAGATTAATGCCCCGATTGAAAGGTGCTTTGATCTTGCCTGTAGCATTGATTTACATCAAATCTCAACTCATAAAACAAAAGAAAAAGCCATCGCTGGTAGAACTTCTGGATTGGTAGAACTGAACGACACGGTTACTTGGCAAGCAACCCATTTTGGTGTTCGACAAAAACTCACTTCTAAAATTACTGCATTCGAAAGACCTTTTTACTTTCAAGACGAACAAACGAAAGGCGCATTTAAATCATTTACACACCAACATCATTTTAAGCAAGCAAACGACAAAGTGATAATGACTGATGTGTTTGAATTTATTTCTCCATTTGGATGGATAGGAAGAATTTTCAACCGATTGGTTTTAACAAATTACATGAAAAAATTTTTAACGGACAGAAATCAAGTGATTAAGGAATATGCTGAATCTCGTGATTGGGAGAAAGTTTTAGCGGGGTAAATGTAAAAGTCGTTTGAAAAATGTGATAAAACACACAAAAGTCCTATGGAAAATGTGGTGTTTATCACAAAAGTCATAGGATAAATGTGATAATTTAAAAAAATAGTGTACTTTTACTTCATGGAAAGAGCCATTTTAGAAAAATTAGTACATTGGAAAGAAGCTAAAAACAGAAAGCCACTTTTATTGCAAGGTGCTCGTCAGGTAGGGAAAACTTGGATAATGAAAGAATTTGGTCGCAAACATTACCATCAAGTTCTTTATGTCAATTTTGAACGCGATAAGTTATTACAAGACTTATTTAAAATCGATTTTAATATTCAGCGAATTTTAACTGCTTTGCAGATTCAATCTGGAATTATTCCTGATGCCAATAATACACTCATAATTTTCGATGAAATACAAGAAGCGGAAGGCACACTTACTTCCTTAAAATATTTTCAAGAAGAAGCACCAGAATACCACATCATCGGAGCTGGTTCTTTATTAGGCTTAGCCTTAAATAATACATCATTTCCAGTTGGAAAGATCCAGTTCTTAAAAGTTAATCCAATGAATTTTTCTGAGTATTTAAAAGGTTTGGGAGAAATCGGAATACTCAACCTACTAAAAGAAAAAGACTGGAAATTGATTCAAACCTTTCATGAACGAATTATTGAATTATTAAAGCAGTATTATTTTGTAGGAGGAATGCCGGAAGTTGTGAAGGAGTATTCGGAAAACCGCAATTTAATGGAAGTGCGAAGATTACAATTTGATATTTTAAGCGCTTATGAATTGGATTTCGCAAAACATGCACCTTCGCAGATTATTCCAAAAATAAGAATGGTATGGAAAAGTTTACCTTCTCAATTAGCAAGAGAAAATAAAAAATTTGTTTTTGGATTGGTGAAAAGTGGGGCTAGAGCGAGAGAATATGAAGATGCGCTCAATTGGCTTGTTGATTATGGATTGATACACCGTATTTACAGAATTTCAAAACCAGGATTCCCACTTCGTTCGTATGAAGATTTAAAAGCATTCAAGATTTATGCCTTGGATTTAGGCCTTTTAGGAGCGTTATCGGGTTTAGACTCACAAACCTTACTTGATAAAAATGAATTGTTTACGGAGTTTAAAGGGGCTTTAACTGAGCAATTTGTATTACAACAATTAATTAGTGAATCGGAATTTCTTCCTAATTATTGGTCCAATGACACTTCCACCAATGAGGTGGATTTTATTATTGAGTACCAGCAAAATCTATTTCCAATAGAGGTAAAAGCGGAAGAAAATTTACAATCAAAATCCTTAAAAAGTTACCATCAACAGTATAATCCAAGGCTGAATATCCGAACTTCTTTGGCTCATTTTAGAAGAGAAGATTGGTTAATCAACGTCCCATTATATGCCATCCGAGAAATTCGATCTATTATATCTGAGATTTAGGAATGTAATTAAAATGGCATTGATTTTACCAACGTAATACAATGATGGGAGTGCTATCATGACAAATCACAAGGTTTTCACCATCCAAACATCACACGCAAAATGTCCTGAATCACCCAACGGTTTGGAAACGATTTTAAAATCCATCTTATGATACAATTGAATCGCTTCCTTCAAACTGGGGAACGATTCTAAGTATAAATGGGTATAACCATTTTCTTTTGCGAAATCAATACTTCGATTCATCAATTCTCGTCCAATTCCCAGTCCTCGATATTCTTTTTGCAAATAGATTTTCACCAATTCAGCATAGCCAACAGGTAAATTCAAGGTTGGAAATATCCCACAACCACCCATAATTTCACCATTTAATTCCGCAATAAAATAACTGCTATTTGGCGTTGAAAACAATTCGAAAAGAGCATCTGTGGTTGGGTCGGTGTAAACAGTTCCCGGTTTTGCTTCACCGTATTCCTCCAAAGCAGTTCGAATGATGCTCGCCATCGCTACATTATCAGTGAGTTGAATTTTTCGGTATCGAATTTCTTTTTTCATGGATGGAATATCAAACTCAAAAATAGCAATCTAATCAGAAAAAAATCAATCAATCACAATCAACTGCGACTCATTTTTGAAATTCTTTCCAACATAAAAATCAATTCTCCCCAATTGAACACCAGCCCAACCGACTTGGTTGATGAGTGTTGGTTGACCCTTTAAATTCATTTCAACCGTTGGTTTTTCTAAGAATGTATGTGTATGTCCGCCAATGATGAGGTGAATTCCTTCGGTTTGTTGCGCTAATTTACGATCTGATATTTTTTGGCTTTCGTAAGAATAGCCTAGGTGAGATAGGCAAATAATCAAATCCGCACCCAATGCTTGTAATTCGCGAACGCAATCTTGAGCAATTTCAACGGGGTTTAAGTATTCCACTTCTCTGCACAAGGCATCTGGAACCAAACCTTTGGTGTCAACACCCAAACCAAAAACACCGATTTTGATATTTCCTTTTTGGAAGACATGATGTTTTTTAGTTTGATTGTCTAAAATGGTATTTTTAAAATCATAGTTGGAACACAAGAATGGAAAATCAGCATGAGCTTTGGCTTTTAAAAAGCCATCCATTCCAGCATCAAAATCATGATTTCCCATGGTTGCGGCATCGTATTTCATGGACGACATCAATTTCATTTCCAAAACACCACCAAAACGATTGAAATAGGGCGTACCTTGAAAAATATCGCCAGCATCTAGCAGTAAAACATGTTCTTCTGCTTGTCGAATTTTTTGTATTAATTCATAGCGGCGAGAAACTCCACCCAAACCAGGGTATTTTGCATGATTAGCTGGAAAAGCATCGATGTTGGAATGCGTATCGTTGGTATGAAGAATGGTGATTTTAGTGGTTCTTTTTAAATTGGGGGCAGCAATCAAGTTGGGGGCAATTGCCAAACCTCCTAAAACCAATCCGGTATTTTGTATGAATTTTCTTCTTTCCATCGTGTTTTATTTAATTCTTGGTTCTTGATTGTCTCTCAAAATTGTTTGTTTTTGGACAGATTCAATTAACACATCTCGGAATAAAATTCCTGGTTCAATGGTTTCTAATCGCTTTTGAAAAAAATACATGCGATCGCCTCCGTTCAACAAGTAATCAGAAGTAACCACCCAAAAGTCTTGCGCTATCCATGGATTTCCCTGAGCATCGAAAGCCTTGAAGCCATCAATGCTGAATCCCGCAATCGGTTCACCACCAGAGCTTTTCAAATAAACCCTGATTTCCTCCATGCTCTCAGCTGGCATTTTGACCAAAACCATTTGATTGTCAAATGGCATAACTTTGTAAATATCTCCCAAGGTAATGGCACCTTTGTTTAAGGGGGCTCTCAATCCGCCGAAATTCAAGAGACAAACTACGTTGGAATCTGAAACCATTGTTTTCCCTTTCTCCAGAATGACATCAGCAATTAAATTACCTAAGTTTCCCCAAGGTCTATTATTTATAAAATCAACTGCTGCAAAAGTGATTACTTGATTCATTTCGGCATCCAATTGGATTTTATAGGGCGTGACAATTGAATCCATCTTGGCGGAATTCGAATAGCTCTTGTCCACCGAAAGGGTTGTGCTTTTCACAAAAGTCTTTTTACCAAAAGAGCAGGCCGTTAAGCCTGCTCCCATGATTAAGATCAATATCTTTATTCTCAATTTCATTACTCAATAATCAAAGATCGTTGAACATCTCCGTAAGGAGTTGAAACACGAACCATGTAAGAACCTGATTTCAGAGAAGACGTATTTACTTTCACCACAGAAAGATTGGTCGTTTCGTTCATCACGGTTCTACCTTGCATGTCGATGATTTCAAAAGCATCAATTGAAGTTCCGTCCACGTTCAAAAACAATTCATTTTTCGCTGGGTTTGGGTACACGATGAATGCATTTGCTAATTTTTCATCGATGCTCAAACCGTTACAACCATCAGAGAAATAAGTCATTCCAGAGAAATCAATGTAACAAGCATATTGTGGATTATCCACAAAAGGGTTTCGGTTTGACTGCAAAGAATCGATAAAATCATTTCTAGAAATCTCCCAAGAACTTGGAGGATCTAATGTATTCCATTGTTTCAAAATTGTTTGATCTTGACCGTAATTAATAGAACCTGAAATTGGATTTGGGAACCCCCAGTTTTTACCATCTACTGAATTATAAGCAATTGCCTCGTAGAACATTGCTCTTGCAGCATCCCCTTTGTGGTCGTCTTTTGGTTCATAAACAAACTTACCGTTTATGTCTTTTCCAAATTTAGATCCCAAATAAGAATAAGTAACGTCTATCACTTCCCCTAAAGGATAATTTCCTCGCTTCGCATTCACCTCGTTTTGATTTGTTGGAAATAAGTGGTGGTAATCACTGTATTCTTTTGCATCTGTATTGTTGGGGTATGTTGGCATCCAAGAGTGACAATAGGTGTGTTCACGACTGAAGTTATTGGCAGCATAAGCAAAAGGCTCTGTGTAAACTTGGTTTTGTCCACTGTAAACACATGTAATCACACGTTGGTTATTGATTGTATCTCTTGCAATAAACAAATTGATGAATTTACTGATGTAATCACTGTAATATCGTTGGGTGTGTGGATTTGTTTTTGCATGTAAATCAGCTACAAAAGTAGTGCTCATCGGGTCAATCGTTGCATAGTAATTTGCTGGTTGCATGGTCGCTGGCGTAGTTACACTCCCTGTTAAAGGAGCTGTGGTATTGTATGCGGTACCTGCTCCCGTTCCATTATAGGTGAATACAGCAAAGTGGAAATCACTACCTGCTGTAATGTTGTTTGGATAAAAAGCAGTTTGTGTTCCGCTGTAAATTACTTGAGCGTCGCCTACAATGTCACCTCTTTGGTAAGTAATTCCATCTGTGGGTAGCCCCGTAATTGCAGCGCCATTTTTTCTAAGAACGATATAACCTTCTACGTTCGCCGCTGGTGTGAAAGCACCTTTGAAACGGTAAGTTTTTACATCTGTAAAAGTCAAATTTGTTGCTTGGACTGTCGGGGCAGAAGCAAAACCATTTCCATAACCTATTAAATTAATAATGTAAGGATTTTCATCTGCATCGTTGTTTCCAATCGTTAAAACAGCAGTTCTTGTTCCAGCAGCTGCCGCGTTGAAAGTAATGGTAAATGTTTCAGAAGAATTCGCAGCTACGGTAGAAGGAACGGTAGAAAGTGTAAATTCACTCGCGTTTGTTCCTGTGATTGCAGAAGAAGTAATGTTTAAAACGTCCACAGTACCCAAGTTTTGAATCGTCATTGTTTTCACTTGTGGTGTTCCAACAGCGCTTGAATAAATTAAATCTCCGCCTGAAATAATGGTAGCAGTTCCCTCTTTCAAATTAATTTCTTGCTCTGGACCTGCTGCTCCTGGTGTAATTACGACGTTGTCAAGGCCAACATTTCCTGTAACTTTTGCAGTATAAATAAAACGAACGTATCTACTTGTAGGATTTAAGTTTTGAACTTTAGCAACGTATGAACCTCCTGTTCCTGGAGAAGCGATGTCAGCACCGTGAGCAAAAACAGTAGTCCATGCTGTGCCATTTACAGACTCCTCAACCGTAAATGTTCCGTTTTCAAAAGAGTTTCCTGCAATGTCATACGAAACCGTTCCGGGGTTACTCGCAAAATGGATCTGTAAATACTTTCCCGTTTGAGCAAACTTGATAGAAGGACCAGGATTCCCACCATTGTATGAATCCAATCCTGTATTGGAAGTCCAATTGGCAGGTAAAGTTGTGGAAGCAAAATCAAAACTGGTCGGCAAAACCGCTTGCGCAATTCCAGAAAGTTGCACGGCGACAATGAGCAGTGCGGAATAAATTATTTTTCTCATATTTATTGTTATTTATTAAAATTGTAATGCTAAACCTAAATTAAATCTCAAGCCAGCGCCGTACATCACCCCTACTGAATTCTGATCAAACCCAGGCCCGTATGTACTCGATAAATTCGCATCTGAAATAAAACGGGTATTCAAAACGTTCGTTATACTTCCGTTGAAAGCCAATGTCATTTTTTTAATTGGTTGTCTGTACCCTGCAAAAACGTTCATCAATCCATAAGCTGGAGATTCCCACGAATCTCTGCCTGCATTTGCACCCGTCAAAATGAATGGGTTGAATTCAGAATAAAAACGATGAAAATACATGTACTGAACTTTAAAATATAAATTTTTAATCGGTTCATAACGCAATGCTGCTGAATAACTGGATTGTGGAGCATCCCCAACGTGAACACCTTTCGCATCAAAAGAGACAGTGGTATTGTATGCAGGAAGTTCTACTGTTTGAGAAGAATTCCATCTCCAATCACCATAAGAAACAGCAGCTTCCAAATCTATTTTTTTAGTGATTGCATAAACCCCATCAATTTCAATTCCTAAATGAATTGCATCCATTCCTTGTACATTTACTCGGATGGTTGACATCGGATCCTGAGGGTCTGGAACAGCCAAACCGTTCGGGAAAGGTTTGTTTTGCCAATTGGTGGCGTACGCATTCACATTTAAACCAAATTTCTTGTGCGAAATGTTGTAGCCCAATTCAATTGCTGATATCACTTCATTTTTAATCTCAGCAAAGAATCTGTTGTAATTGTTATCGATTACATTGGTGAACATGGGCGTTCGAGATAAATACCCTAAATTGATGAATACATTCGAATGTTCGTTCAAAATATAACCAGCACCCGCTTTAACGGTTGCGCCTGGAATCCATTTCCAATCAGTTTGATTGTCTTTCAATCCAGCACTTTGAGCTGTATAGGTTTCTCCTCCATAAGAAACGGTATCTTTTATTCCAATCAAAAGAACCGTATCTCCAAGGTGCATTTCTTTTTTACGGAAATAATCTACTCCTTTATAACCGTTGTAAACTCCTGTCAAATTTAAGAACGCAGTCCATCTGGTTCCCGTAAATTCAGCTTGACCAAATACGCCACCCCATTGAACATATCCTTCCCGATCGTTTTCGTATGGTTTTCCGGAATCTGCTATTTTATCTCCCACGCGTTTCATGTTGTCAGCATTCGCATTTCCACTGTTTACATAGTAGTCACCACCTAATAAATCAACGATTTCACGGTAGTGTTCTCCTTTGTACATTCTGTAATCCAAACCTCCGGAAAAATTCCATCTGGAATTCATTTCGTAGTTAAATTGACCTAAATAACCCAACCATTTATGATTGTTCACGCTTGCAACCAATACATTACTCGCTTTAAACTCATTTGGAGAATAGAAAGGGTCGTAATTCGGTTTTGTTGTACCGAATACGGTGGTGTATTGATTGGAATTAATCACCCGATCCCAATTAATCAAACCGTCTTCATCTCTAGGAACACTTGAATAGTTGGATAACTTTGTCCCTCCACCATTTCCGACAGAAGCATAAACGATGTTTGAAATAGACAATTTAGAATTTACTTGCCAGAAATCTTTTAATGTAAATTGATTTTTGTTGTAATAATTGGTTCTTTCCACCAGGATATTTTTCCCATCTGCTCGGAAGGTGTTTAATCCTTTTTTATAATCTTTGGATACGTATCCGTAATGCTCGTTATATCTTATTCCTCTGTCTAAGTTCTTAGAAGTTGGTAAATAATCCACATCGTATTTCTCTGCATCATCCGTACTCCAATAAGGAATTTTTTGATTGAAAGAACGTTGTCCGTGTTTTTGTGGAGCTCCAAAAGCACTGAAAGAAAGCAAGTGATTTTTGATTTTCTTCTGAACCTTTGCATAATAGAAGCCACCTAATGAAGGTGTTCCGTCAACCCAGCCTTCCGATTGTTTATAGGAACCAGCTAAGGTAATTCCCCAGCCACCTTTCAGCATTCCTGAGTTGTATGCCAATGAGGTACGCAACATGTTTCCAGAACCGTATTCTTGTTTTACCATTACTTTGCGCTTGTTTCCTACACCAGCAGTAAGGATATTCAAGGTTCCACCTACGGAAGGCATGGCTAATTTAGTTGCACCCAAACCTCTTTGCACTTGAATGCTTTGCGTAATCACATCCAAACCAAACCAATTGGACCAATAAACAGCACCATTCTCCATGTCGTTAACTGGAACACCGTCAATCATCACACCTACGTTTCGTTGACTAAATCCACGAACCGTAATTCTGGCGTCGCCATCACCACCACCTTGTTGTGTAGCATACACACCCGGAGTTGCATTCAAAAGCATGGGAATGTCACGAGAACCAAGTTCTTCTTCAATTCTTTTTGGATCGATGCGCGTTACGGGTACAGGAGTCCTTCTACCGGTAACGATACCTCCAATAACTTGAACTTCTTCGAGTTCTAAAGTTTGACCAAGTGCAATGTATAAGGAAATGGTAGGCTTGTTGATTTTGATGACTTTCACCAAAGTGTCTTCCGAAGAAGCAACCAAGGTATAATCGCCGTAAGGTACTTTTGAAAAAACTATTTTTCCGTCTATATCAGCAGTACCTTTAATGTCTTTGTTTAAACTTACTTTCGCAAAAGGAACGGTTTCTTGCGTCGCGTAGTCGGTGATTGTTATGGAAACTTCACTCACTTGAGAAGCTACATAAAAAGGAATAATAGAAAGGGAAAGAATTAGAAAACGTATCATTTCTTAAACTAAAATTAAAATTAAAAAAGAGGCAGAATTATCTGCCTCTTTTTTAATTTAGTTCTTAACAATTAATCTTTTGGTAGCAGTTCCTGCTGCTGTTTCAATCTGCACAATGAACAGTCCCTGAGAGTTCCCAATTTGAACAGTTGCATTGTTAACATTTGGCTTAGTTGCTTTTACAACTTGTCCTAAAGTGTTATAAACTGTAATTGCTTTGATGTTTTCGGATGAAGTAACCGTGAAAGTTCCGTTTGTTGAAGGATTTGGATAAACTTCCATATCTATCATGCTTACCGTTGAAGTGGATAAAGGATTGCATTCACAATCGTGAGAACCTAAAGAATCCCAGTTTCCAAAACGGATTGGAGCACCGGCGTTACTTTTAATCGTATCGCCATTTACATCAAATTTGTACGTTAAAGGAGGTAATGAATCCCATTCTGCTAATGCGTTGTAAGCACTCGGAATTGCATCAATGTTTCCTGTTTTGATTGTTGCTTTACGAATTAAGGAGTGATCAATGGTGATAGCAACTCCTGCACCTGCAGATCCGTCATACGGAGCAGCGGTTGACCAGCCACCATTCGGGCGTTGGCCGACTTTACCAATTACATCAATTATTTCTGTGTTTGCAACAGTTGATAATTCTTGTGCTAAAGGTAATCCAACGACACTTCCCTTCATCAACAATACAGCATCATCACCATTGAAAAACATGGCATTACTCACATCGTAATTATTACAGAAAAAACCATCCGCAACTGCTTGTAAGTCATCCCAAACTGGTGCTGTTTGACCTGTTCCGTTTGGATCTCTAAGATCAATAACCGCTACAAATGTAGCGTGTGCTGGAATCGTTCCAGATAGTTGAACTGCATTTTGAACTGTTGCTGCGGTCGTTCCATTGTTGTATCGCGCAATGAAATAATCACTTAAATCAACTGGAGCACTTGTTGGATTGTAAATTTCCAATGCTTTGTTGTTGGACCAACCTTCAACATATTCAGAAATGAAGATTTTCGAACAATCTTGCGCGAACGTTGAGCCTAATGTAAAAAGGCTGACAAAGAGTAAAACTTTTTTCATAATTATAATTTATTTGTGGAAAATACATACGTGATGCGAGCTTTCTTTATCCAGAACGGACGAAAACGGACGGCTTTAAAACAAGTATCAATACGTTGAAACCAATTGGTATTCAAAAGTATGATCATTTATTTTTGTTTACTTTGTTTTGTTTTCAAATGGTTTCAGTCTGTCGTTTCGGACACCATCAAGGGTAACATTTAAAAACTTAGTACAAAGGTAAGACTTTTTTTTGTGTCGGTAGATTACTAAACTATTAACATTACATGAGATTTTATACACAATTTTCAATCTTTTTTGTGCAAATTATTGTGCTTTAAATAGCATTTAAAAGTTCCATTGTGTTGTATTACGAGGAAAAGAAGTATTTTTATCTTTTTAAAAATCCAAATATATGTTTCATAAAAATAAATTGTTTGCTTTCGCTCTTTCGTTGGTTTTTCTTCAAATAACTTTTGCTCAAAAATCATCCATCCAATCGGGAATTATCAAAGCACCGATTACCGTTGAAAATATCTGGAAAAATCACACATTCTCTGTGAGAGGTTTTGCCGGGTTTAAGGGAATGAAAGATGGAGAACATTTTTCCAAATTGAATGTCACCGAAACGGGATTTAGCATCACGAAACACAAGTACATGGAACACGATCGAGCAGGAGAAGTGTTATTGACTAAAACGGATTTGATAATTGGCGGGAAATCAATTTCAATCGATGACTATGAATTTAACCACCAGGAGGATAAGCTCTTAATTACAAGTGAAATGCAAGCAGTTTACAGGCGAAGCTACCTTGCTGATTTTTACATTTTTGACTTGAAAACAAAAAAGTTAACCGCATTGGATGACCAAAGATTGGGTTCGACATTGGCTGAATTTTCGCCTGATGGAAAAAAGATTGCCTATGTATTTGAAAACAACATTTACGTGAAAGATTTGAGCAACGATAAAATCACAGCAATTACGAAGGACGGCATGACCAACGTAACCATCAACGGAACCACAGATTGGGTTTACGAAGAAGAATTTGCAATTACAAAAGGTTTTTCTTGGTCGGCAGATAGTAAAAACATCGCATTCTTGAGATTTGATGAGTCGGCAGTCAATCAATTTCAATTGGAATATTATGGAAATCTTTACCCTTTTATTTATAAGTACAAATATCCCAAGGCTGGAGAAGATAATTCGAAAGTGACAGCCCATGTATATCATGTAGATTCCAAGAAAAAAACAAATTTAGATTTAGGGCTTTATGAATACATTCCGCGATTCAAATGGTCTTCAACGGCCAACCAATTGGTGGTTCAAACTTTGAACAGACATCAAAATCACGTACAGTATCATTTATTTGATTGGACACAAAAGAAACTGACTTCAAAAGTAATCTTTGAAGAAAAATCAGATACCTATGTAGAAATTGATGATAACCTATTGATTTTAAAAGATGGTAAAACGATTTTAAGAACCAGCGAAGCAGATGGTCACATGCACATTTACCAAGTTGGATTTGATGGGAACAGCAAACAAATCACCAAAGGAAATTGGGATGTAATTGAATTTTTGGGAATTGACGAAAATTCTCAAACGATCTATTATACTTCCGCTGAAAAAGGTGCGATTTATAAAGGAATTTACAGCATCCAAGTGGACGGGACAAATAAAAAAGCAATCAGCGAAGAAACCGGATACAACGATGCAGAATTTGCGCATGGCATGACTTACTTTGTAAAAAGAAGTTCTGACGCGAATACACCACCTGTAACCAGTTTGTGTTACAAAACAGGTGAAGTAATTGCTTTTTTGGAAGACAATTTAGCGTTGAATGAACGACTTGCAGCCTACGACTTAACGACCAAAGAATTCATTAAAATTCAAGGAGCAACCGAAGAACTGAACGGCTGGATGATGAAACCGAAGAATTTTGACCCGTCCAAAAAATATCCCGTTTACATGACCATTTACGGTGGACCAGGTAGCAATACCGTAAAAGATGCCTTTGGAGGAAACGATTACATGTACCACCAATTATTGACACAACGCGGTTACATCGTGATGAGTGTTGATCCAAGGGGAACCATGTACCGTGGAACGAAGTTCAAAAAGTCCACCTATTTACAATTGGGAAAATTAGAAACAGAAGATGTCATTGCAGTGGCTAAAGAATTGGGGAAAATGGATTTTGTGGATTCTAAACGAATCGGAATTCAGGGATGGAGTTATGGTGGTTACATGTCCTCACTCGCAATGACCAAAGGCGCTGATTACTTCAAAATGGGAATCGCGATTGCGCCCGTTACCAATTGGAGGTATTACGACAACATTTATACCGAAAGATTCATGCGTACGCCGCAAGAAAACGCTTCGGGTTACGACGATAATTCGCCCATTAACTTTGTAAAAAACATCCAAGGGAAATATTTCTTAATTCACGGTTCTGCAGATGATAATGTGCACAACCAGAATGCGATGGAAATGGTCAATGCATTGGTGAAAGCAAATGTTCAATTTGACTTATTTATTTACCCAAATCGCGATCATGGAATTTATGGTGGCAATACCCGAAACCATTTATTCAACATGCTTTTGGAATATACCCTGAAAAATTTATAAGGAACCATTCCTGAAAAAGATTCGGATATATCGATAAATTTGAGTACTTTGTGAAAAATCGAAATATTTTTTTTCATTTCGGTAATCTTTTATTCGTATTTGTTTATTAATTTAGTTGCCGTTATTAAAAGAATGACATACATACACATAATCCGTTAACAAAATGGGCGAAATCGCAAAATTAGAATTAGATGGGAAAGTTTATGAGTTTCCTGTTATCGAAGGAACCGAAAATGAGAAAGCTATTGATATCAGTAGTCTACGCTCAGCAACAGGTTACATTACACTTGATTTAGGATACAAAAACACAGGAGCCACCAAAAGTGCCATCACCTATTTGGATGGTGAAGAAGGTATTTTAAAATACCGTGGTTACGGGATTGAGGACTTGGCATCTAAAGCTACTTTTATCGAAGTTGCTTATTTGTTAATTTATGGAAACCTCCCTTCACAAGAAGAATTAGAAAATTTCACATCTAGTATTACCAAACACACGCTGGTTCACGAAGATATGAAACAATTTTTTGAAGCTTATCCTTCAAAAGCCCATCCAATGGGTGTTTTGGCTTCGATGGTTTGTTCCTTATCTACATTCTATCCAGAAGCATTAGATCCTAACAGAGATGCAGCTTCAGTGGATGTTACCATTCACAGGTTGTTGGCGAAATTGCCTACTTTGGCTGCTTGGTCATACAAAAACTCGATTCGTCACCCGTTTATGTACCCAAAAAATGAGTACGACTATTGCAAGAACTTCATGTACATGATGTTTGCCATGCCAACGGAAGATTACAAAATTGACCCAGTCGTTACAGAAGCAATGAATACTTTGTTGATTTTACATGCAGATCACGAACAAAACTGTTCTACATCTACCGTAAGAATGGTGGGTTCAGCTCAAACGAATTTATACGCATCCATTTCTGCAGGTATTTCCGCACTTTGGGGGCCACTTCACGGTGGAGCAAACCAAGCGGTGTTGGAAATGTTGGAAAAAATCCACGAAGACGGTGGAGATGTTGACAAATGGATTTTGAAAGCAAAAGATAAAAACGATTCTTTTCGATTGATGGGCTTCGGACATAGGGTTTACAAAAACTTTGATCCAAGAGCAACCATTATTAAGAAAGCAGCGGATGATGTACTGCAAAAATTAAACATCAACGATCCGTTATTAGCGATTGCAATGAAATTAGAGAAAGTAGCTTTAGAAGACGAATATTTCAAAGCAAGAAGTTTGTATCCAAACGTCGATTTCTATTCTGGTATCATCTACCGTGCACTTGGAATTCCAACAGAAATGTTTACCGTAATGTTCGCCATCGGGCGCTTGCCAGGATGGATTGCACAATGGAAAGAAATGAGAGAAAACGGAGATCCAATCGGTCGTCCTCGTCAAATCTATACTGGAGAAACCGATCGCAAATACGTTCCTATCGATAAAAGATAGTTTCAGAAATAGATAATTTTTAGAAGGCTGCATTTTTAATGTGGCCTTTTTTTTTGCAAACTAATTCTCCTAAAAAAGATTCATTTCACTTCTCTTTTAGTTATTTTATCCAAAGAAACCTCTGATTCCCTTTCGTATCCAGGGCTTTTAGAATT
>CAZAVP010000020.1:0-57011 GCA_964488745.1 uncultured Chryseobacterium sp. | reverse complement strand
GCTCGAACCAGGGACCACCTGATTATGAGTCAGGTGCTCTAACCAACTGAGCTATAGGACCTATTTCCATTTAGGAAATCAATTGGGATGCAAATATACTAATCTCATCTGAAAGCGCAAGTGTTCAGGTGGATTTAATGTAAATTAATTCGTTTTGATTCTTCGCATGCGCATCATGGTCATGAAAAGAACTGCTAATAAAATTGCTGCGAAAATTAAATGCGCGGTTTGAATCAATCCAGGCATGTCGAAATAAGACAATAATACGCCACTCAATAATTCAATTACCAAAATGATAAATCCAGTCCGAATGATTTTGTATTTCCAGTTTTTCTCGTTTAAATAGGCTAAAATGACCATCATTCCTAAAACCAACCAAGAGAAGGTGCGGTGTATGTAGAAATTGATTCCCAACATTTCTGTCCATGATTTTCTTCCAAATCCTTGCATGGTCAATTGATCCACGTGTTCGCGAACTTGTGTTCCCAAAAACATTTGGTACAAGGTGATGAAAAAGGAAATGACTACAATCCAATACACCGTCGCTGAAACGGGCAATTTAATTCGTTGCGAAGGACTGATGATCAGCAAAATTCCGAGTTGAATGAGGATGATGGCGATTGCAAAGAACATGTGAACGGTGATTGTCCAAGGTACTAAATTTGTGGCAACAACGATGGAACCAAACCAAGCTTGGAAAATCAAAAACACCAAGTTGACACTGGCTAAAATTAACAGTTTGGGTTGTCTGTATTTCCACCAAACACCGATGAAGACAAATAAAACGCCGAATCCTGCCAAGACACCAAACAAACGGTTGCCATATTCTGTCCACGTTTTAGAGGCGTTGAAATCTTGCTCCACCAAAAGAGATTTGTCATTTCTAATCTTATTGGCTTCCGATTTGAATCCAACTTTTTCCAGCATGTTCGCAAATTTCGCTGTTTTCTTAGCGCGTTTTTCCGAGTAAATCTCTTTGTAATTGGCTGGTATCTCATCAACACTTGTTGGTGGAACGATTTGACCAAAACATTTTGGCCAATCCGGACAACCCATTCCGCTACCAGTAATTCGGACAAAACTTCCGGCAACGGTCACTGCAAAAATGAAAATCAAGGCCCACCAATTGAGTCTGACGAACGCTTTGCCATAAACTGTATTCATGATCGAGAGAGTTTAATAAAATCGAAAATTTCGATGTGTAAAGTTAACCAAGAAGATTTGAAAAATGGAGGGAAATTAATTGTTTTTTTAAGGGATTTTGGGAGTTATTAATATGGTGAGATACTATTCACACTAAAAATAATTACCATTTCCCTTCAGGGCAAACGCATTTAACTTCAAAATTGGTTTATGTCATGGTTTTAAACAAAAACGCATGCCACAAACAACTCATCTCAGTTTGCAATTAAGCGGTGGATGAATCCACCGCTTAATAAAATTATCTTTTCTAAAATTTAGACTTACAAAATTTTAAATGCGTTTGCCCTGATTTCCCTTAAATTTCTGCTATAAACTCCAGAATACGCTTATGCTCAATTCCTTTATAACTTGTTCCGATGAAATTATCCATTGAAAGAACCAATTTTGGGTAATTATCTCGAATATTCAACAAGTTTCCAAATTCACGCTCTCTTACTTTATCATCTGGGATCAAATAGGCAACTTGAATATATAGTTTTTCTCCATTTTTCTCACAAACGAAATCAATTTCTTTGCCTTGATCCCAACCAATTTTAACATCGTATCCGGTAATTCTCAAGTGAATGTAAACGACGTTTTCTAAAATTTTATTGATGTCATTTTGTCGGTATCCAAGGATGGAATGTCTAAGTCCCAAATCTTCGAAATAGTATTTTTCGCCAATCTCAAATACCTTTTTTCCTGTAATTTCTGTTCGTTGAACCTTAAAAATAAAATAAGCACTTTCCAAATAATTGATGTAATCGAGTACAATATTTGGAGAAACTTTTATTTTTTGCGACTTAAGGTAATCACTTATTTTATTGGCAGAGACAAGACTTGCAATATTGTCCGCTAAAAATTTAACTAAATTTTCCAGAAAAGAAACATTTCTGATGTTATGTCGTTTTACAACATCTTTAAATAAAATGGCGGCATAAACATTTTTCAGGTAGTCAAAAACGATGTCTTCTTCCAGCGGAAGATGTGTGATTCCTGGAAGTCCACCGAACTTGATATACTTGGAAAAACTTTCGTTATTTTTCTCCAAGTTATGAAAAAGTAGAAATTCTGTAAACGATAAACCGAAGACACGAATTTCAACATAACGACCGCTCAAAAAAGTAGAAAGTTCACTTGAAAGTAAATTTGCATTGCTTCCTGTGATGAAAATTTCCGCTTCGCCTTTCGCTTGAATACTTCTTAAACATTTTTCAAACAGCTCAATTTCTTGGACTTCATCAATAAATAAATAATTTTTTTTATCTATTTTTTTGTGTGTTTCAAAATAGGAATTTAAGGAAAGATAATCTCTAATTGTATCAAAATCAACTAACTCTTTGTTAATGTAAATTATATTTGCGTTGTTATCGCTCTTTTTGATTTCATCTATTATTTGATACAACATATAACTTTTACCAACACGTCTTTGACCAGTATAAACTTTAATTAAATCGGTGTGTAAAAACGGAAGTGTCGCTTGTATGTACTTAGATCGCGGAATGTATTTTTTGAAAATCATTTTAAGTATAGTTAAAACTTTTAACAAATATACGAAATGTTTTAAGTATGATTAAATATTTTAATTGTTTACACCTGTCTTTTAAGTATAGTTAAATGTTTTTTATTGAGCTAAGATAGGTTTGTGAGATATTATTTGATACAGTTGGTGCAGTACTTATTTTATATCAAAAGAAAGTTTAGTTGCGTTAGACAGCAATAATGATGAAACGGTTTTATAGGGGAGTGTTCAATGAACTGTGGAGTATGTAATAAATTAAACTTCCCTAACCAATAAATAATCGGCTAAATCTCTTAAAATCGTTTTCTTGGATTCATCAACCTGAACTTGATTCAAAGCTTCCAATGCAATTTCATAATGCGCATCCATTGCTTTTTTGGTTTCTGACACGATGTTTAGTTCGTCATACAACTGCTTTGTTTGCTGGATTTTTTCATTCGCAATTTGATTTGTTTGCAATGACACCAACTTTTCTTTTTGGGTCGGATTGGCCAATTCAAATGCACGAAGCAATAAAAAAGTTTTCTTGTCGGCTAAAATATCTCCACCAACTTGTTTTCCAAATTTTCCAGCATCGCCGTAAACATCTAAGAAATCGTCTTGAATTTGAAAAGCAATTCCCAAATGGAGGCCAAAATGGTAAATTAACGATCTATTCTCAACGCTTGTTTTCGCGATTATAGCACCCATTTCCAATGCACAAGCCAGAAGAACAGATGTTTTTAAACGAATCATTTTAATGTATTCTGCTGAAGAAACGTCTTGCTTGGTTTCAAAATCCATGTCCATTTGTTGACCTTCGCAAACCTCAATAGCGGTATTATTGAAAATGGTCAGTATTTCAGGAAGGATTTTCGCATCCACTTTGCAAAGTTCTTTGTAGGCTTTAATCATCAAAACATCACCAGAAAGAATCGCCACGTGGTCGTTCCATTTGGAATGTACTGTCGGCTGGTTTCTGCGCAAAGGAGCCTTATCCATCAAATCATCGTGAATCAATGAAAAGTTGTGAAAAATCTCTACTGCCAATGCCGCTGGCAAGGCGCTTTCTTTGGAGTTTCCGAAAAGTTCGGCACTCATTAAAGTCAACATTGGTCGCATCCTTTTTCCGCCCAAAGTAAGAAAATACCGCAGTGGGTCGTATAAATTGGAAGGAGTTAAAGGAAAATCAAGATTTTGAATCTCTTTTTCCAAGTATTGCCCGTAATTTGCAATGCTTTGCATTATTTTGTCAAGTTTAAAAGATACGTGCCGTAACCACTTTTCAACAATGGTTCAGCCAAAGTTCTTAGTTGAGCTTTATCGATAAATCCATTTCTAAAAGCAATTTCTTCGATACAACCGATTTTCAGTCCTTGTCTTTCCTCAATTACTTGTACAAATTGTCCAGCTTGCATCAAGGAAGCGAATGTTCCTGTGTCCAACCAAGCGGTTCCGCGGTTTAAAATGGCAACTTTCAATCGGTCTTGACGCAAATATTCCGCATTGATATCGGTGATTTCGTATTCTCCTCGAGCGGAAGGTTTCAACCCTTTGGCAATTTCAATGACATCGTTGTTGTAAAAATACAAGCCTGGAACAGCGTAATTGGATTTAGGGTTTACCGGTTTTTCTTCGATAGAGATTGCTTTGAAATTTTCATCAAATTCCACCACGCCGTATCTTTCCGGATCGCTTACGTGATAAGCATAAACAACGCCGCCAACTGGATTCACATTTTCTTTTAGCAAATTACCCATTCCAGAACCGTAGAAGATGTTGTCGCCTAGAATCAAAGCCACGTTGTCTTTTCCAATGAATTTTTCGCCAATCACAAAGGCTTGCGCTAATCCGTTTGGAACTTCTTGAACGGCGTATTCAAATTGACAACCGTATTTTTTGCCATCTCCCAATAATTTCTCAAAATGAGGCAAATCATGAGGTGTGGAGATGATTAAGATTTCTTTAATTCCAGCATTCATCAAAACTGAAAGCGGATAATAAATCATCGGCTTGTCATATACAGGCATTAATTGTTTGCTGACTGCTAATGTTAGTGGATGCAATCGTGTTCCAGAACCGCCTGCTAATATAATTCCTTTCATGACTGAATGTGGTTTTATTTTTTCCTGTCTTCTCTACGTTCAATTTCTAGACTATTCAACTCGATGTCTTCCTCTTCATCGTAAATCTCGAAATACGGTTCGGTAAACGATTTGGTCGTTGCATATTTCTCCAAGGTCAATAAAAGTGCGGGCAACAATAACATGTTGGTCACCATACCTGTTAAGATGGTAATTGAGACTAATAATCCCAACGCTTTGGTTCCTCCAAATTGAGAGAATACAAACATGATAAATCCAAAGAAGAGTATGATAGAAGTATAGAAAATACTTAATCCAGTTTCCCTTAAGGATACAATAATTGCTTTTTTCAAGTCCCAACGGTTGTTTTTCAATTCTTGTCTGTATTTGGCTAGGAATAAAATCGCATTGTTAACCGTAATTCCAAGTGCAATTCCAAACACCAATAAGGTAGAAGGTTTCAAAGGAATTTCAAACCAACCCATGATCCCAGCGGTAAAGATAAGTGGAATGATATTGGGAATCATCGAAATAATTACCACACGCCACACTCTGAATAAAGCAGCCATTACAATAGAAATGGAAATGGTTGCAATAATTAAACTCATGATTAAACTGGAGAATAAATATTGAGTTCCTTGAGAAGCAACCACAGAAGTTCCGGTTAAAATTACATCATAATATTCATTGTCAATTGCTTTTCGTAATTTTCCATTAAAATCTTTCCGAGTAAAATAATCGGAAATCATTTCAGGATTGGAATCAAATTGGTATTGTAATTCTGAATTTCCTTTGCTGTATATGCCCGTTAAACTGTTGAAAATCGCTGGATAAGTATAAAGAATAGAATCAATGTACGTTTTATCTCCTTTTTCAACCTTCGCAAATAATTGCTCTATCTTAGGTTTGTCTGGATTCAAAATATGATCGATTTTCAATTTCATCGAATCCACTTTATGAGCAACTTCATACGAACCTAAATCTTTCATTTGGGTTCGGATACGCAGTGTTGTATTGGCAGTGTCAACCAACTCTTTAATTGAAAGATTCCCTGCATTAGCATTGGATAAATCAAAGTTGTCGATGTATTTCTTTAATTTTATTTTATCTCGATTAGAAATGATTTCATAGTGACTTGGATCATTATCATAATAAGCCATGTTAACGACTTTGATGAAATCTACAATCGATATACTTTTTGAAAAGAGCGTGTCAGCAGTATATTTCTTTTGAATTTCTTCTACTTTTTCCAAGGTCTCGTTTTTGAACAAACGTCCTGGTTGTTTGTAGTCAATCATAATTTCAAAAGGAATAGCGCCTCCGAAACTGCTCTGAATGTAATTTAAATCAATTAGAATTGGATCTGTATCGGGTAAATCTCCTGTTAAATTTCCAGTTGCTTTTATTTTTGCAGCTCCTACAAAACTCACTACTATTAATGCAACAGATGTAATATATATCCATGTTCTATATCGACTAACTATGTTTACCGCAACTTCCACAATTCCTTTGGAGGTTACGCGACCTAAATGTTTTAAGTGTTTTGGTTTAGGAGGTTTTGAATAGGATAAAATAATTGGAATTAAACATAGTGAAAGTGCAAATACTACCATGATATTTAATGCTGCAACAATTCCAAATTCCGCTAATTTTTCAGAACTTGTAAAAGAACAAAATCCAATTGCTGTAGTTAGATTAGTTAAGAAAGTAGCTCCACCAATTTTATGAATCATTCGGCTGAGTGCGCGTATTTTATTCCCATGAACGACGACTTCCTGATGGTATTTCGTGATGAGATAAACACTATTTGGAACCCCAATTATAATCATTAAAGGAGGAATTAAGGCCATCATGATGGAGATGTGGAAACCCAATAATCCGATACTTCCCATTGCCCAAATTACGGAAATGAAAACTACGGTGTTACAAATCGCAACAATTCGAAAAGAACGATAAAATAGGAAAATTAAGAGAGATGAAGCAAAGATGGAAAGGGCAAGAAAAACAAACATTTCATTAACGATTCTTTTTCCAACTACAATTCGAATGTGTGGTAATCCTGCAAAGTGCATATGTCCGAAATATGGCTCGTATGTTTCAGCGAGTTTTTCAATTCTTAGCACAAAATCTGATTTTTTTTGATCGGACAAGAAGCGCTCATCCAAAGAAATCATCATCAGTGAAACGTTGGCAGAATCGTTGTATAACAAACCATCATATAACGGATTGTTCTTAATTTCTTTGCGAATAGAATCGATGCTTTTTTCTGTGTAGGTGGTATCTGAAAAAACTCTTCTTGCTTCAAATCTAGTTGCGCTTCTTAGGTTATGAATAGTAAAAAGTGTCGCCTCAGAAATTACGCTATTTACACCGTCTATTTTCAAAATGGAATCTCCTAATTCTTTCCATTTTTTAAAATTTTCTTTTGTGTATAAGGATTTGTTGTCAATTCCTATCACCAAAGTTGAACCGTCTTCTCCAAATTGTTTTTTGAATTGTTGGTATTCGATTTGTGTTTGAGATTCTTTTGGAAGGGTGTTTCCGTATTTGTTGTCAATCTTCAAACCGGTTACTGCAAAATATCCAAAGAATACAGTTAAAATCGCGATGATTGCTAAGATGAATAATCTATTTCTGAGGATTACGTTGCCTATTTTTTGCCACATAAGATTTTAATAAAAAAGAAACAAAACTAATGAAAAAGGAGTAGAAATTGGGATAAATAACATTATTTTAAGTCCCCAGCCAACCATTCAAAAAATTCTTTTTGCCAAATCAGACCATTTTGAGGCGAACTTACCCAGTGACTTTCTGTTGGGAAATACAAGTATTTGCTTTTCAAACCTTTCAATTGCGCCGCCTGAAATGCTTGCATTCCCTCAGCTTCTGGCACTCTGAAATCTAATCCGCCATGAATTACTAAAATGGGCGTGTCCCAATTTTGCACGAATTTGTGCGGACTATTTTTTTCGTAATATTCTTTGTTCTCTGGAATCCAATAAGGTCCGTAGTTGTCCCAATTTGCAAAGAACAATTCTTCAGTGGTTCCGTACCAACTTTCCAGGTTGAATAATCCACAGTGTGAGATGAACGTTTTGAATCTTCCTTCGTGATTCCCTGCTAAGAAATATACGGAATAGCCGCCATACGACGCACCAACAGCGCCCATTTTATCGCCATCTACATACGGAAGGGTTTTTGCAAAATCTGTTGCTGATAAATAATCTCTGATGGATTGTCCACCCCAATCTTTTGAAATTTCTTCGTTCCATTCTTGACCAAATCCAGGCAAACCTCTTCGGTTTGGGGCAACAACGATGTAATCATTTGATGCCATTAAAGCCAAATTCCAACGGTAAGAAAAGAATTGACTCACCATACTTTGAGGTCCACCTTGACAATAAAGTAAAGTTGGGTATTTTTTAGTTGCATCAAAATTAGGTGGATAAACCATCCAAACCAACATGTCTTTTCCATCGCTTGTTTTAACCCATTCTTCTTTTACGGTTGGCAATTGAAGTTTTGATAAGACTTCGTGGTTAACAGCAGTTAATTGTTTGATTTTGTTTGATTTTAAATCAATTGCATACAAGTCAGTAGGAGCAATCATCGACTGTCTGCCCGCAATGATCTGATTTGGTGCCAAATCCAAGCTAATGAAATCAAATTGACCAGTTGTCAATTGTTTGATGTTTCCTGTTTTGATGTCCAAAGAAAAGATCTGACTCGTTCCTTTCGCTGGAGAAATAAAATAGATAGTCTTCTCATCTGGACTAACGATGAAATCATCTACGGTAATATCATGTTTATCAGTTAAGTTACGATCTTTTCCCGTTTCCAAATCTCTCCAAATGATGTCGTTTTTATCCGCTTCATATCCGTCTCGCGCCATGCTCAACCATGCCAAGGTTTTTCCTGATTTTGTGATTATTGGGTGATTGTCATACCCATTATAACCAAGTGTCAAATTCTTCGTCTCTTTGGTGGCAATCGTGTATTCATACAATTCCGAATTGGTACTTAAGGCAAAATCTTTTCCCGTTAATTTTTTACAGCTGTAGATGATTTTATCTCCGTTGGATGAAAAAACAATTCCCTCACTTCCCGAAAAAGGTGGTAAAACTCCGTTGAACTTCTCGTTTTGAAGTAAGTTTGTACCTTCATTTACAACTTTTTGGTCTTTGAGGTCATATAAAAAAAGTTGCTTGCTGTTTCCGTCCGACCAAGAACTCCAATGGCGGTACATCAAGTCATCTTCAATTCGTGCATTTGCTTTTTTCAAGTCTGGATATTTATCCGCTAATGTTTGCGCTGTTTTTACACTTCTAATTAAAAGAATTTGGTTTTCTTTCGGCGAAAGTTTGTAACCTTCGATGTCTGTGAGTTCAGATGGCGTAACTTGTCTTTTATTTTCGCCGTTCGCATTCATTTTATAAACTTGTGCACTGGAATTTTCGGCAGTCATGAACCAAATTTCATTGTTGATTCCCCATTGCGTTTCCATTTCAGAGAATGGAGTTTTTGTAATTTGGGTGTATTTATCAGTTGCCAAATCGTACACATATAAATCTACATTTCCACGGTTGTTTTCCATGTCGATTTGATTTACTCCAAAAAGCACTTTTTTTCCATCGGGGGAAACTTTTCCACCTGAAAGTCTTTTTAAATTAAGTAAAATTTCCGGTGTTAAGACATTTTGACTTAGAGAAATAAAGGATGTAAGAAAAATTGTTGAGAGAACAATTTGAGTGATTTTTTGAAACATAAGATCTAATTTGAGCCATGAAATTACACAAACGTTTTCAATTTTAGCAAAATAATTGGGTCTTTTATTTCTGGCTTCTGTTTTTTAATCTGGCTTTCTTGAAGAAAAATGACGTTGCAAAGCAGGGGTGAAAACAAAAAAGTCGTCAACTTTTGGCTGACGACTTTAGGTATGATATGAAACGAATTATTTATTCCACCGTTACAGATTTCGCCAAATTTCGGGGTTGATCAACGTTACAACCTCTCATCACAGAAATGTAGTATGAAAGAAGTTGTAAAGGAATCGTTGCCAACAAAGGAACCAAATTTTCGTCCGTATCAGGGATTTCAATGACGTGATCTGCAATTTCTTTTACTTGAACATCACCTTCGGTAACAATTGCGATAATTTTTCCCTTTCGAGCTTTCACTTCTTGGATGTTACTCACTACTTTTTCGTAAGAAGTACCTTTTGTTGCGATCACGAATACGGGCATTTCTTCATCGATCAAAGCAATAGGTCCGTGCTTCATTTCAGCCGCAGGATATCCTTCTGCATGGATGTAGGAAATTTCTTTCAATTTCAAAGCGCCTTCTAATGCCACAGGAAACGAACTTCCTCTTCCTAAGTAGAGTGCATTTTTAGAATCTTGATAGACCGCAGCAATTTCCTCGATCATTTTATCTTTTTCTAAGATTTGTTGCACTTTTTGTGGAATTCCATCTAATTCAGTAATGATGCTGTGGAATTTTGCCCTGCTGATAGTTCCTTTTTTATATGCCAAACGCAAAGCAAATAAAGTCAATACGGTTACTTGAGCAGTAAAAGCTTTGGTTGAGGCAACGCCAATTTCTGGGCCAGCGTGCGTATATGATCCTGCGTCTGTAATTCTTGAAATTGAAGAACCTACTACGTTACAAATTCCCAAAATTGTTGCACCTTTGGATTTTGCCAAGTTCAGAGCAGCCATTGTGTCGGCAGTTTCTCCTGATTGAGACAATGCGATGACAATGTCATTTTCATTGATGATTGGATTTCGGTACCTGAATTCACTGGCGTATTCCACTTCAACGTTGATTCTCGCCAAGTCTTCAATTAAATATTCCCCAACGAGACATGCGTGCCACGAAGTACCACAAGCAACCATGATCAATCGTTGCGCATTCAATAATTTTTGCTCGTAATCTTTGATTCCTCCCAATGCAACCCATCCTTCTTCCACATTTAACCTTCCTCGGAAACAATCTCTAATTGATTTGGTTTGTTCGTGAATTTCTTTCAACATGAAATGCTCGTAACCGCCTTTTTCCAAAGCTTCTAATTGCATTTCTAGTTCTTGAACGTAGGCCGTTTTTTCTTGATTCGCAATGTTGATGATTTTTAAACCTTCGTTTAAATCTACGATTGCAATTTCTTCATCGTCTAAGTAAACAACTTGTTTGGTGTACTCGATGATGGGTGTGGCGTCAGATGCTAAATAAAAATCTTTTTCATTTCCAATTCCAACTACCAGCGGACTACTTTTTCGGGCAGCTACTAATTGATTAGGGTAATCTTTTGAAATTACAACAATGGCATAAGCTCCCACCACGTTTTGAAGTGCGAGTCGAACCGCTTCTGAAAGTGTCACTTTTTCTTTTTTCAAGACATCGTCTATCAAGTGAACCAATACCTCTGTATCTGTTTCACTTGTAAAAACATAGCCTCTGGAAATTAGTTCCTCTTTAATTGATGCGTAATTTTCAATAATTCCATTGTGAATGACTGAAATATCTCCATTTGTTGAGGTGTGAGGGTGAGAATTGATGTCGTTAGGTTCACCGTGGGTTGCCCAGCGGGTATGACCTATCCCAGCATTTCCTTTGGTATCTTGAGCTTCGGCAAAGGAGGAAAGGACAGAAACTTTTCCTTGTTTTTTATAAACATTTAATTTTCCATTGTTCAACAGTGCAATTCCTGCACTATCGTATCCTCTGTACTCTAATCTTTGAAGACCTTTAATAATTATTGGATATGCTTCTTTTTTACCAATATAAGCAACGATTCCGCACATAGTCTAAATTGTGTTAAGTTATTATTTTATAGATTAATAGGTTGTATAGGTAATTACCAGTTTTGGTTTTTTCTTATAAGACCCCTCGGGACCGTTGAAAACAATTCTTTCAGTGGTAGAATTGAAAAATGAAGATCGGATTAAAACTCCTTTATTTGGAACTTGATCAATCAGTATTTTTTGAATGTGTTGACGTAAATCAATTTTATAATCTTTTAATTCTGGTCTGTAAAGAAAATCACTTCCAGCAAAAATTTGATCACTCGCTTCCAAGATGCGAAATCCCGTAATGATTTTGGAACTAGGATACAATAAATCGTTGGAATAATGTGAAATAGGCAAGATTAGTTCTGCTTTATGAATCAGTGCGTTTGTCGGTAAATCTTGGATGGTTGGGAACTCAATTACGGCTCTCGAAGTGAAAGCTTGTGCATAAAATTCTTTTTGACCTGCCGTTGGATTGTCTATGACATTTTGAAAGTTAGAACCAACATGATTAAAATCTAAGTGATTGAAATTAACACATGACCCATTTAACAAGTAATTATATTTCTTTTGAATGCCATCGTCTTTGTAATAGATCGTTAATCTCGTGTTGATGTTGTTCAAGTCAAAATACATTATTCCACCTTGATTAAAACCAGGATTTGAATTGGTTACCTTTAAATGAAATCCTTTGAAGAATAATTTAAAAGCTTCTTGGGTTAAATAGTGGCCTCCTGTAACACCATTCATCAGATGCGTGGCAAAGCTATTCACCAAGGGCAAACGAATTTGAGCTCCGAGCGTATCCGTTCCAACAACCACTTGGGTAGTCGGTTTTGGAGAAATAGTTCCTTTCCCTGCTACAACCAAATCGGTGGCGTCAAAATTTACATGGCTAAAGGAGTAATATTCGTTCTCGGACTGAATGTCTTCAGTTATTTCATGGACTTCAAAAGTTTGCGCAGTTGTTTTTCCGTAATATCCAGCATATCCCAAAGAAAGGACGATTGAATCTACGGTTGGAGCATTCCCAAAAAACGTACTACCTGCATTTTCTAGTCGAACTTGAGAGTAAAAAGAAGCATTGGTTGTTCCAAATTTCGGATCGTTCAAAGCTCCAAGAAGTGCGTGGATTTGATTTTTAGAATTGACAGAATCTTCTTTAAAGGTATATGTCTTTAAAGTAAAAGTGTCTGTGACAAGTGAATTTAAGATTTGATTCTCAGGGAGAACTTCTTTGCCAATTTTTGTTTCGTTCTTTTTACAAGAAACAAGTACAAAGCTGACACAAAAAAAAGCAGCGAAAAGTACTTTTACTTTTCGCTTCTTGGATAAGTTTAAGTTTATTGTCATATAGTTAAATAAGAACTTCTTCTTCAATTACCTTGTCAAAAAACTCTGACATGGTTTTTGTTTGGTTTTCTTCAGGTATGAATTCTTGTTTCAAACAAGTTGCTTCCTCAAATAATTTTTGAGATGCTTCGTCCAAAACTTCCGAACCTACCGTTAAACCATCTGAATATTGAATCGCTGTTCGCAAAACATGTTCATACGTTGGTTCGTTTAACTGTGAAACAATTTCTTTACCAAAACCATCAAATTTTAGTTTGTCGGCAAAACGTTCATCCCAAGTGTTTTTAAATCCATTGTCATATAGACTCAAAACCACTTTTGTATCCGCGAAATGAGGGTCTTTGTGGTATATTTTCTTAATGTAAAGTGGCATCAAGGAAGCCATCCAGCCTTGACAATAAATAACATCTGGTTTCCATCCCAATTTCTTTACTGTTTCCAAAACCCCACGGCAAAAGAAAATGGAACGCTCATCGTTATCTGAGTAATAATTACCATCATCTTCTAATATGGCATTTTTGCGTTTAAAAAACTCATCGTTGTCAATAAAGTAAACCTGCATGCGTGCCGAAGGAATACTTGCGACCTTGATAATCAACGGATGATCTCTGTCGTCGATGACTAAATTCATTCCAGAAAGCCGAATTACTTCGTGTAATTGGTGCCTTCTTTCGTTGATACTTCCAAATTTTGGAGTAAATACCCGAATTTCTTTTCCGGCATCTTGAATTCCTTGTGGCAATTTTCTTGCGGTACTAGACATTTCAGATTTAGGAAGGAAGGGAACTATTTCTTGTGAAACAAATAGAATTCTTTTTTTCTCCATAGGAATTGTTATTGATAAAATCAGCACAAATATACGAAAAAAATGTCGATTATTCAATATATTAGAATAGTTTTGTCACTTTTCACATTTCTAGATTTTAATTCAGTGCAAATTTTCACGAAAGTAAATGAGTTGCAAATTTTCTTAAACGAGCAACTTCTTCAAAAAAAGTCAATCGGTTTTGTGCCTACAATGGGGGCGTTGCACGCAGGTCACGGCTCGCTTGTTTCGCGCGCAAAGTCAGAGAATGATTTGGTGGTGGTAAGTATTTTTGTAAATCCTACGCAATTTAATGATGCGGAAGATTTATTGAAATATCCGCGTTCGGTTGAAAAAGACACCTTGCTTTTAGCGAAATTGGGTTGCGATGTCGTTTTTATTCCACACGTGGAGGAAATTTACACCCATGAATATGAGCTTCCAGAAATTTCCTTGGGTTTTTTGGATGAAACCATGGAAGGTTTTCACCGACCTGGACACTTTAGAGGGGTTGTACAAGTCGTTTATCGTTTGTTTCAAATTGTATTTCCTACTCGGGCATATTTTGGATTAAAAGATTTCCAACAAGTTGCAGTGATTCGTTTCATGGCGGAGAAATTTGGATTACCGGTTGAAATTATTGCTTGTCCTACCTTGCGAGAAACGGACGGGTTGGCGATGAGTAGTAGAAACATGCGTTTGAATGAAAAAGAGCGCGAACAATCCACCCACATTCATCAAACGCTTTTATTGGCATCTGAATTAAGTAAAACATGCTCTCCTACTGAAACCCAAGAAAAAGCCATCGCATTTTTTAAGGAGGGAAACTTAGAATTGGAATACTTGGAGATTGTAAATCCAACAACTTTAACGTCTCTAACGGAGGAATGGGTGCCAAATTCCATCGCTTGCATTGTTGCTTACTTGGGAGACGTTCGCCTGATTGATAACATGGAACTAAATCCAGAAGCAAATTTTTAACCAAATGGGGCAGGATTTGATGTTGTGATCAAAGCGATGTGATGCATCAAAGCAATAAGATTGATGGAAGTCAACGCAAGATAAAGAAAGAATACATTGTATTTTTCTTGCTTTGATCTTTGTTTTACGATTAAAGTGAAAATAATCGAAATCAGCAAGAACGCATAAGCGAGATACAACACTAATTCTAAGTTGTTTATAAGGTTATTTGCAAATCTTTGAGGTAAAAGTTCTGAAAATTGAAACAGCGTCAGATACAAAATCAATAAACTGAGAGCATTCAGCATTCCAAAAATTCGGGCGATAATTCTGAATGCCTTGTTCTTGCTTTCCATGCATGAATGTTTAAACTGCCACGACTCCTTTAATGTGGGGATGCGGATCGTAATTAATCAATTCAAAATCTTCTGGTTGAAAAGCAAAAATATCTTTTACGTTCGGATTGATTTTCATCGTAGGCAACGGACGGAAATCTCTTGTCAATTGTAGATTTGCTTGTTCGATGTGGTTGTTGTATAAATGCGCATCACCCAAAGTGTGGATAAATTCACCGTATTTCAGATCGCAAACTTGGGCAATCATCATGGTTAAAAGGGCGTAAGACGCAATGTTGAAAGGAACACCTAAAAAAGTATCTGCACTGCGTTGGTATAATTGACAGCTTAATTTCCCTTCTGCTACGTAAAATTGAAACATGGTGTGGCAAGGAGGCAAGGCCATCTGATCAACGTCGGCAACATTCCATGCCGAAACCAATAAACGGCGCGAATTTGGATTGGTTTTAATCTGTTGTATCAAGTTGGAAATCTGGTCGATGGTCGTTCCATCGCCTTTCGGCCAAGAGCGCCATTGATGCCCGTAAACAGGCCCTAAATTTCCATCCACATCTGCCCATTCGTCCCAAATTGAAACTTGGTTATCCTTTAAATATTGAATGTTGGTATCTCCTCTCAAAAACCACAGTAATTCAACAATAATGGAGCGCAAATGTAATTTTTTGGTTGTCAAAGCTGGAAAGCCTTGGTTTAAATCATAGCGCATTTGATATCCAAACGTTGAAATCGTTCCTGTTCCTGTGCGGTCTCCTTTTTGAACACCATTTTCTAGAATGTGTGTTAACAAATCGTGGTATTGCTTCATGCGATTTTGGTTTTGAGATTGAATACAAAAGTAGGTATTTTTTTGAAGTAAGGTTCGATTAGGGAAGGTATAAATTACATTTAACAAATTGAATTTTCGAGGTTTTTAGAAGAGAGGAGGATGAAAAGTCAGGAAAACCAATTTTTGATTTCTTGTGATTTGTTTTATTTTTTTAATAATTCAAAATAGACATCCGTTGTAACTTGCGCTTAAGGAAATTTAGTTGATTGTTTTTCAATCTGAATTAAAATCAGAAGCATCAAAATCAACTGAATCGAGGAAAAAATAAGTATTTAAACAATTTAAAATCAATAATCATGAACACAACAGAATTTAAAGGAAACTGGAATGAGTTAAAAGGAAAGTTGAAGCAAAAGTATGGACAATTAACAGACGATGATTTAATCTTCACAGAGGGTAAAAAGGATGAGTTAGTTGGGAGACTTCAACAAAAACTAGGTAAAACCAAAGAGGAGATTCATCAAATCATTACCGATTTGTAAACTCACGGATTAAAATTATAAAACAAAATCATAAATCAATAATAATCTAAAAAAAATAAAATCATGGACGGAGGAAAAGTAGTATTAGGAGTATTGGCAGGAGTTGCCGTTGGAGCATTAGCAGGAATCTTATTTGCGCCAGACAAAGGGTCTGAAACCAGAAGAAAAATTTCTAAAAAGACTTCAGACACGGTAAACGATGTAAAAAGCAAAATTGCTGGTTTAATGGACGGAATGGCTGAGAAGTTTGAAGAAGAAAAAGAAGAATTTGCAGATGCGTATGACAAAGTAAAAAGCAATGCAAAACAACACGTGAAAGACATGAAGAATGCTTAAACAATTAAACTCAGAAGAAAGTTATTTTTAGATAAGATAATGGAAACTGAACCTTTATAAAGGAAGGTAAAGTCTGGATTTTACCTTCCTTTATAAAATTATAAAACTAAAAACAAAGATTATGAAAAAGTCAATTTTAAAAATGTCCTTCTTGGCACTTGCAGTTGGGTTTCTGTTTTCCAGTTGTATGTCAAATGAAGACAAGCTAGAGCGAAAAGAAGATAAAGTGCTTGATGCACAAGAGGATTTGAACGAAGCTAAACAAGAATATGCTGAGCAATATGAAGAGTTTAGAAGAGAGTCTGAAGAAAAAATTCGCGAAAATGATGAAGCAATTGTGGATTTAAAAACGCGATCTAAAGATCAAAAACAAGCAGACAGACAAAAATACGATGAATCAGTTCGTGAAATGGAAGCTGAAAATGAAAGGTTGAAAGTGAAAGTAAACGAACGCAAAGATAGGAATCATGAAAAATGGCAATCTTTTAAAGATGAAATGGACCATGATTTTAGAGAACTTGGTCGAAAAATTAAAGAATTGAGCAAAGACAACGTAAAATAGAACATGCTAATTTCAAATCCCTTTTTAGGGTTAATTAACCGATGTAGCTTATGTGCATCGGTTTTTTTGATTGAGTAGCTACTTTCATCATTTGATAGAGCTAAGGGCAGAATCAGCCGGAAAAGAATTGTTTTCGAAGTATTTTATGAGAAAAAAATAAAACGCAATAAATTTTTTTACTTTAATTTGCAATAAAAAATGTCAATAGAACGAAAAGTACAGTTAGTAGAGCAATTATTTTATCAACTTGAAGAAGAAGGCGAGTGGTTTAAACAAGCATCTGGTATCGGATGTGTCGCAGGATGCGGAAAATGTTGCACTTATCCCGATGTGCAAGCCTCACCACTAGAATTTTTACCTTGGGCTTTTCATTTATTCCTAAACGGAGAAGCTGAAAACACACTAACCACCCTTCAAGAATACCATTCTACAACTTGCTTGGTTTTCAAACCTACCTCTTTATCGGGAAATGGTAGTTGTGGAGATTACCAGTACAGGGGTTTAATCTGTCGCCTTTTCGGTTCCGCAGCAAGTACAGATAAATACGGCAATCTCAGATTAGCAACATGTAAAATCATCAAAGAAGGTCAAGCCGAAAATTACAAATCCACAGAAGAAGCCATTGCCAAAGGCTTGCACGTCCCCGTTTTTACCGAATATTACATGCAACTCAATCAAATTGATTATCATTTAGGACAGGTGATGCTGCCTGTTAACAAAGCGCTCAAAATGGCTTTGGAGGAAGTTTTGCAATATTATGCTTATCGTCCGTTGCCTGATACGGAGAAAAACTGTGGCTAGCATGCGTTTTTTGCAGGATCAGAAAGTTTTGTAGCGTAAAAACATTCCAATTTCGAGGCTTCCAGTTTTGATAAGATGCTGAATAAGCTTAGCTTTGATTTTGATTCAGTTTACCAATGCAATCTCGCTCAAATCATAAAAAGATTTTACGTCTTGCTGTTCCCATCATGCTTGCCAATGCTTCGGCTCCACTTTTGGGTTTGGCAGATACTGCAACCATTGGAAAAACTGGAAATGCAACAGATTTGGGGGCAATCGCCTTGGCGACTTTGGTGTTTAGTTTCGTCTATTGGGGATTTGGATTTTTGCGAATGGGTACCACGGGTTTCATCGCGCAAGCAGATGGTGCTCAAGATCGGAATGAGGTCATCTCGGTATTGTTTCGCTCGGTTTTATTGGGCTTGGTAATCGGAATGGTTTTAATTTTTCTCCAACATTTTATTGGAAATTTATCTGTCTGGATGATGAGTTCCAGCACTGAGGTAAAAATATTGGTGAAGGAATACTTCTTCATCCGCATTTGGGGTGCGCCAGCGACTTTGATAACGTATGCACTTCTTGGCGCTTTCATCGGTTTGGGGTGGACGAAAGAATTGCTTTGGGTGCAATTGCTTTTAAACGGTGTAAACATCTTTTTAAATGTGTTTTTTGTAGTCGTTTTTGACCTAGGAATTTCTGGAATTGCACTCGGAACGTTGCTTGCAGAATGGCTTGCCTTATTTTATGCTTGGCATTTGATTACCAGAAAATTGGAGTTAAAACAACCACTTCAAAGTTTGAAATCACTTTGGCAACAAATCATTAATCGCACTAAAATAGTGGCTATTTTCAAAGTTAATATCGACATCATGGTTCGAACCTTTGCCTTGCTGGCAGGATTTGCTTGGTTTGCCAATCAGGGTGCTATTTTCGGAGATACTACTTTGGCAGCCAATCACGTGCTTTTGCAATTTGTGTCATTGTCTGCTTTTTTCTTGGATGGCTTTGCGTATGTTTCCGAGATGTTTTCTGGAAAAACAATTGGCTCCAAAGACAAAGATGGATTTTTGAAACAACTGAAAGATGCGATGCAACTCGCAGGATTCAGTGCATTGATTTTGGGCGGAATTGTCGTTTTATTTGCCCCGCAAGTTGTCCGATTTATCACCCATGAAGCAGAAGTACAAGTAATAGCACAACAATATGCTGGGTATGCGGGTATTTATATTCTTTTTTCGTTTGTAGCTTTTCAGTTAGACGGTGTTTTCATTGGAGCAACCAGAAGTAGGGAAATGCGAAATGCTTCATTGATGTCGCTTTTTGTTTTAATAGTTGTTGGAACGTTCCTGACCAATCAATTTGGGAATGATGGACTGTGGATTTCATTCGTTGTTTATATCATCGCACGCGGGGTGAGTTTGTGGATTTATCTGCCGAAATTGATAAGGGATAAATTTTAATTTTAAACAAAAAAACTGCTTGAAATAAAATTCCAAACAGTTTTCTAGGGTTATTGGGGTTTATTTTACAGCCGGTTGGTGATTGATTTCTTGCTTTTTCATTGGAGTCGCTTTTTTTACTTCGCCTTTTTTACCCTGATGACAACTTTTGCCTTTGTGCTTTCTGGCATCGCCTTTTTTGAAATTTGCTTTGCGTTCAGCTTTCATTTCTTTTAACTTCGCCACTTGTTCGTCGTTCAAGATTTTAGCCATTTCAGCTTTTTTCTCTTGGTGAGCTGTTTTCATTGCTGTTTTTTTAGCTGCTTCATCCAAAGTGACATCGTTTTTTATTTTTTGTCGATTTTCAGCAGATTTTTTGTTCAGCAAGGATATTTGTTCTTTTTGAGTTGGTGTCAAATCCAATTCTTCAGCCAAATAATCCAGGTGTTTTTCCGTGCGTTGTTCTTTGGTCATTTGAGGCTTTTGATCCTGAGCGATCGCAGCAGAAGCAAATAAAATCCCAAAACTTAGGATTGATAACTTGAGTTTGTTCATAATCATTCGTTTTAAAGTTCAATCGCTCAATTTCAATTTGTGTGCCATTAAAATTAAAAATGAAGACATTAGGAAAAAAATAACAAACCTTTCTCCTGTCTTTGAAAATCAGACGCTGTGTTTTTTCTCTTATTCGAAATCAACTATTTGATATTTATTTCCTAAACTTGACAAATGATTTTTAGTAGCACTCTTTTTCTACTGTATTTTCTACCCGTATTTTTACTGATATATCATCTGGTTGGAAAACGGTTAAAAAACTACACCCTACTTTTAGCCAGTATTTTCTTTTACAGTTGGGGCGCTCCGAAGTTTGTTTTTGTGATTTTAGGAACAACCATCATCGATTTCTACATCGTCAAAAAAATGTTTGAAAGTAAGGTTGATAAGCATCGAAAGTTCATGCTAATTATTTCAATTGTACTCAATCTCGGCTTACTTGCCTATTTCAAATACGCTAATTTTTTTGTAGAAAATCTCAACGAAATGTTGACTATGCTGGGTTTCAATCAACTGGCATGGACAGCTCTTGCATTGCCGATTGGTATTTCATTTTACACGTTTCAGACCTTGACTTATTCCGTGGATGTGTATCGAAAAATACACGTCCCATTTCAGAAATCATCTGATTATCTGTTGTATATTATGTCTTTTCCTCAGATGATTGCAGGACCAATCATTCGGTTTAATACCATAGCGGATCAAATTGTCAATCGAAAAGAAATCATCGAAGATAAGTTGATTGGATTCTACCGCTTCTGTATTGGTCTTGCCAAAAAAGTGCTCATTGCGAACGTGATGGCAGAGCAAGCAGATTTGATCTTCAACAACAACTTATCCAGCTTAAGTACGCAAGATGCATGGCTTGGTATTTTGGCATACACCTTTCAAATTTACTTTGATTTTTCAGGTTATTCCGACATGGCGATTGGTTTGGGAAGAATGATGGGGTTCCGGTTTCCAGAAAATTTTAATTCTCCTTATATTTCGCAAAGTATCAGTGAATTTTGGCGAAGGTGGCACATCACCTTAGGAGATTTCATGAGAGATTATTTATACATTCCCTTGGGAGGAAATCGGGTACACTCTAAATACCGTTTGTTTTTCAATTTATGGATCGTTTTCCTTTTGTCCGGTTTATGGCATGGCGCATCTTGGAACTTTGTTGTTTGGGGCGGATTTCATGGTTTTTTCCTGATTTTAGACCGAATTTTCTTGTTGAAATTTCTTCAAAAAGCAGGAAAAATTCCAGCAATTGTATTCACCTTTTTAGTCGTTATGGTTGGTTGGGTCATTTTTAGGTTGGAAAATTTAAGCGACGTGAAAACATATCTTGGTAAGATGTTTTCCGTGGATTTTCAAACGGATTTAAACAACATTCCTTCCTTTTATGGTGTTGTTTCTTTTGCGATTTTATTCTCTTTTCTGGCAACTTTCAAAAAAGGAGCAAAGCTGGAAGCATACTTTTTTCAAAAGGAAAAATATCCACTGTACATCCATTTACTCTTTTTGGTACTTTCTTTTGTTTTGTTTTTCTTGGCGATCAGCTCGATTGTTTCGTCGGATTTTAACCCATTTATTTATTTTAGATTTTAACCATGAAATCAGCTAAAATCGATATTCTCATTCAGAAATTACTCTTTGTAATAACCATCTGCATGCTGTTTGTGCCGATGATTCAACAAAAGTATCGGTTGATTGAGGTAAAATCGTTGGGTGGAGCATACACAACCTTTGAAAAACCAAAATTGAATAGCAAAGATTGGTTTGAAGGTAAATATCAAGCAGATATTCAATTTTTATTAGATCAAGAAGTGGGATTCAGAAATCTCTTGGTTAGAACCTATAATCAAATTTATTATTCCTTCTTTAATCAAGCCAGAGCCAACAGTGTCATCGTCGGCAAAGAAGATTACTTGTACGATGGGAGTTATATCAACGCCTATTTGGGACGGGATTTTGTCGGTGAACGAGCAGTGTTAGATAAAGTAAGTAAACTTCAGAAAATTAGTGATACACTTCGATCGTTAAACATTGACTTAATGGTGGTGTTTGCCCCTGGAAAGGGAAGTTATTATCCTGAATTTATTCCTGATAAATTTAATCCAAATCGAAGAACGACAACCAATCATCAGGCTTATACGAAAGCATTTTCTGGCAGTGACATTCATTTTTTGGATATGAATAACTGGTTTGTGACTCAAAAAGCAAGGAGTAAATATCCTTTGTTTCCTAAAACAGGAATTCATTGGAGCTTATATGGAGAGATCTTGGCATTCGACTCCATCGTAAAATACGTGGAAGCGATTCGCGGTGTCCAATTGCCTAAAATGAAAATTGGACCAGTTGAAACGCCTGATACGGTTAGGGGAACAGACGATGATGTGGAAAGAGGGATGAACTTGTTATTTGATATCCCAGACTTGAAAATGGGATATCCTGCTTTAGCGTTTGAGGAGCATGAAACAGATATTAAATTAAAAGTAATCACAGTTGCTGATAGTTATTATTGGGGAGTATTTGGACAAGGAATTTCAGGTAGAATATTTAAAGACGAACAGTTTTGGTATTACAACAAGGAAATTCATTCCAGCTCATTGCCGAAATCCATGTTGGTAGAAGACATCAACATTCGCCAAGAAGTCGAAAAGCGAGATTTGATCGTCTTACTTTTTACGGATTCAAACTTACCTAGTTTTGCTTATGGGTTTATTGATCAATTGTATGATTTATATTTTAAACCAGCTTCCGATAGAAAGTAATAAAATTAAAAATTACCATTTTTTTCGATTGGAAAGAATGGTGATTTTTAACAGCGAGGTGATTAATCCTAGTCCACCAATATAAATCACAGGTCTTCTAAAATAAAATCAATGAAAATTGTACCTTTGTTTTTTTTAATAAGGGATTATGATTATTGTAACGGGTGCTGCAGGATTTATTGGAAGTTGTTTGGTTGGAAGATTAAATCAAGCAGGTCTCTCAGATATCGTGGTTGTAGATGATTTTTCTCAAACAGAGAAAGATGCCAACTTAAACGGTAAATCCATCGCTGAAAGAGTAGAACGATCTGTTTTTGAAGCCTGGATCCAAAATCAAGCCGAAAAAATTGAAGTTATTTTTCATATTGGTGCTCGTACAGATACCACGGAATTTGACAAAACTATTTTTGATGAGTTAAACTTGAATTACACCAAAATGCTTTGGAATTTTTGTGCGAATCACTCCATTCCATTGATTTATGCGAGTTCTGCAGCAACATACGGTTTGGGAGAATTTGGTTATGAGGATAACCACGAAATTATTCCGAGTTTAAAACCCTTGAACCCATACGGAGATTCTAAAAATGACTTCGATGTATGGGCACTGAAACAAGAAAAACAACCTCCATTTTGGGCTGGGCTTAAATTTTTCAATGTCTATGGACCCAATGAGTACCACAAAGGAAGGATGGCTTCTGTGATTTTCCATGCATTTAATCAGATTTCTGAAAAGGGGCAAGTAAAACTGTTCCGTTCACACAACCCAAATTACACAGATGGTGGACAATTGCGTGATTTTGTGTATGTAAAAGATGTAGTCGAAGTATGCATGTTTTTAATGGAGAAAAAACCCGAATCGGGGATTTACAATTTGGGTTCCGGTGTTGCACGCACGTTCCTAGATTTAGCTATCAATACCTTTAAAGCCATGGACAAGGAAGAAGTAATTGAGTTCGTGGACACGCCAATCGATATTCGAGACAAGTACCAATATTTCACCGAAGCGAATATGAACAAATTATTGAATGCTGGTTACGACAAAGAATTTCACAGCTTAGAAGCAGGTGTTACGGACTATGTCAAAACATATCTATTGCAAGAAGCAAGATATTAATGAATGATTTCCTTCTTTGAAATTCCTGCTAGGACACAAAATTGATTTACGATTTCCAAAAAGGCTTGGTAACCGGATGGTTTTACAAAATACTTGGAAATGCCTAAATCCATGCAACTTTTAACTTCATTTTCACAACTCGTGGTAGAGAAAACAACGGTATTAAATTGGTTGAAATAGCTCTTAAATTGTAATTCTTTTAAAACCTGTTTCCCACTTACTTTTGGCATATTCAGATCGAGAATTAGCAGTGACGGAAAGGCATCCATTTTTCCGTCTTCAATGTTTTCAAAGTGCTTGAGGACTTCTTTGCCGTTCGTTACAAAAACAATTTTCTGTTCGATCTTATGTTCTTTAAAAGCATCAGATAATAACAAACGATCATCTTCATCATCTTCTGCAATTAATATATAGGGAGCATTAACTCTCATAAGATTTTTGTTTTTGTGTACGTAAATGTATGATAAATTATCTTTGGTTTTACAAAAGATTCGTTTTTTTTAAAATAATTTTAACGCATTAGAGTCTTAAAATCTAAATTATTAGAATAGATTTACCAGATAAATAAATCGATGATGAGGTGTAAATATTCTGGTTTGGATCCAAACCTTTCCATCATCCTTGTTTTTAGTTCCGCATCAGTTGTTGCTTTGTTGAGGTTCATTTTAGGGACTAATTTATCAAAATTAGGTTGCATGATTTCAACCGACTTTGCAAAATAAGTAATTCTCCCGTCTTCAGCAGCAACACCCAAAATTGCGCCTGGTAAACCCGTGTATGTTTCAGGACCAACAGTTGGGATGATTTCTTCGCTGTACCAAGCGTATATGCGCGTGGAATCATCCATTTCCCAAATTGCTTGTCGACAATTAAATTTGGCGATGGTTCTTCTGTTTTCTGTTATTTTCCAAGTTCTTTTGCGAACAGAATCTTGTATGTAAAAATTCTCCCCAAATAAATTTAATTGTGCATGTCGAATTCCTTGATTGTGATTTTGATAAACCGTGTTTTTATTTGTTGCCCAACTCAATTGATCTGTTCCACCTGTTTCTAATGGTGTGAACAAAGAGATCGAATCGTTAAAAAACAAATGAAAATCTTCGTATTTCCATTTGTTTTTTTCACCAATCCACTTTTGAGTTTGAGAATCTTTGAATTTTTTAAACAAATTAGTTTTTCGTTCAAACGTAATTTTTCCGGCAGTAATTTGTGCGTTCCCAAGAGAAAACAGACTTGTAAAAATAAACGCAAGTACAAATTTCCAGTTAAAAGTGACCATCATCTTGTTGTTTTGTTTTAGTACTATTAAAAATATAACTCAACTTAACCATGAAATATCGCGCGATAACGTTCGTTTTACGGTCAGTAGTTACAACTGCAGAAACACTTCGATTGGTATTGATGTTTTGATTCAGGATGTCGTTAATAGTTACTCCTAAAATCCAACTGTCAATTTTCCCAAATGCACGCGTAACACCAGCATTCCAAATTAAAACATGGATGTTGTAGCCGTCGGTTCTTTTAGAGTTGATAACATAAGAAGCATCTGATTCGATCCCAAATTTAAAGGGAAGAGTCCATTTAAAATAAGCATCGTATGTTTGGGTAAAGTAAGCTTTATTTTGGGCAGTATTAATTTTACTCGTTGGCATGTTGTAATTGATGTTCGAACCAATGCCAATTTCTAAGGAGTCCATTTCCAAATTGATTCCCAATCCACCACCTGCAAATTTATTTAACGTGATGTTTTCTTGATTATTGATGAGGTTTTTGTACTGATAATATCCTCCGTTTACATTCGGTTCCAGTTTCAAAACCTGTTTGTAAATAGGAAAACCTGCCCACCCATAAAAGTTGGATGACATGCTCCCATTTGTATTGATTGTCTGGGTTATACTTCTACCTTGTGCATCATAAAAAACACTTGTTGAAAAATCATTTTGAGTCATGTTGTGATTCAGACTTACCCCGTAATAGGTTCCTGAAATGGGTTTGTAAGAATTGAAAGTTATGTTTGCACGGTGTGTATAATTGGGCAAAAGATTTGGATTTCCCACGACTAATCGATTCGGATTAGAATTGTCGTTTACCGGTTGCAATTGATTAATTGAAGGTTGATTAGAAGAGGTGTTGTAATTGACACGAAGACGTGTGTTTTGAGAGAATTTATACACGTATCTTAAGCGGGGCAAAACGTTTGTTATATCTTGATTGATAATGTTTTGGCTGATTTCATTGATGTTTTCAATGAGTACGTTTCTGACACGGACACCTGCAACTAAGGAATGTTTTTTATGATCGAAAATCAAGGATGCCCCGACACGATTTTGCATCTTTTTTGTTTTGAAAACATTGGAATAATTGGAATCTAAATCGTCGTAAACGCCCTGATTGGAATTGTAGGTTTTTCGAGCTTGATCATTCTCAGTATTAAACAGTTCGTATTCCATTTCGAGTTTGAATTTTTTAGAAAGAGGTTCCACATAAGTTGCATTGAAAATGTTAGAAATGATGGTGGACTCGCCCGTTTTTTGTTGATCGATTGTATCGCTGAGCAAAGGATTGTCAAAATTTGAATTTTGCGTGTAAAGTGTTCCTTCTGAACTGTTTTCATCGTACACAAAATTGTTGATTATTTTGAGTTGCCTATTTTCTTTTTTGAATTTTCGCGTCAATCCAATCCTAGTTTTAAAGTTCATGCCTTCTGCCTCATTGGTGTTCTGAACCTTAGTTTGACGCGTAATTTGATCATTTTCCGAGATGAAATCGGTGTATTCGCTGTTGTTTGCGGATGCTTTGTTAATCGTCAATTTCGGTTCAACTTCTAAGGTTGTTAACGAATCAATGTCGTATTTGATGGATAAATTGATTTGATGTGATTCATTTTTGGATTTATTGACTTTTTCTTGGTTCGTATAATACGTCGTATCGCTTAAAAAATATTGAGATCGGTTGCTTTCAACAGTTTCCAGCGCATTAAAAGTATTTGAATAATTGGCGCCAATTTTCAACTTTTTGGATACTTGATCGACATAGTACACCCCCGATTTAAAGGTCGTTGGAATTCCGATTCCGTTGTTTCTCGAACCATCCGACTCCCAGCCATCCGTTTCAGAATTATAGGTAAAACCAGTTTGATTATCCAACCCATACTTATAAGCATCTTGCCAACTCAAACTTGATTTCATGGTGTTGGATGTCAGTATAAAAAGGGATATTTTTTGCTTCTTATTGAAATTATTTGCCAACAATTCTCCTTCGTAAAACTTCCTGAAGTCCGTGGCAAAAGATGCTTTGCCAAAATATCCTTTCTTGGCATCGTCTTTCATTTTTAAGTCCATCACTTGCATGGTCTCATCCCCTTCAGATGCGTCCTCTCGTTTTTTTTCATACACTTGAACGGATTCTACCCCTTTGGCTGCTAAATTTCGAGTTGCCATGGTTGGATCAGCTCCGAAAAATTCATCACCATCTACAAGCACCTGTGATATTTCTTTCCCTTGAGATTTAATTTTTCCATCTTTGTCAACTGAAATCCCAGGTAACTTTTTTAATAAATCTTCCACAACTGCATTGGGCCTAGTGGCAAAGGAATCCGCAACATATACCAAGGTGTCTCCTTTGTAATAAATAGGGTCTTTATATGCGAAAATGGTTATTTCATCAATAAATTCTGTTTTCTGAGGTAAGAATATACGCTTTAATTCAAAAGTTGCGTTGTCTGATCTTCCGAAGAAATAATATTCCCGTTCTCCAAACTTTGGATGTGAAACCAATAAATGCAACGTGTCAATCTCCAATCCTGTAAAACGGAAGTTTCCATCTTTGTCAGTTCGTTGAAAATCAATCAAAACAGAGTCTTTGATGCGAATTATGGTCGCTAAAGCATTTGAAAGAGGTTTGTCAACCAAAGTGTCGTGAACATTTCCTGTAATACTCATCTTTTGACTCATAGAGGCAAAAGGTAGTAACAACAAAAGGGCTAAAATAATTTTTTTGAAACTCATAGTTGGATGAAATTAGTACAAGTTTACAAAACATTTTGATTTTTACTTTTATTTTTATTTTAGTTTCTTTTTTAGAGGCTAATTTGTTTGATTTGTATTGTTCGCATAGTATGCTAATTTTGTATTTTTATTTTCAAAAAGTTCAACCTTTTTTTATTTTGATCGTCTTGAATTTAATGATTATTTGATTGAAAAGGGAATAATTCCTGTTTTTCTGACTGATCAACATTTAAAAACTGCTTTAAAACAAAAAGATACTTACAAAATAGTTATGATAAAGTTTCTCTCCCTTGCCTCTTTGATTTTCTTAACGAACTTTGTTGCAACAAAATCCAATGCTCAAACATTGGTTTTTGGTGAATTAATTGGAAATCCAGTAAGTACAACGGGTTGGAATTTAACCGGTTCTGCTGTTGTTAATGGAGACGAAGTTATTCTTACACCAAATGTATTAAATCAAAGTGGCACGATTTATTACAATAAACCTGTGAATTTAGGTTTGTGTCCTCAATTCACGGTAGAATTTGAATTTAGGTTATTTGATGGAGGCGGTGCCGACGGAATGGTCTTTTGTTTTTTAAATCAGGCGCCGAGTGGTTGGGTGGTTGGAAACGTTTTAGGGGTTCCTCCAACATCAGCAGGATTAAAAGTTGCTTTTGATACGTGGGATAATGGTTGTAACACCAGAACACCGACCATTCAAATTCTCAACAGTCCAAATGGATACGATGAATGCGATCCAGCCATGGTGAGATTAAACAACAGCGGAACCGGAAGTGGAGTACTAGGTTTTATGCGCAAAACCGATTATACCAAGGCGAGAATTGTTTATAATAACGGCACGGTGGAAGTGTGGCTATCCAAACCAACCCTTTTTAATCCAAGCCCGCCCTTGACTTTGTTTTTGAGTACCACCATTTCACCGATAAATTATGCAGGATATTTTGGTTTTTCAGCAAGTACTGGTGGTGTTTCCGATAAACAATCGATTCGCAACGTGAAAATATTCTCCAATGTGGTTCCTTCCATAGCTGGAAATGACTTTACTACATGTGCAAATCAAGCAAATGTAATTGGAACAACTCCTGATGCGGCAAACACATACGTTTGGTCTCCAGCGCAAGGATTAAATCAAACAGACATAGCCAATCCAACTGCTAGCATTGTAAATACTTCGGGGGTTCCAATTACAAACGAATACATTGTAACCACTTATGCTACTGTTCATGGACCTACTTGTGTGACAAAGGATACGGTGAAAATCACAACCAATCCAACATTCAATACCACGCAAAATGCAGCGATTTGTATTGGCGATTCTTATACAATTGGCGGACAAACATTCACCACACCCGGAACACACACTGTAAATCTCTTGTCTCAGTTTAATTGTGATTCCATTATTACTTTAAATTTAGCAGCTAATCCAGCACCAACATCTACGTTCAACCAAACCGTTTGTTTTGGGGAATCTTTTTTCTTTAATGGGACGAATTATAATACGACAGGAACGTACTATGCAACCTTTCCACGACCTTTTGGTTGTGATTCAGTAGCAACTTTAAATTTAACGGTAAGGAATGAAATATTACCTTCTACTAATTCAATCACCATTTGTCAAGGTGACAGCTATGATTTTGGAGGTACTTCCTACAACACGGCTGGAAATTATGTACATACTTTTTCTGATTTAAATGGGTGTGATTCAGTTGTGACTTTAAATTTGGATGTCGTTACTAGCTTTACTTCAACAATTAATCCAATTATTTGTCAAGGAGAAAGTTATCTTTTTGATGGACAACCCTATGCATCGGCAGGTACAGCGGTTGCGACGTTTCAATCGATCTTTGGTTGTGATTCCGTTGTTACCATGAATTTAACGGTGAACCCGACCTACAATACGGTAATCGATCAATCCATTTGTCAAGGTGCTAATTACGTTTTTAATGGTCAAACTTACAACGCAACTGGTTCTTACAATGCGAATTTGCAAACCGCATTGGGTTGCGATTCCATTGTAACTTTGAATTTAAATGTTACTTCTTCTATCACCAATACTGTCAACCAAACCATCTGTCAAGGAGATACGTATAATTTTAACAATCAAATTTTAAATGCAAGCGGAATTTATACGGCAACTTTTCCGTCAGTGGGTGGTTGTGATTCCCTTGTAACCTTGAATTTACTTGTCACGTCTGATTATTCGATTACATTGAACGAAGCACTTTGTCAAGGTGAAAGTTATTTATTTAACGGAATAAATTACGCCGTTGGAGGAGTTTATACGGCAAATTTACAATCAGTAGCCGGTTGCGATTCCCTTGTAACGTTGAATTTAGTTGTTAATTCGATTCCAGCAACTCCACAAATTACCTCAAACTCTCCATTGAGTTGTCCAGGGGAAGAGTTTGTACTAAAAGTAATCCATCCAGAAAATACGGGGGCTTATTTATGGACGGGTCCAGCGAACTATTCAGGTCAAGGAGAAACGGTTGGATTTACAACAACTGGAGCAAGTGTCGGTATTTATTCAGTGGTTTTACAACAAGATGGATGCAATTCAATCGCGGCGACTGAGGAGCTATTTATTTTGGGAGCGGAGGTCACAAACTTTGATTTTCCGAATGTAATTTCACCAAATGGTGATTTGGTGAATGATTATTTAGACATGGATCAGTTTTTCAACGCATGTGTGCCCTACGATTTGATATTCTGGAACCGTTGGGGAAATGTTGTCTATACTCAGAAATGGGGAGAAGTTCCTTTTCAAGGGTATGATCAGTCAGGATTAAAAGTAAGTCCTGGCGTTTATTTCTATAAACTGACTTATGACGGACACGAACGTCAGGGATCAATAACCGTTGTGTACTAAAGAAGGAAGGCTCGTTGAGCGAAGCTTATTTTTTTATTTTATGAATCAAAGCAGTAGTCGAAAAACCTTCTTCTAGTTCAATCACGGCAACTTGTCCGTTGTTTTGGCGAACAAAATCAGAACCGACAATGTATTTTTTGCTGTTAGAATTTGTTTCCGATGGATCGTAATCAGCACCTTTAACCAAGACGTCTGGATTCAACTTTTGAATTAAATCTATGGGTGTGTCGTTTTCAAAAATGACGATTAAATCAACAAATCCCAAAGCGCTTAAAACGATTTCACGAGCTTCTTGATTATTGATGGGACGTTCAGCTCCTTTGTTTTGCCTTTTGATGGATGCATCAGAGTTGAGACCAATTACTAAACGATCACCTAATTCGGCAGCTTTGGCCAAATAAACGACGTGTCCTTGGTGTAAAATATCAAAACAACCGTTGGTGAAAACAGCCTTTTCTCCTTTCATTTTCCAACCGTTTACGATGCGTGTAGCTTCTTCTGGACTAACGATCTTGTTCTTTAGGTAACTCAGTCTTGACATTTTGGGTATAATTTTTCGGTAATAAAATTAGGGAAATTAATCCCATGAGGATCAAAATTAAGGTTTGAGAAACCCAAATAATCATTCCCAATGCATTGCCAATTGCTTGGGCATCGGGAACTGTATCGCCTAGATAGTACACGATAACGAGTCCAACCAAAAGTGGAAAGGTTCCAATTCCACCGTTGGTGAAGGTAATTCCAAGTGAACCAGCAATAAAAGCGAGCAAAATACCGTCCAACGGAAAATCTTTTGTTTCTTCCAAGCTCAAAAAAGGAATGGCAAAATAAAGAATGTATAATCCCCAAATGAATAAAGTTTGAAAAATATAAGCTCCGGGCTTTTTAGATTTAAAGATGGAAAGTACACCTGCAATGACGTCTTTAACAAATGAAATTAATTTCAACCTCCATTTGGAGTTAAAAATCATGAGCAAAATCAAAGCGATTAAAAATGCAGCAAGAAGACTGTAAATAATTACCTTCCAGGGCAAGCCTCCTTCCGACACATCTGCAGGTGCAAATTGCGTTTGAATTTGATGGAAGATGTTCATAAATTCATCGTATCCTATTAAGGCGGTTATGGTAGCTACTGAAGCCAACATGATTAAGTCAACCGCTCGTTCGCCGATAATAGTTCCAAAAGATTTCGAAAAAGGAACGCCATCTGAGCGAAACAACATCGCAGCGCGAGAAGCTTCACCGGCACGGGGAATGGTTAAATTGACCAAGTAACCAATCATCATCGCGTGATAACGGTTCCAAAACTTAGTTTTGTAGCCCATTGGTTCCAACACGTACTTCCAGCGGTATGCGCGAACACAAAAAGCGAAGAAGCTCAAAAATAGAGCCAAGACAATCCAGAAGTAATTGGCTTCTCGAAGAGAATTATAAAAAACTTCCAGTGATTTCTCAGACATTCCATTGAAAAAATACCAAATGAGGTAAATTCCTAAGAGTAATGGAAGAACTGTCTTTAAGATACCAACGATGGAAATTTTAGGCATTAATCGATGAGGTTGGTGGTTTCATTAGGGAATACAAGGCAGGGTTTGAAGGATTTAGCTTCTTCAAATTCCATAAATCCGTAACCGATAATAATTATCAAATCATTTTGTGCTACTCGTCTTGCCGCTGGGCCATTCAAACAAATGGTGCCGGATTTTGCATCACCTTTAATAACATAGGTTTCAAAACGTTCCCCATTATTGATGTTCACAATTTGTACTTTTTCACCTTCAATGATATTTGCTGCAATCATCAAATCTTCATCTATGGTAATGCTACCAATGTAATTTAGATCAGCTTGTGTTACTTTAACACGGTGTATTTTGGATTTTACTACTTGAATCAACATTTTCTAAAATATTCAAGTGCAAAGTTAGACAAAAAATCACTTTAAGGAAATGTTTGGAAGTTTAATCTATTTGAGATGCAAACTTTGTGGTATTACCGGATTTAAATTGAGGGATTATTTTTCTTATGCATGGCGCTATTAACAAGAGTTGAAAATGAACAAGTCTCACTTTTCTCACCAATTAGATTGAGTTAATTCACCACACCCGATAAAATTGAGCGTGGTGAAAAAATGATTATAGTTTAATTAGTTATTGACAACGGTAATAAATCCGTTTTTAGAAATCCCATATTCTCCGATAAGTTCATAATAATAGATTCCTGGAGTTATCTCTTTTCCATCATTTGTCTTTCCTTGGAAACAATTAGAGCAGTTTAAGTCCGGATTGGAGGTGTCGTTTTCAACTTCAAAAACAACATTTCCCCAACGGTTAAGAATTCGCAATGTATAGTTAATACACGTATTGAAGTTGGGCATGATTTGTTCTAAATCGAATTGATTATTACCTACCAGACTTTTAACACTGATTACATTTGGAAATTCAATATCCGCCTTTCCTTCAATCACCATGATTGTATTGATAACTTCAGAAAAGCAACCACGGGAGTCTGTAACTTTTAGACGCGTATCAAATGGTTGAGAATTTTCAAAATAATGCGTGAAACTTTGTTCGGTTTTATCGATTGCATTGTTGTTGAAAAAATCCCATTCATACGTCATGTTTAAGTTGTCAGCGTGAGAAGCTACTGCGTTAAAATTCAAAAGCTGAAAACATTCCGCAGCATATTCGATCTCAATAACTGGGTTTGGATAAACATAAAATGTGGACTCTTTTTCTACGGTACATCCGTTTGATGCAGTTACAATTAAGTTTGCTGTGTAAGTTCCTGTTTGGTCAAAGGTGTGAATTGGATTGGTGTCTGAACTCGAGTGAACCGGCTGAGATGATTGGTTTGTAAAGGACCATTGGTAGTTTGAGATAGTTGCTGGAGCTTCCACTTGAGCTTGGCTGGTAAAATGTGAGAGCGCCGAAAAACAAACGTCTTCAGTTGTAATGCTCAGGGTTGGAGGTGGGTTGTAGTCAATAGTTACAGAAGCCGTAGCTGTACAGTTGTTGGCATCTGTTACTGTAACCTGATGGTTTCCAGGTGATAGTTGGCTCGCTGTTAAGGTGCTTTCTTGGTTGTCCCAAGAAACAGAGTAATTGGTTGTTCCGCCGCTAATTGAAACGGTTGCATTTCCAGAATTGCTTATTTCACACTCAATGGTGTTGTTTGCCACAGCACTAGCCACGAGTGGGTTTGGTTGAGTGATTGAAAGTGTTGTATCTTTGGTGCATCCAATCGAATCGGTAGCTGTATAGGTATATGTTCCAGCAATCAAATCTGTGATTAATGGTGTGGTTTGAGATGAACTCCATGAGTGTGCATATGGAGTGAAACCACCTGTTGGATCTATGGAAATACTTCCAGTTGCATTTCCATTGCAGTCAACATTTTCAGAAGATAGTATGGTTAGCTCGATGTCACTTACGTTTACTGTTACACTATCTGTAATGGTACATATTTGGTAAAAACTAATGTCGTCAATGGCAAAATCATTTCCGGGTTGTTGACCGCTCATCTCTGCAATACATACATCAGCGCTTGTCAAGTTGCCTGAATTCCAAATAACATAAAATTGATTCCAAACACAAGAGCCAAGGGGTGTATTGATCGTTTGCCCAATTTGAGTTCCATTGATAAAGAAACCAAGTGTAGAAGTGTTACCGGAACTATTAATATTTGTCAACCATGTAGAAAATGCATAATCTGTATTGGGTGAGATTTGTATTGTTTGACACCATACAGAGGTTCCGGCAGGAACACTGTTAGAATTATTGGCGCCATCAGCAATTAACATATTCCCTGTTCCACTGGTATGGTCTCCGCAGTTATTCCACCATCCGTTGGATACACTTGTACTTACTGTGTAATGTCCCGGTCCTCCCAGTGGATTTGGAGAACTACTGTGATATCCAGAAGTGAATCCAGTATTTCCAGCTTCAAAATCACCGTTGACGATGAGGTTATTAGCCAGCTGAACTTGTGAACTTACTACATAAGTAGTTGTTGTACTGGGCGTGGCAATCGGATTTGCAATTGTAGCATTGTTTAATCCAGTTGAAGGGGTCCATGTATGGTTTAATGCTTGACCAGCTTGAAGTTGAGCAGAAGTTCCCTTGCAAATGAATTGTTCAACTCCCGCAGTGAAGTTGGTTTGTGGAGAAATTAAATGAGTGGTGATAAGGCTATCACACCCTGTAAGTAAAGACTGTATAGTACTTACATAAACTCCTGTGTCACCAACTATTTGTCCATCAGGTAATTCAAAAGTGCTGTTTGCGCACAACGTAATTGTCTGTTGAGAAGTAACTGGCCCGTGAATTGTAACTTCTTGGAATAAGGTATCTGTAATACAATCCAAGAATCGAAGTAAACGAACCTGATAGGTTCCAGCAGAAGTGAAGGCATGAGATGGATCTAAGAGTAGACTGGTGTTATTAGAACTTAAAGGATCACCAAAATCCCAGCGAACCGAGTCCACATAATCAGCTCCTGAAAGAGTAAATTGAGTTTGATCTCCTGCACAATGACTAGTATAACTAATTAAAGATGTATTAAAATAAGACTGTATGAAGGGTGGCAAACCCAACGTGGACTTTCTTCCAAGTAAGTCGATTGCATTGTTTTGTAAGCCGCATCCTACTCCAAGAGTGTTTGGGTTATTGATCACGCCTAAAAAGAATGTGCCAGTTTGTGCTGTGTATATCTTCCCATCTGGGCCCAACTGTAAAGATCCGCCCCTGTAGCTCGGTCTAGAACCACCGCTTCCAGCTAAGTTACCAATATAAAGTTGAGTGGCGGGAATGTTGGGTGCAGTCATGTCCCACTGAGCCAGCACCCAGTTGTGAATACTTGATGCGTATAAAACTTTACTGTTTGGAGAAAAGCAAACCCCGTAATTTCCACCTTGATAAGAGGCATAGTTTAAAGAGCCAAGACTAACTGTGTTTGAGATAACTCCTGTTAAGTTGTCAAAGTCTGTGATTTCAATTCCCCCTGAAGAAGATGCTGACGCTAACTTCTTACCATCAGGTGAAGCAACCAAGTACCCCCAGTTTTGCGCGTCTACCAATCCAACGTTTGAAATAACAGGTGAACTTAAGTCAACTCCATTGCAGTCAATAAGGAAAGAAATATACGTTTTGGATTCCAGCCCTGCATTGTATCTTCCAACAATCCAAAAGTAAAGACCATTTGCATGTTTTACAGCCGTTACTTTTTCTGATGATGAGGCAAACATAAATGTATTTTTGTTGGCGGTAAGTACATCACCCATTCCAGCGGCTAAACTCATATCAACTTCAGAATATCGCATGCCCACAGTACCATCTTCAGGTACGGTAATGATATAAAAGTTGGTGCTTGATCCAGGTTTTGGAATGATGATGGCAGACTGTGCTGCAGATGGGTGTCCCATTAAACCCACACCATTAGGCATGGCTTGATGGTTTTTGTTGTAAACAGTGATTCCATCAGTGTAAAATAATAAATCTCCTGCTGCATTTGAAATTGATGCAGAGCCTTCGGAGGTGCTTACTTGCCCGTCTGTTAAAGCACTGGGGGGATTGGTGTTGAAAGTGAGACCCGCTTTTAATCCAAAGTACCAATTGTTGGCTTCATTTTGTGCGGATAACTGAATGGAAAAACTTACGGTAAGGCAAAATAAATAAATTATTTTCTTCATCGATTCGTATATTAGTAGTAATTATATAGTTACAATAGTGACATAAAACTATAACAAATAATTTACACAGAAAACTAAACATTGAATTTTATTTTTAGGAAACAATTAAACCTTGGTGAAAAATACAAATTTTACACTAAGGTTTAACACTTAACGCATTGACTGTTATGTTTTAATGTTCGTGTTTTTTTTTGTGATATGCTGTTTGAATTAAATTTATCTTTTTTTTAAAAGCAGGTGGATTTAGTGAATTCTATTCATTTAGGAAGTGTCTCGTGAAAGATACGGACGGTTTATTGTTCTTTTTATCGGTGAAAAGTATGTATTAAGTGGTTTTGTCAAAAAGCTAGTGGCAGTTTTATATCAAATAAAAAAACCCTCTCATTTCTGAAAGGGTTCACCAACTTATTTAGAGTTGGCCCACTAGGGCTCGAACCTAGACTCTTCGGTACCAAAAACCGACGTGTTGCCAGTTACACCATGGGCCATTGACGGGGGCAAAATTACAACATTTATTTATACAAACAAGCAAAAAGGTGATTTTTTTCACTTTTAAATCATATTTTCACACCTTCTCTTTGAATCTATCAGGAAATGAGCGAATTAATAAATGAATAAAAATCAAATAGGAGCTTCTTTATTCTCAAGCTTGCTTTTAAAGTCTATTTTTAGGGAAATTATGAAGAAGTAAATAATATATTATTAAATTCGCAAGTTAAACCGTGGATTGAAAAGAAACGAGGTTAAACGAACCTTGCCTTTACAATTTTAACAAACAAGAACCAATGAGTTATAAAAAACTGAACATTTATTTAGGTTGGCTGGTGTTTTTAATCGCCACCGTCGTTTACTTCATGACCATCGAAAGTACGGTGAGTTTATGGGATTGTGGTGAATACATTACTGCTGCGTATAAATTAGAGGTTGGTCACCCGCCGGGTGCACCTTTATTTATGTTGTTAGGACGATTGTTCTCTTTCTTTGCAGCTCCTGGTGATGTTGCTATGTGGATTAACAGAATGTCTGCGCTATCTAGTTCGGCAACGATTTTATTCACATTTTGGTCCATTACCATGTTGGCTAAGAAAATGGTGTTTCAAAACAAACGTTCCATTACCAAAGCTGAAATGGTTGCCGTTTTTGCTGCTGGATTTATTGGTTCAATGGCCTATACTTTTTCAGATTCATTTTGGTTTTCAGCTGTTGAAGGTGAAGTTTACGCCATGTCTTCGTTGTTTACAGCCATGATTTTCTGGGCTATTTTGAAATGGGACGAAGAGATGGAAAGCATCAAACACGGTGAAATCGACGGCGAGCATAGTCCCATGCGATGGATGATTTTAATCATGTTCTTGTTTGGATTGGCAATTGGTGTCCATTTGTTAGGGTTGTTGGTTGTACCAGCCATTGCGTATGTAATTTATTTCAATCAATGGGATAAAATTGATCTCAAAGGTTTTTTCTTAACTGGAGTTATAGGGGTTTTCGTTCTTGGATTCATTCAAGAGGGAGTCATTCCAGGAACCATTTCTTGGGCTTCTAAATTTGAAATCGCTTTTGTGAACAATTTGGGGCTGCCATTTTATGTTGGTGGTATGTTCTTTTTCTTGTTGCTAATTGGTTTAACCATTTTCTTTGTAAGATGGACCAGAAAAACAGGGAGACCTCTTTTAAATGTCGTTGGACTTGGATTTATTGTTTTTTTAATTGGATACGGTTCATTTGCAACGATTGTCATTCGATCAAACGCAAATCCTCCCTTGGATGAGAATGACCCTGAAAACTTGGTGACGCTTTATTCTTATTTAAAAAGGGAACAGTACGGAAGTTGGCCAATCATGTATGGGCCTTATTGGAATTCTGAAATGGATGCAAGTAGTACTTTCGGTGATAGATCTAAAAATCATGCAAGGATGTTCGTTGTAACACGAGCTGGTGCAGATGTAAAAGCATTTAAAACAGAGGAGAAAGCAAGTGCACACGCCAAAAAATTGGGCAGAAATTACGAAGTAATCGAAAAATACCACGTAACCAATGAAGATTTTAGAAAAAATCAAGAACCAACGTATGTACAAAACACGATTTTTCCGAGAATGTTTTGGAGTCAAGAAGGCGACAACAAGATCAATGGATACAAAGATTGGTCAGGATACAATGCAAATACCGATAAAAATCCGAGCGATGTTTTGGGTGCAGATGGAAAACGTTTGCCACGATTTAGCGAAAACTTGACCTATTTTGCGAGATACCAAATCAATTGGATGTATTGGCGTTATTTCATGTGGAATTTTGCTGGTCGTCAAAATGACATTCAAGGACACGGCGATCAAATGCGTGGAAACTGGTTATCTGGAATCTCCGCGATTGATGAAATGCGTTTGGGTGCCCAAGGTGAGAATCAACCGACCTTTACAGTCAATAACCCGTCCAATAATAAATTTTATTTCTTGCCTTTGATATTAGGTTTGATTGGAATGGTTTTCCATTTTTACCGCGCCAGAAAAGATGCATTCATTGTCTTTTTGATGTTTATATTTACAGGTTTGGCCATTGTGGTTTACCTGAATCAAAAGCCATTTGAGCCAAGAGAGAGAGATTACGCTTATGCGGCATCGTTTTACGCTTTTTCCATGTGGATTGGACTTGGAGTGTTCGCTTTATTTGAAACTTTTAAAGGTTTGCGTAAAAATGAAATTAAAGGTTTTGGTTTGGTTGCAGCAGCAGCACTTCCGATTCTTTTAATCATGGATGTTGCAAGTGGAGATGGTTTTCCAGTTGTTATTTCTTGGTTGTTTATCTGTGCTGTCGCCGCTGGAGTTATTGCCTTAATGAGCTTCTTAGGAAAAAAGATGAAGGGAGAGGAACAAGGTGCGTATTTGGCGTTAGGATTAACATTGGTTGTTCCTTTCATTATGGCATTCCAAGGATGGGATGACCATGATAGGAGCCATAAAACTTCTGCCAGAGATTTAGCTTACAATTATTTGATGTCTTGTGAGAAAAATGCAATTCTTTTCACCAATGGCGATAACGATACGTTCCCTTTATGGTATTTACAAGAAGTAGAAGGCAAGCGAACAGATGTTCGTGTATGTAATCTTTCTTTGATGGGAACTGATTGGTATTCAGAGCAGATGAAAATGAGAGCATATGAATCGGATCCGTTGCCCATTCAGTTTGATGAAGACCAAATCAGGATGTATTCTGGCGGTACAGATCAAGTTTATTTCTTATCCATGCTAGAAATGATGAATATGGGCGTGCCGAGAGCCGGGATGGAAAAGGTTTATGATTTGAAAATCAAGCATAATAAAACTGAATTCACGAGCGCTTTTAACATGTTAAGAGAAGGAATGGTTCGGGTTACAAATACCCTAAAAGGTGCTGATGTAACTGCTGAACAGAATTTGACCAAAATGCGGATGACACTTTCTCGAAACATTGAAACCCCTAGTGCAAAAGATGTTATGGAAGTGGTGGATGTTGCTTTGAAGATTTTCAATGGATATTCCAGTGGACAAATTACCGGTCAAGTGGAAGGTTTGCAACAAATGCAACAAAACTTAACAGAGTGGGAAAGATCTTGGGATTTCTTGCCGATTGATGCAGCAATGGAATTTACGAGAGATGATAAAAACATGTTCCCTTTGAGTGGTCGGAAGTCGTACATGCGTATTTTCCCATCTCGAGGATTTATTCTTCCAATAGAAGTTGACAATGCTGTAAAATCAGGAATTATAACGGATCAAGAAAAAGCGAATGCTGCAAATGAAATCAGATTCTCCATCGATAAACAATACTTGACACGTGAACAGGTGATGATGATGGATATCTTGGCAAACAACGATTGGAAACGGGGAATTTATTTCTCTTCTCCATACGGCTCAAGTGTTTCAATTGCCCTTTATCAAGCGGGACACATAAAGCAAAATGGGTTGACGTATGAATTGTCTCCTATTAAAATGGAAAACAACAACCCCATCAACAAGGATAAAATGTACACCAACCTGATGAAAGTGTATGACTATGGGAAAATGAACAAACCAGGTGTTTTGACAGATTATTATACGCGTCGACATACTTCTCAATACCGGTCTAATTTTGCTCGTTTGGCAGAAGTGTATGTGAGAACAGCTGAAATGGAAGAGAACAAAGAGAAATCTTACAGACCTGAAATTGTTCGATTGAGAGCTGGTGGAAACACAAGAGTTGCAGATTCGCTCGAAAATTCGATTAAAAACGCAACGACGGATGCGGCAAACTTCAAGAAGAAAGCAATTGATTTAATCAAAAAATCCATTGAAGTAATGCCAATTGATCGCGTAATCGATTACGGTGAACCAACAAGTGATGGACGAAGGTTACGTGGGCTTGACGGCGGAGAATATAGCAGTTACACCGATGGATCTTTACACGACTATGTTGGTTTATTATACCGTGCTGGTGATAAAGAGAGTGCAGAAAAGTTAGGTATTCAAGTGGCGAAAGAAATTGAAACCATTTTAAATTATTTTGAGAACAGTTCGGCAATGACGATGTATCGAAATAGAGAAGATTTAATTGCCGCACTTCACAATTACATGACCATTGCCATGATGGCGAATGACGAGGATTTAAGTGACCCGAACGGAGCGCTTGCAACTCGTTTGAATAAGCGAATTTCTAATTTATATCAAGTTGTGTTTGAAAGCAAATACCATGAATTGAAAGATTTGGCAACAGGTGATAGCCAAAATGCTGGATATGCTTCCATTTTAAGAGATTTGAAAGGTCAACTTGATGCAATTGGTGCGCAATACGGATATGTAGCTCGACCTCAAGTTAATTCGCTTGAAAATCAAAGCGGTATGACACAACAGCAGTTTGAGGAAATGATGAGAAGTCAAGAGTAAAAATAAAACTCAACGATGAGAGTATTTAAAACCCCGCGTTTAATTCGAAGTGTTTACAAACGAATTACGTGGGGTTTTTCTATTTCTGAACCTGTTGTTTATCTCACTTTCGATGACGGCCCACATCCAAGTATCACTCCTTGGATTTTGGATGAGTTAAAGAAACATGCGTTTAAAGCAACATTTTTTTGTGTTGGTGAAAACGTACAACGATATCCTGAAATTTTTAAACGAATATTGGACGAAGGTCATGCAGTTGGAAATCATACCATGAGACATGAGAGTGCCTTGAAAGTCACGAAAGAAGTTTACCTAGAATCTATCCGTCAAGCTAGTTTATTAATTGATTCATCCCTTTTCAGGCCTCCATACGGTAAAATAACACCTTCTTTAATAAACGTACTGAAAAAAGATTATCACATCGTTCTTTGGTCTTGGTTATCGTATGATTATGACGTCAAAATACCCATTGAAAAAATTATTCAAAAAGCAAACCGCATTCAATCGGGGGACATATTAGTTTTGCATGACAACCAAAAGTTAAAGGAAAGACAAAAAGAATTGCTGCCGCTATTAATTGACGTTCTTAAAGATAAAAAATTAAAAAGCAATACTTTAGACTTCTCTTTAGGAAGTTGATTTCATCTCTTTTATTATATTTGTTTTTATGAGCTATAAATTCATTCTTTTTTTAATATTTGTAGGTTTCAATTCGATTTCTATTTCACAAATGAAAAGATCTTGTTTTGGTACATATATTGGAAAAATTGAAGGCTATTCCCTTGGTAAATCAAATGAACTGATTCAAATTGATCCCACAGCTATAAAAATTCAAATATTAAAAGGGGCGATTTTTGTTTTTATCGATGATCAAACGTATGAAGGTACTTGGCAGGTGTTGTTAGAAACAAAAAAATATTATCTGGTAGAAGCTTCCACAAATAGCAAAGCTCCAGAAAGATTAATGGTATATAAGAAGGAAAGAAAAATCTTACGAGAAGGTATTAGTCCGCAACCCAATGTAACATTAAAAAAACGTGCTAATAATTTTTTTAAATAGAATCTAATTGGTCAAATCATTGTTTTCTAATCGGTTAAAGATACTTATAAATAATGTCATAATCTTTTATGAGATTAATCATATAAAAAGTATCTATAATCATGATTTTTATCATGTTAGAAGACTTAAAAGTCCAGTACTTTTACAGTGTAGTTTAAAGCGTAATAACATAAAAGAACGAGTATGAAAAAGAAAGTGAGAATTATCGGAGGGAGCATGATGGCACTTCTACTTGCAGCAGGATTCTATTCTTGCGGCTCTGAAGATAAAGATACAAAGCAAATTTTAAGCGACAATGTAATTAGCGGAGAAATGGTAGCGGAATTAACCGCACCGCCCTTTGTTCCTAAACCAGTGGGAAGTAGAAAAGCAAAAAAATTAGTTGTCCACATGGAAATCACGGAAGAGGAAGGTACAATGGTTGACGGAACAACTTACATGTATTGGACTTTTGGAGGTTCTGTACCAGGAAGTTTTATTCGTACCAGAGTTGGAGATGAGGTAGAGTTTCACATCAAAAATCATCCAGATAGTAAATTGCCTCACAACATTGATTTGCATGCGGTAACTGGACCAGGTGGTGGAGCGGAGTCTTCTCTCGTTGCACCAGGGCAAGAAAAAGTATTCAACTTCAAAACATTAAACCCAGGATTGTACGTCTATCATTGTGCTACTGCACCTGTTGGAATGCACATTGCAAACGGAATGTACGGGTTGATTTTGGTTGAGCCAGAAGGTGGTTTATCAAAAGTAGATCGTGAATATTATGTCATGCAAGGTGATTTCTATACCAAAGGAGCTTATGGAGAGCCTGGATTACAGCCTTTTGATCAAGACAAAGCTGTGAAAGAACAAGCAGACTATGTTGTGTTTAATGGGAAGGTAGGAGCATTAAATGGTGAAAATGCTTTGACAGCTAAAGTGGGAGAAACAGTTCGAATTTTTGTAGGAAATGGAGGGCCAAACTTAGTTTCTTCCTTTCACATAATCGGTGAGATTTTCGACAAGGTGAGTATCGAAGGCGGTAGTGTGTATAATAAAGATGTACAAACCACATTGATTCCAGCAGGAGGCGCTGCGATGGTTGAGTTTAAAGTAGATGTTCCTGGAACTTTTATCTTAGTTGACCATTCCATTTTCAGAGCATTTCACAAAGGAGCTTTGGGAATGTTAAAGGTAACTGGTGAAGAAAACACACAAATTTATTCACATACTACATACGAAGGAGTTTACGCTCCAGAAGGTGGAAGTAAAAAGAAAGTAGAAGCTCCGAAAGTAGCTTTAACTGGTCAAGCAAAAATAGACGCAGGTAAAAAGATTTACGATGCAACTTGTTTCGCATGCCACCAAGCAAACGGAGAAGGAATTCCAAATGCATTCCCTCCATTAGCAAAGTCAGATTGGTTGAACTCAGATGTGAATCGCTCTCTTAAAGCAGTAGTACATGGTTTGTCAGGGGAAATCACGGTAAACGGTAAAAAATACGTGAATGTGATGCCGAGTCAAAACTTGACAGATGATGAAGTAGCGAATGTGATGACTTACATCTACAATAGTTGGGGCAATAAGAAGACGGATGTAACTCCTGAAATGGTCCGAAAAATAAGATAACAACATGAATTAAAAAACAAGAAGATGTCCGTAAAAGCTAAAATACAATGTTTGATTTTTATAAGTGCAATGCTGGTTTCATACACGGTAAGTGCACAGGACACTAAAATGGTATCCATAAAAGAGGGGAGTTACATTCCCCTCTATGGTTCCGCGGATAAAAAACCAGTTCAAGTTGCTGCATTTAAAATGGATATCTATCCAGTGACCAATGCGCAATACGTGGCTTTCTTAAAAGAGAATCCAAGTTATAACCGCTCTAAAATCATCGGATTGTATGCGGATAAAAGCTATTTGAGTTACTGGAAGGGAGATCACGATTATAGCCCGCTAAAATCAAACGCTCCCGTAACCAACGTTTCTTGGTTTGCGGCTAAAAAATATTGCGAATGTCAAGGCAAAAGGTTACCAACGATGGACGAATGGGAATATGCAGCCATGGCAGACCAAACCCGAAAAGATGCTAGAACCAAAGAAGAATTCAACAAATACATCTTGAGTTGGTATGAAAAACCCAAAACATACTTAAATCCAGTTGGACAAACGTATAAAAATTATTGGGGACTTTACGACATGCACGGTTTGGTTTGGGAATGGACTTCAGATTTTAATAGTGTTTTTTTAACTGGAGAATCTCGCAAAGATAAAGACACGGATAAAAGTTTGTTTTGTGGCAGTGCCTCCATCAATGCTTCTGACTTAATGGATTATGCTGCATTCATGCGCTATGCGTTTAGAGGGAGTTTGAAAGCAAATAATTCCACTAGGAACTTAGGTTTTAGGTGCGCAAGCAATTAAGATTACAGAGTAATAATCGATAAAATTCAAGGTGATGAAAAAATTATTAATCGCTTTAGGTTCAGTACTACTGCTTGCAACAAGTTGTAATACCCCAAATACAGAACAAGAAGGGAAAACGGTTTCGGAAGAAGCAAACAATGACATTTCGGAACTTTCTATTTACAATCTCCCTGCAAAATGGACGACCCAAGATGGGAAAGACATCGAAATGATTGATTTAAAAGGAGATGTTTTAGTCATGGTGATGATTTACACTTCTTGTAAGGCGGCTTGCCCAAGGTTAGTTGCCGACATGAGAAACATCGAAAGCAGAGTTCCGAAAAAAACAAAAAACAACGTGAAGTACGTCATGGTTAGCATTGATCCATCCGTGGACACGCCCGAAACTTTGAAAGCTTTCTCAATCGAAAACCAGATGGTAGGTAGTCAATGGTTATTTTTGAGATCGACCGAGGAGAATACGAGAGAATTTGCAGCTGTTTTAGCAGTGAATTACAAACGGATTGATCCGATCGACTTTTCACATTCAAACATTATCAGTGTTTTCAATAAAAAAGGTGAACTTGCATTTCAACAAGAAGGTTTGGGTGTGAGTTACGACAAAACAGTGGAAGTAATTACTGCTGAAGCTAATAAATAGAAATCATGAACATATTTAAAACTAGTTCATTAGTAATCTTCGGATTGCTAATTCAGACTTCCTATGCACAAGAATTGGAAGCGAATATTCAAATTAGACCGCGATTTGAATATAGAAATGGATATAAGAACCCATTGTTAGCTGGGGAAAAGCCAGCTGCATTTGTGTCACAACGCTCGAGATTAAATTTGAACTTTAAAAAAGAGAAATTAGATGTCAAATTATCACTTCAAAATATAGCGAGTTGGGGAGATGTCCCGACTTCAACTCCAAAAAGTAAAAATGGAGTAGCCGTTTACGAAGCATGGGCAAGATATAAATTCACACCCATGTTTCATCTAAAAGCGGGGCGCCAAGTTATTTCGTATGACAATCAACGCATTTTTGGGGAGATTGATTGGGCAATACAAGGCCAAAGTCACGATGCCTTACTTTTAACAATCGCACCTAAAAAGCATAAAATAGACATTGGATTTGCGTTGAATTCAGAATCAGAAACCTTGACTCAAACTGCTTACACCGTTCCAAATTATAAAACCATGCAGTTTTTGCACTATTTCACTGAAATGAAATCGTTTAAAATAAGCGTGCTCGCAGCAAATGTTGGATATGAATACATCCAACCAGATTTGAAATGGAGAACTGATTTTAGTCAGACCTTTGGAACATACTTGGTTTATAAGAAAAACAAATGGGACGCAAATTTGAGTGTCTATGGCCAGACTGGCAAGAAAAACAACCAAACTGTTGAAGCTTATAATGTAGGTTTAAATGTTGGATATAACCTTGCTGAAAACTGGAATTTGAGTGTAGGATACGAGTATTTATCGGGTAAAAGTCAAAAGGACACAAGCAAAACCAACAGGTCTTTCCATCCTTTATTTGGAACAAATCACGGATTCAATGGATTCATGGATTATTTCTACGTTGGAAATCATCAAAACTCGGTCGGATTACAAGATGCTTATTTAAAATTGAATTTCGAAAAAGGAAAATGGATCGCTTCTTTGGTGCCACACGTATTCTTGTCACCTGAGTCCATCGTTGATTCTTTGGGGCAAATTATGGATTCGTATTTAGGAACCGAAATTGACTTCACCTTGGGATATGCATTCCAAAGCGATGTCAAGTTTGTTGTTGGGTATTCGCACATGTTAGGAACAAAATCCATGGAGCGAGTCAAAGGTGGTAACCTAGATAGAACAACCGATTGGGCGTATGTTTCCTTTTCATTCTCACCTTCTATCTTTTCGTATAAAAAAGAGGCTAAATCCCTGGAATAAAAATTACGTTGCTACTAACATGAGCGATTGTTTTTCTTTCTAGAAGAGCAATCGCTTTGTTTTTGGATACTTTATCAATGTTTAGCTCTTAGCTAAGCTTTGTTAATTATTGATTAGATCATCCCTGTAATTCCGATTATCCGTAACTTTGTTTTTCTGGTTTGAAACAATTAAATTTTATTCATGGAACCATACGAGTTACAAATAATTCAAACGGTACTGGTCCTTTTGTTGCTAGTTGCTGTCCGTTTTTTTACCAAAAGAGCCATTAAAAAGTTAGCGATTCACTTGCAAGTAACCATCGAGCGTAGGAGAGTCATTGTGAGGGTAATTAACTTTTTAGTAATGTTATTGGTGTTTGTTTTAATCACAATGATTTGGGGAGTTGACCGCAAGCAAATGTTGGTTTTTGTAACTTCTACCATCACCGTTTTAGGGATTGCTTTTTTTGCGCAATGGTCTATTCTTTCAAACATCACTGCAGGATTGGTAATGTTTTTCACTCATCCTGCAAAATTGGGGGACATCATTCAAATCCATGAAAAAGATTTTAATTTGGAAGGAAAACTAATTAGCATTTCCTTTTTCTTCATGCATTTAGAATCCAAAGAAGGACGATCAATTACCATCCCCAACAACATTACGTTGCAAAAAACAATTATTATTTTGGAAAATGAAGAAATGAGACAGGAAAAGAATTTGGATCAAGTTTCAACTACACCTGATCATTTTCCGAAGTTTTAAACCTGAGTTCGATTGTAAGGTTGAGGCTTATGTTTCAGTTAATGAGTGTGTTGTGATGGTTTTAAATAAGAACAGTGAGCTGTTTTATTTAAAATAACGAAGAAGGATACATTCATTGAAAAGCTAAACGAAGTAAATCTTTGTTTTTTTTATTTTGAACGGATAGTCAGCGATCTAAACTCAATAGAATAATTGAATCAAGTTTTAAAGCTTAATTAACAATTGACCTTTTAAAAGTCATAGAGGTACGCTTCCGATAGCTGCATTTAGTGTTTTATCTTTGCAACATGTTGAATATCCATTCCGTTCAAGCACTTATACAACTCATGGATGATCCAGATGATCACGTGTATGAGCATGTACATGAGCAATTGAAATCTTTTGGTTCGGATGCGATACCGTATTTAGAGCAATCTTGGGAGTACATGACGTATGGGTTGTTATTTCAGCATCGGGTTGAAAATCTAATCCACGAAATTCAGGTCGAAACAATTCAGGAAATGTTGAAAAACTGGATTCAATCTGAAGAGAAAGATTTATTGGAAGGCGCATTAATTGTTGCAAAATTTCAATATCCTGGGATGGATGTTGAAAAAGCAAAGGCTGAAATAGAACGCATTAGAAGAGCAATTTGGATTGAATTGAATCCAAACCAAACTTCCTTTGAAAAAATCAGGACTTTTAATCAAGTTTTTTTTGAGGTAAATAGGTTTGAAGGAGATTCTAAGAATTATCATTCGCCCTTGAATTCGTTGGTGAACACGGTTTTAGAAACCAAAAAAGGAAATCCATTGACTTTGAGTTTGATTTACAGCGTGATTGCTCAATCTTTACGTTTGCCGGTTTATGGCGTCAATTTACCAAATCATTTTGTATTGGCTTACTTGGATGAACATTTCATCAATTCAGCTACAGGAAAAGAGAGTCCGTATGGAGTTTTGTTCTATATCAATCCATTCTCCAAAGGAAGTATTTTGCAAGATTCGGATATTCAGCAGTTTATTTCTAAATTAAGCTTAACTCCGAAACGTGCATATTTTGAACCTTGTCCGAATACGCATATAATTAAACGGATGATCATCAATTTGATAAGTGCTTTTCAGCAAAATGGAAATACGCAAAAAGTACGAGAATTGATGACTTTGAAAAACCTGTTTGATCGACCTCTATCTGCTCAATAAATTCCAATTTCAACATTCATTTTTTTTAAAGCAGTAAATCGATTCAGTTTATATACTTTTATACACCATTCGTTTTCTAATAGAATTTTTATGAAAGTAAGTTTGATCGTGGCCATGGACCTTGAAAAAGGAATTGGTAAAAACAATGATTTGATGTGGCATTTGCCCGCTGATATGCGATTTTTTAAAGAAACCACTTTAAATCACATCGTGGTAATGGGCAGAAAAAATTTTGAATCCATTCCCGAGCGTTTTCGACCTTTATCAAATCGTGAAAATGCTATTTTAACCCGAAATTCGAATTTCAAAGCTCCTAATTGTGAAATTTTTCACAGCATGGAGAGTTGTTTAAATCACTATGAAAAGGAAACAGAACGAATTGTTTTTATCATCGGCGGAGGACAAATTTATCAAGAAGTTTTGGAAAACAATTGGGTAGATGAAATGTACATTACCTTTGTCGATCACGTTTTTGATGCGGATACTTTTTTTCCACCTGTAAATTTTTCTTTGTGGAATGAAGAAATACTGCTTTCACAATCAGCAGATTCTCAAAATGAATATGCTTTCACGGTTAAAAAATACACCAAGAAGTAAGGTGAATTTGACTTCTTTTACCAAAAGGAAGCGTATCTTTGTTTTGTTTGAAAAAATCAACTCCTTAAAAATAACATGATAGTTTGTATAGCAGAAAAGCCTAGTGTTGCAAAAGACATTGCAAAAGTAATCGGTGCTACGCAAGCAAAAGATGGTTATATGGAAGGGAATGGATATCAAGTTACTTGGACTTTTGGTCATTTTTGTACCTTGAAAGAGCCACACGATTATACCGAGCAATGGAAATCTTGGCGACTCGAAAGTTTGCCGATGATACCTTCCAGCTTTGGAATTAAACTAATCGACAATCAAGGAGTTCAAAAGCAATTTCACGTCATCTCAAGATTGGTGTCACAAGCTACGGAAGTTATCAATTGTGGGGATGCTGGACAAGAAGGAGAACTCATTCAGCGTTGGGTTTTGCTGAAGGCAAAATGCAATGTACCGATTAAGCGCTTGTGGATTTCGTCCTTGACCGAAGAAGCAATTCGGGAAGGGTTTAGCAAATTGAAGGAAAGTAAAAATTACGATAACTTATATGCCGCGGGAAGTGCCCGTGCAATTGGCGATTGGTTGTTGGGAATGAATGCAACACGTTTGTTTACGACCAAGTTCAGTCGTGGAAAAGGGGTTTTGTCCGTAGGAAGAGTGCAAACTCCGACTTTGGCAATGATCGTACAGCGACAAAAAGAAATGGATGCTTTTCAATCCGAAGATTATTGGGAATTGAAAACACTTTATCGGGAAACGGAATTTTCTGCAATCATCGATCGATTGACTTCACAAGAAAAAGCCGAAAAAGGATTGAGCTATTTGAAAGAACATCCTTTTGAAATCACTTCGTTTGAACAAAAAGAAGGAAAAGAAGGAAATTTACGTTTATTTGATTTAACTGGTTTGCAAGTTGAGGCGAATCGAAAGTATGGCTATTCAGCGGAAGACACGCTCAAAATGGTTCAACGTTTATATGAAGGTAAAATGGTGACGTACCCAAGAGTAGATACAACTTATCTTCCAGATGACATTCATCCAAAAGTTGACGGAATTTTACAGGGAATGAAATATTACAGCCAATTAACAGCTCCTGTTTTGGCAAAACCCATTCCGAAATTGAAAACCGTTTTTGACAATAAAAAAATCACCGATCACCACGCCATCATTCCTACTGGAATCGTTCCTTCTGGAATTTCGGTGCAAGAACAACACATTTATGATTTAATTGCCAAACGCTTCATTGCAGCTTTTTACCCAGAATGCAAGGTTTCCAATACGACCGTTTTAGGGAAAGTTGGGCAGATTGAATTCAAAGCAACTGGAAAGCAAATCATTGAATTGGGCTGGCGTGAAGTCTATGTCCATGATACCACCATTAAAAAAGATGCAGATGAAGACAAAGTGATGCCGCATTTTACGGAAGGAGAAAGTGGTCCGCATGAGCCGAAAATCCACCAAGGTAAAACATCTCCGCCAAAAGCTTATACGGAAGCAACACTGCTGAGAGCGATGGAGACTGCTGGTAAACAAGTGGATGATGAGGAAATGCGCGAGTTATTGAAAGACAACGGAATCGGTCGACCATCTACGCGGGCAAACATCATCGAAACGCTTTTTCGACGTAAATACATCGAGAAAAAGAAGAAAAATTTAATTGCCACACAAACAGGAGTGGATTTGATTGACACCATTCAAAATGAATTGTTGAAAAGTCCAGAACTGACAGGAGATTGGGAGAAAAAATTGCGTTTGATTGAGAAAGGAGAATACGCTTCGGAAACCTTTAAACAAGAGTTGATTCAAATGGTGGTTGATTTGACCAATGAGGTGATTTTCAATACGCATCGGGTCATTAATATGGCAAGTGACGAAGTAGCAGCTGTTGCTGAAAACACACCAAATAAAAAAGAACGAAAACCGAGAGTTGCCAAGCCGAAAGAAGAAATAAACTTGGAAACAATGCATTGTCCTAAATGCAAACAACATTTGTTGATGAAAGGAAACTCAGCTTACGGATGTTCCAATTTTGCTGTTTGTGGATTTAAAATTCCTTTTGACATTTTGGGTAAGAAAATGACCGAAAAGCAAATATATGACTTACTGGAGAAAGGTCAAACGGGAAAAATAAAAGGCTTAATACTTCCTGGAAAGTCGGAGCCGATGGATGGGAAACTCGGATTTACGGCGGATTTTAACATTGAGGTGCTTTAATCAAGTTGATCAATCGATCATTGATTGTGTTCCATTGATATTTTTCTTTTACAAATGCTTTTCCGGCTTCCGCAATTTGCTGATAATAAACGGTATCATTCATTAAGCGCAGGATCTGAATTACAAACTCGGATTCTTCGTTCGCAATTAAAATTTGCTCATCTGGAATCGCTTTCAACGCGTTATTAGCTAGGGTAGTGGTGATACAAGGAAGTCCCATTGCCATGGCTTCCAATAATTTATTTTGCAAACCAGTTCCAATCATCATCGGGGCAACAAATATTTTGGCACTTGCATAACTTTCTCGAATGTCTTCAACCCAACCACCTACAAGGAAGTTTTTAGAGGAAGCACTTTTTAAACTGCTGACTGGATTGGCACCTGAAATCAGGCATTGAATCGAAGGTTTTTCTTTTTCTAACAGCGGAAACAATTTATTTTTGAGGTATAATGCAGCTTCAATATTCGGCGGATAGCTCATGTTTCCTGTGAAAACCAAGTCAAAAACTTGTTTTTTAGCAAGAGATTCAAAAAAACGTTCGTCCACACCGTTGGGGATGATTTGAATGCTTTTTTGTTTTGGATGCATGATGAATTGTCGGTCTTGTTCAGAGATAATGGTGTGATATTCGAAGTAATCGAAAACGGATCGTTCATAAGTTGTCAATCGTTTACTTTCCATTTTCATCAATTCTTTCTTTACGCCAAAAGCGGATTGCTTTCTACGCTCCATTCCTTTGGATAAGGCATCCATGTAGTCCAATGTTTTTGGACATTGATGGTGATTTTTCACATATTCTGAAGTGCGAATAAGTTGGCAATAAATGTGATCGGGCTTCTTGAGTTGAATAATTTTATTTATTTCTCGGTGAATCCAAGGCTGGTAAAAGTAATGAACTTGAAATGGTCTTTTACGAAATAACCCCATGAAAAGCGACCACAAAACTCCAAATTTCCGCAATTGAAAAACGTGAATGTTTTTACAGAATTCGGTTAACTGGTTTTGATTTTCTAAACTTACTTTTTGATCCGAAATACAGATTAATTCAATGTCAAAATGCTTGGATAAATCTTTAATTTGATAGTACGCACGCAACTTGTCACCTTTCTCTAAGGGAAAGGGAAACCGCGACAAAATTACGGCCAAAACAGGTTTTTTAGAAGGATTTGAGAAACTCATATAGCTTAGCTGAAACTTGTTCTTGATTGTACTTTTGGATAATCATGCTTTGACCCTTTTGTCCAATTGCTTGTGCTAGCTTTGGACTTTCGATTAAATCGCAAATGGCATCATAAAATGCGAGCGTTGAATTGGCAACAATTCCTTCAATTCTATTCAAAACGGCTATTCCTTCAAAGCCAACAGATGTTGCAATTACAGGTGTGGCAACAGCCATTGCTTCCAAAATTTTTATGCGAATTCCAGAGCCAGATTTCAAGGGTACGACCAGAATCCCGTGTTCTGACATGAATTTTTGAACGTTTTCTACGCGACCGTGAATGACAACGTTTTCTTGTTTCAAATTTATCAATTTAGAAGACATGTACGAACCCGCTAAATGCAGCTTAGTTTGGGGAAATTTGGCTCTTATTTTTGGAAAGATGTCATTTAACAAGGTTTCAACAGCTTCTTTATTCGGTTGCCAATTCATAGCGCCCAAAAAGAAAATATCACTTGAATTCTCATTAAATTTGAATTGATCTTCCACGTGTATGGATACGGGAATGGTAACCATAGGAAGGAATATTCCGTGTGATTGAAACATCCTTTTGTCTAAATCTGAAATACAAATTAAACCGTCTGTTTTTTTTAAATGGTCAATCTCATATCGCTTCAAATCTTTGGCTAATTTTTGGAGGTATTTTTTTTTGAGGATGTTTGTTTCAAACGTTGCCATTCTTTCCCAAATTTGGTATTCCACATTGTGGGTTCGAACAATAACTTTGCCGTTAAAATGTTGCCGTATGGAAGTCAAGTAAGGCAATAAAAACACACTTTCTAAAATGAGAAGATCAAAAGAGGCATTTTTTAGTTTAGCAACAAGTAATTTTTCAAATTCGCTGGAATAAAAACGGGAAATGTTGTAGGAATCCTGCTTAATCAATGCAATAATGGCTTTGACTAGGCTGATTTTAGTGTTTACAAAAACATTTTCAGGTTTGATTTTTTGTTGGATGTCAAGTGGATATTTGCTTAAATCAAACGGGTGTTTCGCAGTTGAAATACTCAAATGTTGTATGTCGAAATTCAGTTGCAACAAATTCTGCATGAATTCTTGCATGGCAATACAACCTCCATCAACGAGTGGAAAAATGGGTTTATGCGTGAGTAAAAGCACTTTCATTTGACTGTAGGTGTATTTTGTTTTTTTCTTTTGAAGATGGATTTCCAAAATTCACTGTTGAAAAATTTAGAGTCATTCGCAGCGCTTCGCATCAATAAAATGGCAAACGGCGCAAGAATAAAGGTAGCCATCCACATACCCCAAAACGGACTCAATACCCCTTGTGTAGCTAAACTTTCGCCCACACTAATTAGAACAAAGTAAATCATGAACAGCAAAGCGGCAATAACGACAGGTGCACCAAATCCACCTTTTTTCACAATTGCCCCTAAGGGTGCTCCGACAAAGAACAAGACTAAAATGGTAATTGTCAATGAAAACTTCCGATTGAATTCGATTAAAAAACGATCCAATTCATTCGAAATACTAGACAAAAATACGTCTTGTCCTTGAAGGTTGTCTTTGAGGATTCTAATTTTACTGATTGCTGAATTTTGTGCTACAATTAAATCTGTGCTAGGAATGTCTTCAAGGGTTATAAGTTGTTTGTTCGCAGCGGTGATTGAATCCGCTTTAATCCCTTTTTTGAAAAGTGTATCCATTCCTTTCGCTAAAAAGTAAGGATGATTGGTTTTCAAACTTTGACTAAAATTCAAAAGAATGTGTGTTCTTTGCTTTTGAATGGAATCCACCGCTTGGTTGATTTGAAAAACGTTGAACATTTCATGTTTATTTTTGAATAACTCTTCGTCTGTTTTGTTGAGTTTAAATCCAGAGATGTCAATTTTATACGTCGCGTCAGAAAAAGTGTATCGTCTTGCCGGACGAAAAGTACTGGAACTAGTTTCGTTTGGGGAAAGAGAAGCTAACTCTTCAAAAGCCATTCCATTTTTCAGGTTGAAAAATAAACTAGATCCATTCTGAGATTTAAATACTTCACCACTTTCTGCTTTGATGGTTTTGACAATGTCTTTATCCGTGTGGTCGTGTATGGTTATACCCGTAAAATGAGAATCAGTTCCTTTGTCGATTTTAATGGTGAATCCATCGAGTTGATTGTTGTATTTTCCAGGGGTTAAAATGGTTGAAATTTTGGTTTCTTGAATGTCATAAATTAACGCTCTCCATTTTAAATTTGCGACTGGAATGACATAGTTTGCAAAATAAAAAGTTGCCAAACAGATAAAAACGACGGTTACTGTTAAAGGCTTTAGGATTTGATACAAAGACAATCCTGCTGATTTTAGAGCCGTTAATTCATTGTGTTCTGCTAAATTTCCTATGGTCATGATAGAAGATAGCAACATGGCCAAGGGTAGGGCAAGGGGAATTAAACTGGCGGAAACATAGAATAATAGTTCGAGAATTACAATCGCATCAATGCCCTTTCCCATTAAATCATCAATGTATTTCCAAAAAAATTGCATGATGAGCATGAACATGGAAATACACAGCGTGACCACAAACGGGCCGACGAAAGATTTAATGCTAAATACGTAAAGTCGCTTCAAGTGTATGTACTTAATTTTAGATGCGAATTTAAGGAAAGTATTTCATTCAAGTTCGTTCGTCATGGAATGAATCTTTCGATTCTAAAGGCAAAAGTATTTTTAAGCTCCCAGAATGCGTTTTAAGTTTTGAATCGATGTTTCCCACTGTAGTGTAATCTCATCAACTTCATCAACTTTCGCAAAATCAGTAATTTTTAAAACCAAAGCTTTGGTCATTGGATCTACCTCGTAATGAATTTCAAAAAAAGAGTCGTCTTTTTCATCATTTTGCCATTTCCATCGGATATGAGAACCAGATTTTTTGGATACTAATTGAGCTGTTTCTTCGCTTCCGTCCCAGTAAAATGTGTAAATACCTTCTTCAATGTTGACATCATCGGCAAACCATTCAGCCAATCCACTAGGAGTGGAAACCAAGTTTTCAAGAACCTTGGGTGATGTTTTGAATAAGTATTCTAACTCTATTTTATGTTTATTAATCATAGTAGTTCTTCGTTTTATTAACTTCTTTATTATCTTAGCACTTTAATTATAAAACTTGAATATACATAATTCTTTTCAATGGCATTAGTACACTCACTAGAAAAAAACGGAAACTTTTTATTTAAGTATAGAGGGCAGTTCCCATTGTTGCTATTTGTTTTAGCAATACCAACAATTTACTTTACTGATTATGAATTCCTTGAAAGTGATGATGAATTGAAAGTTGTGCTCACAATTGTTGCTGCAATTGTTTCATTAGTTGGACAAATAATCCGTGCAATTGCGATTGGAACAAGTAACAAACATACTTCAGGTAGAAATACGAAGGAGCAAGTAGCCGATGCATTAAATACAAAAGGAATTTATTCCACGGTTCGACACCCGTTATATTTGGGAAATTATTTCATGTGGATTGGAATTGTAATCTACACCTTCAACATTTGGTTTGTGTTATTAATCAGCTTAATGTTCTGGTTGTATTACGAGCGCATTATGTTTGCAGAAGAACGCTTCTTAGAAAAGAAATTTGGAAAAGCTTACGTGGATTGGTCAATGGAAGTTCCTCCATTTTGGCCAAGTTTGAAAAACTACCAAAAATCAAACATTTCTTTTTCAATGAAAACCATTTTGAGAAGAGAATATTCTGGAATTTCAGCAACCATCATTGGATTTGTTTTTATTGACTTTTTTAGAGCGTGGTTTCAAGCAGGAGAAGTGCAATGGAAACTTAGTCATGGAATTGTGGTTCTGATTGCTTTACTTATTTCATTTATTTTGAGAACTTTAAAACATAATACAAAAATTTTATACGAAGAAGATAGGTCTTAGTGCATTGAAATTAAAAAATATGTATATATTTGCACCCGCAAACGAGTGGTTTGTTTGCAAATGGCGAGGTAGCTCAGTTGGTTAGAGCGCAGGATTCATAACCCTGAGGTCGGGAGTTCAACTCTCCCTCTCGCCACAAAAAAAGCATCTTGGTTTCACTGAGATGCTTTTTAATTATATAACCAAAACAGTGAGGTGGCCGAGTGGTTTAAGGCGCACGCTTGGAAAGCGTGTATTCGTTCGCGAATCGGGGGTTCGAATCCCTTCCTCACTGCTTTTTATTTTATTTAGAAATCAATTCATTTTGTTTTTTCTCTTTATTTTATACTACTAACCAATAGTTTGTAGGAATAAATAAACTTTCTGTTCTTTTTGCCTTGATGCAAAAAGAACCAAAAAAATCAAGACTTGTCAGACTACTGGCGTGAAAACAAGATCGCTTC
>CAZAVP010000019.1:0-59406 GCA_964488745.1 uncultured Chryseobacterium sp. | reverse complement strand
CCGCATCGTTTTAATGGCGATGCTTTTAGAAATTACTTCGAGGGTTTCGATAATTATTATTTGCGTTTTGGTGCCACTTTTCCGAAGAAAACTAAAAACAATATTCCGCTTTCCAATGTCGCTTTTACTTTGGATAGTATTTCTTCTTTTCGACAGAATTTGGTAAAAAAGATTGTGGTTTATACCCAAGATGTTTTGGAAAACACCGATACTTTAGTTGAAATTAAAAAAGCAGGAAAACAAGATAAAGCAATTGTTCAAAGTTTACAAAACGGCATTTCTTTAAAAAGAGAATTAGGCGTTGGCGATTTGTATAATGGGAAAAGCATCCGGAAAATTCTGAAATCGGCACTGTTTTTAAACGATGACAGTAAGGTGGAAGTGGATTATGAACTTTCTGAAGATGCCATTCGAGCGATGATTCGAAATACGATTGAAATTCATTTTGAAAAAGAAAAAGAACTTTTCGAAAATGGTATTAAAGCCTTGACTTTGTTCTTTATAAAAAGTGATACTTCCCTATTCCGAGGAGAAAATCCTGTGGTTAAAAATATTTTTGAAGAAGAATATGTAAAATTCCGAAAAGAGTGGATGGATAAAATAGATACTCATTCTGAATATGGTCTTTATCTTCAAAATGACTTTGATGCAGACGGAAATTTGCACGTACACAAAGGATATTTCTCAGGAGATAAAGGAACGAATGACGCAAAGATCAAAGCAGGAGTCGATGAAATTTTAAAAGACAAGAAAAAATTGCTTTCGTTTGAAAGTCCTACCCGTTTCATTTTTTCTATTTGGGCATTGCAGGAAGGCTGGGACAGTCCGAATGTTTTCACCATTTGCAAACTTTCCAATCAAGGGAGTGAAATTTCTAAATTACAGCAAATAGGTCGTGGTTTACGCATTTGTGTAGGTCAAAATCTGAAACGTAAAACTTTACAAAGTTTTCACGGAAATCAAGAAGAATTCTGGAATGTCAATAATTTGGATGTGGTAGTTTCAAGTAAAGAGCAAGGTTTTGTTCAGGCGATACAAAATGAAATTCTATCCAATTCATTCTTTATCAACAGTGTATTTTCTGAGCAAGAATTGAAACGATTGTTGCAAGAGAAGAATAATTTTGATGATAATACGGTTCGCCGTCTTTTTAAAGTGCTGGAAAATAAAGAGTTGATTCTTTTTAAGGAAATGGTGGACGGACAGGATATTTATGAAAAATCTCCCGACTATTCGCTATTGATTAATGAACAGGATTTACCTAAAAATGAACAAGATGCTTTGAAAAACTTGTTTGCTTTTGATGGAAATAGCTATGCTCAAGATGGCAACCAAAAGAAAGAAAAGAAAAAAGTATATATCAAAAACCAGCATTTGGAAAGCTTTAGACAAATGTGGAATAAACTCAATAAAAAGAGTTTTTATACGGTTGAAAATCTGGATGCAACACAAAAAAGTGATTTACTTCAAAGCATAAAAGTAGAGATTGAAAATTTAGAGATTGAAAAAATTATCCTTCAAACCCTTCGAGAGGAATTGAAAATGGATAAATTGGAAGAAGCAGATGCCATTTACGGAGAAGTTATCGGCAATTTAACGCATCAGAATAAAGTAGATTATCTAACTTTTGTTCAAACTTTAGCTACCGAAACAAAAACGCCTTTATCTTTTGTGATTGAGGTGTTTAACAATATCTCAGACGATTTTAGAAATACGATGCTAGTCAATAATCCAAAATTGGCTTTGGCAGAAATGGTGAAAATTATTCAAAAACATTTGGTAAAAGCCATTCGCACACAGGTAAAATATGACGGAATAGAAGGAAGTATTTTGCCCGATGTGTTCCGCACTGAAAATGGAAAAACTTATCTGGATAAAGGAAGCATTGGAAAATTCCAAAAAGATATCAGCCATCAAGAATTTTCGCTGAAAGAAAAATGGATTTTTGAAGAAGTAATTGAGTTCGATTCGGAATTTGAAGTGGAAATTATTGAAAAAGATCCTGATATGATCAACATAGAGATTTTCGGAAAACTACCTAGATTGAGAATCCAAACGCCGCTTGGAGAATACAATCCAGATTTTTGTTACACGATTCAAAAGACAGATGGAAAGCAATTGATTTTGGTGGTCGAAGCCAAAGGCTATGACACTTCTACAGATATTCCGGAAAATGAAAAGCGGAAAATAGAATTTGCTAAGATTTATTTTGAAAAGCTAAACGCCTATTATCAAAAACAAAATAGCAACATCCAAATTCGTTATACCGAACGCATTAGAAAAGCGCAATTAGCAAGTTTAATTACTGAAATTTAGAATGATGAGAACAAAAAAAGATATTTTTAAAGAAGAAGGTTTTTCAGTGGTAGAAACAGAAATGCCGAATAAATTATTGGAATTTATTAAAGAAAACCATCCCAATATTATCCGTGATAACGAGATAAAATTAGACGAACTCAAAGCTGTTTTGGGTTTGCCAATAGATGAAAAAGTGAACGGTTATGGGTTGAATTTTATCGGCAGAAACGTAGCGCGTTCCAAATATGCGTCCGAAACGGAAAAGGAATTAAAAGTTAATCACCAATTATCCAAAGATTTTGACACCACGCAAAATATGGTGTTGAAAGGCGATAACTTGGATAGTTTGAAGCTTTTAAAATCTCATTATAGCGGAAAAATAAAATGTATTTATATCGATCCGCCGTATAATACCACCAACGATGATTTTGTTTATCCTGATAAATTCGACAAAGAAGAAGCGGAAGTATTGGGATTAGCCAATTTGAGTCAAGACGATATGGATCGTTTAGAGTTTAGTTTTGCAACCAAAAAATCCCATAACGGATGGTTGTCTTTTATGTACCCAAGACTACTTTTAGCAAGAGATTTATTGAGAGAAGATGGCGTAATTTTTATTTCGATTGATGATAATGAACAAGCGAATTTGAAGTTGCTGTGTGATGAGATTTTTGGAGAGGAGAATTTCTATTCACAAATAATTGTAAGAGCCAATAGTAGAGGACAAACATACAATCAGATTGCTAAAACGCACGAACACATTCTTGTTTATACAAAATCCCTGAATGGGGACTTGTTAGAATTAGAAAAGAATGTTGATAAATCTGACTTAAATTTAATTGATGATATTAGTGCTTTTAATATCAGGGAATTAAGAAATAGAAATCCGAAGTTTGGAAAACATAATCGTCCAAACCTATTCTATCCTATCTATGCGAATACTAATTCAGCTGATAAAGATGGGTTTTATCCAATATCGTTAGAAAAAAATACCGATTACGATGTTAAAATTGAACCATTTAATTCAAAAGGTATAGAATCTTGTTGGCGTTGGGGAACATCAAAACTTGTAGATAATGCAAAGATAAACACTCTAATTAGTAATGTTGTTGCTAAAGAAAAAGGAGACGGAAGTTTTGGTGTTTACGAAAAATATAGAAAGACAACCTATAAACCAAAATCTATATGGGATGATAATTCATTTCTTACAGAAACTGGAACCATAGAGATGAAAGGTTTAGGGTTTGATGGAGAATTTGATTTTCCCAAACCAGTTGAACTTATAAAAAGATGCATTGAATTGACCGTAGAGAACAACGATTTAGTATTGGATTTCTTCGCTGGTTCTGGCACAACAGGTCACGCCGTAATGCAACTCAATGCCGAAGATGGCGGAAATAGAAAATTCATTTTATGTCAAATAGACGAGCCCATTGCCAAAGACAAACCTGCCTATCAATTTTGCATAGACAATAATTTAGAACCTGTTATTTCCAGCATTACCATTGAGCGTTTGCGCAGAGCAGGAGAAAAAATAAAAACGGAAATAGAAGAAGAAAACAGTAAAACTGGTTTGTTTAAAGAAAACAAAAAACAAGTTCCAGACATCGGTTTTAAAGTTTTCGATACCATAGAAGCTCCAAAATTAGCCTTGGAAGACGGTAAAATTGCTTTTCCAAACACTAATAATGACACGTTATCACGCATTTACAATATGATTTTCTCTGTCGGAATTGATAATCCAACAGCCAAAATAGAATGCGTAGTAGAAGATTGTATCTATAAAATCGAAAATCATTATTACATCACGAATTCCGAAAAAGTGAGCAACGAAGATTTGTCCCAAGCCATCAAAAGCGGAAAAGTCTTTATCGACGGCTGGACGGCGAGTTTGAACGCTACGTTGCAGCATTATAAAGAAGATGTGAAGATTGTGTTTTAGTGACTAAAATTATCCCGCCACTCAATCAACCCAATCCAACTTTGTCAAATTCAATTCGCTACAGGCAATGAGATAATTGTCGTGCATTATGACATTCACTTGACAATCTTCCAGAATATAATGGCTACTTTTGTGTTCAATTAAACACGATAAATTTCAACACATGTCCATTAAAAGAACAACTTCCGAAGCGCTATTTGAAAAATCTAAAACGTATTTTCCAGGTGGTGTAAATTCTCCTGTAAGGGCTTTTAAATCCGTAAATGGTGCGCCACTTTTTATCAAGAAAGGAAATGGTTGCATCATTACCGACGAAGACGACAATGAATTCATCGATTTTTGCGGAAGTTGGGGGCCATTAATTTTGGGACATAATCACCCCAAAGTATATGAGAAAATTGTTGATGCTTTGCAAAACGGTTCCAGTTTTGGTGCGCCAACCCGTTTGGAAAATGAATTGGCGGAGTTGATTCTGGACAGAAATCCGTTCATCGATAAAATACGATTTGTAAGTTCAGGAACTGAAGCCGTAATGTCTGCGCTGCGCTTGGCACGAGGATTTACGGGAAAAGATAAAGTCATTAAATTCGACGGTTGTTATCACGGTCACTCCGATTCGCTTTTGGTAAACGCTGGAAGTGGATTGGTAACGCTCGGCGAATCATCAAGCGCTGGTGTTCCAGAAAGCTTTGCACAAGAAACATTGGTTTTACCTTTGAATGATCTGGAAGCTTTGAAGGCTTGCGTTGCGGAATACAAAGATCAAATTGCTTGTGCGATTATTGAACCAATTCCAGCCAATAACGGCCTACTTTTACAAGAAAAAACATTTTTACTCGCCTTGAGAGAAATCTGTACCGAAAACAACATTCTTTTGTTTTTTGACGAAGTAATTTCGGGTTTTCGAGTGGCTTTCTCTGGTGCCGCGGAATACTATGGAATTACACCAGATTTGGTAACCTACGGTAAAATTATCGGTGGCGGTTTACCCGTTGGAGCTTATGGTGCAAGCAATGAAATCATGGCGCGCATTTCACCAGATGGCAACGTGTATCAAGCTGGAACTTTATCCGGAAATCCAGTGGCGATGGCTGCGGGAATTGCGCAATTAACAGAATGTGCCAAACCTGGTTTCTATGAGGATCAAGCGAAAAGAACCTTGGATTTCATCACGCCAATCAACGCACACGTGAAAGCGAAAGGATATGATTTTGAAATCGTCAGCATTGGTTCGATTTTCTGGTTGAATTTTGCTGGAAATAAAACCATCCGCAAAGCTTCTGAAATTGATGCCGACATGACCGGTTTCCGCCATTTACACAGCGCATTGTTGCAAAAAGGTGTTTACCTTGGACCAAGTGGTTATGAAGTTGGATTCGTTTCTCAAGCCCATACGCCAGAAATTTTAGAAAAAGCTGCAGGAATTTTCTGCGATGCTTTGGATGAGATATATGGGTAATAATCAGTCTTTTACGTAATTTACTGTTTTTTTAGCTCACTACATGTGAACGTGTTATAAAACCTACTTATTATAAAAAAGAATAGGTTGATGTCTTATTTTTTTGCTTTTACGTTTTAATCGATTAACGGAAACACCTGTAAAAATAACCTATTTATGAAATTTGTATTAGCAACATTATTTTCAGTGTTTCTTTCTTTTTTAGTATTTTCTGCTATCCCTTTTCAAAAAGAAATCGATTCATTATCAGCAGCTTTAAAAAGTAATTATAAAGATAAAACGCAGATAGAACTGTATAATAAAAAAAGTGTTTCCTATCGCCATCAAGGTAAATTTCGATTAGCTTTAGATTACGGTTTTAAAGCCGAAAAATTAGCTTCAAAAACAAATAACACGCAAGGACTAATTGAAAGCTATGAGCAAATCAGCGCAGTATATCGGGAGTTAAAAAAATATGATCGAGCCATTCAGTATTTGGACAAAGAACGTGAATTATGCCTTAAGAATAAAGATCTGATAGCGGAAGGCAATGTTTATGATCAGATTGGTCATATTTATTACGCTAAAGGAGATACCCTTGCGGCGATAAACAATCATCTCTTGTCGTTAAAAACAAGGATTAAATCCGATGATTTATACGGTCAGGGAAACTCCTATAATAGCATTGCGCAAATATATAGCGCACAGAACAACTTAACTAAAGCGGCTCATTACTTTCAGAAAGAATTGGCCGTTTTTCTAAAAATAGGAACCGAAAAATCACGAATCGCGCAAGCAGCGGGAAATGCTGGTTTGATTTTTTATTGGCAAAGTAATCGAAAAGCAGCAATCCATCATTTTCAAACAGCTCTTCGAGTTTACCAAGAGATTAACAACATCGATGGAATGCTTTGGATTTACCGTTTTTTAGGCACCATTTACTCCGATGCGGGAGATTATGAAAACACCTACCGCTATTTAGATAAGGCATTAACAATTGCGAAAGAAAGAGGTCTAGCCAATGAAATTGCAGATTCATATCGCCATCTTATTAGTTTGTATATAAAAATAGAACAGTATGATAAAGCAGCCAAATTGGTAGTAGCTAACATCGAAATCTATCGAAAAAATGGCAATGCAGAAGCCGCATTGGCAGAAAGTCACAATCAACTCGCAATCATTTATTTAAGTCGAAAAAACTACAGCAAAGCAATTGTAGAATTTCAAAATTCGATGACCTTTGCCGAAAAATCAAATAATAAACTTCATTACTATCATTCCGCAGAACAGTTGGCAAATATTTATATCTTCCAAAAAAAATACGATTTAGCAAAACCTTTACTTCAACATGCGATAAAACACTATAAATCAACCGATGAAGTTGAGAGAGTTTCTTCGTGTTACAAGAGTTTGAGTAAGGTGTACGAACAAACTGGTGATTATAAAAGAGCATTAGAAAATATCAATCAGCACATTTATTTTGACTCTATTTACTCTAAAAACACCAGTGAGTTTGAAAAGGAAGTGTTTCGACTCAACACAGAAAATAAGTACTTAAAAGATAAGATTTTAAAAGAAAATAAAGCAAACATTCTTGCTGTCAATTTAAAGAAAAGTGAGATACAACGAAAATCTGCTTTTGCCGGAGTGGTTATCTTGTTGATACTTGGATTGCTATTTTACTATTTATTACGTTTGAGAATAAAGAAAAGCAAAGTGGACCAAAAATTGATTGAGGTGCAAAAAAATGAAAACAAACTAATCAGAGAAACGGAACAATTTAAGTCTCAATTTTTGATTAATATGTCTCACGAATTAAGAACGCCATTAACTTTGATTAATGGACATTTAGAGGTTTTGAAAAAAGAAAATGGATTTGAAGAAAACAAGCATGTCAATGAAATTCAGCGCAATGGCAAACAATTGCTGAAATTAATCAATGACATTTTAGATTTGGCAAAAGCCGAGAGCGGTAAATATAAATTATCGTACAAAAAAGGCGATATCATCAACGAAACAAAGGCAATTTTACAGTCATTTCACTCGTATGCTGAAACGCATGAGATTCAGTACACTTCTGAGTTTGATATACCAAATAAAGAGGATTTTAATAATTCGTTTATATATTCAAGTGAGGTGCTAAATATTGTTTTAATCAACTTACTTTCGAACGCATTCAAATATACGCCAGACGGCGGTCAAATAAGCATCAATTTATCCGTGAAAAACGGTTTGTTTTATGTCTCAGTAAGCGATAATGGTGTTGGAATACCTGAAGAACATCTACCAAAAGTATTTGATCGTTTTTATCAAGTCGATGGTATCCACCAAAGAGCTTATGACAGCACGGGTATTGGGCTATCGCTTGCAAAAGAATTAACTTTACTACATGGTGGAGATATTGCAGTAAAGGCAAATGAACTAGGAGGATGTATCTTTACGTTTTGGCTCAAAGAAGCCACTGCGATTTCGGATAACTTCATGTCAACGGAAACTCCTGAAAAAACATTTCTGGAAACCGAACCTGAAACAACTCATCTCATCAATCAGAATGAATTACCACTTATTCTCATTGTAGAAGACCAACCAGATTTAAGAGAATTTATCGTCTCTAATTTGAGTCAATCTTATCAATGTATAACTGCTAAAAATGGGGTGGAAGGTATTGAAATGGCTAATAAATTCATTCCAGATTTAATTGTTTCTGATATCATGATGCCTGAGATGAACGGTAACGTAATGTGTCAGAAACTGAAAGAAGCAGAACTAACTTCTCACATACCCATTATTCTCTTGACTGCAAAAGCAGAACAAGAAAATATCATAGAAGGCTTATCAGTGGGCGCCAATGATTATTTAACAAAACCCTTTTCGGTAAATGAATTGGCCTTGCGGATCAACAATCAAATTGAAACGATACGTAAAATTCAAAATCGCTTTCAAGCAGATAAAATTCCTACAATCGAGGATTTATCGACCGCATTTTCGAATCAAAAAGACGTTGACTTTTTAGAGAGACTATATCAGATTATAGAAAACAACATCGATAACAATCAATTAGGAGTTGACTTTTTAGCAGATCAAATTGCTTTATCAGCTAGTCAATTGTCTCGTAAATTAAAATCTATATCTGGATTAACTCCCGCTATTCTGATTAAAGACATCAGAATGAAGAAAGCTGTCGAACTTCTTAAAAAAGGAGAATCTGTTTCTGACGTTGCATGGAGTGTAGGATTTGAATCTCCTGCCTATTTCGGAAAAGTATTCAAAGCTCATTTCGGATTTGCACCTTCTGATTCGATCTTGAAATAAAACAAACTGAATCAACGTTTTAGGTGTAAAATAACCTCATTTACGCTAAATTATTGCGTGAAATTTACCTATTTATTGCATGAATTTTACCTATCAGTAGTTTTTCATTCAGCGTTACTTTGTGCCATAAACTTATCTACCAATTGATGGCAAAGTATAAAGGATTAATTACAGGCATTCTTTTTTTTATTATCTCTTTCGCGCTAGCTTTTACGATTGTTGTTCCAATGTGGACAAATTTCGGAGCCATGATGCTTCACGTCGGAATTGATTCAGCAATCAGTTATTTATTCGGAAATGATTCTCTCTATACCTACTCCGCTATCCTAACCACTATTCTCCTTTTTACATTGGTTTTATTCCTTTTTAAGATTATTTTCAAACACCTCAAAAAGACAATGCAAAACCAGGCGACCATTAAGATTAGTACAATAATCGGGTATTTCTGTATTGTGTTTATCCCCCTACAAAGTCTCGGTTTTTTCCTTCTATGGGGCATTGAGGGTCACTTTATTCCAGATGCACTTATTCTCCTCTCTTCTATTATCAGTTTTCCGATCGTGGGAATTTTATTTATCCCGTTTGGAATCAGCATCGATTTTAAAATAAAAACTTATAATTCTAAATAACCATGAAAAAACTTGTAAAAATCAGCCTTACCTTATTCTTCGCATTAGTTATCAATAGCTTATATGCACAGCAATATCAAACGATCAGAGGTCGATACTATAACCAACTTCAGAACGCGGTCAATTGTAATTGTCAAATTCAAGGATATGTATATTATCAAGCATCTGATGGCATTTTTTACAACATGACACTTTGTTTTGATTCAGAACCGGGTAACTTTTATCAGATTTATGACGGTGAGGAAATAACAGTTTCAGGAAATGTTAGCTCTAAACCTTGTGCCAATGGAAAATCGTATCTGGTTATGACTGTCAATAAATCTGTTTTAGCTCCCGGAGTCAATCGAAAAGTACTGTTTAACGCGGCACCAGCAAAACCCGCAACCAATACTGCTAATCAACCCACAACTACGTCTATGTCTGGATATTTTACTTTAAGAGGAACTACGAAGGATGATTGGAGCATCTTCGACGGGGTTAACTGTAATGCTTGTGGACGATTTGATCACCAAAGAAACATCATTGTCAACTTCGATGGAATAGGAACTAATTCAGATGCCCTATATCATGTTGGAAAAATTAAAGTTTACGGAACCTTATCTGGAAAGATTTTTAAAGTTTCGCGATGGGAAAGAGCGAATTAAAAAATGGTGAAACAAATGAACCTTATAAATAAAAAGAACCTGCTTATAATTAAACTCTATAACGAATTACATCGGTAAAATATGAAAACACTAATCCTACTTATTACAGCGCTATTTGGCATCATACTCGTTGGTCACGGACAAGAACAAAAAACCTTGTCGGGGAAATTTTCCAAAGTAACGCAAGAATGTGGCTGTGCAGCCTTCGGACTGCTATCCTATACTGAAAACAACGCAACAACGCGGACGTATTTATGTTTTGATTCAGAGCCAGGCGACTTTTATGAGATTCAATCTGGTGAGGAAATAACGGTAAGTGGTATCAGTAAAGGAATCATTTGCGCCAATGGCACCAACTACAAAAATTTGTACGTGACCTCATCCCAATTAGCAATGCGTAATAGACAAATGCTCGTGCCTGAATTTATAAAAACACAAAACAAAAACATTCCAACAATTAAACCCGTTATCACAGGTGATCTAATCGATTTTAACTTAAACGGAACAAAAGTCAACGTTCAAAATCTAGATGAATTGAATACAAATTCGATTTTATCACAGGAAGAGCAAAAGCTTTATAAGCTCATCATGGATTATCGAAAACAAAATGGATTACCAAGTATTCCGCTATCCAAATCATTAACATTTGTAGCCCAAACACACGTTCGAGATCTCGAAGAAAATTTTATTCCAAACACCAATTGTAACACACACAGTTGGTCAGATAAAGGAAATTGGTCATCTTGCTGCTACACATCAGACCATAAACAAAACACATGCATGTGGAACAAGCCACGCGAACTCACTTCGTATCAAGGAACGGGGTATGAGATTTCATTCGGTGGCTTGAAGGGATACACAGTTACTGCTGAATCGGCTCTAAAATCTTGGCAAGGAAGCAATGGACATAATCAAGTAATAATCAATGCTGGGACTTGGAAAGATAATTGGAAAGCTATTGGAATTGGTATCTACAAAGGATATGCAACTGTTTGGTTTGGGAAAGTAGAAGATAAATAATTATAAATTTAATAAACACACGATGAAAACAATCATTTTATTAATTGCGTTTGGAATACTCGCTAGCTGTAGTGGTCACGAATCCATTGAAACAGAGCTTAACATCCAAGAGACGATCGCGTTTGAGGCTATAAACGCATCAGAAGAAAATTTTGAAGAAAATTCAGTGATTAGCGAAACAATTGAACTCTCTGGCTATGTATTCGAATACGATAATTCATCTAAATCAGCTTGCTTTTTTGTTGACTCAGAAATGGTTGCTGTGGGAGTTGCAACTGATATTAGCAATCAAGTAAGTGAAGATTGTCATCATTTCAAATTTGGCAAAGGAGCAAAGATTAACTTCTCTAAAGTGCCGTCAAATGAAAGCTATACTACCCCAGTAAATGGTGTTTTAATCGCTGTCACGGGATATTGGACCAAAAACACCAAAGAAGTTGTATTCCATGTAAAGTCTTTCGAACCATTCTTTTAATCGTCAAATATAAATATCATGAAAAACTACAAAAACTTTATCATTCTATCGTTAATTACGATTCTCTTTTCTTCTTCTTGTTGGTCACAAAAATTAAACAAAGAACAAGGACAAAAGAACGTAGATTATCAAATTGCAGAACGTTATTTTATCAAGAATACGGTTCCAAACGGAAATTTCATCTATAAGCTAACTTCTCAGGATGAGTTCGACAACTATTTTGGAGCCGCCACAGTCATGGGTAAAAACGGGAAACCAACCGATATTGATTTCTCAAAAAGTTTCGTGGTTGCTATCATTAGCGAAAGCTCAACGAATGAGATAAGTTTGAAAACAAATAGCCTTTCAATCAACAAGCGTGAAAAACTAGTGCTCAACTACACCAAGGAAACGAACGAAATCAATTCATCCATGACCATGCGAGTGCCATTGCTCCTGATTGTCAGTAAAAAACATGATCACGAGTTGCTTGTGCAGACCAACGGAACCACCGTTTCGCATAAAAAAGCCAAAAATTATTTTATCAAAAATACGGTTGATAACCAATTGCTTTACTTGCCTAACATTTCCAGCGAGGAGCAATTTAACACGTATTTTGGTCAGGCAACATTGATGGGAGAAGGTGGACAACCAACCGTAATTGATTTTGAAAAGGAATATGCTGTGGCCGTAATTTATCCTTCAACGAATGAAATTCCGAACTTAATTGTAGAGTCCGTCACCAACAACAACGGTGTAATTACCATCTTTTATTCCGCTCATCAGGTTGAAGAAGGGGAAAAGTTTAGAGAAGGAACTATTCTGATTTTGGACAAAAAAGATAGCGGAAAGATAGAGTTCATAGAATTAAAAAGATAATCAAGTATAACCAATAAATATAATAAAATGAATACAATAGGAACAATCGTAATTGCTATAATGATTTTAGGACTCATTTCAATAGTCTTATTCAATTCCATTATAAAAGCTAAAAACCAAGTTGAAAATGCATTTGGAAGTGTCGATGTTATGTTAAAAAAACGATACGATTTAATACCAAATTTAATTGAAACAGTCAAAACGTATCTGAATTACGAAAAAGACGTGTTGGAAAAGCTAACCAAACTTCGAACAAATTATAATTCAAATTCCACTTCAATGGAAGACAAAGTAAAATTGGGAAATGAAATAGAAAGTGAAATGGGAAAATTAAATTTTTCTTTGGAAAACTACCCCGATTTAAAAGCAAGTCAAAATTTCGTTGAACTTCAAAAATCGTGGAATGAAGCAGAAGAGCAAGTTGCAGCCTCAAGACGTTTTTATAACAGCGCGGTAACTGATTTCAATAATACCATCGAACAATTTCCCAACAGCATTGTGGCTAAGATAGGTAGTTATAAACGAAAAGAAGTTTTTGTTATCGTCAATGAATCGGAGAGAGAAAACATTTCTGCTAAAAATGCATTCAACAATTAAACGGAACCAATATGGAGATGAACATCGAAGCATTTTATCAAAATCACTTAACGGATAAAATTGATCGTTTAAATGTCGTAAGAAAGCAAATTGTGAGAAGATTATTTTTGTCCATTTTAATAGCGATAAGCGTATCAATTCTTATTTTTTTATATCTCCCGTCATTCAAGTATCTTATTCTTGTTGTGTTTATCATTGCTTCAATTATCGTAATTTCTAAAAAAACAAAAAGTGAAAAACATGAATTCAAATTGCAGTTTAAAGAAGAAGTAATTCGCTCACTAACAAACATTTTGGATCATCCATTAACTTATAGTCCTGAAGAAGGAATAAGCCAATCCGTTTTTCAAGAAAGTAAAATTTCTAAAGGCAAGATTGATCGCTATCATTCAGAAGACCTTTTTGAAGGTGAAATTGGGGAAACATCTTTTCAGTTTTCTGAAATTAAAGCGGAAGAAAAAGAATCAAATTCTGATAGCCAAACAACCCATGTTGTTCTGTTTAATGGACTTTTCTTTGTAGCGAATTTCAACAAAAAAAGTTTTACAAAAGTGATTATAGTAACAGATTTATTCAAAGAGTCTTTTGGGAAATTAGGCAATTTGATTATGAAATATGCCTTTGTAGAATCGGATATGCAACGTATTAAACTAGAAGATCCAACATTCGAAAAAAACTTTAATGTTTATGGAGAAGATCAAGTGGAAGCACGATATATCATGACGCCTTCTCTGATGGAACGCTTTAATAAATTAAGAGAAAAAGGGTATGTGGTAAGCGCATCAATCATCGGTAACACGCTATCAATTGGAATATATCTCAATAAAAACCTATTTGAACCGAAATTGTATAAAAGCGTTACGAATTTAAAAGAAGTGAAAACTTTTTTCGAACACCTTCAATTTATGACTGGTTTAGTAGAAGAACTGAACTTAAATAACCGCATTTATCACACAGAATAACCGACCATAAAAACACAAATTATGAAATGCTCAAACCTAACATCATTGTTTCGTTTGAGCATTTTTTTCAAAATCCTCTTCCTCAACCGTCACTATATTCAATTTCAGTTAGAGCGATAATCGAATGTCTTTCAAATTCAACTGCAAGGTTTCTAAATCTCTCCAAGAATTGGTTTCGAGGGTGTACAGAATATCCAATGGTTCTTTGCTATTGATTAAATCCATTTTATCCACCATGTTAAAACCAATGGCATCAACGGTTACGTGCGTATTTGGTTGACCGATAACGACTTTCAAATGTTCCTCTTTTAGTATTCTAACATTGGACACAAATACGTTTTTAGACGTGAAAATTGGTTTCATGTTCTCTGGTCCCGTGGGTTCAAATTGATCGATGATTCGTTTGAATTTTGGGATTTTATTTAGCAATTCTCCTTTCAAAAATAATTCGTCAAAATGCAATTCATAATCCACAATTTGCTCGGGAACCAAATCTTCTTTCTGAATTAATTGTTTTACCACTTGATCAAATCGCTCCCTGAATGGATTTACATTCTCCAAAGGCATACTCATTCCAGCTGCAAATGCGTGTCCTCCAAATTGTTCAAGTAAATCACTGCATTGTTCCAACGCATCGTGAATGTTTAGTCCACGGATGCTCCTCGCAGAACCAGTCGCAACGCCGTTTGATTCCGTCAAAACAATTGTCGGACGGTAGTATTTTTCAATCAAGCGAGAAGCCACAATACCAACCACGCCTTTGTGCCAATTTTCTTGAAAAACGACCGTGGAAATTCGATTGGCATACGATTCGTCTTGTTCAATCACCAACAAAGCTTCGTCAGTAATCGTCTTATCAAGTCCTTTTCGTTCCAAATTGTCTTCTTCGATGCTTGCTGCCAGCGACTTCAATTCTTCGTTGTCGCTTGAAATCATCAACTGCACGGATTTCTTTCCGGAATGAATTCGTCCCGCTGCGTTGATTCTTGGGGCAAGAATGAAAATCACCGAAGTTAAGTTTAAAGGCAAATTCTTTTTGGCAACGCGTAAAATTTCTTGTACGCCTAATCTGGGACTGCGATTCAACAATTGCAAACCATGGTAACACAAGATTCGATTTTCACCCGTTACCGGTACGATGTCAGCGCCGATGCTGATGGCTAATAAATCCAATTGATCAAACAAGGTAGTAGTCTCCCATTCGTTTTCGATGCACAAACCTTGAAGCAATTTAAACCCAACGCCACAACCTGATAATTCCTTATACGGATAATCGCAGTCAGAACGTTTTGGATCCAAAACGATGCAATCGGGAATTACTTCACCAGGCAAATGATGGTCGCACACAATGAAATCGATTCCAAGTGAATTGGCGTATTTCACTTTGTCAACAGATTTAACGCCACAGTCGAGCGCGATGATTAAACTAATTCCATTCGCTTTGGCGTAATTGATACCTTGTTCGCTGATTCCATAACCTTCGGTATAGCGATCCGGAATGTAAAATTCCAAATTTTGATAATGTTCCGTCAGCACATTCCACATCACCGCAACAGCCGTTGTTCCATCAACATCGTAATCACCAAAAAGCATGATTTTTTCATCATTGACGATTGCCAAGTTAATCCGATCTACCGCTGTTTTCAAATCTTTCATCAAAAACGGATCGTGCAGATCTTCCAACTTCGGTCTGAAAAAAAACTGTGCTTCTTCAAAGTTATTAATTCCGCGTTGCGCCAATAAAGAAGCTAATGCTGGTTCAATTTTGATATCAGCAACCAATTGATCGATGATTTGTTTGTCTGGAGAATTCTTGATAAGCCAACGCTTTTGCATGTTTGTTTGTAAATTTAATGAAGTACTAAGTTGCTATTTCATATTTAAGATAAACAAAAAGTTTGGATAAAAGAGAAGAAAAACAGAAAAAATGAAGAATTATGAATTGAGGCGTTAAAAGGATGATATTTGGATTGCGCATTTCCTGCTTTTGACTCTCCTAACTTAGGATATTCCAGAACAAACCACCATTTTCCATTTCTTTTTTTGGTTTTCATACAATCGGTTATCATGGGACATCAGTTTTGGATTTCTTCTGAAATGAAAACACATAATTTAACCCAATTTGTCCCGCAATGGAATGCAATGCTTTCTTTTGCATTGGCGTTCTGTTTATCATCTCTTCAAAATCATCGTATTTGGTCCATTTTACATTTTTATATTTCAGAAGACTTAGACTATAACCTGCTGATAGATTTATTCTGAAATTCTCAACAATCCGAAAAGAAATACCACCATATAAGTTAAAAAGAATGGGCGTAGAATGGTAAAACGCACAACCAAACATTTGGTCATGCGGATGACTTCCATAATAAAGAGCTGAATAATTTGTGGACATTGGCGGTGAATCAAATTTTAGAGGAGAGTAAAATTTATAAGAAATATATCCATTTTTATAATTTGATTCAAGTTCGCTGAAAAGAGAAGTCCTTAAAAAGGGTCTAAGTATTTTTGTTTCATTAAACAAGTAATAGTCCAATGTTCCACCCAGAAATTGAATTTGTATAGAATGATTTCCTCCATAATTTTTCCCTATATCATACTGTCCTAAAGGAGTATAAATAAACGTGCTATATCCATACGTACCGTAAAAACGAACATTTGATTTATTCATTTCTAAATCAATCCCCAAACTTGCAAATGATCTATTGTATAAGTCTGAAAAAGAAGAATTGTAAGTATAACCACTGGACAAATCAGCAACTAACCTTACTTTTTGTATTTGAGCATAACTTCCCGTTAATAAATAAAATACGAAAACTATTAATACATAAAACTTCATAATTTCAAGAGTTTAAACGTAAATAATTGACCTTGAAGTTTGCAGATATACACTCCTTTTGGCACAAAAGGCAGAGAGATTCGATTTTCACCTGGTTCGATTATAAAAGAGCCAATAAACTTACCATCTAACGTTTGAATTATTAATTGATCGTCTGTTAAACTGTTTATGATAAAGCTGGTCTCAAAGGGGTTTGGGTAAACGGTGATTGTTGTGTTTTCCTGCGCATCTACGGCTAAAATTTCATTGAATTCATTTTCCCTTTCTTGTGTCAGTTTTTGTGCTAGTCCATTGGAACAGCCTTCTTGAATGACATACCACACAACCGGAAATTGTGCATTTCCTGCTTCTGATTCTCCCAATTTAGGATATTCCAAATCAAATCCCCATTTTCCTTTTTTCTTTTTGGTTTTCATGCAATCGGTCTTCATATAGCCATTGTTTTGTAACATATAAGAGGAGTACCAATGTACTTGGTAATATAGATCAACTAAGAAATTGGAACATCCCTTGATTTGAAGGTTCATGGAATTTCAGTTTTCAGTTTTTTATTCATTGAAAAAGTATAACTCAAACCTGTTTGAAAATCAAGCATGTGGAAAGGTACTAGATATGAGGAATTGATATTCTCTTGTTCTGTAGGCTCTGAAAGAGAAACATTATAAACATAAGTCAAACTTGCTAACTGACTTTTCAACATTCTCATACCATAGCCTGCTGAAAAATTAAAACTTAACTCATCAATGATTCTCACATTCAATCCAATTAAAAAGTTACCTAAAAATGGTGTTCCTTTATAAACATTTGTTTTTACTTTTTCATACGAGTGGGATGATAAGGGTAAAACATAATAATTTGAGATTGGGCTATAATCTTGTTTACGTAAATAACTATCCCTATATTCTGAATACACTTCGGACATTAGCTGAATATTAAAAAATAGTCTGACATTGCTTTTTTCAAATAATCGTAATTCAGCACTTATCCCTAATAAATTAGATGTGAAATTTGGTTTGTTTTCATGAATATCGCCATTACGTATCCATTGATATTGTCCGCAAAAATAAAGGCTTTTATTACTCAATTGCTGTCGAAATCCTAGTCTAGAATTAAAACCTATATATCCATTTCCTGAATTATAAGGATTTGAATGAATCTCTTGATTTGACCAATCATGGACACGATTTGTATTATAAAACCCAAATGCAGCAGCATTTCCAGAAAAACCAATTTCAGGTTGAATTTCTTGTTGAGCATACATGGTAGCACAACTGAAAAACATGAGGAAAGAGATTAGTAGTTTCATAATCGGATAAGTTTAGTGATGAAAACTTGATTTTTTAATACTGCAAAGTATAGCCCTTTTGCTAAATCATCTAGCGTTATTTTATTTCTGCCTTTTGTTATTTTTATTTCTTTGATTACTTTCCCGGATGAATTAGATAAGACAAAAAAATCATCTTCTAAGCTGTTGATGATTATTTCATCCGTGAATGGGTTGGGATAAATAGAATTTGCAAAAGAGTTTTGAGGGATATCCATCTCATCCAATTGAAGTTCGATGAGAGATTCCATTCTTTCCTCCTCTGTATCATCATTTAAGATCATTCCATTAGAAAAATCTTTATGAACAACAAACCATACTACAGGATTTTTTGGCTCTGTAAAATTAAGAGTTGGAAATTCTAATTTTAATTTTCCGCTTGAATTCGTTTTTAGATGATCTGTCTTTAAATAATTCCCATATTTATAGGAATACCAATTCACATAGTATTTTGTTTTGTTGTGAAGATTTTCAATGACAAAGTTATTTTTATGTTTTACATCATCATATTCAATATCATTTGGACTATCAAAATCTACACCCATATAAATCGGACATCCTTTAGTTTGAATATTATAGGTTCTGTTTTTTACATACCCAACTGCTTTGTCCTTATTAGAAGACTTATAATGTTGTTGTTCAACTAAATACTCTTCTGTACTGCCCCATCCTAAAAATCCTTTTTTTAATTTTTCTTTTTGCATATCATGCCACCATTCTCCGCCACCTTCGCTCAGGGTACTTATCACATCATCTCCATTCATGTGATTCTGAGCACGAATTGTTGCTGGCCAAATGTGGCTTTCTGTTTCTTTTCTCCAACCAAACCAAGAAAGATAACCAGCAGCACTGGTAAACGGAAAAGTCATCATATCAACGGGGTGTTGGCTGAGGTTGGAGTATTCTTTGTAATCTTCATTAACTCCACCCTCAGAGAATAGAACGGGGATTTTACTTCCTCTAGTGGCCCAAATTGGGTTTATGATGTTTTCTTTTACCTTATCGTATAAATCAGAAGGGCCTGAGTAATAAAAATTTACACCAACTACATCTACTTTGGGTAAAGTAACAGACAGTAGATCAATGTGAACTCCATGCCCCATATCCACTCCTATCAATTGATTGGTCTGTAACGAATCTCTCATGTATTCAGACATTACTTTATGGTAGTTATAAATTGCATTTTTTGCAACGTTGCCATCTTCGTACGGATTTAAGTGAGGTATAATTACATTGCCCAAAGTATCTTTCACCTCCGATTGAGCGCCTACATGAAAAGGTTCGCTTAAAAGTTCAAATTCCATGATTTTTGTGGAATAACCATAACGCGCTAAATAATAACGTGTGCGTTGTTTATGGTACAACAAGTCGCTTTCATTTGTATATGATTCATGTGCTTTTTTAACCCCTTGAGGTTGGTCGTTGTAACAATATCTTTGCACATCATAAACCCAAGGTTCGGTAATAAGATTTCCATGATCATCTCGAATATCATAATCCCAATCCCAATCTCTTGTACCAAAATGATCGTATTGAAAATGTGGAGATTGGAGCATCAGATTAAAAATCATTAAAACATCGTACTTCTCCAAACTGTCTAAAATCTTATCTTGTTCCCACGCATAATGAAGCCGCTTGTAATAATTTCCTTTGTTCTCAAATTCAAGCAAAGTAGTCCATGGCATTTGAATAGTTCGAATGTATTTTCCCCCACTTTGAAAATATGCTGAAAGCGTTTTTAGATAATTATTCCAGGCATAAACATTGGATGCTTTTTCAGAGTTACTATTTGAATACAAATTGTGTCCGTAATAAATGGTATCGGTTCCTCTCAACCTGCGAACAGGATCTCCGGGAATCGGATCGTAACAATCTCCATGCCATGCAACACAATCAAAATCTGCGGGAAAATTAGTTCCTATAGGAAAAATCATTTTGTCTCCTTGTTTTAAGTTGCGGTTGTTATCAAATACCCTAACATAACCCGGATCTCCGCTTTCTATAACGTGAAACCAAAAATCATTGGAAATATGAGAAGGAACTTGCTCTTTATTGATACGAACATGAATGGATGCTTTCCATTCTCCGTTGAGAGGCGGAGCAAATCTTACTCTAAAAGCATAGTCTGTTGCAACACTATCCCAATCGTCTGTTTGAGGATTCGCAAAATACTCTCGGGTATAAAAACCATCTACTTTTTTAATCGTTCCAGAGCCAATGTGATAAAAAGTCGCTTCAACTTCAACCTCCCAATCCAAAAACGGATTTAATTCATTGTTATAAACCCCTTCTGAAAATAAATATCGATTAATACGGGAAGTAATATCATCAGGTAATTGAACTCCAAATTCAAGTTTCTTATAACGCAATACATTCGATAAATTATAATAATTCATTACCGCTACTTCTAAACCAGACTTAGCATTTATTTGCAAATGCGCTCCCCCCGATCCATCAAAAGCTCCCAAATGAACATCGTTCTTTAATGAAATTTCATGTGTGGCAAAAATTTCCTTATTTGCACTATTTTCCAAAAGAACTGAACTATTTTCTCCTAAAATATAGCATGTGCTATTATTAAATTGTTGCGCGCCATCCAAATCTGTCTGTGAAAGATGGGTGGGGTAATTAGAACAACTAAAAACACTAACCTGTGAATAGCTGTGAAAAACAAAAATAGCAATACTCAGGAAAATGATTAACTTTTTCATAATTTCTGAGTTTTAGTTTTCAATACTTCAATGCTTTTTTGTTGATCTTCGATAATTTTCTGTTGTTCAATTAAATATAAAGTCAACTCTTCTACTTTTAGCATCAAGATTTTATTCATTTCTCCTAAATTCAAGCCTCCTTCCTCAATGACTTCAGCTTTTGGAACCGCTGGTAAATGTCCATTTTCAGTTATAAAAGCTTCTACTTCACTAAGAGGCATCAACTTATACTCTTTGTGAAAAACATAATCAGGCCAAGCTTGAAGATTTACCTTCACTTCTCGGGCGTACAATAATCCTTCATTATCCAGTTGCATTAATTTATAAGATGGAGATTGGTTTCCTGAAGATCTTTCAATCAAAAGAGGAAGTGTCGTAGTTATCTTTGGAGATAAAAGATGAAATTTAGCCGTTGGTTTTATTCCAACACCCAGTCTCACTTCTTTCATACAATCTTTTTTCAAAAGAAACATTCCATTTTCAACATTCGCCTCCCAATATGGGCTTCGATATATGATGTTTCCACTTAAGTCTTGGAGGCATTGAACAGCAGGTAAAACTTCCATGTACATGATATCTTTTAAAACTCCACCATTTACAACATCTCCATTCTTTTTAATCATCAATAAACCATCTTCTTCCACAGTGGTGTCTCTTATTGATTCCAATTTCAAGTCTCCTTCCTCAACAATTATATCGTGTGTAAAACGAGAAGAACCTTTTACCGTCAAATCTTTTTCAATAAATGCATTCGATTCTATGATTAGATCTCCATCCACTTTTAACGCTTCTTGAATTCGAGCTCCATTTTGAATCACCAGCGAGTCTCTAACTGTTAAAGAAGAGTCAATCATAGCACTTCCATTTACTTGTAACCTACTCGTAGGAGAAGTTGTTCCAATACCTACATTTCCGTTCTGAGGCAAGGTATTTGTTTGCGAATACGCTGTATTGCTGGAGATTGAAAGTACAAAGTAAAAAAATACTTTTGCTGCCATCGAAATGACCTTTGTGTGTTTTTGTTTTGTTTTCATAAGTAATAAATTACATTAGTTTTCGAGAAAGTTAAGCTTTTTCCTAAATATTAATAATTATTTAACAAATTAATCCTGAACAATGCTAATTTTTTGGAAAAAAAGCGACGAATTTTAATGGTTCTGAAAACAAAAAAAGCCTGTCTCAAATTGAGACAGGCTTTAAGAAATTTTATTTCAATAGATTAATCAACCACGATGCCCAACGAATTGAATTTGCGGTTATCTACTATGTTTGATTTTTCGTACATTGCTTGGCGAATTGCATTTTGAACATTTCCGCGCGTTGCAGCCAACATTTGTTGTTTTTCAACATCGTAATTAGCCGCTGCTGGTGCTTTTTGTGTTTTGTTCAAGCGAACCAAGTAAACTCCTTGCTCTCCAACCAATGGAATGGTCATTTGACCGTCTTTCAGTCCGGAGAACAAAGCACCAACCACAGCTGGTTCGTACCCAGAACCTGGGAACTGAGGATTAGCGAATGTAATTTCAGCATCTGCAGGAGTTGCATTCGCTTTTTGCGCTGCAGCTTCTATCGTTTTGCTTCCCATCAACATTTTGGTGAAACGCAATGCTTTTTGCTCCTTGATTACTTCCACTTTCATTTGGTCAGCAACATCTTCATAATTTGGCGTTCCATCTGATTTGATAGATTCGATAATCGCAATGATGTATTTGTCACCATCTTTGATTGGAGAAGAACAAAGCATTCCTACTTCCGCTCCGCGATCGTAAGCCAATTTCATGATTTTGTCTTTCGCCATGGGAGTTTGGAAAGCCGAAACTTTCGGCATTTCGTTCATAATCACAATGGGTTGAGTAACAAAATAGTTTTTCTTACGCGCCAACTCTTCGAATTTTTCGATTTTCGCTTTGTTTCCTTTTACTTTAGAGATACTGCTTTCCATCAATTCCAACATGTCGTAAGATTCGTTTTGCGCATTGTCTAATGTCGTTTGACTTGGAACCAATGTTTTTTGAATCAACGCCAATACAGGGAAATTCACTTCTTTTTTATCCATCACTTCGATGATGTGGATACCAAAGGTTGTTTTCACACTTCCGATTGTACCGATTGGTTTGTCAACAATGAATTTAGAGAATTCTGGAACCATTTCATAATCCAAGAAATCTTCGTAAACCCCACCCGTTTCTTTTGATCCTGGATCTTCCGTAAACAAGGTCACATATTCAGCAAAATTGTTTTTGTTCAAGGTAACCATGATGCTATCTGCTTTTCTTTGTGCTTTTACAAATGAAGCGGAATCACCTTGTTGTGCACCAATCAAAATGTGTCGTGCTTTCAAAGAATACTTGTTAAAATCCAATACTTTCGCAAGCCTCATAACGCCTTGATCGGCATACGGCCCAACAACGTCACCAACAGATGCGTTTTTGAAAACAGAATCCATGCTTGCTGGGTAGGTCATTCCCTGTCTTGCTTTTGGATCTCCTTCTGGTTTAAAAGTGGCGTCGTGAGTACTAGAAAAAGCTCTCAATTCACTGTTTGCCAACACAAAAAGACTATCATTTTTCGCGTTTTGGAATTGTGTTTTAAGCTTCGCTAATTCCTCGTCAAATGTTTGAACGTCTTCTTTTGAAGGCGCAATGGCGATTTCAAAGTATTTTACTGAACGAGAAGCTTTGGTTTCCCATTTTTTCTCGTTTTTATGTGCTTCGTAATACTTCTTTACCGCATCATCGGAAACCTTGATGTCCTCATCTGGAATTTCACTGAATCTTTTCACCACATAAGAAACACTTTTGATTTCTTTTTGAGCTCTGTATTCCTCTTCTGCCTCTAAAGTGGTTACATAAACACCTTGAGAAACCAATTGAAAATATTTCTCAGATTTACGTTGTTTGCGCAAATCACGTTTATTTTGTTCCCATTGAGCCACTTCATTTGGGTCAGCCGACTCCTCCATTTGTTTGATTCTCTGTTCCAACAAACGAGCATTGAACTTTCCAGTGGAATCACTAAATGATTGAGCCAAGTCTGGCATGACTGTAAAGCCTTCTGTTCCATATAAATAAGCGTCAATTTCTCGTTGACTCACGTCAATTCCCAAAGCTTCGTATTCTTTGTCGAAAATCATTTCTTCTACAATAGAACCCCAAGCTTTATCCTGTGAATTTTCTTGATCTTGTGGTGTGTACGGTCTTTGTTGTTGAGCAGCTTGTTGCTCATCCATCATTCCAACCTCCATGACACGCTGATTGTAAAACTCTATATTGACTTTACTTCCATCAACTGAACCTGGACCGAAATCAGGTGTGCTGCCTTTTGTTAATTCTGGAAGGATGAAAGCAATAAGTGCAATACCTACTACTACAATCAACAACCAAGATTTTTCTCGAATTTTTCCGATTAGAGCCATTATACTATATTATTTAAGGGTGCGAATATAATCAGATGAATTAACTAATGAAAGCATATTGCCGTAAATATTTTCTAACATCGCTTTAAATTTAACATTTTAACATGAGTCACGCCCTAATTTAAATGCATATTTTGTTTCAATTACTGCTTATTTTACGCTTTCCAACCCGTACGATTTTCCTTTGTCTTTTGCTGGAATTCCATTTTCTAACCAATTGGGTGCTGGAATTCCTTTCAAGTAATGATCAAAAAATTGACGCATCCGAATGCTTAAATCCATTCGATTCGCATTCTTCATTAAGTTGTGATCGTCTCCGTTGTAATTCAACATCCAAGTCGGTTTTCCCAAACGTTTCAATCCCGTAAAAAGTTCAATTCCTTGATACCATGGAACGGCGCCATCGGCATCGTTGTGCATGATTAATAAAGGTGTGTTTACTTTTGGCAAATGAAATAAGGGAGAATTTTCAAGGTATAATTCTGGGGCTTCCCAAATGGTTTTCCCGATTCTACTTTGCGTTCTTTCGTATTGAAATTGTCTGTTTAGCCCAGTTCCCCATCGTATTCCGCCATAAGCTGAAAACATGTTTGCCACAGGTGCACCCGCCATTGCTGCGCGGTATCGGTTGGTCATGGTAATCAATTGCGCCGTTTGATATCCACCCCAACTTTGACCTTGTAAACCCATTTTGGTAGAGTCAATTGCTGGGTAATTTCTCAAAACATAATCTGTTCCGCTCATGATGGAATTGTATGCACCTTTTGCCGGGTAACCGGGTTCGTATCGAATGTCTGGAATGAAAACAAAGTACCCAGCAGACGCGTATTCCGTTGGGAAAATAATGGACGCTGTTGGTCGCGGAGCATAATGGTTGTGTAAATCATCGCTGTACAGTTCATAAAAATAAACCAACAAGGGATACTTTTTTGTGGAATCGTAATTCTCTGGTTTATAAAGTAATCCTTCCAACATTTGTTGATCGTAGGCCTTCCATTTTATTAATTCAACGGTTGCCCAATTGTATTCGCTTTGTTGCGGATTGGCTCGGGAGATTTGAATCGTTTTGTTTTCAGAAAGCCATTTTCCCAAGTGGAGATCTGGATAATCTTCTAATGAACTCAACTGAAAAACGAACGTTTCAGCTTGTTTTGCTTTTTTTAATCCCATGACTTTGTGGTTGGAATTCATTTTAGTTTCAAACGCCCATTGGTTATTGGTAAATCGGTAAACAGACATGGATTTGTTCACTTCACTGAAAGCCAATAAATAATTGTTTTCAAAGTCTAAATACAAGCTGTCTTTTTCCCATTTTTGCAAAGAGAAACGCATTTTTTCATCTTCACCCTTTGTGAGGTTTTCGAGATTTTGGGCTTTCAAATCATACTTCCAAACATCGTATTTGGATTGAATTAGAAGACTTTCTTCGCCTTTCGTCCAACCAATAACACCTAAAGGATTGGCAACAAATGGCATTCCGTTGATGTCGTCGAGCCATTCCTTTTTTTCGGAGCAAGTTATACAAACTTCTTGTTTGGTTTGGAAGTCAACCGCGTATTGTTGTAAATCTTTTTCTTTGAAATAGGTCATGTAATTTCCACTTGGAGACAAAGCAACATTGTAAATCTGAGATTCCAATACACGTGTTTTCTCACCGCTTGCCACATTTATTCGATAGACATCTTTGCGCCAGGGGTATTCCCAATTGTAGCTATTTTGATAGCTTGCAGCTGAAAACCCAAGCAGGTAATCTGAGTTACCTGTTTTTGGCAATTTCACTTCTAAATCTTCATCTGCAAGGATTAAAAAATCTTTTTTGTTCAAGTCGTAAACGGCAAGTTTTGATTTTTTCAAATCTTTCTTTAGCTCAACCAATTGTTGTGGTTGTAAGCGATCGTCTTTCCAATGCCAAACATCTAAAACTGCTTTTTCAGATTTCAACAGAGTATCTTTCGGTTCCACAACTGCTTTCTCGGCAATTCCAAAAAACAATCGACTGTTATCAGAAGTAAATTGCAGCTTAAAATGCGCACTTACTCGCTGATTTTCGGGCAAATTCAAATCCGCTGTATCTACCATTTTGGTAATGATTTCATCCGATAAATTGACGTGAAATAATTCGTAATTTTTCGCTTTCGCCGTATCAGCCGACGCCGTAAAAGCCACTTGTGAACCATTTTCATTAAACGTCAATCCGCCCAAATGCGTAAATGTAGGTTTGATAGTCATTTTTTTATCCGAATTTACATCTTGGATAAACAGTGTCAGACTGTCCACTTTTTTCACTTTTTGATGTCGGGTGTAAGCGAAATATGATCCTTTTTTCGCTGTAAAAATCTCTTTTACATCTTTAATCGGTTCGGAAATCGATTCGCCATTCAATACATACATCAGTCCGCCATCGGATTCCGTTTTTTCTTCCGTGGTTTTGTTCTTCTTTTTACTCTTTTTATTTTTACTTTTTTTCTTGGAAATCTCTTCTTTCAATTCATTGGAGGTACTCAAATACACCAGTACATCGCTATCAGCTAACAGAAAAAAGGATTTTAAATCTGGATACGTTTTGAGTTTCCTATCTTTTAAGTGATACACACCCAAGGAATCTTTGGGCCATTTTTCTTTTTTAACCTTATTTAATTCACTCTTTCTCAAGGTGTCAAATCCAGGATTGATTTTAAAAACCAAGTAAGAACTGTTGTCGGTAAACTTCGGATCTACAGCCCTGTAAAAAGAGTCGATGTGGTTCGTTTCCATATTAACCAAATAGGTGTATCCATCACCACGATGTGGTTTGATGGTATAGCTTATAAACTTTCCATCATTTGAAATTTGCGAATCACCAATGCGTTTCCAGTCGTTGTATGCAGTGTGATCAATTACCTTTTTTTGTGCAAATGCAGTTCCAACTAGGCAAATAAATAAAAACAGTATTAATTTCATGCGTTTTATTTTTAAAAAGAAAATCCCTCACCAAAACATGGAAAGGGACTTAATAAATTCATATATTATAACGGATTACAATATTAACATCGCATCTCCATACGAGTAAAATCTGTATTTTTCCTTGATTGCCGTTTCATAGGCTTCCATCATCAATGAATGTCCGCAAAAGGCAGAAATCATCATCAATAAAGTAGAAAGTGGCGTGTGGAAATTGGTAATCAAACAGTCCGCGATTTGAAATTGGTATGGCGGAAAAATGAATTTGTTGGTCCATCCATCAAATGGTTTCAACAAGCCGTCTGTGGAAACAGAAGTTTCAATTGCACGCATGGACGTTGTTCCCACGGCACAAACTTTTCTTTTGTTTATTTTGGCGTTGTTCACAATATCAGCACATTTCTGGGTGATAATTGCTTGTTCAGAATCCATTTTATGTTTGGTCAAATCTTCCACTTCCACCGTTCTGAAGGTACCCAAACCAATGTGCAAAGTGATTTCAGCAAAATCAACCCCTTTCAATTCTAACCTCTTCAACAACTCGCGAGAGAAGTGTAAGCCAGCCGTTGGGGCAGCTACAGCACCTTCTTCGGTAGCGTAAATTGTTTGGTAACGCTCTTCGTCTTCTTTTTCCACATCCCTGCGGATGTATTTTGGTAAGGGCGTTTCCCCTAATTCAGTGATTTTCGCTTTAAATTCATCGTAAGAACCATCAAATAAGAAGCGCAAAGTTCTACCTCTGGAGGTAGTATTATCAATAACTTCCGCTACCAATGATTCATCGTCACCAAAGTATAATTTATTTCCGATTCTGATTTTACGTGCAGGATCTACTAAAACGTCCCAAAGTAAACTTTCACGGTTTAATTCTCTCAACAAGAAAACCTCGATTTTGGCGCCAGTTTTTTCTTTATTACCATACATTCTTGCAGGAAAAACCCTGGTATTATTGGTAATCATTACATCTCCATCGTTGAAATAATTGATCAAATCTTTGAATAATTTATGTTCAATTTTTCCAGTTTTACGGTGAATGACCATCAAGCGCGCTTCATCTCTATTTTCTTGAGGATATTCTGCGATTAATTCGTTTGGCAAGTCGAAACTAAATTCTGATAGTTTCATTTTACCCATTTTTTGTATTTTGTGTTTATCTTCCATTTAAAAGTATGTAACCAATGCTTTCATTCACTGGTGTAAAATGTGCACAAAGGTACGAAAATTTTTGATGACTTTGAGTGGAATTTTCAATCCTCTTTTTAAAATTTTATTTTTCAAAAAAAAAGCTCCGTGCAATATGCACAGAGCTCTCTAATAATTCAATAATCTTATTGAATATAAACCGTTGCTTCGCTGGTCACTTCTTCTTCTACCTTGATGATTCCTTCACCTTTCAATCCGTTTTTAAGAGCGTCAATATTCAAAATCGCTACACCAGCCATTCCTTTTTTATAAACATCATTTAGATTAAAAATAGCCTCTCCTGAGGAATTGGATAAGGTTGTATCGTATAAATTTACATTCGCTGGTTTGTTTTCGGTTGATTTACCGTACAAAACTACTTGACATCCAGCTACAGGCTGATTAGCTGCATCGTAAACATAAATTTTAGCGATCGTATCTTTCTTTTTATTGCATCCTGAAATGATGATCATTCCAGAAAAAAGAAATGCAGAAGCGATGATTGTTGTTGAGAAAAATTTTTTCATGTTTCTTATTTTTAATTGTGTTACGGTAAGTAAACCGTTTCAACATTGGTAATGTGCGCTCTACAACGAACTCTACCCAAGCCTGTAATGGTGTCTTTTTTTACAATAATATCAAAATACCCTACTTCTCCTTTCTTTCCTTTTTCGCCAAAATATTCTGTCATGTCAAAAAAAGCAAATCCTGTAGAGTTTGTCATTACTGTATCAACGTACGCACGCGTCGCAGGGTTGGAATTTACATCACCAACAATAATCACTTTAGCACCTGGAACAAGTTGATTGCTGTGCGAACGAACATAAATTTTCAAAACAGACGGGTCTCTTTTACAAGACTGCAAAGAAGTGAAAGAGACAACTAATAATAATAAAGCAGTAATTTTAAAAAATTGTTTCATGTTGATTTGTCTTAATGTTATCAAAGTTAATTAAAAAATGGTAACTTATTTAAATCTCTTCCTTCTAAATTATTATTTTTGTCTAAAAATAGTCGAAAAGATTTACAAATAAAGTGAAAAGGATTCAATTCTGCAAAATTATTTTTTAATTTCTTGTTTTCACTTTTTTTAATCCTTAAAATTCGATTATATTTGAAAAGAATATGAAAGAAAAAATCGCAACTTTAACTTCAGAAATTCAAGCTGAAAAAATAAAAAACAATGCTGAATTAGAGGCGTTTAGGATCAAATACCTCGGTACAAAAGGAGCCATTAAATTACTTTTTGGCGAATTAAAAAATGTGCCTAACGAAGAAAAGAAAGAAATTGGTTTGTTGATGAACGAATTGCGTTTGACTGCTGAAAATCAATACAATTCATTCCAAATCAATTTAACAGATGATAAAACGGATGCAAAAAAAATGGATTTTTCCCGACCAGGAGAAGACTTCTCCATTGGTTCTCATCATCCGATTTCTTTGATCCGATCAGAGATTATTGAGATTTTTAATCGCATTGGATTTAACGTTTCTGAAGGTCCTGAGATTGAAGATGATTGGCACAATTTCTCTGCGTTGAATTTTGCACCAGAACACCCTGCAAGAGACATGCAAGACACCTTCTTTATCGAGAAAGGCGAAAATGAAATGGCGTTGAGAACACACACCTCATCGGTTCAAGTCCGTGTGATGGAAAATGAAAAGCCGCCAATCCGAACCATTTCTCCAGGTAGGGTATATCGCAACGAAGCGATTTCTGCAAGAGCACACTGTTTTTTTCACCAAGTAGAAGGTCTTTATATTGATAAAAACGTATCGTTTGCGGATTTAAAACAAACCTTGCTTTATTTTGCTCAAGAAATGTTTGGCGAAAAAGCACAAATCCGTCTGCGCCCTTCTTATTTTCCTTTCACAGAACCGAGTGCTGAGGTAGATGTTTCTTGTTCAATCTGCAGTGCAAAAGGATGCAATGTTTGCAAACATACCGGTTGGTTGGAAATTTTAGGCTGTGGAATGGTTGACCCCAGTGTACTGGAAGCTTCAGGAATCGATTCAAACGTTTACAGTGGATTCGCCTTCGGAATGGGGGTTGAACGGATCACGCAGTTGAAATACAAAGTAAACGACTTAAGGATGTATTCTGAAAATGACATTCGTTTTTTAAAACAATTTACTTCTGTTCTTTAATTTTTAAGCTTCTCTGCAAGAGAAACAGGAAGATTTTCTCTACACTAAATCTTTTTAAATCCTTCTGAAAAGAACACAACGTTTCTATCCACTAGATTCGCTACGGTTTCGCGAAATGACGCACGGTCTGCTGAAGAAATCCCATCTAAAGGCGCCGTCAATTGCAATTCTTTGATGTAGTCAAAATACAAACTATCTTGTTGTATTGAAACGCTTCTAAGTCCTGAGAAGTAAATCACATTTACTTCTCTATCTGCAAACACAATGGCATTTTTAGTAATTCCCACCCGGTATAATTTTCGCGTGCTTCCCAAAATGGCAAAAATGAAATGATCCACGGAAAGAAGAATCAAGACAATGGATACGGGTAAAAAATAAGAAGTAACTTCGTGTAAAACAAGGGCAAAAACCAAATGGAAAACACCTTCTAAAATTAAATACATTCCAACACGTCCAGTTCTTTTTTTATCCATCGGTTTACTCCATATATATTTGCTGGTATTGGAAACCAGTTTCAACCCAGACCACCTCCGAAGGGATCTTCTTGCCCCAATCATGAAAAACAAGGCTGCTGCTACGTAATAAATTTCTTGAATAAACGGTAGATTCTCACCGCTCGTTTTTAGAAAACTCAAGGGCAAATCAAAACCAACGACAATTGAAAACAGAGCAATCGGAACAAATAAAAGAAACAGAAGAATGTTAATCGATCTATTCATGTTTCAACATTTTTAACTTTTTCTGATAATCTTCTATTTTGCGTTTCGCTGCATTGATTTTAATTTCAATTTCTTGAATCAATGGATTAGCATTCTTCGATTTAGCGAAAAACCCAAGGTTGTTTTCATATTGTTGAACTTCTTGTTTCAACAAAGCAATTTTATTTTGAATATCTCTTCGCTCCTGATCAAATGCTCTTTCTGCATTGGGACTGGATTTCAACGAATCAATTTTGGCTTGAAACAGTACCTTTTCTTTCTCTGCTCCTTCCAGCTTCAACTTGGAATAATGCACATCAATTGCAGCTTTGTAATCGTTGTAAATAAGGTCTTTTTCTTTAAAAGGAACTTTGCCTATTGCATTAAACGCTGCTGCAAAATCTCTCAGGACTTGTAGGGTTTCATTCTTATCTGCAGAAGCAACATATCCTTTGATCTTTTCGATTAATTCTCTTTTGGCAGTTAAATTTGCCGTGTTTAGTTTATCCGATTCTTCAAAATGCTTTTGCTTTGAATTAAAAAAAGCGTCACAAGCAACCCGAAATTCTTTCCATAAAACTTGTTCGTTTCGTTGGCCAGCGTGACCTATTTTCTTCCAATCATTTTGAAGGCGAACAATTGCTTCCGTTGTCGTTTTCCAATCGGTAGAATCTTTGAGTGAGTTCACTTTTTCAATCAAATTTCTTTTGGCTTCTGCTAATTTAGCTTGCTCCTGTTTGATGATTTCGTAAAACGATTTTTTCATTGAGAAGAATTGATCGCATTCTTTTCTAAAAGCAATCCAGAGTTCTTCGTTCTCTTTTTTGGTTCCAAAGCCAATTTTTTTCCAATTGTCTTGAAATCCAAGTAGAACTTTGGTCAAATCATCCCATTCTTTGGTTGATTTTACTTCACCCATGTTCGCGATAAAGTCCTGTGTTTCTTTTAATAAAGCTTGTTTCTTTTCAATGTTTACCCGCAATTCTTCGCGTTTAACATCGTAAAAATCCTTGATCTTGGTGTAAACTGCTTTCACCGCTTCCCAATACGTTTCTTTTAAACTTTCCCACGATTCTTGTGGAACAGGCCCTGTTTCATCGAATTCGTTTTGCAATGTTTTGATGGCAGCCTCAATTTCTTTGATGCTATCGTTCTCAAGTAGATCCTTAATTTTCTGAATCAACGCCTCCTTAATTTGAAAATTGCGTTTCAAATCGTGCTCTTTCAGTTCTCTGTAAATTTTGATATTGAAAAAGAAAGATTCCAATAGATTTGAGAATTCAGCTTGAATGGCTTGTCTTTTGTCGCGCTCAACATCCCCTGCTGTTTTCCAAATTTCGTGAATTTCCTTGTATTTTGAAATAGCGACACCGATGTTTTCTTCCTCCGAAATAAGGGATCGCATCCGTTCTATCAAGCTTTTACGCAGGCGTAAATTTACCTCTTGTTCTAATTTTTTAGCGGTTGAAGCAGCTATTTTTTTAGTTCTGAAACCGTTGTATATTTCATAAAACTCATCTTTCATTGCTTTCAGAGATCCATCTTCTTCTTCCACTGGTAAGTCTTTTTCTTGAGCTTCCAACAGGGCCACTTGACGCAAACGCTCTTCTTCAATGCAAAAATCTTCAAAGTATCCTTTCAACTCATTTACTTCTCTACTAACTGAAAGAACTTCTTCCGTATTTACGAGTGTTTTTAATTGCTCAATAAAATCAACTTTTTCCATCATCCAATAATTTAAACGATCTGATATACCATGTTAAAGTTAGAAAGTGCCACAAATTGCTGAATTCTTAAATCCAATAAATCTGGTGTTACTTGTTCTAACCTTTCTGTTCCAAATTTTTCACAGCAAAAGGAAGCAAGTGCTGAGCCAGCAATAATTGCACGTTTCATGTTTTCAAAAGAGACGTCATCCGTACTGGCAATATAACCCATAAACCCACCTGCAAAAGTATCGCCTGCACCTGTTGGATCAAAAACTTCTTCTAATGGAAGCGCTGGAGCGGCAAACACTTGATCTCCATGGAATAACAAAGCACCGTGTTCTCCTTTTTTGATGATCAAATATTTGGGTCCCATCTGACGAATAACAGAAGCTGCTTTTACCAATGAACTTTGTCCTGATAATTGCCTTGCTTCTTCGTCGTTGATGATCAATAAATCGATTTTTTTCAACGTCACCTTTAATGCATCTAAAGCGATATCCATCCAAAAATTCATGGTGTCCATTGCAATTAATTTAGGCCGGTTCTCCATGCGATCCACTACCAAACTTTGCACTTGTGGACTTAAATTCCCGAGCATCAAATATTTTGAGTTTTGATAAGAGGCAGGAATGATTGGGTCAAAATGTTCCAAAACATTTAACTCCGTAATCAAAGTATCCCGTGTATTCATGTCGTTGTGATATTTTCCTGACCAAAAAAATGACTTCTCCCCTTGTTTGATTTGAAGTCCCTCTAAATTGATACCTCGCGAAGACAAAGTTTCAAGCATTGATTGGGGAAAATCGTCTCCCACAACTGCAACGATGTTTTGGTTTTTCTCGTAAAAAGAAGCTGCCAATGTAATGTAGGTTGCAGCACCACCAATAATTTTATCTGTTTTTCCAAATGGAGTTTCAATTGCATCAAACGCAACACTCCCAACAGTCAGTAAACTCATCTATTATAATTCTAAAAAATTGAAATGCAAAGGTAACTAAATCATTGGGAAGATGTCAGAAATATTGTTTGGAATTAGCCGATCGCTTTTTCTCTTCCTTCAAATGATTTTTTTTCAATAAACTCAATTACTTCTTTGGTGTTTTTCAAGGTGTTAAAATAGGTGTCGAGATAAGTCATTCTGGCGCGAAGTTGTTCCGAATTAAAATCGCTTTGTTGGTGTATCGCTGTTGCTAATTCGCTCTCACTATCAATCACTTCACAAAACTCTCCCAAACCTGTGCCTTCAATCATCAAAGGGTTGGCAATGCATCTTTTTCCTTGGATCAAAGCATTGATTAACTTCAATTTTACACCTGTTGACTGAAAAGTTATTAATAAATTTATTTCGGCAGCGCTAATCAATTCCGTCATTTTTTCATTGGAAGGATTCGGAATTAACTCTACCAAAGGCAGCTTAGCAAGGAGTTTTTTCAAATCGGATTTGGGGTTTTTGCCCGCCACTATTAATGGAAAGGTTAACTTATTTTTTACCCAAACGTCTATGATCCAACGCAAGGATTTTTCATTTTCTACAACGCTTAAATTGCCGTGAAAAAGCGCATATTTTTCAGTAGGAAGGGTTGATTTTTGCTCTAAACTACAGCCAACTGCCCATAAATTACTCGCTGGATTGATTGCTTTATAATACTCTAAATCATTGGAATTTAAACAAAACAAGCCGTCTGCTAATTTCAGCGCATTGTCAAATTTCTTTAATTTCTTGCTTTCCTTGTTAAAAAACAACTTTCGCCATGTAGATGTTGGACTGTTTGATAACGCCTTGTAATACATCCATTCTACGTTATGAACACGCACAAATTTCTTGCGATTTTTTAATTGCGGTTCATGAAGTAATCCTGCGCAATGATGTCCTTCCATTAAAATGGGATGGTTGTCTCGTGTTAATCGAGCAAGCAATTCATCCGACTTACGAGAAGCAACGATGAAAGGTTCAGACTTCAGATTATCTAAAATCGATTTTTTTCGTTTGTAAAAATATACCTCATGCGAGATTTCAGAAAAATCATGTTGGGTGCTTCTTCCATATTCAAAACAGTGTAAAATAACTTTTACGCCAGAGTCCTTAATGGCTTTCGCTCGATAATAAATATCAATTACACCGCCATAATCTGCCGGAATTGGAACATCTAAAGAGACGATGTGTAAAACTTCTAGTTTCATTTTATTTTTAATTCCTGTTAAAGGTAAGAAATTAAAAAAGACTGATACATGTCTTCAACATAAGAAACGTTAATCTAACATTCAGTTGACTTTGGACAGGGCAAACGCATTTAACTTCAAAATTGGTTTATGTCATGGTTTTTAAACAAAAACGCATGCCACAAACAACTCATCTCAATTTGCAATCAAGCGGTGGATGAATCCACCGCTTAATAAAATTACCTTTTCTAAAATTTAGACTTGCAAAATTTTAAATGCGTTTGCCTGACTTTGGATAAAACGCTGCTAATTTCTGAACTTCCGTTTCCCAGTTTTCAAAAGATGAAGCTTTTAAACAGTTTTGTTTCCAACGGAGAAGTTTCGTAGGATTGTTTTGAATTTCTTTAATACTCCATGCCAAGGCTATCGGGTCATGACTTTGAATAATTTCACCTATTTCATATCCTATTACAATCTTTTTTACTTCCACTAAATCAGAAGCGAGAATAGGGGTATTGGCGTGCATGTAATCAAATACTTTATTTGGTAGAGAAAACCGGTAGTTGATGTTGGTGTCTTTATCCAATGTCAACCCCAAATCGGCATGGTGCGTATAATTCATCATTTCCGCATACGATTTTTTTCCGAAGAAAAACACTTGCTCTTGTAGTTTCAAAGTGGATGTCAATTCTTTTAGGTAAGAAACAACATCGCCATCGCCTACAAAAAGTAAAACCGCATTTTCCAGATATTGCATGGCTTGTACCGCTTCTTCTCCACCTCGATCGATATTTATTCCAGCACCTTGAAAAATGAGTACAAATTTATCTTCTGGAATTCCTAGTTCTTTTTTAGTTTTTAATCGACTTTGATTCCATTTGGGAGAAACATTCCTGACAACTAACAAAGGAACCCCGTATTTTGCTTCGTATTTAGCAGCGATTGATTGGTTTACGGTGTAAACCTGTTTCAATTTCGGGAAGATTATCCTTTCAATGCCTTCCCAAATGGCTTGTGTTCTTGGTCTATTAACAAGTTCTGGAACTTCCGTAAAATATTCATGCGAGTCATAAACCAATTTTTTACGTTTGAATTTGCTTGCTAAATAATTAGGAAGTAAGGTGTCTAAATCGTTCGAAACTAAAATATCGCATTTCGAAAAAAGTAAAAACCAAAATAAACGAATGGAATATGAAGCGTAAAAAAACGGTCCTGTATCGAAGGGTAAACGAAAACGTTTGGTTTGATAAGTTCGGTTTAATTCCATGCTGTTGTCTCTTAATCTACCGACTAAAAGCACTTCATGTCCTTGATTTTGAATAAAAGTACAAACTTTATGAACCCGTTGATCTGTAAATAAGTCATTGGTGACACTAACGATTACTTTCATTGTTCTTCTAAAGGGATTGTCAATTTAGAATCCACTTATGAGCAGCAACAATAGCAAAAATAAAGTCAACACAAGAATGGTGGCTATTGTTAACCCGATAATGGATAAAATCAAACCTGTTTTAGCCGATTTCAACCCTTTGGGGGTAATGTATGGTGCTTTCAAGGCACGTACGCTTTTTTTAAGTCCATTGATTGAAAAAATCAGACCTACAATGAAAGCAGGTGTCCACGACAAAGCGGATCCAATTATTCCGAAGATCATTCCTTTTTTAGCTTCTCTATCCGTTTTCAATGCTTGTGCTAAAACCTCCTCTTGCTTCTTTAGTGAATCGTCATGCGCTACAACTTTATCTTGAAAAGGAACCCAGAAAATGTCTTTGGTGTTTTTTTGTTCAAGTGAACTCTCAAGCTTAACCGCTAATTCTCTTGAACTTGATTCGGGTAATTCTAACATTGCCAAATCCTGACTTGTGCTCCTTGGTAGGTCAAAAACCAATGGTTCAACGCTGTTTTTTTCTATTACCACTTCAGAATATCGGACTTCATTTCCAGTCGGACGGACTTTCCCGCCATATTTCCAGTTGGAACAACCAGAAAGAACTAATAACAAAACCAGCAAGTATAATTTATTTCTCATCTGTCAATAATTTGTCTTTTAACGTCCATAGGAACCATCTATGTCATTTTAAGCTGCGCTTACGCAATAGTTTGCATGACTATCCTCTTAGAGGGTTAGTTTCACTCATGTAAATTACGTTATAAATTTTGACAATAGCAACGATGTGAATTAAAAAAGTGAATAAATTAAAAAAGGATTACCATTGCTGGTAATCCTTCTAAGGAACTATATCCGAATCAATTTTTTACAATGCGGAATGTTTTCTCGGCATGTTCATTGAAAATTCGAATCAAATAAACTCCAATTTCCACTTTACTCACATCGAGCTGGGTAGTAGCTGAACCAGTTATTGTTTGATCTGCTTTCAAGATTACACGTCCATTCATGTCTAATACTTCGTAATTAAACACTTCGCTTGAACCTGAATTGGCTATGTAAACCACATCGGAAGTGGGGTTAGGATAGATGCTGAATCCTTCAAATACAATAGCTTCTAACCCTAAGTAATCACATCCTTGAACGTTAACTACAACTTTTGAAGTATCAGCTGGACAAACCCCATTCGATACAATGTATCTAAAGTTGTGTTGACCTGGAATGTTACTCGAGATTGCATTTCCATTCGGAACCACAACTGCATTTGGATCAGTCCAAACACCTCCAAAATCTACATTACCTGTTAATCCTGACAATAAGTTGAAGGGCTGATTTCTACACAACGCAATGGAACCGTCGTTTCCTGCTGAAGAAGGTTGCACAACCGTGATGGTAGCAACAGTTGTGTCAGGCGCACAACCCGCACTGATATAATAGAATTGATGAGTTCCATTAACTATGCTTAAAGGGTTAAGCATTCCCATGCTATCTACCGCATTTGGATTCAAATTAAAATTCCATGATCCATCCGTCACCGTTGTTGTAATCACTGAATTCAAATCTACTGAACCGCTAATCTGACAAGCGCTTAATGATCCGTCCGTACCAGGAACAGTGACAACTTGTTTCAACTTGAAATTGTCAAAACTCATGTACCAATTATTCCCAGTCTCAATTACTTTAATTCCAAACGTGTAGGTTCCACTTATTGTTGGCGTAAAACAATACGTTTCCTCTTGATAAGACAAGGTGGTAGCGTCTCCATTTTCAACGAATTTAACACCAAGCATGGTAGCCCCAGTAAATAGTGCTGTTTCATTTACATACACAGAACCATCCCATGCTGCATCTCCATCACCTGCCCAATTGAAAGTAAATTCGTAAGTTTCGCCCGCTGCCAATGCAAACTGTGGAGTCCACATTGTTGCATCTGAAGTCCAGTTTATTCTCAAGTAATTTGCTCCAGAAAGCGGTCCAGCTGTCGTGGTAGAAGCCGCGGCACTTGTTGTTGACCAATCGCCAGGATTTTCGTCAATCCAACACAAAGGGAAAATACCTGTACCCAATGTTGATAGGTTGTCAAAATTTTCTGTCCAAGGAAGAGCTGTAATCGGCCCACACTCTGTAACCACCTGCAATAAAGCCCAGTCTCCTGATGTAGTGCCCGTACCACAATTTGCGGAAACATAAACATCGTAATACGTACTTGGACTCAAAGGTGTAATCGAATAATTTGTGAGAGAAGATACACCACTTCCTATTTCAGTTCCAGTTCCAGGAGTAAAACCCGTAGCTCCCCATTCAACATTCCACTCCGTTTCTGAACCAGTTGCGGTCCATGAAATATCTGCAGTGGTTGCTGTAATCGTGGATAATGTTACTGCTGTTGGAGCTGGCGCATCATCAATAACAACGGTATAAGTTCCACTATCGTCTCCGTTGGCATCTTTTAATATTACGGTGTGAGTTCCTACTGTCATCCCCGTTTGCGGACCAAAAGGCCCACCATCAATAGAATACGTAAACGGTGCAGTTCCACAAAGAACATTTGAAACTAGGACGGCGCCATCATTACCGTTGTTACAACTTACTGGAATCGCTGTCAAATCAACATTTACGTTCCCCAAATAAACGGTTACTAATTCCCTTGAATTGCTATAACATCCGTCTAAGTAGCTGGAAGCATAGAAACTATAAGAACCTGCACTAGAAGCATTCGGAAGAACTGTTGTCCCAATGGTTTCCAAGGGACTTCCTGTACCAATAACAGTTCCACCAGTAAGCGCATTATACCATTCTAAAGAACCCGAAACACCAGAATTATAATAGAAAGTTCCATTGAAAGTTCTTCCAGCATTTAGTCCGCCAAATAAACTACATAATCCTGTACCTGTTGTAATCGACAAATCTGAATTGCTATATGTGGTTGACAAATTGGTATATTGTGCATTGTAGTTTACATAAATACCATACGTGGTCAAAGCTGGAATCGTAAGGTCGGCAATGTCCACATTGATGGGGGTATTAGCGGCACCTGTAACGGAATAACTCCCTAGTAAGGTCCATGCGGCCGCGTTGGTTTCAGCGCCTACATAAGTTCCTGTTTTGTAATAAACTGCTACCGTTTGAGCTCCACTTGTACCGGAAACAACATCAATACTGGTTAGGTTGATTGGCAATGCATTGGCAGTTATATCTACCATTGCTCCACCACCACAACCATTTCCTTGAGCCAGTGTGGTTGTTAGTGACCCCGAAGCAAATGTTGTATTAGCTGTAATTTCGGCTGATGTAGTACCGATACAATAATTGTAATCTGTTTGTAGAACAAGGGGATTTGATGGAATAACCGTCCCCACTGTTACTAATAAACCAACCGTATTCGACCAGCATTGAGTTGCCGTTTCGTATGCAGCTACATAATAGGTGCCCGTACTCGTTGCGTTGTATGGAGTTGTTGCATTTAATGCATTACTCGTGCCACCAACATTCGTTTCTTGCCAATAATATTCAAACCCTGCTGAAGGTGCTGGAACCGTTAACATAGAACCTGTTGGTGCACAAGAAGGATTGATGTTTGCAATTGGAGTTGGTGGATTTGTGGCTAATGGGAAATTATTGACTACAATGGAAGTAGCGGCTGCCCAATAATTAATTACGGGGTCAAATGCTCTAATATGATATGTCCCGTTCGAATTAATAGTTAATGGTCCCGTGTACGGTGTTGTAGTACTTGTTCCTAAAGCTGTTGTCTGCCAATACCATGCGATACCTGCTCCTGGTGTTCCTGTTGCTGTGAGTGTTGATCCTGTTAAACAAGAAGGAACCCCAGGTGATTGCGTTAAAGCGGGTGAATTGAAAAGAGAAGCAATTGATAAAGTATAATCTACTGCTGTACCCCAAGTTATGGAACCACATGCGGAAGTTGGCGCAACGTTCCACTGAGACCTCACACGCATTCGATAATTTCCAGCTGCTGTACTCACGGGTACGGTAACAGATCCCGTTAGTAATGTGCCTGAAATCACTTGAGAAAAAACCTGCTCTCCTGGATCAGAAAAATCAAGGTCATTATTCCAATCGACCCAAATTCCTAGACCATGACCCCCTCCGACATACGTATGACTGAAGTTAATCAGTTGCGTAGGAAAAGAGACCAAAGATTGAGCTGTCTGGTCAGTATACCCATTCGTCGGATTACTAGAAGCTGAATAAGATAGGTTTGTTGTAGCACCAGTTGTGGAGAAAGCTGCTGTGTAATCCAATGTACTAGTAGAACTCGCAACACAATACTGAGCTTTTGAATTAAAACTCCATGCAAGAGTAAAAATAAAGATAAGCGAACCTATTAATCTATATTGCAAAATGGATTGAAATTGATCCTTTATCAACCCTTGAATTTGAATACGCTCATCAATAACGTTTTTCTTTATTTGTCTGATTTTCTGAGATCGTTTTTCTCTTAAATAGAGACACCGACCAATTAGATAGTTTTTTTTCATTTCGTTTTTGTTTTACATTAGTTAGTTATATCAAATTTAAACTATTAAAACTCCACTTATCAAAAAAAATATACTGAATGAATATCACTGATAATTAGATGAATATTTGTGGTATTTGAATGAACATTTAATTTTTTTTATTGGAATAATATTTTAAGCAAAAAAGGACCGTTATTGCTAACGATCCTTTTTTAAATTACGCTTTTCAGAATTAGTTTTTCACCACTCGGAACGTTTTTTCTGCTTGATTATTGAAAACTCGCATTAAATAAATTCCAATTTCTACTTTAGTCAAATCGACCTCTGTCGTTGTTAATCCATGGATTGCATGATCTTCTTTCAGAATCACTCTTCCATTCATGTCTAATAGCTCATAATTAAACACCTCCGTTGAACCTGAATTGGCGAGGTAAATCATGTCGGAAGTTGGATTGGGATAGATGCTGAATCCTTCAAAGACCATCTCTTCTACCGCTACTAAGTAATCACATCCTTGAACGTTAACTACTACTTTTGCCGTATCAGCTGGACAAACACCATTCGAGACAATGTATCTAAAGTTGTATTGACCAGGAATATTGCTAGAAATTGTATTTCCATTCGGAACAACCAGTGCGTTTGGATCTGTCCAAACACCACCTAAATCTGCATTACCCGTTAAACCAGACAATAAATTCAGTGGCTGATTTCTACAGACTGCTATTGACCCATCTTGCCCTGCAGAAGAGGGACTAACAACCGTAATTGTTGCTTTGGTCGTATCAGAAACACAAGCTGTTGTAACAATATAATCGAATTCAAAAGTACCATACGGCAATGCAGCCAAGGTTAAATCGGAACCATTTAATGCATTTGGATTTGTATTGTACTCCCAAACTCCATTCGTCTCACCAGGTGTAATGACGGTGTTCAAATCTAAAGTTGGGGTTAATGAACAAACTGTTTGAGAACCAACAATCCCAGGGTTTGGTGTACAAATATCAAAACAAACATCGTCAATAAACAAATACCAACCATCTAATCCACCAGGAGGTATGTGAAACGCAATGTAAACATTTCCAGTGTAGGCACTTAAGTTAATGGCTGTATCTTTATATACAATGTTAGCATACTGACCCACGCTTAAAATGGTGTCTTGGAAGTCTGCAGCTGCTGTTCCTGTGGTTGACAAAAGGACTTGAAAGTCATTGGGTTCACCTGCACTCATTACGCGATAAGAAAACTTCATTACTTCGTTTCCGGTTAGGATCATGTTTGGCGAAATCAAATAATCATCGTTGTTACCTCCATTATAATCGGTATAAATTCCTGCTGAAATCGTACCTGAATTTGGATATCCCGTATAAAGTGCCCAAGCAACACCATCGTTATTTGCATCCATCGACCTCCAGCAATTAATGGAAGTAGATGTTAATTCAAAATCTTCACAGAACGCCACAGCACTTAATGCATCACAAAGTGTCAAGAAATGATAAGGTCCTGACCATAAACTGCTATCTGTCAAACTGCAAACAGCGCGAACATAAAAGCTAAACTCCGTATTAGAAGCTAATCCAGTTAAAAGTGTAGGGTTGGTCGTTGTGGACAAAGAAGGCACTCCAGTTGGAGTAAAACCAAAGAGTCCATATTCAATATCCCAATCCGTTGCAGTTCCATTCTCTTGCCATCCCAAATCAACAGAATTAGAGGTTAACCCTGATGTGGTCAATGCTGACGGTGGCATACAGGTAGGTGCAGGTGCAACATTTAATAAAAAATCAATCGTAGTTCCATAGTTTAATTGTCCACAAGGGGTAACAGTCAAACTTCCCGAAAAGTCATATGCTGAACGAAATCTTACTGTGTAAGTACCTGGAGGAGTCCCCACGGGAACCGTAAAACTTCCATTATGAGGACTTGAAACACCTAAATACGAACTCATTTCTTCACCTACATCATCAAAGTCTAAATCCCCATTCCAATCAATCCAAATTTTATAGGAGTTATTTCCACCTACATAACTATGCGCAAATTCAATTTCTTGTGTTGGAAACGAGGTAAACGTTTGAGCTGTTTGGTTTGTATATGCTCCTGAAGGATTGGATGTAGCAGTGTATGTGACGTTATTAACCGCTGTCGAAGTTGAAAAATTGGAAGTATAATCCCCCGAATACAAAACACTTACTTGACAGTGTCCTGTGTAAAAATTAAAAGGACCTGCCCACGCACTTAGGTCTGTTGGGCTACAAATCGATCTTACATAATAATGGTAATTCGTATTAGGAGTTAAGCCTACAATTGGGGATGGATTGGTCGCGTTGGAAATAGTTGGGATGCCCGTAGGTGAAAAACCAGCAACACCGTATTCTACATCCCATTCGGTTGCCGTTCCAATTTCAGTCCAAGTCAAATCAGCTGAAATTCCACTAAGGTTTGAAATTCCCAAATTAGCGGGAGGAGGGCAGCTTGCCAAGGTTGCTTCAAATTGAAGTTGAGGCAATAAGGATACGAGATACGTTGCGTTTGGAGGTGATGCAGGATCTGGATTTGATGCATCTGCTCTATACAAGATACCTGAGTTAGTTGAAGATGTATAACTAAGTATCTCAGGACTCCCAAGCCAGCCCATAGTGTTTTCATCCACAGCAACTATTAAATTATCACCTGTATAATTAAAGGGTGCAGTAAATGTTATTTCATACCAATTGTTTGCTATAGGTGTAATTATACCACTAAAAACTTGTGTTAAATCGGTTAATGGAACCCAGTCTGTATTTGAGGTGAATGCCGTTTTTGTTGTATTACCTATGTAAACTGTCCAATCATTCCAATTAGCAAGTGTACCAATAGATGTGAATCGATACCGCATTTTGGTAATATTACCTACTGCCCCACCTGCCCCTGTAAATTCTGCTGCAGTGACGATTTGTTGGCTGTACGAATAATCATAATTGGTTACTGGTATTGCACTAGAGCCTATAGTAGTTGCTGTCCCAGAACCTATCTGAATAGTGCCCAATTGCGCATGAGAATTAAAGTTGCATGCAATGATGAATAAAAAAGTGATTAAAGCAGATACAGACCGATTTAAATTTATTTTAAATCTTGCAATTAACTCGTTTAAAGCGTGTTCTGGAATTTTAAAATAATCCGTAGCATACCATGCATACAGACTGTGAAAGTAGTCTTTTTTCATTTTGTTTTTGTTTTTGTTTTACATTAGATAGTTATATCAAATATAAACCATTGAGGCACCCCTTTTATAAAACACCTATCAAAATGAACATCAATCAACTACGGATGAATATTTATGAGACCTGAGTGAATATTGATCATGTTGTGATAAACAAAAAGGACCGCTAAAGTTAGCGATCCTTTGAGGTGAATGAGTTTCTGAATTAGTTTTTCACTACACGGAATGTTTTGTCTGCATTTTCATTGAAAATTCGAATCAAATATACTCCTATTTCAACATTGCTCATGTTAAGTTCTGTAGTAGAAGTACCGTTAATTGCTTTATTCGCTTTCAAGATTACACGTCCATGCATGTCCAATACTTCGTAGTTAAACACTTCGGAAGAACCAGTATTTGTAATGTAAACCAAATCAGAAGTTGGGTTTGGGTACATGTTGAATCCTTCAAAGGCAACAGCTTCTAATCCTAAGTAATCACATCCTTGAACGCTAACTACCACTTTCGCAGTATCCGCAGGACAAACACCATTTGATACAATGTATTGATAGTTGTATTGACCTGGAATGTTACTAGAAATCGTGTTTCCATTTGGAATCACAACTGCATTTGGGTCCGTCCAAACGCCACCTAAATCAGCATTGCCAGCTAAACCAGACAATAAATTTAAGGGCTGATTTCTACAAACTGCAATTGCACCGTCGAATCCTGCGGAAGAAGGTGGCACAACAGTGATGGTAGCAACAGTTGTGTCAGGAGCGCAACCAGTAGTAATGTAATAAAAAGCATGAACCCCAGCAGGAATACTGTTTGCATTTAACACCCCTGCATTGTTTACAGCTGTTGGATTTAAATCAAAATTCCACGTTCCCTCAGTTGTAGATGCGGTAATCACCGTGTTTAAATCAACTGGTAAACCAGATTGACATGCACTTAAAGCACCATCAATTCCTGGAGTAGTAACTATTCTTCTCAATTCGAAATCATCAAAACTCATATACCAGTTATTTCCTGTCTCTATTACATTGACACCAAAAGCATAAACGCCACTGGCTGTAGGTGTAAAACAATAAATTTCTTTTTGGTAATCAAAAGTCGTTGGATCACCATTCTCGATGAATTTAGTGCCAAGCATGGTTGCACCTGTAGAAGATTGTGACCCATTTACATAAACAGAACCTTCCCAAGCGCTGTCTCCATCCCCAGCCCAGTTAAACGAAAATTCATACGTCTCACCAGCTACCAAATCAAACTCTGGGGTCCACATCGTTGCATTCGAGTTATATCTAATTCTCATGTAGTTTGGTGCCGTAAGAGGTCCTGCAGTAGTTGTGGAAAGCGCAGCGCTTGTTGTTGACCAAACCGCTGGACTTGGATTTTCATTAAACCAACATGGAGGGAAAGAGGTGGTGCCAAGCGTTGTAAGGTTATCAAAATTTTCTGTCCATGGCAAAGCTGAAATTGGCGCACATAATGTGATCCCTGAGATTGGGCCAAACCAAGTACTAGAATCAGTTATTGAACAATTACTTCTAACATAAAAGTTATAGGTTGAAGAAGATAGAAGTCCCGTTGCCGTAAATGGATTATTACCATTGGTAGAAACAATCGTTCCGCTATTCGGATTAAACGTCCCGATACCGTAAGAGATTTCCCAATCTGTAGAAGATCCATTTTCTGTCCATGTCAAGTCCATTGTGGTGGTGGTTGCATTGCTTGTGATCAAAGCTGTTGGAGCAGGACATGTAATGACAGACATTTGCACGTTATCTATCGCTGCTGGAGTTTGATTCTGAACAGATCCATCATTCCTCCACTCAAACACTAATCGAGCAGTTGTTCCTGCATAGGAAGTCGGAATAATAAAGTTCTGATTTTGAACCCAAGCAGATGATTGATTCAAGTTACCTCCTAATTGAAGAGCGCCTGGCGTATTGGAAGTAGAAATTTGAGTCCCAGCTGTAACTATTGAGTTTATTGGAATCAGCCATACTCGAAAATAATCAAAACTAGATTCCCCAGTTGCCATCCAGTCAAATGATAAATTAAATGTATTCAGCCCAGCAGGAAACTCAATGTCCCTGAAAGTTTGAGTCACCGATAAAGTGCCTGAATACGCATTCGTTACTCCTAAATCATTCGAAATATACATTCCATCCGCTGGATTACCAGCAGCACTTCCGATATACCACTTATTTACTTGGGTACCATTTATAAAATCCCATTGATTGGTTGAGAAGTCATCTGTAAAAGGAATAACTGCTGGTATTTGAGGCACTAATGGTGTTGTGAATGTAAAAGGACCTTTCCAAACACTTTCTCCGTTAGTACCCCCACAATTCGCCCTAACATAAAATTCATAATCCGTATTTGGAGATAATGTATTAACCGTCAATGAAGTACTTGAAACCTGTGTAGGCGCTGTTGGAATTCCTGTTCCTTGGGGCTGTATCGCATAATCCCAATCGGTTTCAGTTCCTCCTGCTGTCCAGTCGAATGTAACTCCTGATGAACTAACCCCCGACATGAGAATATTAGTTGGTGCAGGACATGTAACGGTATAATCAAATGCAATTTGAGGTCTTCTGTAATTTTGTGACGATAAAGAAGTCCCTAAAGTCCCTGTCGTTGTATTGACATATTTCGTTGTTGTACTATTGGATGTTACAACGCAAGGGTTAGTATATTCATATTGCCACTGTACATTGGTAGTATTCCCCGTATTGACATATTCCATAAGCAAAATAAGGTTATCTGTTCCTGAATATGTAAAATTGTTTGAAAACACAATTTGCTTCCATCCCAGACCTCCTTGTATTGCCGTTAAAGGGTTAGCATCATATACCAGAGTTGCTCCGGTTACTACAGTTGCCCAATCTAAAGCTCCAGCACCGAAATCGGTAGAAGTGGTTTCTTTCAAATACAGTTTAAAATTAGGTGTACCTCCAGTTGGATCTGCTGCGGTACCAATTCGGTTGAAATAAATACTGGTCAACTCTTGACCTGCAATACCTGCCAATTGCGTAGCCGGATAAATAACAGCCGTTCTGTTGGTCGCATCTGAATTGGTACTACTGTTCATTGGTCCGTACACAGTACTTGCCACATTCATCGTACAGTTTCCTGCCACATTGAAAAGTTGTGCTTTAGCATTAAAACTCATGTTTAGAGTTAGGGATATGACCATTAGTCTGGTCAGATTTAGTCGAAATACTTGTCGCCAAGAAAATCGACTACGTGCGTAATCCTTTTTCATAATTGTTTTTGTTTTTATCATTAGTTATATCAAAAATAGCACTTTTTTTTCTAACAATAAAAATAACCCTGTTATTTTTAAATTATCCAAATACTCAAACATATTGGAAATCGAGAGAAAGTAAGTCTTTCGGGTGGTTTATACCTTCCACTTATCTTTCCTCCTTTTTAATTGAGAATTCAAAAAAATAGATTGACATAAAAAAGACCGCCTTTTTAGCGATCCTTATAGAAAATGAATGTGTTAAAAACAAAAATTTTAAATACACCTATTTAAGGGATATCTACCTTAATTACTTGGTAGATTTCATACGTTGATTTATTCATTGTATAAACCAGCAAATGACAATTGGTAGGGTCATACGCAACTGGCAATTCATAGCTGTAATCTAAATAATATTTTCCGTTTGACTTTAAATTAGAAGCTTTCAGGTTTCTTCCAAATGCGAGGTTGTCAATATTTCCACGGTGGATATTATGATGATCATAATCATCTTCTGTGACACCTGCTGGGAATTTTTGTTTAGAAATGAAACTATTTTCAATTAAGTAAACCACTACGGCAATATCTGTTGAAGCTAAATTCAGGGTGTCAATTTCAGCATGTAAAAACAACCCTCTTGTGGTAGGGTAATAATTGATTTTAGCTTGAATATTGGTTTTCAATTCGTTTTCATTCAAAATTTGCGAAGTTGCATTACTCCAATTGCCTGGTTGTTGAAATAAAACACCGCCAAATTCTTTTCTACTCACGGTTCCTTGCGGATTACCCACAAAATTATAACCATTTTCAAAAGTTTGCCCATAGTTAATGACGATTGGATTGGTTAAATCGTTGGGATATTCAGCATCTGTGGATTGAAAAGGACCAACTCCACCAGGTGATGCATGGATGGAAGCTATAAAAACACGTCCTGCGTTTGCATCTTCGATGTTTTTCGCGACGATGGCTGCATTTGGGCAGAATACACATTTGTGACCTGTAAAATCTTCAATTAAAACATTCCGGTTGGTGTTTGTGTTCTCAGAAAATGTGGGCCAAGGATACGCATTCCAGTTCCCCGGATACAAACTCGTGTTTAATTCAGTAGAAACTACTGGAAGGAATGGCTTATCAACTTTGTCGCATGAAAGCAAAGTGAATGCAGCTAAAATAAGTATAAGTGAATGTTTTTTCATGAGCTTATTTATTAAAAACTTTGTGTAAATGTAAATGTCAAACCATTAGATGCTGGTACGAACCGGCAAACACCACCAACGCAGAATAAACCAGCTCTTTGTCGACCATACGAAACCATAAATCTACTTGCTTCTCGCACATAACCAAAAGACCCGATAACGTAATGCAATCTTTGGCTTGCCACAGGATTTCCGTAATTAAATTGATCCATTACACCAAAGAACCAATTGGGAGAAATCGTGTACTCTAAAACAACTGTTGCCCAATCTCCTTTGTCTTTATCGGTAAATAAACCTTGAACTTCAGCTCGTAAAGCATGTGATTTATTGATTTTATAATTCATTTCAATCACCCCAATATGCGAATCAATGATACCATAAGCGTCATCTGAAATTTTAGAAATATCATTGTTCAATCGGATGTTAAAATAGGCGAATGTCAAACTGAAATCTTTGTTGAACTTACGCGTGATATTCACATTAATGTCTTGCCAATATTGCAAACTACTTTGGTCAAACAATCTCCCTGTATAAGTAATTCCATTGGAATCAAGCGGATTAATACCTGAAGTATGATGGATAGGTCCATAAGCAGTTGAGAAATTTACATTTATCGGCATGCCGTATTTACCACCCAATTTACTCCCTTTCTTAATTGTGTATAAAACTTCTGCTTGATATGCTACTTCTCCCATCGGTTGGGTAGCATACGGATACAAAGTAGAAACCAAATTATACGTGTGTGTTTTATTCAAAGCAGGCAAATAATTAATCATCGCATCTTGAAGTGTTTTAGAACGATCCGAACGCAAACTCATATTATCTACTGATTTAGCAGACAATACGATTCCCAAACCTTTTTGCGAGTAACCTAAATTAATCAACGCTGCTTGTCCAGGATTGTAGCTGTAATTATTATCTATCGAAGGATCATTTTCTTTGTAAGCATATTCACCTCCTAAGGAAAACTTTCCGTAACGCAACGCTAGTCTTCCACCATACGAACCAACGTTCTGAGGAAGAATTAATTCTGCATTATCATCTTTTTGAAACTTACTAACGAAAGATGCACCTAAAACAACATCTAACTTCGATTCTTTCATGAACTTTAAAGCTTCATTCAAATGAACTTCTGCATCGATACCCCTTACAATTCCAGCCGCCTTTACCACTTTTCCTTCTTGAAAAGCCAAGCGTTGGTTTCCATAAACACCCTTTAAAGTCACTCCTTTGTAGGGGCGAACAATTAAGCGCATTCCATCCATGTTATTGTCATAACCTAAAGCTCGGTCTTCGTAGGAGCGAAACAACAATCCTGAACCAAATTGTTCGTAAAAGTTACCCAAAGTGATGTCCACAAAGGAGTTAGAATACCCAACATAGCGCATTCCCAAACCTGTTCCATCGAAACGATCTGGATACCCTTGGATTCTGGGTAAATAAGATTCTAAGCGAACTCCTGCTTTGAAGTTTCCAATCGTGTAAAAAATATTTGCATACGAATTCAATAATCCTTTTGACTCTGGTTGATCTGCATCAATTAACGAGTCTTTGTTTAAATATTGGAAGGTGCTTTCAATGTTTCCCGAAACAGATCCAAGATTAACTTGTCCGAATCCGAATGTAAAAAATGAAAATGCAACAATAGAGAGTTTTATCTGTAGTTTCATGTTTGTATAATAGTGCGTATGAACTTCGAAATTTTATTTCTTCAATTCAAGAATTTTCTGATATAATATTTCTTCGTCTCCTGGAGCATAACTGTTGTGAGAATAAACAATAACGCCATTTTCATCGACTAAAAATGTATGCGGAACATTGTTTACGCCCATTGCTCTTTTAAAATCCCCATTCGGATCCATTAACACCATGTATTCCCAACTTTTACCGTTCACATAAACGGCTACGTTGTTTTTGGTTTTTTCATCGTCCACTGAAACGGCAACTAACGTTACGCCAGTTTCTTCTTGCCAATCGGTATATAAATCATGTATGGTGTTTAATTCACGCTTGCATGGAGCACACCAAGTGGCCCAGAAACTAAAAACGACAGGTCCTTTAAGTCCCAATTCAGCTGTATTAATTACTTTTCCTTCCATGTCTTTTAATTGAACAGAAGGGATGGTTTTACCTCTTTCGGGTGTTTCTTGTGCTACTGTGTGAAGAGAAATAGTAACAATGGATAAAATAAAAAGAATTTTTTTCATGTTTTTTGTTTATAGTTGATTGTTCAATGAATGTTTTTAAATGCATTGCCAATGCTCAAAGATAACAATTATTTAAGGGGTATAATTGGATTTAATAGGGGGTATTATTGTAATCCTATCTTTGATGCAAACTTCAGTACTAAGTCTATTTTTGGGTGATATATAGCACTTTAGACAAAATATCGAACACTTCACCCTTAAACAAACCCTTTTCTCCCATTTTAATTCCATTCGTTCAAGGATTCTTATTAAACTTTTAGATTTAAAAACAAGTGGATGAAAGAATTATTTTTTGTAAATTTGATTAATTAGTATCTTAAAAAACAAACTTATGAATAGAAAAATACTCTCTTTTGTCGCATTCCTTTCTTTGGGATTGGTGGCTACTGCACAAACTTTTGAAATATACGAAGGCACTGGATCAACCACGGATATTTCTGGAACTACTTTGAATGTAAATTTGACCAATGCTGATTACGAAGGACATTTTTATGTGAAAAACATTTCTGGTTCTCCCATCAATACGAAAATTTCAAGAGTGAATTTATTGAGCACTTCGCCTGACATTACCTATGGTATTTGTTGGGGAGCGACAAGCCTCACGAATCCAACAGTTGGAGTTTGCTATCCACCAAACGCTACGTCAGCCTATACAACACCTGCTGCTGCAGTATTAGATGGCAGTAATGTTGGTTACATGGTGTCTGATGTTCATTTTTTAGCAAATGCGAATGAGCCCATTCATGTTAGGTATTATGTGGAAGACGATAATGGAACAAAATTCGATTCTTTAGACGTGATGATCTCAACAACTTTGACCGTTAAGGAAATTAAAAATACCGTTTCTGTCAACGCATATCCAAATCCTGCAAACGATGTAATCAATTTATCCGTTCAAGGAAGTACGGATAACGCGATGAAAATGGTCGATGTATTAGGAAACGTTATTGCGGAAGAGAAATTCGCTACAAGCAAAAAATTAGATGTTAGTCAATTTAAAAATGGTGTTTACATTTTAACCATTTATTCAAACGGTAAAATGGTTCAGACCAAAAGAGTTGTAGTAAGACATTAAGAACAACATTCCGTAAATTTTGAGACGAAAAAGGGAGGCGATAAACCTCCCTTTTTTTATGCCTTTTTGTCTTATTTGAAGTATTTGGTCTTCCCGTTTAGTTCACTTTAATTCCTTTTACAACTCGGTCTTTACGTTGTGTGCGTTTCAATTTTTGAATGGATACCATTAAGAATGAATTTCCGGAAGCAGTGTTCGCATAATATACTTGATTCCCATATTCCACTTCTCCTCCTTTTCCTGTTTTCCAATCGGCAACTAAGTAATATTTACCATTCGGTTGGTTTTGGCGTGCAGCGAATTTTAAAGTCTTGCCTTGTCCAACTTCAAACCGAATAAATACCTCTCCTTTTTCTCCATCTTTTTCAAACACGCACTTTGTGCTTGGATTAATGATGATTCGATCTTCTTTTTTTCGTTCGTTAACCACCAATTTACCATCCGCGGAGATTTGCTGATTGCCTTGCTGAGAACTTCTTTGTAAAATTATTTGTGAAGACGTGTAAAATTGAAGTCTCTTAACTGTTTGGGGTGTTAAATCATACTCGTCGTATAAAGAACTGGTATAAGCTACTCGCTGACTGCAACTTAATACAGTAAACGCCAATGTAGCAAATAAGATGAATTTCATTGATTTCATGGAATCGAATTTTAATTATGTTTGGAATATCACTTGCGGAATTGCCCACAGCAAAATTAACAAATATCACCAAACAAAAATAATGCCCTGATCAATAATAAAGCTTTTTTGGCTTTCTTTGATTAACTTTGAATTTTAAAAAATATCCCATGTTACAGATACAAGGTTTTACTTTCAATCCTTTTCAAGAGAACTCTTACATTGTTTACAATGATCAAAAAGAAGCAATCATTATTGATCCCGGTTGTTATACAAGGGAAGAACAGGCTTACTTTTTGGAATACATCCAGTCAAACGGTCTGAAACCATTGGCTCTTTTAAATACACATTGCCACATTGATCATGTTTTGGGAAACGCATTTGTTTTAAGAAAATTCCCAGTTGATTTCTATGCGCATGAATTAGATTTACCAACTTTGGAAATGGGATCGCTATCCGCCAGCATGTATGGAATGTCGGAATATGAAACGTCTCCAAAACCAACCAAATTTTTTGAAGACAATGAAAAACTTCAATTTGGCAACATCGCTTTAGAGGTAATTTTTGGACCTGGTCACGCTCCCGGACACGTAGCCTTCTATAACGCAGAAAATAATATGCTCGTTGGTGGCGATATTCTATTCAAAGGAAGTTTTGGAAGATACGACTTGCCAGGAGGAAACCTAGAAGTACTGAAAAAAAGCATCACCGAACGCTTGTTTACACTGCCTGAAAATACAGTCGTTTATTCAGGACATGGTCCAGCAACAACAATTGGTGACGAAAAAAATACGAATCCGATTTTAAGTTATTAGTTTTACTCAAAAGTAACCAAAACGGCACCTTTATCAACCACTTGTTCTGTTTTCACTTCAATGGATTTAACGATTCCAACACCTTCTGATTTCAGCACGTTTTCCATTTTCATGGCTTCGAGTGTCAAAAGAGAATCGCCCACTTCGATTTCGTCACCAACAGAAATGCTAATGGCAACAATTCTTCCCGGCATCGGTGATTTTAATTGAGATAATTTCCGAACTTTAACTTTGTCCAAACCTAATTGAGCAATTAATTCATCCAACGGTCCTTGTTTAGAAATCAAATATTCACTGTGGTTGATTTTTACCTTTAACATCCTATTTTCCAAATGCTCTTCCATGATTTCACCGTGAAAGTTTTTTCCTTTGTATGTCATTGTGAAAAAACGATTGTCTTCCCAAACTATTTCTGCTTGGTGACTCCCTACTACTTCCTCACCATCTAATCTCCAACCTTGATTTGTCATTATTTCTAATTATAACACAATATTACAAACATTTTGGTCAATAAATAAATTAAGTCTTGTTTAAAATGAAAAATTTCGTCAGCTTTGGACTTTCTTAATATATCGTTTATGCGCTTCGCTTATGTATTTATTGCCTTGATTTTTCTCTCAGCTTGCGGAATTTCAGGAACTCACACCAGTGGAAAATTAAAGAAACAAGCGGAAAGAAAAGTTGGTGCAAGAGATGGAAATAAAATGGAGGATCAACATGTACTTGCCGCTGATTCAGAACAAATACTGCCTCCCTTATACCATGCCACACGAACTCAATTAACGAATTTGATTCACACAAAACTAGAAGTTGAATTTGATTGGGATAAATCATGGATGCACGGAAAAGCAACGCTTACTTTAAAACCGCACTTTTATGCATCAGATAGTTTGTTTTTAGATGCCAAAGGCATGGAAATAAAAAAGATAACTTTAGATGGTAAGGACGTGTTTTTTTCTTACAACAATGAAGAACTTCGCATAAAATTGGACAAAATTTATAGCCGAACAGAAACGTATCAAGTTGTTATCGAATACATCTCCAAACCCGATGAACGGAAAACAGCAAGTGGTAAAGCCATTGCGAGTGACAAAGGTTTGTACTTCATCAATCCGAAAGGAGAAGATGCGAATAAAATGCCTCAGATTTGGACACAAGGGGAAACAGAGTCCAACTCCGTTTGGTTTCCGACGATTGATTCTCCAAACATGAAATCAACACAAGAAATTTTCATCACAGTCGATTCCAAATACACGACACTTTCCAACGGAAAACTAATCAGTAGTAAAGCAAACAAAAACGGAACGAGAACCGATCACTGGAAACAAGAAATTCCGCATTCGGTGTATTTATTTATGTTGGGAATTGGGGAATTTAAAGTAGTTACAGACACTTATACTCGAAAGGATGGCTCAGTAATGGAAGTCAATTATTACGTTGAACCTGCTTGGGAAAAATATGCGGGTGCTATTTTTGGAGAAACACCTGCCATGATTCGTTTTTTCTCTGATTTGACGGGTGTTGAATATCCGTGGGATAAATACAATCAAATTGTAGTAAGAGAGTTTGTCTCTGGAGCAATGGAAAATACCAGCGCAGTTGTTTTTGGAGATTTTGTTTACAAAACTCAAAGAGAATTATTAGATGAAAACGATCAAGCGATCATCGCACACGAACTGTTTCACCATTGGTTTGGAAACATTGTTACTGCTGAATCTTGGTCTAACCTAGCTTTAAACGAAGCTTTTGCAAATTACGCTCAATACCTCTGGGATGAGCATCGTTACGGAGTGGATGAAGCGGATTACCAAGCAGAACTCGAAAAAGACAAATATTTTGAAAGCATAGAAAAAGGAGAGCCACACGATTTAATCTGGTATGATTACAAAGACAAAGACGACATGTTTGATTCACATACGTACAGTAAAGGAGGCCGAATATTACACATGTTGCGAAATTATATAGGTGATGAAGCTTTCTTTGCGGGCATGACAAATTATCTTCAAACGTATCAATACAAAGCAGCGGAATTTCACCAACTGAGAACAAGTTTTGAGGAAGTTTGTGGAGAAGATTTAAATTGGTTTTTCAATCAATGGTTTTTAGGAAAAGGAACTCCCGAATTATACATTGAGCAACAAGTATCATCAGACAAAAAGGAAGTGATTTTAACAATCAATCAAGAACAAGATTTATCAGAATTTCCACTTTACAGGTTGCCAGTAAAAATAGCCGTTTTTGATTCCAAGGGCAAACATGTTTTTCCAATCGTAATTGATAAAAAGTTGAATACCTTTCATTTTCCATTTGAAGGAGAATTAAAAACAGTTGTCTTCGATTATCAAAAAGCATTGCTTGCCAATTACCACCATATCAAACCAACCAACCAGTACCTAGAGCAATATTATTTGGGGAAAAGATATGAAGATAGAATGCTTGCCCTGTCGTATGGTTTGGACACCATTACACCTCAAGCTGAGCAGTTAATTTTGGATGCACTAAAAGATCCGTTTTGGGAAATTCGTTCCGCAGCAATTCTCCGTTTAGAAAAAATATCTCCCCCTTCAAAAGAAGCAGTTCTTTCGATTCTTCAAGAAATCGCCTCAAAAGATTCACATTCAAGCAACCGCATCAACGCCCTTGATTATTTAATCGCTCACGCAACAAAATCGGAAGCTAAAAATCGGATTATCAAAAGCATTCAATCGGATTCTTCTTACAAGGTGATCAGATATGCACTCATCGTATTAAGTGAGATTGACCCTCAAAAAACATTCGAATTGGTAAAAGAAATGGAAGCTGACCCTTCCTCTTCGATGAAAGTCATTATTGCAGAATATTATGAATATTTTGGAACAGGAAATGAAGTAGCGTTTTTCAAAAATTTATTTGGTAGAAATCAATTAACGGGTCAAGACATCCTTTATGGTACTAAATCCTTGGCAGGCTACTTCGTGAATCAAAGTCCTGAAATACAAATGCAACTGATTCCCTATTTTAGAGACACTTATTACAACGGTGGTGTTTATGGTAAAATGTATCTGTCTTATTATGTTGCATTTTTAATCGAAAACATACAATCTCAATTAAATCAAACCAAAGAACTTTTGATTGCTAATAAAAAAATGAAAAACGAAAAGATGCTTGTTGAATTGTCCCTGATGCAAACGCAACAAGAAAGTATTTTGAAACAATTAGAATCCTTAGCGGAAGCGATTTCTAAAACAGAAAATTAAACGATTGAGAAACCGTTCAGTCAATAAAACCGCCATTTAACAATTAAATCAATCTACTGCATGCGAAAAAAGCGTAAATTGTGGGTGAATTAAACTTTAAAACTTAATTAATTGAACTATGAATAAACTATTTATAAAATTGAAACTGGGGTTGCTCAGTCTGTCAATTTTAGCCTCTCTCTCTCTCCAAGCTCAATCTGTTTCTACGATTGATTACACCAATGTTAGGGAAGGAGAATCCGTTGAATATTGCAAAACACACAAATTTTTAAATGAACTTAAAAAAGACCCTGCTTTTGCCGCTCAACATGCTATAGATCAAGAAAAAATGCGACTAAAAGAAGTCGAAATGAAAAATAGCATCAGCCCCAAGGGTGTAATTTATAAAATTCCTGTGGTGTTTCACGTGCTTCACAATGGTGGAACAGAAAACATTTCGAATGAACAAATCATGGATGCATTGTTTATTTTAAATCGGGATTTTCGTTTGCAAAACGCAGATGCCAATAACGTCATTAATGCTTTCAATGCAAGTAATTTAAGCGCTACTTGTACTCCTGCTGATTCAGAAATCGAATTTGTTTTGGCCACCAAAGCACCAAACGGAGTTTGTTTTAGTGGAATTACCAGAACGCAAGATGCAAGAACGGTTGCTCCAACAAGCAATGGAGGCGGTCAACAAGTAACTGCCATCAGAAATGGAAACGATGTTTACAACGGTGAATGGCCTGGTAATAAATACATGAATATCTTCATTGCGAAAGAAATAGGCGGTGCTGCGGGATATACTTTTAATCCAGGCACTTGGAATGCTAATGCAATGGGCAATGGGATTTGGATTCTACACAATTATGTAGGTTCAATCGGAACGGGAAATATTAATACTAGTAGAGCCTTAACCCATGAAGTTGGTCACTGGTTAAATTTATCTCATACTTGGGGTCCGAATAACAATCCTGGTAATGCAAGTAGCTGCTCAGATGACGATGGCGTTACAGATACTCCAAATACCATCGGTGTAACCAGTTGTAAATTGAATGAAAATTCCTGTGGTGAATTAGCAAATGTTGAAAACTACATGGATTACTCCTACTGTTCAAAAATGTTTTCTCACGGTCAAGCTGACCGCATGAGAGCTGCCTTGAATGTTTCTTCCACCGGGAGAAAAAATCTTTGGCAAGCAGCTAATTTAACTGCAACAGGTGCTGATGGAAATGCAACCTTATGCAAAGCAGAATTTAATACCGACAGACAAATCATCTGTGCGGGGGAAGCAATTGATTTTACAGATGCTTCGTTCAATGTCGTGAATGGTTGGTCATGGAGTTTCCCTGGCGGAAGTCCTGCAACATCTACTGCGCAAAACCCAACCGTTACGTATGCAACTCCTGGCACTTACGCCGTAACCTTAACTGCTTCTGCAGGAGGAAGTTCAGAAACAACTACCAAAACAGCTTACATCAAAGTGTTACCAGCCTCAACAACACTTCCTTATCATGAAGGATTTGAAGGCTATTCTCAAACAAGCGACATCACCAGTTATGAATTTGTTAATTCTACCAACAACGCAGGCTGGGCATTAACTACTTCAGCCGCAAATAGTGGTTCCCAAAGTTTGAAATTAGAAAATTACACGCAATCAGGTACGGAGAATTACGATGAATTTTCTTCTTCATCCATTGATTTGTCTTCAATCACCGCTAACCCAGGAGTAACGCTTTCTTTTAGATATGCTTATCGTAAAAAAGCAGCAAATAACATTGAATCTCTTAAAGTATTTATCAGTGAAAATTGTGGTGAAAGTTGGGCACAACGCAAAACAATCTCTGGAAATGCCTTGTCAACTTTTGCTGAAACCACCAATTGGACTCCAACACCAGCAGATTGGGTAACCGTTCACATGACCAATGTAACCAGTCAATTCTGGACAGCTAACTTTAGATACAAGTTCCGCTTTGAAGGAAAAGGTGGAAACAACATTTTTATCGATGACATCAATATTTACAAAGGTTCTCCTTCTGATGACATCCTGTTGGGAATGGAAGAACTTCCATTGATTGACGGATTGTCTTTGTATCCAAACCCAACGGATGGAGAATTGAACGTCAGTTTTAATATCCCTTCAAATCAAACAATGAATTTCATCGTAACAGATTTACTTGGAAAAGTGGTTCAAACTAAAAACATTCAAGCTGCATCTGGATCTAACCTAGTTGTTTTATCAACAGATGGGTTGGCGAATGGCATGTACTTATTGCAAATCGGAAACAACACGAGCAAACAAGTAGTTCAGTTTGTAGTGAAGTAATAATAAATCCTTCAACAAAGCCCATTCGGAATATTCTGGATGGGCTTTGTTGTTTTTAAGGAGAAATTGATCTGGTTAAAAAGGGAGTTTAATTTAGATTCAACGATGATTGATGATTTAATTCTGGGTTTTGTTGGAAGTCAACATGTAAAGTCAATTAGAAAATCATTTTACAACTACTTTAGTACAGATAACATCAATTCTAAGTATCATACAAACATACAGAATGCATATCGCTTATTTTCAATGACATACTAATTTCATCTACGATACTACTGCGTGGTCGAAGTCTTTTTTTAACCCAACTTGCAGGTCTCAACCCGATAAGTCTCTGTAAAACAGAGTTTCAT
>CAZAVP010000018.1:6957-60390 GCA_964488745.1 uncultured Chryseobacterium sp. | reverse complement strand
GCTCCAATGACCAAAACTTCAGCCCCTTCGTCTTTCACGTTTTCACGCAATTGATCCACGTATGCGTTTCCGTTTTTCACAGAAGATTCATCTACGTTGCAAATATAAAGTACCGGTTTGGAAGTGATCAATTGAAATTTATTTGCAATTTCCAACTCTTTCTCATCAAAGTCGATGGAACGAGCAGATTTTCCTTCTTCCAAATGTTTTTTGATTTGCTGCGCAATTTCGTTTTCTTTCAAAACTTCTTTGTCGCCCGATTTGATGTTGCGAGCAATGGATGCGATTCGCTTTTCAATGGTTTCCAAATCTTTCAATTGCAATTCGATGTCGATTACTTCTTTGTCACGAATTGGATTCACAGAACCATCTACGTGAATGATGTTTCCGTCGTCAAAACAACGAACAACGTGAATGATTGCGTCTGTTTCACGAATATTGGCCAAAAATTGATTTCCCAATCCTTCTCCTTTCGAAGCACCTTTTACCAATCCAGCAATGTCCACAATTTCCATCGTTGTTGGAACTACACGCTCTGGATTTACGATGCTTTCCAATTTCTCCAAACGTGGATCTGGAACAGAGATAGTTCCCACATTCGGTTCGATTGTACAGAAAGGAAAGTTTGCAGATTGCGCTTTTGCATTCGATAAACAGTTAAACAAAGTGGATTTTCCTACATTCGGAAGTCCAACAATTCCACATTTTAAAGCCATTGAAATAATTTTTTCGCAAAGGTAAGGAAATGATTCTGAATGTTTGTCAACAGAGATTAAAAACGAAGGAAATAGAAGGGATTAAAAACCAACTTGAACTGATTTTTCAGTCTGTTGAAGATGCAGTGTCTTTTGCTGCGATTAATTTCACAAAATTATCCATTCTTCATCCTTGAAATTTTTCTTACATTTGTTAAAATTTTTCCAAGGAATGTCAAAAATGATCACTTTACATGAGTTTATCATGGATAGCCAAGCAGAATTTCCATTTGCTTCAGGCGAATTATCTCGTTTATTAAACGACATTGTTGTTGCCTCTAAAGTGGTCAGCAGAGATGTTCGACGCGCGGGTTTAACCGACGATATCCTTGGTGCACAAGGAGAAGTGAATATTCAAGGCGAAGAGCAACAAAAGTTAGATGTTGTTGCTGATAAGGCTTTCATCAAAATGTTTGAAGCAGGTGGTGAAGTTTGCGGAATTGCTTCGGAAGAGAACGATGATTTTGTTGCTTTTGACAGTGAAATTTCCAAATTTGGGAAATACGTGGTGCTTTTTGATCCGTTGGATGGTTCTTCCAACATCGATGTCAATGTTTCGATTGGTACGATTTTCTCCATTTACAGAAGAGTTACCGAAGCGGGTACCTTGGCAACCATGAAAGACATGTTGCAACCGGGCAACAAACAAGTTGCTGCTGGATATATTTTGTATGGTTCCTCCACCATGTTGGTTTACACAACTGGACACGGCGTTAACGGATTTACTTTGGATCCATCCATCGGTGAATATTGTCTTTCGCACCCAAACATGCGCATGCCAGAAAAAAGTCGCTTGTACGGAATGAACGAAGGAAACATCGAAATTTGCCATCCTGGGATTAAGGATTACGTTCAATATTGTCAATCGTTTGAAAACGATTTTCAAACGCCTTATTCGGGAAGATACATTGGATCCTTGGTTGCTGATTTTCACCGTAATTTGATTAAAGGAGGAATTTACATTTACCCCAAAACGAAAACCGCGCCCAAAGGAAAATTGCGTTTGTTATACGAATGCAATCCATTGGCATTCATTGCCGAACAAGCGGGCGGATTGGCTGTAACGGAGAAAGAAAGAGTGTTGGACATTGTGCCACATGAATTGCACCAACGTTGCGGATACATTACGGGTTCTAAAAATCAAGTAGAAAAAGTACAGGAATTGATTGCTAAAAGAGATTCTGTGGTTGATGCGTAAGCTTTTTAACCGCAGAGAATCGCAAAGTTTTTCGCAAAGAGCACAAAGGTGTTAGATACGTTGCGCTCTCTGCGCTTTCCATAGCGTCCATTGCGGTTAATTTCCACGCATGCTTTGTTCAACGAATCTATTTGATTAAATTTGCACGCTATAAAAAGTACACCAAATTCTTCTCAAATTCAATGAACATCCAAGATTTTCGCAAGCGCTTTGAACAACTTCCACAAATAGATAGTACCGCCAATCAGTTACAGTATGGAGGCGCCAAAATTCATTGGAAAGGATTGTCTTTTTCTGCGAAATCCATTTGTGCGAGTCAATTGGCAAAACAGGTTCCAGGGAATCATTTGTTTGTTTTGAGCGACAAAGAGGAAGCGGCTTATTTTTTGAATGATTTAGAGAATTTATTTCCTGACGAGAAGCACATTTTATTTTTTCCAGCATCGTATCGAACACCGTATCAATTTGAGGAAACGGATAACGCCAATGTTGTTTTACGGTCCGAGGTTTTGGAGAAGATAAATCGTGGGAAGAATGCGTGGATTGTTACTTATCCCAAAGCATTATTTGAGAAAATTCCCACCCAGAAAAAGTTGGTAGAAAATACCATGAAAGTTCAGAAAGGCCATACGTATTCATTGGATTTTATGAATGAATTGTTGCTGGAATACAATTTTGAAAGGGTTGATTTTGTGTACGAACCAGGACAATTTGCAATTCGAGGTGGAATTTTGGACGTGTTTTCCTTTTCCAATGATCAGCCTTTTCGCGTAGAGTTTTTTGGCGATGAAGTGGATTCCATTCGCACGTTTGATCCAGTAGATCAATTGTCGATCACTACACACGATTTTTTCAACATTGTCCCGAACATTCAACGGCATTTGATTCACGAAGAAGCGGGAAGCATTTTGGAGTTTTCTGGCAAAGAAACAACCGTTTGGATTTCGTCTAATCAGTTGATAACGGGAGTTTTGTCCAAGGAATATGAAAAAGCCATCAAGATTTACGAAGAATTAAATCATACGGTAAAACATACCATTCCTGCGGATTTATACACGCATAAAACAGAATGGAATGAACAATTAAAAGAGCATTCGGTTATTGAATGGGGCCCAGATTTTTCTTTGGAACCTACTTTCGAGCAAACCTTTAAAGTATTGACTCAACCTGCTTTTAACAAGAATTTCGATTTGTTAAAAGAAGACTTGATTCAACGTGAAAAACAGGGTTTTACGAATTTACTTTTCTCGAATCAGCCCAAGCAAATCGAACGTTTGCACGCCATTTTTGAAGATCAAAACGCAGGCGTAGCATATACGCCGATGCCTCTCGCTTTGCGTGAAGGATTTATTATCCCAGATTTGAAGTTGGTTTGTTACACAGATCACCAGATTTTTGAACGCTACCAACGCTTTAAACTCAAAGAAGGATTTTCTCAAGCCAAACAAGCCTTGACTTTGAAGGAGATTTACGACCTGCAAAAAGGAGACTATGTGACGCACATTGATCACGGTGTTGGACAGTTTTCTGGATTGCAAACCATTGATGTCAACGGGAAACAACAAGAAGCGATTCGGTTGATTTACCGCGATGGAGATGTGTTGTATGTGAGCATTCACTCCTTACACCGCATTTCTAAATTTACAGGAAAAGATGGAACTGTTCCCAAAATGAACAAGTTGGGTACGCAAGCTTGGGCAACTTTAAAGAACAAAACCAAAACCAAAATCAAGGAAATTGCTTTTGATTTGATTCAATTGTATGCCAAGCGAAAATCGCAACCAGGTTTTGCGTTTTCCCCAGATTCTTATTTGCAAAATGAATTGGAAGCGTCGTTTATTTACGAAGATACCCCCGATCAACTCAAAACAACGCAAGCCATTAAGGAAGACATGGAATCGCCTACACCGATGGATCGCTTGATTTGTGGAGATGTTGGTTTCGGAAAAACGGAATTGGCCATTCGCGCAGCTTTCAAAGCGGTGACCGATGGGAAGCAAGTGGCGGTTTTGGTTCCAACGACCATTTTGTCGCTGCAACATTTCAAAAGTTTTAGAGACCGTTTACAAGATTTTCCAGTGACTGTGGATTACGTCAATCGCTTTAAGTCCGCGAAATCAGTTACGGAAACGTTGAAAAAACTGACTGAAGGAAAAATTGATATTTTAATTGGAACGCATAAACTGGTCAATGAAAAAGTCAAATTCAAAGATTTGGGATTGATGATTATTGATGAGGAACAAAAATTTGGCGTTTCCGTTAAAGACAAATTGAAAACCTTGAAAGAAACGGTGGATACTTTGACTTTAACTGCGACACCAATTCCGAGAACCTTGCAATTCTCGTTAATGGGTGCGCGAGATTTGAGCATCATCAATACGCCACCGCCCAACAGGCAACCCGTTTTGACAGAAATCATTCAATACAATGAGGAAGCGATTCGCGATGCCATTGCGTATGAAGTAAGTCGCGGTGGACAAGTTTATTTTGTTCACAATCGTTTGCAAAACATACAAGAAATGTCTGGAATGATTCAACGATTATGTCCAGGCGTTCGCGTTGCAATTGGACACGGACAAATGGACGGAAAGCACTTGGAGAAAATCATGCTGGATTTCACCGAAGGCGAATACGACGTGTTATTAGCTACAACGATTATTGAATCTGGGATTGATATTTCCAATGCCAATACGATGATCATCAACAATGCGCAAAATTTTGGCTTGAGTGATTTACATCAACTTCGTGGTCGCGTGGGACGTTCGAACAAAAAAGCATTTTGTTATTTAATCGCACCGAAATTTCACGAAATGACCAGTGAAGCTCGGAAACGTTTGGAAGCTTTGGTGCAGTTCTCCGATTTGGGGTCTGGATTCAACATTGCAATGAAAGATTTGGACATTCGCGGTGCAGGAAATTTATTGGGTGGTGAACAAAGTGGATTCATTGCGGATATTGGGTTTGAGATGTATCAGAAAATCTTGAACGAAGCGATGGAAGAACTCCGAGAATCGGAATTCAAAGATTTGTTTGAAGAACGAAACACCGATCAATTCACACAGTTTGTGAAAGATTGTGTTGTAGAAACCGATTTAGAAATCCGAATTCCGGATGATTATGTGAACAACGTTGCCGAGCGATTGAGTTTGTATCAACGTTTGGACAGTTTGGAAAACCAAGAAGCCTTGGATCAGTATGCCAAAACCTTGGAAGACCGTTTTGGTCCGCTTCCAAAAGTGGTGAAGGAATTGTTTCATTCATTCGAACTGCGGTGGTTGGCACAAGAAATGGGCATCGAACGATTGGTGATGAAATCGGGCAGCATGGTCGCTTATTTTATCTCAAACCCCCAATCCAAGTTCTATGATTCAGCGTTGTTTCAGCAGTTGTTGCGATACATTCAAACGCAACCCAAAGATTGTAAATTGAGTGAGAAAAATGACAAGTTGCGGTTGATTTATTCAAATGTCTTTTCGGTTGGACAAGGAATTAAGCGCTTGAAGGAGATTGTTGAAGGATAAACTTTTGAATTCCATAATTCCAAGTCAAAGGAATGTTTTGCTGAATTAAACACCTAAAAAAGACTGTAAATTTAATTACAGCCTTTTGAATAAGGGGCTATTTTATGGATGGCATCACAGGAACAAGCCAATTTTAGAAAGAAAAGAAGGGTACAATTACCGTCATCACCGTGGTGAAAAATTCGGTTTATGCGTCTTTTGTAACTCCGTGGTCTTTTTCTGACATGTCTTCAATGGCTTTGATGAAATTTTCTGTTTTACCATCGCTGTCTGCGCCATAGGGATGAGACAACGTTCCTTTTAAGCCATCTTTGGTTTCCACGGCATATAATATGCTGTTATCAGAAGGGTCTGACTGTCCTTCAAAGCGGTAATAGTTTTCAATTCTCACTTCTTCAGCAGTCCATTTTTTGTCGTTTTCATAATTTTTCATCCACCCTTCTTCGGTAATGAAAAAGTCATGTTCAAAACCATGTTTTTTTAAGCTATTCATGCATTCTGATAAGGTTTTCATTTTGTGATTTTCCATCATTTCAATTGTTTTAATGTTATTTGAAAATAAGCGTACTTACCAAATTACATTTAAAGATTGAATTATGAATCTATGTATCAGTTAATTATTGTGAAAATTAAAAAAGTCTTTTTTCCACTCAAACAAAGGTATTCTCATGTTCAGTTGTCTTTGTCAACCATTTCTTAGCAACATTCCAGCGCAACTTCGCAAGATAAAATTCAAACAAGGTGAAAGTAGAAATTGTTAAGAACCAAACAGGCAAGTCTATGTTCAACATTGCTGAATTCCAAAGAAGAGCTCAAATTGTTTTTGATACGGAAGTAAAACAACACAGGGAACGGGCTTTGGCTTCTAAGGTGAAAGATTCAACTAGAAGAGCAACCATTCAATGCAACCATCCGCTTTAATAATTGTTGTTGAATATCACTTACCCTTGTAACTTTTTATAGTCGTAATAAACGGTAATGAACCAGTAAATGCTGAAGGTGCTGGCAATAAAAAGTGCATAAAGAATAAATAAAGAAGATTGAAAAAGATTTCCGTCCGTTTTATAATAAAAATAGCCTGTTAAACTCAACAATAAGATATACATAATTCCAAGCGTCGAAAAATGATTTCCGGATGTTGTGGAAATAGACTTGCGCTTTGCCTGAATCAATACTTTCTCAGAATTGATTTGGTGGATAATACGAGCTTTCAGTTTGTCTTCAGCCTTCATTTTAGTTGTCGAAAGCAGTTTTTTTATTTCTCTATCTTCCATCGGATTTATTTTAAAATTTCTTGTAATTTTTTACGTGCACGGAAAAGTTTTATTTTGACATTACTCTTCGTTAAACTCATAATTTCAGCAATTTCACTGACTGAGTAATCTTCTAAATAATAGAAAGTCACAAGAACTGCTTCCGTTTTTGGTAATTGCTGAACTGCATTTTCAACCATTTCTTTTTGTTCTTCTTCAAGCACATTCATTGAAATTACGGTTTTAGAATCAACATTGAAGCTATCTAAGTGGTGGTTTTCATTCCTGATTTTATTTTTATGATATGCAGTTATCGCTGTATTGTACACGATGCGATAAAGCCAAGTTGAAAACTTGCTGTTTGAACGATAGGTGTGTATGTTATAATAAGCTTTAACAAAAGCATCTTGAACCACATCTTCTGCTTCTTGTTTGTTGCCTACTAAACGAAAAGCGATGGTCAGCGCCATGTCTTGATATGCGTCCACAAAATAACTGAAAGAAGAAGCGTCTCCTTTTAGTATTTGCTTTATCAATTGCTTTTCATTGATCATTCATCTTCAGTATTGCCCGTGTGTTTTTTCGACAAAAAGAAATACACTAAATGAGAAATACCTAAGAAAAATAAGATACTAGGTCCAACCGCCCAAAAACCTTCGTCTTCGCTCAAGTGCATAGTTTTGACAATCAAAATACCTACAGCTATACCTACACCTACACCAATTAGTAGAACGGCATTTCGAAGTGTTTTCAGTCGATTTGGAATCACTTTTTCATCATTTGGTGGCATCAAACCTTGCTTTAGCATTTCCATTCTCTCAACATGCTTTTGGTTTGTGGACTTTAACGCCAAATACATTCCTAGCCCAACAGGTAAAGCAATGGTCGATAGAATTGCAATAATCGGAACTAAACCTTCTAAGAAATCACTCATCATTTCAAATTTAAAAATTAATAAAAAAAGACTTCAGCTATAAGACAAATTGAAAATCGTTTTGGTTACAGATGGAGTGTTTTATTTTTTAGAGGTTTTGCTTTTGTTTCCGTTTGTTCTTTATTTTTAACGACTTAAAAAAAATCCTTGAATTGAACTTAGGGTTAACGACACCTCTTTTTCTTTACTTTTATATGTCCGATTGTTTTCTTTTGAACTGTTTCCCGCTATAGCTTTTTCACAGTAAAAGAAGTGTCTTGATCCGAAGGTATCTAGCTTAATTTATCATCAACTTCGATTTTGACTCCATTTTCGCATGAAATTAAATCAACCAAAAAAAATACGCTCATCCTCTCGAACAAGCGTATTTTCAATACCATATACCTTACAATCTATTTACCTACGCAATATTCGTAAACACCTGCTGAACATCATCATCTTCTTCGATCTTGTCCAACAATTTTTCAATGGCAACCAATTGCTCTTCTGTGAATTCGATTGGAGTTGTAGGAATGCGTTGTAAGCTTGTTTTTTCTACTTCGATGTTTAAATCTTCCAAAGCTTTTGCAAGCGTCCCGAAAGATGTCCAGTCGCCTGAAACGACAATGTGATCATCCGTAACTTCAATTTCTTCGCAACCTGCGTCGATTAATTCTAATTCCAATTCTTCTGGATCTAATCCGTCTTTTTTCGCAATTTCAAAAACTGCTTTGCGGTTAAACATAAATTCAAATTGTCCACTCGGAACGATTTGACCGTCGTTTCTACTAAACATGGCTTTCAAATTCGCAATTGTTCGGGTAGAATTATCCGTTGCGCATTCGATGTAAATTAAACAACCAAAAGGACCTTTTCCTTCGTAGTTGATTTCCGTATAATTCGCTGTATCTTTTTGCGTCGCGCGTTTGATGGCGTTATCAATGTTGTCTTTCGGCATGTTCTGAGCTTTCGCATTTTGGATTGCCGTTCGCAATTTCGCATTGGTATCCGGATCTCCGCCTCCTTCTTTCGCTGCCATTGTTATTGCTTTTCCAAGTTTTGGAAAAATTCGCGACATCTTGTCCCACCGTTTTTCTTTCGCTGCTCTGCGGTATTCAAATGCTCTTCCCATGATAAATTTATTTCAGTGTTGAATCGAGGCAAATTTAAAAAGAAATTTGATGAAATCAGTTGGAAGCCGTTGAAATGCATTGATTTTTTTGAAAAGAATCTATTCATCGCAATATTGCAATGTTACGATATGGGTAGATGGATACGCTGGAAATTGTTAAAATTCAAGAACACGAATTTTTACCTAACTCAAAAACAATCGGGAGTTTCCGACATTTATTCATTCTTTATCATTCAATTCTTTTTACTTTTGGAATGGAAAGTGAAAACTCTCGTTCAAATACATTTATTTCAAAGATGCAACGAAAATTTTTAGGCAACCTCTTGCTTTTGGTTTTACTCAATTTATTGGTAAAGCCGCTTGCCATTTTTGGAATTGATGCAGGAGTGCAAAACAGAATTGGAGCCGAAGAATATGGTTTGTATTTTTCACTTTTCAACTTTACGTATTTATTCAACATCATTTTGGATTTTGGAATCACCAATTACAACATCAAATATGTAGCGCAATATCCACATCTCGTAAAACGATACATGGGGAAAATCATTCCTTTGCGCTTGTTGCTATTTTTAGTTTACGTTCTAGTTTCTGGAGCGTTGGCATTTGGCTTGGGTTATGAGAAAAAACAATGGGCGATTTTGGGAATATTGATTTTCAATCAATTTATCATCAGCATGATTCAGTTTTTGCGAAGTTATTTCGCAGGATTGATGCTTTTTAAGATAGACACGCTTTTATCTGTACTCGACAAAATGTTGCTGATTTTTATTGTTGGATTTTTACTTTATTTCGCTGCGAATAAGGAACAGTTTGAACTGAATTGGTTCGTTGTATCTCAAACGGCTAGCTTATTTCTAACATTCTTATTCGCGTTGATTTTGCTTCTATGGAAGGTCGGAATACCTAAATTGCAATGGTCGCCCGCTTTTAATTGGGTGATTATCAAACAGAGTTTCCCGTATGCTTTGTTGATTTTATTGATGATGTTGTACACGCGGGTTGATGCAGTCATGATCGAACGCTTGCATTCCAATGGAAAATTAGAAACGGGGATTTATGCCCAAGCTTTCCGAATTTTAGATGCATTTGTAATGTTTGGCTTATTGTTTACCAATTTGCTTTTTCCGATTTTCTCCAAATTAATTACCAATCGATTTTCAATCAAACCTTTGTTGGATTCTGCTTCCCGTTTGCTCTTCACCTTTGCTTTGGTGACAGCCATCGGTGGCTATTTCTTCGCTGAAGAGGTTTTAAATTTGGTGTACCTTCATCATGTTGCTAATTCAATAATCGTTTTCAAAACCTTGATGATTACTTTGATTCCGCTTTGCATGGTGATGATTTACGGAACTTTGTTGACGGCCAATGGAAGCATGAAACTTCTCAATGTTTTTGCTTTCGTAGGGCTGATCTCGAATTTTATTTTGAATTGTTTCTTCATTCCTATTTGGGGTTCGTCTGGAGCCGCGATTGCCACTTTAATCACACAGTCAGCAGTTGCCACTGTTCAACTAATATGTGTTTGGAGGTATTTTGAATTGAAATTTCATGTCCAAGTATTTTTCAGTTATTCTTTGATGCTTGGATGCTTGATTTTGGGAGCTTATTTCTTGCAAAAACAATTTTCCAATTCCTCAGGATTGATGATTTACTTATTTTCAGCACTTGGAATTGCATTCATTTCAGGGATGATTCAGCCAAAAAGAATGTTGCAAGCGTTCAAGAAAACAGAAGGCTAATCCCTTGGGCAGAATAGAAAAAATCAGCCTCTTCTTGAAAACCAATTCGTGTAATTTTCCACCGAATTTGTCTAAATAAAATCCGTGCATCCGTGGAAAACTGTAGAAAAGAGACGGTGTGAGAAGACGAATAAGGAAATAGTCTCCAATTCTCTATTCAATTTTACGGTTCATTTTGCAAATAATTCGACAAATCAAATTGTTATGTATAGAATAGCCTTTTTAATTTTCTTAAAATGAGATATTTGTATGTACGCATAATTTAATTTAGGCAAATTGTTGTGCGTGCATTGAATATTTTTCTAACTTTAAAGCAACTTTAAACCTTGAAATGGAAAAAACACGAAATCTTACAATTGATTTTTACATCCGTCAAACCTGGCATAAAATCTCGAGATTGTACAATCAACGAGCATCCGAGCACGGCTCAACCATCTCAATTGCCTATATTTTGTTGATTATCGACAGAGAAGGTACACCGAGTACCCAACTCGGACCTCGAATGGGAATGGAACCAACCAGTTTGTCCCGTACCTTAAAAGCGATGGAAGATAATGGTTTGATTTACCGAAAAGTGGACGAAATAGACAAACGGAAAGTATTGATTTTATTAACCGAATACGGTGTCGCGATGCGGAGATTGTCAAAAAACGTGGTGATGGATTTTAACGATAAGTTACTGGCAAAGATTCCCAAGTCAAAATTGAAGATTTACTTTGAAGTCATGGCGAAAATTGATCAAATTGCAGGAGAAGAATTAAAAATAAAATAGATTTTAAACAAAATCAGAAAAATAAAAACAATCATGAATAGAAACATTAGAAAAGTAGCCGTTTTAGGTTCAGGAGTGATGGGTTCTCGAATAGCATGTCACTTTGCCAACGTGGGTTGTGAAGTGATTTTGCTAGACATTCAGCCGAAAGAACTTTCTGAGAAAGAAACAAAAGCAGGATTGACGGTGGATTCACCTCAATTTAAAAATAGAATTGTAAACGATTCTTTGCTGGCAGCTGTAAAATCCAATCCTTCCCCAATTTATAGAAAGAGTTTCGCAAGTCGAATTCAAACCGGAAATTTTACGGATGACATGTCCAAAATTGCGGATGCAGATTGGATCATTGAAGTTGTTGTGGAGCGTTTGGACATTAAAAAACAAGTTTTCGAACAAGTTGAGCAGTATAGAAAAGCAGGAACGATTATTTCTTCCAACACTTCTGGTATTCCAATTCACTTGATGACAGAAGGTAGAAGCGAAGATTTTAAAGCGCACTTCTGCGGAACGCATTTTTTCAATCCACCGCGGTATTTGCAATTGTTAGAAATCATTCCAACACCTTTTACTAGCCAAGAGGTGATTGACTTCTTGATGGATTTCGGAAGTAAAATTTTAGGCAAGAAAACGGTTCTTTGTAAAGATACACCTGCTTTCATAGCAAACAGAATTGGGGTTTACGCCATGATGTCGCTATTCCACACGGTGAATGAAATGGGATTGACAGTAGAAGAGGTGGACAAATTAACAGGTCCAGTTTTAGGTCGTCCGAAATCAGCCACTTTCCGAACAGCGGATGTGGTAGGTTTGGATACCTTGGTTTTGGTTGCCAACGGTTTGCATGAGCATGCCAAGCAAGATGAAGAAAACGAGTTCTTTAAATTGCCAACTTACATCGATGCGATGGTGAAAAACGGTTGGTTGGGTTCTAAATCAAACCAAGGCTTTTATAAGAAAACGAAAAATGCGGACGGCAAATCTGAAATTTTAGTCTTGGACTTAAACACCTTGGAGTACCGTTCTCAAAATAAGGTGAAATTCCCCACTTTGGACATGGCAAAGCCAATCGACGATTTGAAACAACGCACCAAAATGTTGTTCATGGGAATGGATAAAGCGGGAGAATTTTACCGCAAAATGTTTGGACAATTGTTCGCGTATGTGAGCAACCGCATTCCAGAAATCTCCGACGAACTTTACCGAATTGACGATGCCATCAAAGCAGGTTTTGGATGGGAATTAGGCCCTTTCGAAACGTGGGATATCCTCGGTTTCGATCAAGGAATGAAAATTTTGGAAGCCAGCGGAAAAAAACCAGCAGCTTGGATTGGAGAAATGAAAGCCAAAGGAGTAACTTCTTTTTACAAACAAGCAGCAGGACAAAAATCCTATTACGACATTGCTTCTGGAACTTACAAAGTGATTCCAGGAACGGAAGATTTGATCATTTTAGATGCTTTGCGTGACGAAAATACCGTTTGGAAAAATTCTGACGTAACGATTGTTGATTTAGGTGATGGAATCTTAAATCTAGAATTCCATACCAAAATGAATACGATTGGTGGTGGTGTCATTCAAGGAATCAACAAAGCGATTGACTTGGCGGAGGAAAACCAAAAAGGATTGGTTATTTACAATACCGGACAAAATTTCTCAGCAGGAGCAAACGTGGGCATGATTTTCATGATGGCTGCTGAGCAAGATTACGATGAATTGAATTTTTCTGTGAAAGCTTTCCAAGATACCATGATGCGTGTTCGTTATTCTAACGTTCCTGTTGTCGTAGCACCTCACAACATGGCTTTGGGCGGTGGATGTGAATTGTCGATGCATGCTGATAAAGTTGTTGCACACGCAGAATTGTACATGGGCTTGGTTGAATTTGGAGTTGGATTAATTCCTGGTGGTGGCGGTTCGAAAGAATTTGCGAAAAGACTCTCCGACGAATTGAAAGATGGCGATATCAAAATCAACCGTTTGAGAGAACGTTTCTTGACCATTGGTCAAGCGAAAGTTTCCACTTCTGCGCACGAAGCATTTGATTTAGGCTATTTGAGAGCAGGAACGGATGAGGTAATTGTTAGCCGCGAACACCAATTGAAGCGCGCAAAACAAGCTTGTCTTGAATTGGCAGACAAAGGCTACATCGCTCCAAAAAGAGAGAAAAACATCACCGTGATGGGGCAAGAAGGTCTGGGAATCGTATATGTTGGAGCAAATTCCATGGTTTCAGGAAATTACATGTCTGAGCACGATCGAGTGATTTCTGAAAAATTAGGATTCGTTCTTTGTGGAGGTGATTTATCTTCCAATACCGTTGTTTCTGAGCAGTATTTACTGGATTTAGAACGCAAGAAATTCGTGGAATTATGCCAAGAAAGGAAAACCTTGGAGCGCTTAGAAAGCTTGGTTAAAAATGGTAAGATCTTGAGAAATTGATGGATTCCTCCAGAGATTAATTACAATAATTAAAAGAAATTAAGATGAAATAAGCCATGGAAATAGTTTGAGACAACTCAGAAAGACTACAAAATGGCGATTCCATCTGACCTTTAAAAAAAAATTATAACAGATGAAACAAAACGCATATATTGTTGCTGGATATCGTTCAGCAGTAGGAAAAGCAGGAAAAGGTGGCTTTAGTTTTTACCGTCCGGATGATTTAGCTGCCGATGTGATTACCCATTTGATGGCACAATTTCCACAATTGGATCCAACCCGAATTGATGACGTAATCGTCGGAAATGCAACGCCAGAAGCAGAACAAGGTTTAAACGTCGGACGTTTGATTTCCTTGATGTCTTTGAATACGGATAAAGTACCCGGAATGACCGTAAATCGATATTGTTCTTCGGGATTGGAAACGATGGCAATTGCCAAAGCGAAAATCGAAACGGGGATGGCGGATTGCATCATCGCTGGTGGTGTTGAATCCATGTCGGTGATGGCCATGGGTGGTTGGAGAATAGTTCCAAATCCGAAAACAGGAAAAGAAAACCCAACTTGGTATTGGGGGATGGGATTGACAGCGGAAGCAGTTGCAAAACAATTCAATGTTACGCGTGAAGAACAAGATGCTTTTGCATTACATTCCCATGAAAAAGCAATTGCCGCCATTCAAGCCGGACGATTTAAAGATGAAATCGTTCCCGTCACGGTTGAAAAGATTTTCTTAGATGCCAACGAAAAACGGCAAGTGAAATCTTATGTGGTAGATACCGACGAAGGGCCAAGAGCAAGTACAATTGAAGGCTTGGCAGGATTGCGACCAGTTTTTGCTGAAGGTGGTTCGGTTACGGCTGGAAACTCTTCGCAAACTTCGGATGGTGCTGCTTTTGTACTGATGATGTCTGAGAAAATGGTCAAAGAATTGGGATTGGAGCCAGTTGCAAGATTGGCGAGTTACGCAGTGGTTGGTGTGGAACCAAGAATCATGGGTATCGGACCAGTTGACGCCATTCCAAAAGCAATTCAAATGGCAGGTTTAACAACGAAAGACATTAATTTATTTGAGTTGAACGAAGCGTTTGCTTCCCAATCGTTGGCTGTCATTCGCGAAACAGGAATCAATCCTGAACTTGTAAACGTAAACGGCGGTGCGATCGCCATGGGTCACCCACTAGGTTGTACGGGAGCCAAGCTTTCGGTTCAAATCATCAACGAATTGAAAAAGCGCGACCAAAAGTACGGCGTTGTAACGATGTGTGTCGGTACAGGTCAAGGCGCTGCTGGAGTGATTGAAAGGTTGTAGTACGAGAAAGCGAATCGCTTTTATTCAATGTTAGAAACCATCTTGTTCTTTTTGGATGAGGTGGTTTTTGGGTAGTGTAGTAAACTCCCTGTGGGGCTGCTCCGCGGTGTCACTTTTTACAATTTAAGCATTTAAGTAATTGATAATGAGTGTTAATATTTTTCATGAGCACTATAAGTAGGGTATAGTAAAGTATCATCAGATCCTTTTTTCGCTAGGAGAAGGCTTAAAAAAGGTATGTTTGTTACCATGTGAAGTAAACGGTCACCTGATGTTATGTAAGCATTGCAAATCTAGTTGTATTCGCAAAGGGATTCGGAACAACATTCAGAAATATCGCTGTAAGACCTGTGGAAAATACAGTCAGGAAAGGTATATTTATAGGTCTTATAATGAAGTAACTAATGACGACATCATACTTTTTGTCAAAGAAGGGCTGGGAATCAGGAGTATTGGCAGAATCAAGAGAATTTCACCTAAAACAGTGATTTCAAGAATATTGAAAATAGGTAATCGTGTTAAATGCCCGTTTCCGTATGTTCAGGGCAATTCTTATGAGGTGGATGAAATGTTTACATACGTTGGTGACAAGAAATATGGTAAAGTTAATCAAGTTTCCTCCTTTGACTTGCGAAGCATGCAGCGAAGCTAACGGGGATTAAGGAGGAGGAATTTTGCAACTGACTCTTAATCCCTGTTAACTTTTGCATGCTACGCAAGTCGAAGAGAGAAGCCTAAATTTAGCTTCGGAAAGAAAATACTCCCAAGAAGCACATCAAAATAATTTTAACCCTTTTTCATCAAACTTCACTCTGAAGGAAAACCGTATCTTTGTTTTACTTTAAGATTTTAAAAAATGAAGAAAATTACCGCTTTTATTTTTACGTTATTGTCCGCGTGGGGTCACACTCAAGTAAAGGAATTACAACCAAATTCAATTGAAATTCTCGAATTAAACCCAGTAGGAGAGAAAAAATACAACGAAGAAAAACTCGCTTTGGAAAAAGTTTGGGAGAAAATCAGAAGTGGAAAAAAATATGCTGATTTGGATGAACAGGAACAATTTTTATTGGATCATCAAGATGAAACCATGGAAAGTTATTGGGACGTGATCGGCGGTGGTTGTAGTTGGTATTGTGCTGGCGGACCCAAAGAAGTGTCGGCATCCAGTTACCTCCTTCCACAAGGTGATAAGGAATACATCCCAGAATTTGCCCATGACTTGAATTACGAAAATGTTTGGTCGGAAGGAGTTGAGGGAGACGGAATCGGTGAATACTTAATTTATACTTTCGAAGGGGCTTCTCCTCGGATAACAGCAATAAAAATCGTCAATGGTCATGTGAAATCGGAAGTTGCTTACCAAAACAACGCGCGAGCTAAAAAAATCAAAGTGTATCATAACGAACAAGTAATTGCCATTTTGAATTTAAAAGATATACGCGGGACTCAAATTTTTAAATTTGAACCCATCGGGTTTCCAGATCGAGAAAGATTACATGAAGCCCAAGATTGGACCTTAAAATTTGAAATCATGGAAGTTTACAAAGGATTAAAATTTCAAGACCTTGTAATTGCTGAAATTTATTTTGATGGCATAGACCACCATTAAGCGGAAATCATGTTTAAGCACAGCGGAAAATCAAGAACCACCAAACACAACATTCGAATTGCAACCTTGCTTTCATTTGTTGCTGGAATGGTCAACGTCGCTGGATTTTTAGCCGTACATCGTCTCACAACCAATGTAACAGGACACTTTGCTTTTTTCCTTGAAGAAGTTTACCACCTGGAGTTTGCAAAAGGAGTCATCTATTTTTTCTACATATTTTTCTTTTTCCTAGGTGCTTTTATAGCAAATATTCTCGTTGGAGTTCTTGCCAAAAGAAAGGTTCGCTACACATATATCGTACCTATCTTAATTGAAAGTTTCATTTTATTTACCGTCGCCTATTTTGGATTGATTTGGATTGACTCCGCTCCGAACCTTTTGGCATTTTTGTTGTTGTTTGCCATGGGTTTGCAAAATGCCTTGGTAACGGTAATCTCTAATTCCATCGTTAGAACGACACACTTGACAGGACTTTTTACGGATTTGGGAATTGAGTTATCCCAATATCTTTTCTTCAAGCAAAAATCACAACGAGAGCAACTACGAGCCTCTATCCGTTTGCACATTTCCATCATTGGTTCCTTCTTTTCCGGTGGAATCCTCTGTGGAATTCTTTATACTCAAATCCAAATCCAAGTACTCGCTATTTCAGGTCTCATTTTAATTTTGGGTGTTTTGCAAGGTAAAGCCCGTTTTTATTACTTGACTACCGTCAGAAGAATTAAAAGCTAGCGCTGAAACCCAAATCCAAATAAAAAATGTTAATATTTTTTGTTTGCAAAAGAGAAATAGTCCCTGTGATTTCGTCAAGCCATCAAATTCAATTTATTGATTAACAGGTTATTGTTGTTGATTGAGTAATTCCTTAAAGTACTCTCTTCAATTGGTTTTTAATCTTTTTTAACTGAATTAGCATGCTCCAAATGTGAAATCAATGCTCAATAAAATTAACTTAGTTATCAAACTCACAAGAGAATCGTTATTCTAAAATTGGACATTGTATGACTGTAAATCAGAAAATATTTCCCTTAAAAAAATCAAGAAAAAAACGAAAGAGAAAAATCATCTTACTCAGTATATTAGTGGTTTTCATCGGATTTAGGGTTTGGTTACCTTATTTATTGAGAGACAAATTGGTAGCTGCTGTCAACAAAGTAGATGGTTATCATTGTACATTGGAAGACATCGACTTACATCTCTTTAGAGGTGCCATGATTTTCAACGAATTTGCAATCGAAATCACCGACAAAGAAGCTCGAAAACCTTTTGTTTATTGTGAAAAAGCGGACATTTCCGTTGAGTGGAAAGCAATCTTTAATGGTTCTATTGTGAGTGAAATTATTTTGGATGATTTAAGGTTACATTTCGCAGATAGTAAAGACGAATCCAAACAACAAACAGGTGGAGTTTCTTGGGTTCAACCAGTGATTGACTTCATACCTTTAAAAATAAATCGTTTTGAAATCAATGGCGGAATGATTGAATTTGAAAACATTACCTCGCAACCGCCTGTAAATCTCAAGATGACCCATATAAAACTGTTAGCTGAAAATTTAACGAATTCCACAGAGGACAAAAATCCATTGCCTTCTCCCATACAGATTACTTCTGGAATTTTAGGCAAAGGAGAATTGAATTTGAAAGGCGAACTAAATATTTTAAAGGAAATTCCCGACATGGATTTGAATTTAAGCATTCAAAAAGTAGATTTAACTGAATTAAATGCATTTACGACGGCTTATGCCAATTTCGACTTTGAAAGAGGAGATTTTGGATTGGGTTGCGAATTTGCAATGCTAAACGGAGAGGCCAAAGGTTATGTAAAACCTATTTTAAACGACATTAGGGTGCTTAATTTCAAGGAAGATGCACCCATACTCAATACTTTTTGGCAAGGTTTTCTCGGGCTGGTATTTAACATCACCAAAAACTTTCCGAAAGACAGAACCGGAACCAAAGTTCCCATTTCTGGAAGGTATGACAACCCAGATGTCGATGTTGTGAGTACCATTGTTAATATTTTTAGAAATGCATTCATCCAAGTCTATGATTCGAATGTGGACGGTACAATCGACTTAAGCGATGTCGGAAAAAACGAAGCTGATCTTACGTTTTGGGAGAAATTAAAGGATGCTTTTACAACGGATCAACCAGAAAAAGATGCTCGAGAAGCGAAAAAAGAAAAAAAGAAAATGACGAATAAAAAGGATGAAAGTTAAACATGCTTTTAATTCTTTGATTTGTTTAAAATGAGATGAATTTCTAATCAAAAAAGGTTGTGTATCTCAATTATTGTTCTATCTTAGTATAGCAAATTTGGAAAATATCGCATCATGAAAGAAACGCATCAACTGTTGAAGAAAGTATTTGGTTACGATTCTTTTCGTCCGTATCAGGAAGAAATAATCGAACACGTGTTGGCCAAACAAGATGCTTTGGTCTTGATGCCAACAGGAGGCGGGAAATCCATTTGTTTTCAAATTCCAGCGTTGCTGTTGGAAAATGTCACCTTGGTTGTTTCACCACTTATTTCGTTGATGAAAGACCAAGTTGAAAGCTTGCTTGCCAATGGTGTTCAGGCTGGATTTATCAACAGTTCACAATCTGAAAGTCAGAAAAATGAGGTGCTGATGAAAGCAAGGAACAAAGCATTAAAAATACTATATATTTCACCAGAAACATTGGTTTCGGGAATTCAAACTTGGTTAAGAGACGTTCCCTTTTCATTGGTTGCCATTGACGAAGCACATTGTGTTTCCATGTGGGGACATGATTTTCGTCCCGAATACAAAATGATTCAAGAAATTAGAAGAAACGACCCGAACATTCCATTCATTGCGCTAACTGCTACAGCGGATAAAATCACCAAAAAAGACATTGTTACCAATTTGGGATTGAAAGATCCGCGCCTGTTTACCTCCTCATTCGACAGACCAAACTTGAGCTTGGAAGTGATGGGAAACATTTCTAAAAAAGAAAAGCAACAAGAAATCATTCAATTCATTCAGTCGAAAAGAAACCAATCGGGAATTATCTATAGCTTGAGTCGAAAAGAAACAGAAGAATGGTCCCTAGCGCTTCGTGCTGCTGGAATCCATGCGGAACATTACCATGCAGGTTTAAGCGCCGAAGAACGTTCGCAGGTTCAAGAAGATTTTGTGAAAGATGAAGTTCCCGTCATCTGTGCAACCGTTGCCTTTGGAATGGGGATCGACAAATCCAATGTGCGTTGGGTAATTCACACCAATTTGCCCAAAAACATGGAAGGGTATTACCAAGAAATTGGTCGGGCAGGTCGCGATGGAATGCCTTCCATCACTCGTTTATATTACAATTACCGAGATGTTTTGTTGCTAACCGACTTTGCAAGAGAAAGCAGTCAAAGCGAATTGCTGCTCGAAAAACTCGATCGCATGCTGCAATATGCAGAAGCTTCTACCTGTCGAAGAAGAATTTTACTTGCCTATTTCGGTGAATCGCTCCAAGAAAATTGTGGCAATTGCGATGTTTGTAAAAATCCACCAGCATATTTAGATGGGACGGTATTGGCGCAAAAAGCATTGTCTTGTATCAAACGAGCGGATGAAAAAATAACGATGAACGTGTTGATTGACATTCTTCGCGGTGCCAAAAACGCGGCAGTTTACAATGGAAATTATCACGTATTAAAAACATACGGAATTGGTGCAGATATGAGCTGGAATACGTGGTCGCACCATTTGATTGAGATGAAAAACTTGGGTCTTTTTGAGGTAGCTTACGACCAACACCTGAGTTTGAAGGTTACCGAATTCGGAAATGACGTTCTTTTCAAAGGGAAAACCATTCAATTGACTGCTCCTAAAATCCGAGAAGCGAAAAAAGAGAAGGTTACTCGCGGAGAAAAATCCACTCGAACAGTCAGTGCTCCAACGGAATTGACCAGACAGGAAATTTTATTTGACCGTTTGAAAATGCTCCGCCGAAAAATTGCAGTGGCGGAGAATGTTCCACCTTATGTGATTTTCAACGATGCTACTTTGCATGAAATGACCTTGGAATTACCTAAAACAGCTTCTGATTTTTTAGCCATTTCTGGAGTTGGAAATCAAAAGTTGGAAAGTTATGGTTTTGAATTCATGGATGTCATCAAAAATCATTTGGAAGAAAATAGGCCTAAACGATCGACTTACGAAGAGACGTTGGTATTACTCAAACAAAATCATTCCTTAGCAGAGATTGCACAACAGCGGAACATGCAAATTACCACGATTTATTCCCACTTGGCGAAATTATTCTCAGATGGATACCCCATTGATCTTTACCAATATGTTTCTCAAGCAGAAGTGAGACGCATTCGCGAAGTAACTCAAAACATGGAAAAAATCGAGGCACTAAAACCCATTTTTGAAGCGTTGAATGGTGAGATTGATTATGGAAAGATACGCTTAACCCTAACGGTGATTGCATGTGAGCGTGTTGAGGTGGAAGGAAACCTTTAACGAAGTACGGCATTAAACATTACACCCTTTCAGCGCTTTGATTGGGTGAGTGGTTTTATCCTTTCAGGAAAAGGTCTTGTGTTAGCACTGACCAAGCATCGTATTCAACAAGGCTACTGGCACAGCTCATCGAAAATATCAAATTGTAAGTGTAACGAACAAAATCGTCGAAATAAGTGTGGAAATTGATTATTCCACCACCAAAATATAATTGGTTTTCTTTCCTTTTCCGATTAAAACAAAACGATCGTTGATTAAATCAACCGGTGTAATTTGAAATGTTTCTGTTACTTTCTCTTTGTTTACGCTGATGGCATTCGCTTTTAGTTCGCGTTTTGCTTCTCCGTTGGAGGATAAGAATCCTGTCTTGCTTGCGAGTGCATCCACAATACTCAAACCTGCGTCAACTTCTGATTTGGTAACTGTTGCTTGTTCCACACCTTCAAAAACATCTAAAAATTGTTGATTGCTCAAGTTTTTCAACTCAGATGAAGTCGATTTACCGAACAAAATCGCAGAAGCTTGAACTGCTTTATCCAGCTCTTCTTTGGAATGAACAAAAGTGGTGATTTCTTCTGTCAATTTTTTTTGAAGCAACCGCAAATGTGGCGCTTCTTGGTGTTTAGCAATGAGTTCTTGAATTGTTTTCTGATCTAAGAAAGTGAAGATTTTGATGTATTTCTCGGCATCTTCATCGGCGGTGTTTAACCAAAACTGATAGAATTTGTAAACCGAAGTTTTATCGCTATCCAACCAAATGTTTCCACCTTCAGATTTACCGAATTTGCTTCCATCCGCTTTGGTAATTAACGGGCATGTCATCGCGAAAGCTTTGTCGTTTTCTCCGCCCATTTTGCGAATTATTTCTGTACCTGTCGTGATGTTTCCCCATTGATCAGAACCACCCATTTGCAACTTGCAGTTGTGGTTTTTGTACAAATGGTAAAAATCGTACCCCTGAATCAATTGGTAGGTAAATTCCGTGAAAGACATTCCCTCACCATCTCCAGAAAACCGTTTTTTGACAGAATCTTTCGACATCATGTAATTCACCGTAATTCTTTTTCCCACATCGCGTGCGAAGTCGATGAAAGAAAAGTCTTTCATCCAGTCGTAATTATTCACCAAAACGGGGGCATTTTCAGCGGTTGAATCGAAATTCAAAAACCGACTCAAAACTCGCTTAATTCCAGCCACATTTTTGGTCAAGGCATCTTCATCCAGTAAATTGCGTTCATCGGATTTGCCTGAAGGATCGCCAATCATTCCGGTTGCACCGCCAACTAACGCGTAGGGCTTGTGTCCAAATTTTTCGAGGTGAACCAATAAAATAATGGGAACTAAACTTCCAATGTGCAAAGAATCAGCGGTTGGATCAAATCCAATGTATGCGGAGGTCATTTCTTTCAACAATTGCTCTTCCGTTCCCGGCATGATGTCTTGCACCAAACCTCTCCATTGCAGTTCTGCGATTAAATTTTTTGACATGATTGATGCGGATGAAATCTAAATTGATTTTATTTTGTTAATGATTTGAACACTTCTTCCAACGATCTTTCTTCTTTTCGAAGCGTTAGAATCAGCAAATTATTTTGTTGTGCAAATTGAGCTACTACTTTTCGTAAATCTACTTGTCCGTTTGATTCAATCAACCAACCGGTTTCACCTACTTTTTCAACTTTTCTTATTTCTGGAACTTTTAAGAATTGTCCTTTGAAAATAGGACCTTCAATTTCAACATAAACCACTTGGTGGTCTTCTTCGTATTGCAATTCAGAAGTGATGCTGTTGGCAACAATTTTACCAGATTTGATGATGATGACCCGATCGCAAATGGCTTCTACTTCTTGCATGATGTGGGTGGAAAGCATCACCGTTTTCGATTTTCCAATTTGACGAATCAATTCTCGAATTTCCACCAACTGATTGGGGTCTAATCCAGAGGTTGGTTCGTCCAAAATCAAAACTTCAGGATCGTGAATAATGGCTTGTGCCAATCCAACCCGTTGGCGATAACCTTTGGAAAGCATGCCAATTTTCTTGTTTTGTTCGATTTCCAAACCCACTTTTTGAATCATCTCATTTACCCGTTGGTTCAGCTTTGGAACACGGTACAATTTCCCAACAAATTGTAAATATTCTCGAACATACATGTCCAAGTACAAAGGGTTATTTTCTGGAAGGTAACCAATTTTGCGTCTGGTTTCCAGCGAATCAATATCTACTGGGATTCCACACACTTTAATTTCTCCTGCTGTTGCGGGAATAAACCCCGTGATCATCTTCATTGTCGTAGATTTTCCAGCCCCATTGGGACCTAAAAAACCAACCACTTCTCCTTTTGCAACAGAAAAAGTAATGTCATTGACAGCAGCTTGCTCGCCGTAAAACTTTGTTAAATTTTTTACTTCTATTGACATTTCCTTATTTTTAGTGTTGCGAAGATACTAAAATCTGTTCGTTGAGTTTGTATAAATGAGAGAAAGTTTAACGAATCAAAAAGCAACAAAAAAAACTAAAAAAGGGAAGGTGCGCCCCATTTTGAATAATTTTTCATTTTGAACGCTCTCGAATTATTCAATTTTATTATCTTACCAAAAAGATTAAAATTTTATGGGAGATTTAGAATACTTGGTTAAACACACCACTGATTTCATCAACAAATACACTCACGACTTATTAATTCAGTGGGGAATGAACGAAAAGGTGGCTGTTTATATAAACCTCATCATCTTGTTACTGGTAACTGCTTCTATTGTAGTTGTCATTCATTTCATTATCCGAAGAGTTATCCGACAAATCTTAACTTGGTTTGCTCAAGGCAAACGACCGTTCACAAAGCATTTGAAGGAAAACAAGTTTGCCTATTATTTGGCTTTGATTGCACCCGTTTCCTTTATCAGTTTTTCGATTCCGCTTATATTTGAAAACTTTTCAGGACTGATTCGACCCTTAGAAACGCTTTTGGATATTTACATTGTATTCATGATTATCAACATCCTGATGTCTGTTTCTAACGCACTGGGAGATCGTCTGAGATCCAATGAAAAATTCAAATACCGTCCGATTGAAAGTTATTTACAGGTAATCAAAATTATTCTTTATTTATTTGGAGCAATTGCTGTTTTTTCTCAATTGACAGGAAAAGATCCCGTTGCTTTTTTCAGCATCATGGGTGCTGCCTCAGCCGTGTTACTTCTGATGTTCAAAGATACCATCATGGGGTTTGTGGCCAGTATTCAAGTAACGGTTAACGACATGGTGCGCATTGGCGATTGGATTGAAATGCCCAAGTACGGTGCCGATGGAGATGTGATTGACATCAACCTGACAACCGTAAAAGTGCAAAATTGGGATAAAACCATTACCACCGTTCCAACTCATACGTTAATTTCCGATTCGTTCAAAAATTGGCGAGGCATGGTGGAATTTGAAGGTCGTAGGTGTAAAAGATCCATCATCATCAAACAAGGATCCATACGATACATCCAAGATTCAGAATTGGAAAATTTTAAAAAAATTCAAGGAATCAGTAATTACATCGACGACCGGAAAGCCGAAATTGATTTACACAATGCCAAGATTAAGGCCGACCGAACCTTGCTTTTGAATGGTAGAAACATCACCAATGCCGGTTTGTTTCGAAAATACTCTACGTGGTACATCGAAAATCATCCAGGAGTCCACAAAGACAAAATAAAAATGGTTCGACAATTGGCTCCCACAACCAATGGACTTCCTTTTGAATTTTATTTCTTCACCAATACGGTTCAATGGGTTGGCTATGAAGCTATCGTCAGTGACATCTTTGACCATTTGATTGCAGCGGTGACCTACTTTGATTTGGAAATCTTCGAAGAACCATCCGGAAATGACTTTAAGCATTTAGCACAAAAAAAACTACCCAAATCCGAGTGATACTTCAAAATAAAAATGGCTAAAAACGAGTCATCCAACACGGTTGGATTGGATGGATGAATTATTTGCGAATTCCGAAAGTAAAAAGGATTTCTTTCGGGGTGAAAGTTTCAAATCTTTATTTGTTCAACACGTTGAAATACTGGACTACAAAACCATTTCCAGAAGTAGTGATCACCAAGTTATTGGTACCCTTTTCTGAAAGATTCACTTCATCTTTACCTTCCAGGGGTTTGGCTAACAACGAATTTCCTTTTGAATCAAAAAGATAGATGTTGTTTTCAAGACCGTCAATCATGGCGATGTAGGTTTTTCCATTGCGCAAAGTAATTACGTCATAAGCGGCTAATTCGCGGAAAGGAATGTCTATTTGAAACATTTTGATGCCTTCTTGATTTAAAACATGAATTTTATGATATGCGCTAAAAGCAATGTATAGAAAATCTGTCCCTTCTATCAGTTTAAGGTCTTTGGCGTCTTGATAAGTTCCTAAAGTAATTGCAGCCCCTGTGTAATCTTGTCGTTGCAGTACATTGTTTTTAAAAGAATAATATGCCGGACCATTTTTCGTTTTGACTTGTACATTTTTTGGAGCAATTAACGCGTGATTTTTTAAAAAACGATGTCTTTCCAAGTTCATGGTTTGGGTTTTATCAGAGCCATTGATGGTGGCAATGAGATTCCCATTTTGTCCAAAAACAGCGATGGGTAAAGTTGTATTCCCAGCAGTTGTGTTGATTACTTTTAATTCTCTTCCATGGTTATCAAATTGCAACAATTGATTTTTTTCGTTCATCACAACAAAACTACCGACTCCTTTCCAACGGAAATAAGTAACTGGATTTGTGGCTAAACTTCCAATTTGGATTGGAAAATTCTGGTACATTTCTCCATTTGCTTGAATCAGGTAAATGCTACTCGCTGTATTGAACAAAATTTGTTTGTTGCCGTTATCTTGTAAATCAATCCATTGAGGTTCACTCATCAATTTTCCGTCAATGTCCATTTCCCACAATTTCTTTTTATCCAAAATGGAAAAAACTTTGTTGGTAGATGTCCAAATAACTTGTTGAGACTTTCGTCCTAAAACAAACTCAACTTTCCCGTCAACTCCTTGTGTCCAATTGGAGTTTTCAGCAATGGTGGATTTTTGAGGAATGACTTCGCCGGTTTTGCGTTTCACAATTTGCGTTTTCACCAAAATGTGTTTGTAAACAGAATTGGTATATGACGCCTGTGAAGTGACAAATCGTTCTGAAACATTTCGAGGCAATTGGTCGTAGATCATTCCTTTGGCTGCTTGCGTTAAAGCAAGGGTTTTCCCCAGTTGATGACCTGCTACTATTTTTTCACACAATTCTTTGCTTTCGCTTATCACCACTTTATCAGCAATGTACATCATGTAAAATCCTTTTTGAAGGTTACTTGGAAAATGAACCGTCAATTGAATGTTCTTTATTTTGGATTTCGGAGTATATTCAAGGGTGTCGCTTTGAATTTCATTCAATTCTAAAAAAGGATCGCGGTTGTTCCCAAAATCCGAAATGATACACGTTTGCCCCTCAAAGGTAAACGTAACAAAACCAGTTTCAGTCCATTTATACAAAGGACTTTCTTTCGTATAAACACCTGCTTGAAGGGCAAAATTACGTTCGTAAAAATGATATTCAGCTGTTTGATTTGGTAACACCTCAGCAAATAACTCTTGATCGTCTATTTTTCTACTTTCAGAAGCCTTGTTGTATTTTGATTGATAAGCAATGGTTCCATCTGGTTTGAAATAAATATCGGTAGTGAGCATAGGATTCGAGAAAACAATTCGACTTGCGGTCGATTTTTTATCCCAAAACGGCCATTTTAATTCCTCCTGAACGGGTCGATAATCTTCGGTATGAAGCAAGATGAAATTGCGCTGGAACCTCCCAGAAAATCCATTGTTCAGTTTGAAAGTATGTTTGTTGGTAAATTGAGTACGGATCTCTTTCGCTTGGAAATAAGCTGTTATTTTTGCCCGATTCCAAAGCATGGGTGTTTCTATCAAAATGACCTTTCGCTTTTGGGAAACGTAAATGCGTTCGGTTGAAACGGGGTTATTCAAAATCAGATTCAAAAAAGCCTGTGTTTGAGGTTCAAACGACATGGAAATTTCATTCAAATCCACTTCTGGCGCTCGGTTGATAATCAAAATTTCTCCATCTTGACTTCCAAAAATAAGTTCAGGCGATATGCGATCTCTCTTATCCAACAAATCATAACTTACAAAAGCTATCCATCCGATGGACAAAACAACCACGATCGTTAACACTATTCGGTTCAACATATTTTCAACATCTTAATCAAATAGTAAAGTTAAGGGAATCAACCATGGTTGAGAGCAACTTTGCTGATAATAATCAACAGTAAAATGTTTAGAATTGGAAGTTTTCATCTTATTTCAACCCGCTTGTTATTTGAATTTAATCGCTTAAAAAGGATGTGCGAAATTCAACGCTTACTGTTTACGCAAATTTTTCAAACAAGCTCAAGGTGTTTTTCTTAAGGCAGTTCTAAAGGCGAAAACATTATTCGTTTTTCACCTTAAAAGTAGCGCGTTGAAAAGGAGACTCTCCAAACAATTGAATAGACAACCGATGCCTTTTAGTTGCATAACCTTTGTTTTTATCCCATTCATAATGTGGATAGTGTTCGTGAATTTGAAGCATAAAATCATCCCGATGTGTTTTGGCTAAGATCGATGCGGCGGCAATGGATTTAAACTTGGAATCTCCTTTTACAAAGCACTCATGCGGAATGAGATGCGGATGAAAACGATTGCCATCAATCAGCAAAAAATCAGGCTGAATAGGGAGTTGATCAACTGCTTGGTGCATGGCTAAAATACTTGCATTCAAGATGTTTATTTCATCTACTTTGTGGTGATCAACAAAAGCAACTGACCAAGAAATGGCCTCTTTTTCGATGATTGGTCTTAAAAGCGCTCTTCTTTTTTCCGTAAGCTGCTTCGAGTCATTGAGCCATTCATGCTTAAAATCAGCAGGCAAAATCACAGACGCTGCCACTACGGGACCAACAAGACAACCTCGTCCAGCTTCATCACATCCTGCTTCCAACTGATTTTCGAGGTAAAAAGATTTTAAATTTCCATTTTCATACATGTTGACAAAATTATAGCTATTTTTATAAATCCAAAAAATTAGAATAAATTATAAACTGACAACCTTTTTGTAATTTTACCCGTCTTATTAATCCGAAAAATAACCTCAATAAAATGAAAAAAATAGTAACCATCGCAATTTTATCGCTTATCTGTAACCTTACATTTGCGCAGTCCACCCCGGAAACAACGGCTTTTGTTAAGGAGTCTGATTTTGTCGCCAATAAGATAAAAGGAGAATTTAATTTTCAGATGCCAGAAGGTACAAGTATTGAAAAAATAAATCAAACGGCAAATTATTACACCAGTTATTTTACAGTAAAATACGATTCAAAAACACGAATTGCAAAAATTCAAACCATTGCAGACAAGGCAAACGGAATAATCTTACGTTTTTTGATCTCCAATGAAATCAAAACAATTTCATACGATGGAAAAGTGTATGAAGTTGAAAAATTTGCCGGTAATTTTATTCAATAAAAATGGAGACCCAGTCCAATTTTGCAATTGACCTGATTGGTTCTATGTACAGGATTTGAGTTGATTTTAAAGTGGGGATTCAGTTTCTACAATTCTTAAACAAATTTTCTAAAAGAAACTATTCCGCAAAAATTATTTTAAAAATGGTTCCCTGACCAAGTACCGATTCTACTTCTATTTTCGCCTGATGTGCTTTGATGATGTTGAGTGTGGAAACCAAACCCAAACCCATTCCCTTTGCTTTTCTGGTGAAATAAGGTTCAAACAATTTTTTCAGATCATCTTCACTGATTCCCGAACCAAAATCTTGAATAGTTAACTCCACCGTGCTTTCTCGTGTGTCGAGTGAAATTTTGATCAAGCCTTTCGGTTTGTCATTTGCTTCAATGGCATTGAATATCAGGTTTAAAAAAGCAATTTTTAATTTGTCTCTATCGATGAATTTTCGAATTGTTTGATCGCAAACTTCTACTTGAATTTCCACTTTGTTTAGCTCACAGCTGTCTTTTGCAATTTGAACAACTTCCTTTAAAACCTCTTTCAAGTCGATGGTTTCGAACTTCAATTCTATTTTTCGAGAAGAATTTAATAAATCAGTGATAATTTCATTGATTCTCCCCGAGCTTCGTTTTGCAATCTCAGCATACCCTTTCTGATACGCATTCACTCCTTCATCTACGATTCCATCTACAGCAAGCATGATGTTCGTTAAAGGATTTCTAATTTCATGGGTTAAGGTATTCATCAAACGGTAGGTTGCTTCCATTTTCTCCGTTTGAATTTTAGCTTCTTCCGCTTTAAGACGAAGCGTCTCGTCAAAAATAATTCCTTGCCAATAAGCTGGCATATCTCCATTTTCAAAGTAGCTGAGTGATAAAAGTCCTGTCTTAATTTCTTGATTTTTAGTCACGAATCGCACACTCAAATCGGAGACCATTTGTTTTTTATCAACTGCATTTTTAATTTCCTGTACTTGATTTTCAGCTATCAGGCTTAGTAAATTGGTGTTTTTTAATTCGCTGGGTGTAAAATCTAAGAAAAACATGGAAGCTTTGTTGCATTCTAGAAAAGTGAGATTCGTATCACATGTGAACACGACGTTAATTGAATTTTCAAAAATCAAACGATACTTTCGCTCTTTGTCCAAAACATCTTTGAAACTTTTATACCGTTCTGTTGCATAGCGAACACTTCGTTCTAATTTCTCGGCATTGATGTCTCCTTTCACTAAGTAATCATAAGCTCCCGTTTCAATTGCCATTCGATCTATCTCGAAATTTCCTTTCCCTGTCAACAAAACAATTGGTTTATAACAACCTCCAGCAATCGCTTGTTTGAGTAATTCTAAACCTGTTAAAGCACCCAGTCTGTAATCTAAAAAGTAAAAATCATACCAATTACTTTTTAGTTTTTCTTCTGCTTCTTGGATTTTATAGCACCAAGAAATTTCCATCGGGAATGCTTTAACCTCCTTTAACAACTGAGATGTGATGAAATAATCGTCTTCATCGTCATCAATGATAAGTACTTTCAATGGAGCCAACATAGTTAATTTAATTTTTCAGGAATAAGTACCGTAAATTTTGCACCTTCATTTAAGATTCCTTCCGCAAAGATGCATCCTTTGTGATTTTCTACAATTTTTCGGCAAATGGAAAGACCGATTCCCGATCCCTTGTATTCTGCTTTCGCATTCAAACGTTGAAAAACGTTGAAAATTTTATCGCTGTATTCTTTCTCAAAACCAATTCCATTGTCTTCAAATTCGATTTTGATATACGATTTACTCGGTTTTAACTTGTGTTTTTTAATTTCTTCCTTGTTTGCCAATGCAGCTGAAATCCGAATAATGGGGCTTCGATCCAGCTTCCTAAATTTAATCGAATTTTGAATTAAATTGGTAAATAATTGCCTCAATTGCGTAAAATAACCGATCATTGAAAAATTCACATCCACGTCCACCCGCACATGGTTTTCTTTAATAGGGATTTCAAGGTCAGAAATAACCGCATTCATCAGTTTGCTCAAGTCAATTTTTTCTGGGAACGTCGTGTGATTGGAAAGTTTTGAAAAATCAAGTAAATCATCTAAGAGTTTACGCATGCTTTGACAAGAGGTCTCTATTCGTTCAATATACCGCAGTCCTTCTTCGTCCAAAACATCTTGGTATTTTGAGAAAAGTCTTTCCGAAAAAGTGGAAATTTTACGCAAAGGCTCTTGTAAGTCATGAGAAGAAACGTAGGTGAACTCTTGCAAACTTTGGTTTGATTTATCCAATTTGGTAATTTGCAGTTCGAGTTTCTTTTCGGCCTTGTATGTCTCAGTTATGTCCAAAATCAAACCTTGGAAACCTTTCTGCCCTGTAGATTCCTCTGTGTAAGGCGAAAACTCCACCCGAATTCTTTTGAATTTTTTAATGGATTTTAGAAAACAAAATTCAATTTGAAATTTGTTATGCCCTTTGACTCCTTTCTTGATTTTCTTCACAACTGCATCTACTTCATCTTTGTCCATGTATGGATATAAATATTCAAAAGATAATTTAGAAGTATCTGCGTTTGTACCAAATATTTCATGAGCGCCTCTGCTCCACGTACACTTCATTTGTTCAACTTCTAACACAAAAAAACCACATTTAAGTGATTCCTCCATTCTGGGAAAAAAAGTATCTAAATTAAAAGTGGTAGCTTGCTTTAAATATTCCATTGTGTTTTCGTATTCTTATTAATCACCCTAAGTATGTACTTAAATGATGTCTGTAAATTCGTTTAAAGTAACTTTTTGTTTGTAAATGATGTCTGTTTTGATGTGCTCAATGAATGCATGATGTTGTTTCTTTTGATTTGAAAAAACGCAAGAACTCATTTTTGTAAATTACTAAAATATGGAATTTGGCTGGGAGAATAACTTTTTTTAAACTTTATTGTGATTTTTTTGGATGACTGAATTTTTATAATGTATCTTTATATGTTATCTTTTCATAATTTTCATAACCTCATTAAAAAATGTATGAATAAACAACGCATTTTCATTTATTCGGGATTTATATTATCTCTCTTCACCTTACTTGGAATTGCGTTTTTTTATCTCAATAAGTTAAATACCTTATCTGATTACCGCAATCGGATAGATCACTCTTATCGGATTATCCTTCAAATCGGCAAATTAAAAGAAAATTTACTAAATGCTGAGACTGGTCAGAGAGGCTATTTAATTACGCGTGACTCTTCCTTTCTCCAACCCTTCATTCATTCTTACAAACACACCGACAAAATATTTTACAAATTAGATTCTTTAACCCGAACCAGCAAAGAACAGCAGAAACACTTGGACACGCTAAAAGCGTTAATTCAGGTTAGCAATACCTTGCTCTTGAATAACCTTTCACATCACAAAAGCGCTTCCGAATTTTCCACAGGATTATCTAAATCCAAGTATTATATGGATAAAATTAAATTGTCCATGGAAAAATTAAAGGAAGATGAAGTTCTTCTTCTCAATGACCACGATTTAAAGCGAAAAAACTCTTACGAATCAAGTAGAATTACGAGTTATGCAATTCTTTGCTTGGCATTTTTACTCTGTTTTATTGGAGCCATCGTAATCATCAATTTTTTCAATAAGATCCTAAAATACCAGAAGAAATTAAGTGCAAACATTTACCAACTAGAGAGTTTAAATCAGGAAATCATTCGTCTTTCTTATGCTAGTTCTCATAATTTGCAAGAGCCAACTCGGAAAATACAAATCATCATTGACAAATTAGAACATGAAGGAGATTTTTCCATGCCAACAGTTGAAGAAAATCTTGTCAAAATCAAACGTATTTTTGCACAACAGCAACAAACCAACAAACACATCATTGATTACTATGCCATTTTAAATCGTCCGATTGAGAAGACACCAGTTTCACTTACGCCATTTGTAACGGATTTAATTGCCCATGAGAATTTGGAACATCAAGCAACTTTTCAAATTCGGAAACTGCCAACAATCAACGCTGACAAAGAACAAATAAAGCGTTTGCTGGCTAACTTAATTGAAAATTGCATCACGTTCAATCAGCAGCAAAAGGACTTGACAATTGAAATTAGCGAAATTCCTTTTACAAGGATAATCAAGAATCAATTGCCGAACATTTTAGATGGATTTCATGTCATTTGCATTGCTGACAATGGGGTTGGGGTTCCACCTGAATTGCATGAAAAGATTTTCGAATTGTTTCAAAAAATACCAGATCACACTTCCATTGTTTCAAAAACAGGAATGGGCTTGAGTTTTAGCAAGCGGATCATGTTGAATCATCACGGCTGGATTGAAGCCCATAACAACAGTCCCAAAGGGCTTAAAATCTATTTGTATTTTCCTATAGAAGCCAATTAAAGAAACAAAAAAGGATCTTCTGCAATTAGAAAATCCTTTTGGATCGTGTTGGATTACGGCGCTATTTTTCCGGTTTATTCTGGTAAAATCTCCATTTTGGTTGCAAAATGCATGCAATAATCGCGTAAATCTTCTACAATTTTCGTTTCACCGGTTGCTTTTTCAAAGGTATCAGACAGGGTCAATAAGGTTTGGTGAAAAAATTGTTTCATTTCTTCGATGGACATTTCATCCGTCCATAAATCAACTTTTAAGGTACTCTTTTCTTTTGGATCCCAAATAGACAACAACAAGGCTCTTGCTTCTTGGTTTTCAACACCGCCATCAGAAGCACTCCAAAGCATTCGCATTGGCACATTGTTTTCGTTCATTCCCACATTGATTTTAATTTCAGATGTTTTGATGATGTTCCGTTCTTTCAAATCTGCACTCATAATTCATTATTTTATTTCGTATTCTTGTAATATTTGATTGTATGGCACTTCAAGCATCTCTGCCAAACTCATTTTTGGATTTACTTTTAGGAATGATTTCACCATTTTCCAACCGATGAATTGCCCCAAACGATCGGGGCCTTTTTCTGGTAAACCCACGGTGAAGGGAGCGTCATTCAAAAAGTTCATTTGATCTCGCTCGTTCGACGAAAAAAGCATTTTCTCTTTCACTAGATAATTCCAAAAAGCATATTCATTGTCTTCCGCCCATTTGTAATCTTCCGCCGAATAACGCAAGATGATGTGCTTATCCACTTTTGGAAAAGCAGCTTCTGTTAAGTAAATGATTTTTCCCCAACGGATCAATTGTTCTGCTGTATTGCCTTTGATCTCTGGAATATAATGAGTCATTATCCAAGCAGTTAAAACGTCTCGCTCTAAATATTGAGCGTCCATTTTATCTTTAATCCACTGGAAAATTGGATCTGGAAGTTCCTTGATTACATCCGTTTCAGCACCTAAATATCTTTCCAAACTCACCCCAATTTCGTGTTCGGTGCAAAATACATTGCTTGCAAAGTGAGAATTCAGAAAGACGATGTTTTTAGGATAATTTCCTTGAGGAAAATGGTATTTCAGGTGTTTGAAACCATCGTGAATTTTGTTTTTTCGTTCCGATAAGTTTGCAAACTTCTCCGCAATTCGACGCTCAACACGCTCAACATAAGGGTCGTTAACAAAAACCTTGATGCGTTGAACTGTTCCAGAATCTGATAAGGGGCCAACTCCCAAGCACTGCCCAAGTTCATAAGCTAAAATTTCATCTTCCAGTATGCCTGAAGTGAGAATGTCTGTCGTTAATTTTTGTTCGTTGGAATGCACAAAAATAGAATCTAAATTTATGAATTTCAAATCCACACTTACCTTTTCTGTATTCACATCCAATGGATTGTGGGTACAAGAAAAAGTGATTACTAAACCAAGGATAAAAATGATAAAATAGTTTGGTTTCATAAATTTCTTTAAATTTGTCCTCAAAAGTAATCATAATCGTTGAAACGAAAGCGAGCGTGCTAACTTTGACAATCGGTAAACAGATCAAATAAGAAAACATAGATACATGAAAAAAATATTACTATCAGCCATTGCTCTTGGCTTCGCAGTGATCACTCAAGCACAAGATGCTGCTGACAAAAAAGTACAAGCAGGTTTGGTGGTTGGCGCTGGAATGAATTTCCAAAAAATGGGAACGAAGTTTTTTCAATCCAACGGAGTTGGATCTGATTTAACCATTGGTGCCAATGTTAATTTTAGTTTTAACGACAACATTGGTTTAAATACGGGAGTTGAGTTTGATTTCTCTGCGATGAAATACAAGGCAAACGGTTCTGACGGCCCCATTTTCTATCAATACAACGATACTGAAATTCTCAGAAAAAAGGATGCAACAGCTACTAATCCTGTTTTCCAACTTGCTGAAAGAAAGCAAAATGCAACGTATGTTTCTGTTCCGACCATGATTCTTTTCAGAACGAACTACATCGGATATTTCAGATATTTTGGAAAATTTGGGTTGAGACACAGTTTCCTCTTATCTTCTAAAAGCACAGACAAAGGAATGGATTGGAGTAGTGGATTGCCAATTGAAGCTACGAACAAAGGGATGAAACGCAAAAATGAAATGTTGTTTTACAAAGGTGCTGTTGGTTTGGCTGGTGGTGCTGAATGGAATTTTTCTGGGTCAACTTGCTTGGTAGCTGAAATCGGTTACTACTATGGTTTCACCCCCTTGTATTATTCCCCAAAAGAAGATAGATCAAGTCTTTTTACTTCCGGATTAATAAACGGAAGTGGAACTGATAAATACATCTCCAATGCCGCAACTCAATCTCAATTGATGTTGAAGGTTTCGATTTTATTTTAAGCTTTCAAATTTTGAATTATTCTCTCATAGCCAATCACATTGTTGATTGGCTTTCAGGTTATTGCAAACAAGCTAAACTCAATGGTTTCATTGTGGGGATTTCTGGTGGAATTGATTCTGCAGTGACCTCAATTCTCTGTGCAAAAACAGGTTTGGACGTGATCGTTTTGAACATGCCGATTCGACAAACCAACGCTGAATATGCCCGAGCGATTGAACAAACCAAAGATTTAGAAAATCGTTTTCCAAACGTCAAATCCATGAAAATTGATTTGACCTCCAGTTTTGAAAGTATCGAGCAAACGTTTCCCCAAGAAATCGCGGACAATCATTTGGCAATGGCAAATTCAAGATCCAGGCTTCGCATGTTGACCTTGTATGCCATTGGTCAAGCCAATGGATTATTAGTTGCTGGGACGGGGAATAAAATTGAAGATTTTGGAATTGGATTTTTTACCAAATATGGCGATGGCGGTGTTGATTTAAGTCCAATTGCGGATTTGCGAAAAACAGATATTTTCATGCTTGCCAAAGAATTACAGGTGGTTGATTCTATCCAACAAGCCCAACCTACAGACGGGTTGTGGGAAGATGGCAGAAGCGATGAAGACCAAATCGGTGCCTCGTATCCAGAATTGGAATGGGCAATGGAATTTAAAGGTGATGAAGCTTTGTTAAATCCAAGACAAAAAGACGTTTTGGGAATTTACAAAAAATTACACCGCATCAATTTACACAAAATCGAACCGATTCCAGTTTGTATCATCCCTGATAACTTAAAGTAATTTTCTTTCAAGCTTCTGGCGCTAAGCGCAATACAATTCCATCAATTTCATCTGTAATTGGAATTTGACAACCCAAACGGGAATTGTCTTTTACAAAAAACGCTTGATCCAGCATGTCTAATTCCATGTCTGACTGCTCATCCAAAGGTGTGTCGGATTCTAAATAACACTGACAAGTGGCACACATCGCCATTCCACCACATTCGCCTAAAACGGGTAAATTGTAAGATTTACAAACTTCCATGACGTTCATATTCATGTCTGTCGGAGCAATTAGTTCGTGTCGCTCGCCTTCTCGATCTATGATCACTACGATAATGTCTGTTGCCATGTGGTATGATTTTTTTTGCAAATATAGGTATATTGATGAATAGATTAACTCGAAAATTTGCATTCATGTTTCGCCCCGATGGAGGCTTGTTATTGATTGATATCTATCAGGGCTACAAAGATTCGACTCCTACGGGGGCGCATCATTGTACCTAAATTACTTCGCCATCATCTTTTTCGTAAATTCCCAAAGGACAACGCCTGCACAAACGGAAACGTTTAAACTGTGTTTGGTTCCAAATTGAGGGATTTCGATGATGTAATCACTTGCGTCAATTACTTCTTGATCTACGCCGTCCACTTCGTTACCAAACACCAAAGCAATGGGGAGATTCGGCAGTTGATCTACGTGTTGTAAAAAAGTAGTTTCCTCGGTTTGTTCGATCGTCGCTATCAAAACTTGGTTCGCTTTGAGTTCTGAAACCAATTCCATAATGGACTCTCGGTGTTCCCATTCCACACTTTCTGTCGCACCCAAAGCGGTTTTGTGAATGTCGCGGTGTGGAGGAACTGCAGTGATTCCACACAAATAAATCTTTTCAACGTTGAATGCATCCGCGGTGCGGAAAAACGAACCAATGTTATTCAAACTGCGAATGTCATTTAAAATGACTGAAATTGGAAATTTCTTTTGGGCTTTAAATGCTTCTTCAGAAACCCGCTCAAGCTCCCACAATTTTAATTTTTTATTCAATGTTCCTGCTTTTAAATTCATTTGATGAAAACGTTTTCTTCCTTGCAAAGATAATCCTTCCTTGCAAATCTCTTTCTAATTCTTATCTTTTAGATAGATTCTTGATGTGATAATCAGTGTTATAAATTCAATGGAATAATCGAACTCAGGTTAACCGTAAACCTGATTGAATAGCCACTCATTTTCAGGAATCAAACAATGTCGCAAAAAAAAAGGAGCTGTAATCAAACAACTCCTTGTATTTAAACTAACAGACTAAAACAAATTTATTTTTGAATAACAAATTTTTCAGCTACTTGTTGGTTGTTGGAAAGTTCACACCACAGGTAGTAAATTCCATTTTTCAAATGGATGGTGTCAATCAAATGTTCTGAAGAATTGTTTAAGTGAACCTCTTCTTGCTCAATTGTTTTTCCGGTAATATCAACGATGCGGTATTTCATTTGATCAGTTGGGGTAGAAAACAACACTGAAATCTGAGAAGAAGCTGGATTTGGATAGATGCCAATTTGTTTTTCGGATTGATTGAGGTCATTGACGTCTAAGACATATCCAACCGTAAAGTTCTCCGTTAATTGGCATCCAAAATCTCCACTGAAAGATTTTAAAACACCAAAATTCTCCATTCTAACAAACTGAAGCATTCCGTTTCCGTCAGCAGCATTTGCCCACCAAGCAAAACCATCACAACCTTCGTCATCCATCACAAATGAATAACATCCTGGAGCTAAATCAACGGTGTCGATATAAGTTACTTCGTTGGTGTTGTTTGTTCTACTGGCGACTACCGTTCCAGATGCATCTAAGATTTTCCAGTTGGTCTCGTTGTTGGGATAGTTGTTATTGCTAAATGATTTATTGGCTTTGAACCTAATTCGGAATTGAGATGGATAATGTTTTACATGAACAAATGAAGTTCTGTATGTATCGTTCCATGCATTTTCATCCGCAGTTTGCCCGTTGACACCAACCAATTTTACAATAAATTGATTGGATTGGTTTCCAGCAAACACAGCAGGATGATTGCCCAAATCCACGATTTGCTCTTGATTGAACGCTAAATTCCCTGTCCAATCATAGGTTGCTACAGGACCACCTTCCAAGTGATATTGAATTTTCAAGGAAGTGAGTGGGGAAGAACCAACATTTTTAATTTTGATAACGGGGTTGTTGCAAATTCCATTGGAACGGGCATAATTGGGGTCGCTGTTTGGTGAGATGACATCTTCAATCGAAGCATCTAATGAATGATTGATGGGGCCGTAAGTTATCAATTGTGAAGCAATGTTATATCCGCCTGCATTGGTTGGATTTGGAGAGGTGTAAGGCTCAAAATCGATGTCAGCTGAAAACGGCGTTCCTGCTGTGGTGACTGTTCTCAAATCGTGATAAAAAGGATATACTTCTTCTCCAGGACACCAGTTTGCTCGGTCATAAATCCAAGTTCCATTTTGAGGATAAACGTTGTTAAAACCACAATCACTTTTCCACAATTGTTTTTGTGCTAGTAAAGAACCATTGATTCTTTGTTGGTAGTATTTACTGCAAAATTCTCCGCAACCCGTTGCATCCGATCCGTGACCTGAAATGATGTTCTTAATGGCAGCTGAAACTGCGGGTGTATGATACGTGAAATTTTTTGCAATTAGTTTATTCTCAATAGGATCGGTGATTTTTCCGTAGGCATAATATCCGTCGTAAATATTTTTCACTTCCAAGGCTTTTTGCGCTGGCGTTCCTTCGATGTATTCTATTTTTAAAGTAATCGTAAATCCCCAACTGTATCCTTCATATACATAGCGCATCCCTAGATTGCCTTGTAAAATGGACGAATAATCGGTCACATCAACTACATAATCATGTTTACGGTTTACATTCCAGTTACCTGAATAAGGCGTAATAACACGTCCCAATTTTACGGTATCAGCGCCAGCTGGCATGGCATATACAGAAGTTCCGTAATCCCAATCGCCACAGTATTGCTCACTTCCTGGACAATTGTATCGACCTAATATATAGTGCATTCTTATTTTTCGATATTCCGTTCCTGCTGAAGGAAGAATTGCGATGGTGTCGATGTTACCGTAAGCTTGAATTTTTCTATTTTCAAATACGGTTACCCAAGTGGTGTCTCCAGGAGCTGCATATCCAGTACTTGAAACGATAATAAAGAGTACTAAAAATTGTAAAATGTTTTTCATTGGATTATTTTTTTGTTCAAAAGTAGCCTAATTGGATAGAATTGTATCCAAATTAGGTGAGACAAAAGCGAGACGAATAGAATTAAGATGATTTTGTTTTATTTTACACTTTTATTGAGTTTAACTTGTAGTTTTTAGTGTTTTTCTTTGTTTTTTTGTTGTTTAAATTGATTTGACCCCTAAAAAAATAGGGGTATATTAAAAAAAACAAACTTTTTTTAAAATTTATATTTATTAATAATTTAATTTTACACCCAAATTTAGATTAAATTATATGGCTTCAATTCGAAAAAATGCGTTTCAACAGGTTCTGCAGCGGGAACCTCAACATGTAAAATACGATTCTAACATCTCCGAGTTTTTTGGTGAGCACGTTTTTCACGCAGAAGTAATGCGGGAATATTTACCAGATGGCGCTTACAAAATGATGATGGCTGCCATTCAAAGTGGAACATCTTTGGATCGATCCATCGCGGATCAAGTTGCTTCATCGATGAAAGACTGGGCAATTACCAAAGGAGCAACCCACTACACGCATTGGTTTCAACCTTTGAATGGAAGTACAGCTGAAAAACACGATGCTTTTTTCAAACCAGTTGGTCCAGGAAGAGCGATCGAACGTTTTGACGGAGACTTATTAGTACAACAAGAACCAGATGCTTCTTCTTTCCCCAATGGTGGAATTCGAAATACATTTGAAGCAAGAGGTTATTCTGCTTGGGATCCTTCTTCTCCAGCTTTTGTAATTGGTCGTACCTTATGTATTCCAACCATCTTTGTTTCTTATACGGGCGAATCGCTGGATTTTAAAATGCCATTAATCAAAGCCTTGAATGCGCTAGATACCGCTGCGGTTGATGTTTGTCAGTATTTTGATAAAAATGTTACCAAAGTAACCGCAACCTTAGGTTGGGAACAAGAATACTTTTTGATTGACAAAGCCATGTTCAATGCGCGACCTGATATCATGATGACGGGAAGAGCACTTTTTGGGCAAGCGCCAGCAAAAGGACAACAGTTGGAGGATCACTATTTCGGTTCTATTCCAGAAAGAGTTACGGAATTTATGCGCGATTTTGAAATGAAAGCCATCCGTTTGGGAATTCCAGTTACGACCAGACACAATGAAGTTGCACCAAATCAGTTCGAATGTGCGCCGATTTTTGAAGAATGTAATTTGGCAAACGACCACAATTTGTTGTTGATGGATTTGATGGAAAAGATTGCTTTGAAACACAACTTCAAAGTTTTACTTCACGAAAAACCATTCGCAGGAATGAACGGATCAGGAAAACACAACAACTGGTCGTTATCAACCAATACAGGGGTAAATTTATTGGCACCGGGAAAAAACCCAAAAACCAATTTGCAATTCTTGACATTCTTCGTCAACACCATCAAAGCGGTTCACGACAATGCGGATTTATTGAGAGCATGCATCGCCTCTGCGAATAACGATCACCGTTTAGGAGCAAACGAAGCGCCACCGGCAATCATTTCTGCGTTCATTGGAAGTTATTTAACCAGTGTTTTGGATGACATCGAGTTGAATGTGAAAGATGGAAAAATGAGTCCAGAAGACAAAACAGAACTTAAATTGAATATTGGAAAAATTCCGCAAATCATCATGGACAATACCGATAGAAATCGAACTTCACCTTTGGCATTTACTGGAAACAAGTTTGAGTTTAGAGCGGTAGGTTCTACGGCAAATTGTGCCAAACCGATGATTGTGATGAATACCATCATGGCCAAGCGATTGAAAGATTTTAAGCTTACGGTTGACGAAAGAATTAAAAAAGGAGATTCGAAAGACGAAGCCATTTTGAAAGAATTGCAATTGATGATCAAAGAATCTAAGAAAATTCGTTTTGAAGGAAATGGGTATGGCGAAGAATGGGTTCAAGAAGCGAAAAAACGCGGATTGAATAATTTCAAAGACACACCTCGTTCTTTAGATATTTGGGATGACCCAAGAGTAATTTCTATGTTTGAAGAATTAAACGTTCTGACAAAAAGAGAAATCGAAGCACGTAAGGAAATTGAATTTGAAAATTACGTTTATAAATTGCAAATTGAATCTCGCCTGATTGGTGATTTGACACAAAACCACATCATTCCAGCGGTTATTAATTATCAGAACAAATTAATTACCAATGTAAAAGGTTTACTTGAAATTTTGGGTGAAGATGGAAAAGAAGCTTCTTCTGCTCAACGCGAACTGATTATCAAAATCTCAATGCATTTAAACAAAATGAAGCACTTATGCGATGAGATGTTGGAAGCTAGAAAGAAAGCCAATAAATTGGAAGATGCTGAAGAAAAAGCCGTCGCTTATTGCGATGACGTAAAATGTTATTTTGATGAAATTCGCTACCACGCAGATAAATTAGAGTATTTGGTAGACGATGAATTATGGCCATTACCAAAATTAAGAGAAATGTTGTTGACGAAATAAATATCGTTTAAAAACAAAGTTTAAAGCCGGTGTAGATTTTCTGCATCGGCTTTTTTGTGTTAAATACGGTGCTTTGTCTTTCAATTTGGTAGACTTATTCATTTGAGTATCTTTGTTTGCTAAAAGTTAAAAGCACCAATTTGAAGTAAAATACAATGGCAAAAAATGGGAAAAAGAGTTTAGTAGATCGATTTTTAGGTTCAGTTGAACGAATAGGTAACTTGCTTCCGCATCCCGCAACGCTGTTTGCAGGGTTTGCGTTGTTGGTTGTTCTTGCTTCTTGGGTTGCGAGTTGGTTTAACTTAACGGTAACGCATCCTGGAACGGGGGAAACGATTTCTACCGTAAACTTGGTTTCCAAGGAAGGGTTGAACATGATTTTGAGTAAAATGGTTACCAACTTCACCAGTTTTGCACCTTTGGGAACGGTTCTCGTTTCTTTATTAGGTATCGGAATCGCAGAAGGTTCTGGATTGATTGGTGCCATTCTTCGGAAAATTGTTCTCGCTGCTCCCAAACGCTTATTGACATTCGTCATTGTTTTTGCAGGTATTTTGTCCAACACCGCAAGTGAAGTTGGCTATGTGTTATTAGTTCCCTTAGCTGCCGTGATTTTCCAAGCAGCCGGCCGACATCCAATTGCTGGTTTAGCAGCTGCATTTGCCGGAGTTTCTGGCGGATACAGTGCCAACTTATTATTGGGAACCATCGATCCATTGCTTGCTGGACTTTCTGAAGAAGCAGCTCGAATTTTAGATCCAACGTATCTGGTAAATCCTGCGGCAAATTATTATTTCATGTTCGTTTCTACGTTCGTAATTGCCATTTTAGGTACGTGGGTGACTGAGAAAATCGTCGTCCCGAGACTCGGTATTTACGAAGGCGAAGAAAAAGCAATCGGCTTGGAAACCTTGAATCCCTTGGAGAAAAAAGGATTGCGTTACGCCTTAATCGCTTCGTTGTTGTTTACCACTTTCATTGTGGGTGGCTTAATTCCTTACGATGGTTATTTGCGCGGCGATGAAGGTGCGATTTTACGTTCGCCATTCATGTCTGGAATCGTAGCGTTCATTTTCTTAGGTGCTGGTTTGGCGGGAATTGCTTATGGAATTGGAGCAAAAACGTTTAAAAACGATGAAGACGTGATGAAAGGAATGTCGAAATCGATGGAAACCTTGGGTTCGTATATCGTATTGGTATTTTTCGCTGCACAGTTTGTCGCCTATTTCAATTGGACCAACCTCGGATTAATTTTCGCCGTGAGTGGGGCAGAAGTGCTCCAAAGTTCTGGACTTGGTCCCATTCCTCTGATGTTAAGTTTTGTGGTCGTTTCGGCGATTATCAACTTGGTAATGGGAAGTGCTTCCGCCAAATGGGCGATCATGGCACCGATTTTCATTCCGATGTTTATGCTACTCGGCTATTCACCAGAGTTGGTGCAAGTAGCGTATCGCGTGGGAGACAGTGTCACAAACATCATTTCCCCAATGATGTCCTATTTTGCCTTGATTGTCGCCTTCATGCAACGCTACGACAAGAAAGCCGGAATTGGAACCATCGTTTCATCGATGTTGCCGTATTCCATCGTTTTCTTCATCGGTTGGTCAATTTTATTGATGATTTGGATTTGGTTGGGCTTGCCAATTGGTCCAGGAGCACAGTTGCATGTGAATGTTTAAAGAACGGTTTTTAATATTTATAGTTGAATCGCAATACATTGCGCTTCTGCAATAAAGTAAAAATTTTGCGTAAATCAAATCAAGATGTTGTATATTTATTTAAAATTTACAAGTATTCAGAAGCGATTTTCACCTCAAAATTAATTCGATAAATGAAATTATTCATTCTTATATTATTTATTGCATTTACCAATTTTGTTTCAGGACAAGGGGCTTTTTTCGTTCGGCACATGGTTCCTTATAATAATCAGGTTATTGCCATTGCTGAATGTGAGCAAGGATTTCTAGCTGTAGGTAAAACTGGTGGTAGCGTGTCACCCAATGGATATCTGTATTTTATTGATAAAGACGGAAAAATGATTTGGGAACAAATTTTACCAGCCTATCAACCAGATAATTATGAAGAATATAAGGGCGTGGTATATAGTGATGGATTCTTTTACATTGCGTCCGAAACCTTGATGAATGGCATTAGATTTTGTTTTATAATAAAAATGGATTTAGAAGGACATGTTTTGTACAAAAAGCCCTTAGAAAATGAAAATGGTCTTACCAGTGATAATACAATTAATAAAATCCTTGTAAACGAACATGGTTTGCTTATTGTGGGTTCTGGCATATACTCGTTGAATTCCAAAGGACTTTTAGTACAGTTAGATTTTGATGCTAATTTTTTGTGGCAAAAATACTTTTCTTTAGATTTCGCATCTCCAGGATTAGGTGAGTCATTCATAGATATTAAGAAAACAAAGGATGATAATTTTCTATTAACATTATGGTCGAACGTCGGTTCGGGGATGAACCATTCAATTTTAAAAGTAAATGAATTGGGTTCTGAAATTTGGAGAAAACATTTTGATTCTTATGTCCCTTCAGTGATTTCGCAAGATTCACTTCTTTTTTTGTCTTCAACGTCTTTTAAAGAAAAAAACACGCTCGTTTTTTTTAATGTTTTGACCTATGAAAACATTGCTAATTATCCGAGAGAAGACTTCGCTTTCATAGAATACGATGAATATGGTACAGAGATAAACTACAAAAGAATAATGAACCCATTTGCCTTAGTGAGAGTAAATGTATTTAGTAATAAAGAAGATGACATTTTTATAACTGGAACACGGGATTATAGTGATTCTTTAATGTATAAATTAAGTGTGATGAAATTCAGTGCTAATTTGGACTTAGAATGGGAGAATTATTACAGCAAATATGAGTCAAACTATCCAGGCATATTGACTGGAGAGACTTTTAAGTTTGGAATGCCAACTTCGGATGGTGGAATTATTCTTTCTGGCACTGATTTGTATTTTAAGTTTGGAACGTACTTTAATTCTAGCATCTTAAAAACAGACTGTGAAGGTTCTTTAAATTGGAATTACAAGCGTTGTTTGTCGCCAAATTTTGATGAAATCACTGTTTTCCCTAATCCTACTTCGGATGAATTTTCGATTCAATTTCCAAACATTTCACCAACTGACAAAGTGATTGTTTTAATTTTTGATATGACGGGTCGATTGATTGAAATGTCAGAATTTAAAAATAGCGATGTTGTTAATTTGAGTATAGCTAACCTCTCTGCTGGAATTTATAATTGTGTGATTGAAATAAATGGTGTAGGAAGGAAGAAAGTCAAGATTTCCAAAATTTGATTTTTACAGAAGTTTCGGAGATAAATTCAACTATTTTCTTGTTGGTTTGAGGAATATAGTGATGCTAAAACATTATTCAGGTTTTGCAGCATTTCATCTTGCTTGTTGATGAGCGTGCTGATGAATATTTTCCAATCCACTCCCATTGACACGAAAACAGTATCAAACAACTGAATTAAAACCCTTCAAGAAGAGAAATATTGCTTCAATAAGTTTAACTTAGTACCATGACAGAACTCCAAACCATCGAAAAACACAAACCGTTTCAAATCATGAATGCTTCTGCTGGAAGTGGCAAGACGTATAACTTGGTGATGAGTTATTTGAAACTGATTTTGGGAGATAAAAGTTCGCCGACGCAATTTTCTAAAATCATGGCGATGACATTTACCAACAAAGCCGCTTTTGAGATGAAATCCAGAATCATCGAAGCGTTAGACTTTTTGGCAAATCCGATTCGTCCCGACGAAAAAGAAACGAAGAAAGCACAAGCCTTGACGGAAAGTGTGGCGCTGGAATTGAACATGGAAGTTGCATTATTAAAATATCGAGCAGGTGCGGCTTTGAAGCAAATATTACATCAATACGAAGATTTCCATGTGATGACCATCGATAAATTCAACTTGCGTTTGATTCGCTCCTTTGCATTGGATTTGGATTTGGATGCTGATTTTCAAGTGGTTTTGAACGAAGAACAGGTTTTGGACAAAGTCATTGATCAATTGATGGATGAACTGGATCCGAAGGAAATGAAGGAATTGACCAACTTGGCACTTCAGTATTCTCGCTCTAAAATTGAAGATCAAGAAAGTTGGGATTTTCAACGAACTTTAAAATCTTTCGCACTGGTTTTGACCAATGAAAAATACATTGAAATCCTACAAGACATTCAACAAATTGATTATTCGCCGAATTCTTATTCTTTCATCAAGGAAAAAGAAAAGGATTTGAAAACAATGATTGAATTGCGAGCTAGGCAACTGTACGGAGAATTTGCAAACCAAAATGACGGAAATCTTCCTGGCAAAAGTACTACTGAAAAAGCATTCTTAAAATTAACTACGGATAACGTAATCGATGGCGCAAGCGACGGTGCGAAAGGCTTTTTTACCAACGCAATGCGTAAAAGTTTAGAAGCTGGTAAATTTCCAGATAGTCTTGCAAGTTTATCCATCCAATTTGATGAATTCTTCACTGAGAAGATTGGAGAATACCGAATTTTAAGATTGATTTCAAAGAATTTCTATAACATGGGTTTGCTGAAATTTATCAGTGAACGATTGGATAAAATTAGAAATTCAGAACAAATTATTCGAATTTCAGAATTCAACAAGATGATTTCCGACTTGATTAAAGATGAAGAAGCGCCTTTCATTTACGAACGTTTAGGCAATCGTTTTCACCACTTTTTGCTGGACGAATTTCAAGATACTTCGCGCTTGCAATGGATGAACATCGTGCCTTTGATCCACGAATCACTCTCCAACAACCGTTATAATTTAATTGTAGGAGATCCGAAACAATCCATATATCGGTTTAAAAATGGTTTGGCCGAACAATTCATTTCCTTGCCTGAAATTTATAATCCAGAACAAGATCCGCAAATTCAGTTAAAATCGACCTTTTTTAAAAATATGGGTGGTAAAAAACCACTCAAAGACAATTGGCGTTCTTTTCAAAACATCGTCCAGTTCAACAACGATTTTTTCGAAGCTTTTAAAGAAATTATTCCCGATGAATTAAAGTCCTTTTACGAAGATGTAAAACAAAATCCCAAAGGGAAAGAAGGCGGTTACATCTACGTGGACTCAAGATTGGTTGAAAAAGAGGAAGGTGTAGATTACTCCACCAATTCGGTCATCCAATGGGTGGAAGCATGCGTAGCTGATGGAATTGAAAAAGGAGCTATTTGCATTTTAGGAAACACCAAGAAAAGTTGCAACGAATGGGCGATTGCTTTATCAGCTCGCGGATACAAAGTGGTTTCATCCGATAGTTTGATGGTCAATTCTGATCACCAGGTGAAACTGGCGATTGCGTATTTAAAATGGCGGAAAAATCCTTCGGGAGAATTGGAAGCACGACGTTTTTCAGAGATTTTTTATTCACTGTCCACCGACAATCCAATTTCGGCAATTCGCGCGTATTGGGTAACGGAAGAGCAAAACGGGAAAACAAGGCAATATTTCGATCAAAATAAATTCATCATCGAGAATTTTGGTTCAAAAGAATCCTTCTTCGCACCGTTTGAAAGTTTGTACAACCTGATTCAAGGTTTTTATAAAATGGCCAATTTACACGAGATTCACAATCCGTATTTGCATCATTTGTCCGACATGTTGCACGAATTTGATTTGGTTTTTGGTCCTGAATTGGAATTATTTTTGAAAGAATACGATCAAAAAGGAAAAGCATCATCAATTCAAACTCCCGAAAACAAAGATGCGATTAAAATTATGACTGGACATAAATCCAAAGGACTAGAATTTCCAGTGGTGATGATTCCAGATTTGAATTGGAATGTGACTTCGAAAAAAAGCCAGTTCTTGTTGAAAGAAAGCGGTCATTTTATTTATCAGTCTTTATCCAAAGGTTCCAAAATTGAACGAATTAAAGCAGAATTTGACATCGAATACAACCAAAGTTTACTCGACCGCATGAACTTGGCGTATGTAATGTTTACACGTCCTGTTGAACGATTGTATATCGGAAATTACCTCAAATCAGTCAAAAAAGAAACGAATTTTGACGAGCAACTGAGTGATTTTGGAAAATACATTCACCAAGTTTTTGAAAGGTTATCCACTCAATTATCCACGGTAAATCTGCTAAAAACGGAAGGCGATAAAGACGTTCATTTCGAAATTGGAGAAAAAACCAAACCTGCAATTCTAACAGTTACTACAGTCGATACCGATTTTGTTCCAATTGAATTGGCAGATAAATTATGGTTTCCAGATATTTCCCTTCGCGATCAAATCTTACAAGATGAAAACGGACTTTCAGATGCGCAACGCTATGGAAATCAACTGCATTTACTACTGTCGGTTCTCACCAATTCGAAAGAAATTGAGCAACAACTAAAATTTCATTTGGATTCTGGATTAATCGAACAAGCTTTTGAAGAACGTTTACGAGCGGATTTGAATGAAGTTTTGAGTCACCAAGCCTACGTTGAATTATTTCAAGACGCGGAAAAAATTTGGAGCGAACAAGCGATTATCATCAGCGCAACGGAAACCAAACGCCCAGATAAAATCATTTTGAAAAAAGACGAAACCATCGTAATCGATTTCAAAACTGGGATGGCGAATGAAAAGCATTTGAAACAGGTTCTCGTTTATGTCAACACCTTGCGTGAGATGAATTACCCCAATGTACGGGGAATTGTGTTTTATACTGGCGATTTGAGAATGGTAAGAGCGGAGTCAGTTTAATGGAATTTGTTGTCCCACAAATAGCACAGATGACCGCAGAAGTGTAAAAATAAAAAACACAATGCTCCGTGTAAATCAACGTAATCAGCGGGCTATATCTTTATTATTTGTAAAAAAAAGTCATACTGTTGACAAATTTTGATAACATCTTTGAAATCGTGACGATAAATCGAAGGCGAGAGCTTATTTTTGTTTTTCACAATTTTATGTACATCCATGGCTAAAAGTAAATCCGACGAAACACCTTTGATGAAGCAATACAACGAAATTAAAGCGAAGCATCCGCAGGCTTTGTTGTTGTTCCGCATTGGCGATTTTTACGAAACTTTTGGGGAAGATGCCATCAAGGCTTCTAAGATATTGGGAATTGTGCTCACCAAACGCAGAAACGGCGATTCACACATCGAATTGGCTGGGTTTCCTCATCATTCGATTGATACCTATTTGCCCAAATTAATTCGTGCGGGTCAACGTGTGGCGATTTGCGACCAACTGGAGGATCCGAAATTGACCAAGTCCATTGTCAAAAGAGGTGTTACGGAATTGGTTACTCCAGGCGTTTCCTTCAACGACCAAGTGTTGGATCACAACCGGAACAACTTCTTGTGTGCCATTCATCTGGAAAAAGACATTCACGGCGTTTCATTTTTAGATATTTCTACCGGGGAATTTTTAATTGCCCAAGGGAATTTGGATTACATCGACAAATTAATACAAGGGTTTGAACCCAGTGAAATCATTTACCAAAAGAAAATGAATGCCCTTTTCCAAGAAACGTTTAGCGACAAACACCACGCTTTCAAGTTGGAAGATTGGGTTTTTACCTCAGATTTTGCCCATGAAACTTTAAATAAACATTTCGGAACCAAAAATTTGAAAGGATTTGGTGTGGAGCAATTAACGCATGGAATTATTGCTGCAGGAGCCATTTTCCATTATCTTTCTGAAACCCAACATCACCAATTGGGACACATCACCAACCTTTCTCGCATCGAAGAAGAAAAGTACGTATGGTTGGATCGTTTTACAGTTCGGAATTTGGAATTGATTCAATCACACAACGAAAATGCCACCACTTTGATTGACATTTTGGACAAAACCAAAACTCCGATGGGCGGTCGCATGATGAAACGTTGGATGGTTTTACCATTGAAAGATTTGAAGCCCATCGAAGATCGTTTGGATGCCGTTGATTTCTTGGTGCAAAATCCAACTATTCGATTTGAATTGTTAGAGCGCTTGAAAGACATTGGCGACTTGGAGCGTCTGATTTCTAAAGTGGCGGTTGGTCGCGTAAATCCAAAAGAAATCAAACATTTGGAAAATACCTTGCGCCAGATTGAACCGATTCAAACCTTGTTGAAAAACACATCCATCCCTGCTTTGCAGCGTATTTCAGATCAATTGAATCCGTGTTTGAAGTTGATTGAACTGATTGACACTCATTTTGTGGAAGAACCAGCAACCCAATTGGGAAAAGGCTTGATCATCGCCTCTGGAGTTCATGCTGAATTAGATGAACTTCGGAAAATTTCTTTTTCTGGCAAAGATTACTTAAACGAATTGCAAATTCGCGAATCGGAGCGCACGGGAATTCCCAGTTTGAAAGTCTCGTTCAACAACGTGTTTGGATATTATTTGGAAGTCACGAATACACACCGCGACAAAGTTCCGGAAGAATGGATTCGCAAACAAACTTTGGTCAATGCAGAGCGATACATCACGCAAGAATTGAAAGAATACGAAGGGAAAATATTAGGTGCGGAAGATAAAATATACGCCATCGAAAGTCGCTTATTGCAAGAAATCATCCTTTCCATGGCCGATTACATTCATCCCATTCAACACAACGCTGTTTTAATTGGTCGCTTGGATTGCTTGATTTCTTTTGCGGTGATATCGGAAGAAAATAAATACACCAGGCCAAAAATGAACGAAGGCTTTGCCCTTCAAATCGAAGCAGGTAGGCACCCCGTTATTGAAAAACAGTTGAAAGCGGGTGAAGAATATGTTTCCAACGATGTGTATCTAGACAATGAAACCCAACAAATCATGATGATTACGGGTCCCAACATGTCTGGAAAAAGTGCTTTGTTGCGACAAACTGCTTTGATTTCGTTGATGGCACAAATGGGCTGCTTTGTTCCTGCCAAATCCGCTGAACTCGGTTTGTTGGACAAAATTTTCACCCGTGTTGGTGCTTCCGACAACATCTCTTCAGGCGAATCTACCTTCATGGTGGAAATGAACGAAACTTCGAGTATTTTGAATAATCTTTCCGAAAGAAGTTTGATATTATTGGACGAAATTGGTCGTGGAACAAGTACTTATGACGGTATTTCCATCGCTTGGGCGATTGCAGAATATCTTCACGAACATCCAAAATTCAGAGGGAAAACCCTTTTCGCAACGCATTACCACGAGTTAAATGACATGACCAAGCAGTTTGAACGCATCCAAAATTTCAACGTTTCGGTCAAAGAAACTGGAAATCGTATCTTATTTTTGCGAAAATTAGTCCCTGGCGGTAGCGAACATTCTTTTGGAATTCACGTAGCCAAACTTGCCGGAATGCCCGCTTCAGTGATCAGCAGCGCCAACAAAATATTAAAGCGCATGGAAAGTTCTCATGTCGGTCACGACAAAGAGAAAATCAAAGAATCACTTGCCGAAAAAGACATGCAATTGAGTTTTTTTCAGTTAAACGATCCCGTTTTAGAACAAATTCGAGAAGAATTGGTTTCAATCGATATCAACACGTTTACACCAGTTGAAGCTTTGATGAAATTGAATGAGATTAAACGGTTAACAGGCGGTTGATTCGACTCTGCTAATCATCGTTAATCCTTTCCACTGCTTCATCCAGAGCCCAAACACTTCTTGGAATGTTAGTTCCACTTTAAACGGTTGGATGTTCTGTCGACACATTCTGAATACACGGGTAAGGTTAAACATCGACACAATAAAAAAGAGCTATCCCTAAAGACAGCTCTTTCGATCAAAGGTTTATTTAATTATTTTTTGATGAATCGCTTTGTCCCTCTAATTGTATTAGAATTAACATTTATCAAATAAACTCCTGTTTCAAGTTGATGAACAGGTAATGTTATGGTAGCCGAAGATGTCATTTCTGAAATCAATACCCTTCCTTTTACATCCAAAATGGAAACGGTAGCATTTGAAGTCGTCAAGCCACTGATGGTAATTGTATGCGCAGCAGGATTCGGATAAATCGCTATCAAATCCATGCTATTCTCCTCCAATTCAGCACTGGATACTGTGTGACAAGCAGAAGTTGCAGAACAAGTTCCATTGGTAATTATTACAGCATAAGATCCAGAAGCTGACGGGGTAAATGTTTGAGCTGTTTCTCCTGTTACTGGAATATTTCCGGAACAATTGATCCATTGGTAGGTCACACCAGTTTCTTGCGCACTCAACGTATTCCCAGTCAAAGTTACTGTTGCTGTTGGTTGTGCTTCAACTGTTACTTGAAAAGTAGCCGATACTTCATCACAGCTAGCAGCTGCTGCAATTGTATTGGTAACGGTATAGGTGCCTGGGTTGCTGCTTGCCAAATCAATTACTCCCGTAGAAGCATCCAGCGACAACCCAAGAGGAGTTGCTGTAAATGTACCTGTTGTGCCAGTAACGATTGGTGATGCCGTGCCCGTTGAACAATATGTAATTGCTGCGTACGTGAATGCCGCGTCTGGACTTGCCGTAACGGTAACTACTGTTGTAGCGCTAACAGCGGGACAAGCTCCCGCAGCAGCTAATTCGTTTGTTACGGTATAAGTGCCCGGAATACTGCTTGTCAAATCAATTACTCCCGTAGAAGCATCCAGCGACAACCCAAAAGGAGTTGCTGTAAATGTACCTGTTGTGCCGGTAACGATTGGTGATGCCGTGCCCGTTGAACAATATGTAATTGCTGCGTACGTGAATGCCGCGTCTGGACTTGCCGTAACGGTAACTACTGTTGTAGCGCTAACAGCAGGACAAGCTCCCGAAGCAGGTAATTCGTTTGTGACGGTATAGGTGCCTGGAACACTGTTTGCCAGATTAATTTCTCCAGTATTCGCGTCAATTGAAAGTCCGAGCGTAGAAGAAAATAATCCTGTCGTTCCTGTTACAATAGGAGTCGGATTTGTTCCATTCAAACAATAAGTTGTTGAAGCATAGCTAAAGGTTGCTTCTTCTGTAGCTGTGATGGTTATTTGTACTGTCTCTGAAGTCGCAGCACAAGTTCCAGAAGCCGCGATGGTATTAGTTACATCGTATGTTCCAGGAATACTCGTCGCTAAATTGACAACTCCCGTTGAAGGATTGAATATTAATCCCATAGGAGTAGCTGAGAACACACCTAGTGAGCCAGTTACAACAGGAGTAGGATTTGCTCCACTTGTACAATAACTTGTCGCTGCATAGGTAAACGCTGCGTTGGGAGTATTTGTAATTGTAAACGTTTGAGTGGATGTACCTGGACAAGTACCTGCCGTTGTGTAAGTAATAACATACGTACCTGGTGCACTTCCTGCGATGTTGATTTCACCTGTGGAAGCATCTGCAAAAATCAATCCTGTTGTAGAAGAAAATGTCCCTCCTGAAGTGGCAATGGAAGTCGGACTTACATTTCCAGAACCTGCACAAACGGTGGAAGAAGCGTAATTGAATGAAGCGTCTTGCGTACTTGTAATTGTAAACGTTTGAGTGGATGTACCCGGACAAGTACCTGCCGTTGTGTAAGTAATAACATACGTACCTGGTGCACTTCCTG
>CAZAVP010000018.1:0-6857 GCA_964488745.1 uncultured Chryseobacterium sp. | reverse complement strand
TGATTTCACCTGTGGAAGCATCTGCAAAAATCAATCCTGTTGTAGAAGAAAATGTTCCTCCTGAAGTGGCAATGGAAGTCGGACTTACATTGCCAGAACCTGCACAAACGGTGGAAGAAGCGTAATTGAAAGAAGCGTTATCTACCGGATTTATGGTGATTGAATGGGGTTGATAATCAAGACATGTCCGCCAAAAACCTCCCAATGAGACGATGTCTGGAGAGTATGTTCCTACATTCGCATACGTATGTGTCGTGTTTCCTGCCCAGATTAAATCTGCTGGCGGCGTAGTTGCAATATTTGCGTCGTTATCTACGTCCCAAACGTACGTGGAGTCATTGGGAGTAAACCCAAAATGTTGGCGGTACTTTGAATAATTGTACATTCTATCTACCAATTGAGCAGTTGTAGTTGTATTGGCGAATGTAACTGGTGACCCAAGACAAGCTGATGACGTAACCGTACCTGTTGTATTGATTTGGTATGAAACAAATGGCGCAACAATTGGCTCGAAATCGACTACCTGACCTAAACCGGTGATGGATGTCATGGGAATCCAATTACCGTTGCTTCCAAGAGAGACGTCGTTTGATTTAAAGCGAGTCAAATTTTCATCGATTACCTGACCGGGTGTTGCGCTAGTATAATATGATGTGTAAATTCCTCCTGCATTTGTTACATCTAAGACAACAGCATAGTTCCCTGTTACACTAATTGGTGACACAAAATTGATTGAATACAGATTTTGTGTCGTACTTGTAATTGAAACAGTACCACTACCCAGAGCGGTACCTGTGGGAGCGTTTGAACCATCTACGTGGTAGATGGATGCTCGAACAACTGCCGTTGTTGTCGAACTGGTTGATCGGAATCCTAAGATTTGTACGCCGTTGACTTGCATTCCAGCATACCCATAAAACATTTGGGAAACCGATTCACCATCGGATTGCCATAAAGAAAAAGTGCTAAAGCCGGAATTTCCATTTGGTCCTAATTGTTGCTGCTTAACCAAAGAATAGTGCAGCGTATCCACGCATTGAATTGTTTTGGGTTGAATTTCAGAAGAAACCATGGAGCGATTAAAAGACCGATTCACATTCAAGGTTGCTGTTCCCACGCCCTTTATATTGGATTGAGAAACACTGGGAAAACTGAAGCTAAGCAACAGAAGTCCAACAAAAGATAATCTTGTTTTCATAGAGGATGATTTAATTAGTTATAACAAATTAACTAATAATTACTTTATAATACAAGTGTTTTGATAATTCAGAAGAAAATGAGCTAAAAAAGATGAAAATTATTCAGAGTCTGGAAATCGCTTAGGAGAGAATGTTGGATTTTAAGAGATATAAAACAGTAAATTAATGGTCATTTGCGATAATTAAATGGTTAGAATCGACCTTTAAGGATGCAGAATTTTTTATTTAGTCTTTGTGGAATTGGAGGAAATCGCATACGTGTTCCTTTTGATGAGTTTTATAGGCAATTTGAGGTGATAGCTACAACAAGGTGAAATAAATATCTTTATTGTTATTTAATTCTAACGCTTTTCTGTATGAATGCTTATCTTCGTACCCTTGAATACGCATACTTCCCTACGAAATGAAAAAATTAAACGCTACTAGCATATTTTTAAGCTCTCTTTTCTTATTGTTAATTCTGGCTTTCTGTTATTATATGTTTGCTTCACGAAAACAACACAATCATGAAGCGAAGGCGCAAGCTGCTACATACGATACGAATTACAATCAATATTATGCGCAAGGTGCTGAAGAATATCTAAATGGAAAATATAAAGCGGCAATCAAAAGTTGGGAAATTGTACTAGATTATGCGAAAAAGGATAGTCTGAAAGTGATAGAAATCTCTATTTCGACAAATCTTGGAGCCGCCTACAATGCCTTGGGTTACTACAAAACCGCATTATCTTATTTCCTAAGTTCGAATAGTGTTTATGAGGAGATGAACGTGAAAAACGATGGTTATTGGATGAATTACCTAAACATAGGAGCGTGCTATGTATCGCTCAAGCAGTTGGATACGGCTGAAAAATATCTCAAGAACACAATGCCTTATAATGAAGATATTGCCTTTTTGAAAAATTTTAATTTGGCTAATTTATATGGAGAGAAAAACGACAAAGAACTTTTCAATTACTATCGGACGAAAGTTGACAATCAAATTGCAGATATGCCAATGTACGCAAGCAACTGGAATTCTGTTGAATTGGATTTTTTAATCAAATGGAAAGATACCGCTAACCTAAAAGTGCTTTTGGCAGAAATACAACCTAAATATCAAGAAGAAAAGCTGGGCGCTAAACTTTTATACAATCAAGGTTATTTAATGTTATATAATAGGTTGTATGAACCAATCGACAAAATCGAATCCTATCGACAAGAAATAGAAGATGAAAATAGTTTCGGTCTAAAAAAAGATTATTACAGTCTTTTGAAGAGTTATTATCTGCAACAAAATAATATTTCTAAAGTAGTGAATTACAGCGATCTATTGTTTGAGTCATCTAAATCATTTGCCGATGAACAAAACATGGTCTACATTGAAGATTATGCTGCTGCGCAAGCCTTAATAGATTTAGAAAATAAGTATGAAGCTGAAAAGCTGGTTAATGAAGTTGTTAAAGGACAATTAGCGAAAAGTAAATTGCAATTTCGTTTTTCTGTTATTTTGATTTTGATCGCCATTGTGATTACCATATTATTAATCAAAAGTGCCAAGAAGTCTCAGTTGATCCACAAATTAAAGCTCTCTAAAACTGAAGGTCAACTGTTAAGAAAAGAACTTGAAAAGAAAGAGTTATCTGATAATTTAAGACTTTCAGAGGACGAACTAAACAGCTCAATGGTGAGTATTAAAAAAATATTGCTTCTTAAAAAGCAATTATACGATTTGTCGAATAAAGAGAATACAAAAGACAATGAATTAATAAAGCAAATAAACCTGATTTTAAACTCATTCTTTGACAATTACAGGGATTTGAATTACCTCATCAACAAAAAAGTTAACGTGGAAAAGGTCATTACAACTTTGAAAGTTGATTTTCCAAACTTGAATGAACGGGAACTTTTGGTTGCGGAATATATTTTACTTCAATTTACCACCAAAGAAATTGCTTTGTTGATGGATAAATCTGAGAAAAGCATTGAATATAATCGAACCCAAATTAGAAAGAAACTAAATTTAAGTGCCGATTATTCTTTGGAAAACTTCCTTTCTACGATTGGGTAAAGTCACCGTACTTTATATTGTGTAGATTTTACACCCTAATTTTCATTTCCTCTCACCTTCCGAAAAGACTTGAAATTCATAATTTTGTGCATTTTTCTGCAATGCAAGAGCTCCCTTTTATAACCCTAAAACTCTAAAACACCTCAAAATCGGTTCCTATCAGTGATAACTTTGTGCCGCCATTAAATGGGTTACACATTTTAATTTGTTCTCAAATTTTGTTGATGTTGCCTAAAAGTAACATTGCTCGAATTTACCAACTTAATAATCACTTTTCGAACTTATGAAAAACTTATTGCTGTTTATTCTCTTGATCTCTGTCATCTCAAATTCCATCTTTTCACAAAACACTTTCACATCGACTTGTGGCTATTCTGTAACAGTCAATATTCAACCAGATTTAATTACGGTGGGTTCTTTAAACGGAGGTGGAGGATACTCGTATGCAGTTCGGTTCCATTACGATGTTGTTGTAAACGGAACATCCACATGTGGAGGTAATTTGTACACTTTTCAAGTTGTAATAAAGTGCCTAGTACCAGGTAATTCACAAGGAAATTGGAATATGCCCAAAACGATTGGGAACTCTAGTGGTACTTTGTTTGCAAACGATAATCAACAGGCAAATCTATCGAATGGAATTCCTTATGGTAGTGCAACTCCCAGTAACTTTGCGTGTACTGAAGTTAAGCTGATAATGCAAGGTCCTGGAATGCCCTATCAAGTGCAAACAATTACAGTAGGAGTTTTACCAATTGAACTCATTTCATTTGATGCAATAGCCAATCAAAATCAAGTCGATTTATCTTGGGCAACTGCCTCTGAAAAAAACAATGATTTTTTCACCATCGAAAGAACAGCTGATGGAATTTCGTATGAAGAAGTTGCCAAAATTCAAGGGCAAGGAAATAGCTCTACAAAGACCCATTATGTGTACACAGATGTAAAACCATTATCAGGCGTTTCTTATTACCGCTTAAAACAAACTGATTTTAACGGAGAATCAGAAGTTTTTGAAGTGAAATCTGTGTTTATACCTAAAAGAACTATGGATTCAGAAGTTTTTCCGAATCCAACTGTATTTAATAGAACAACTGTTTTCATTGACCAATCAGATGCAATTGTCACTTTGAACGTCAGAAATGTACTTGGACAAATACTTTATAGCAAGGAAGTCGATTCAAAATCAAACGTTGTTTACGAAGAAATTGAGCTAACAGAATCAGGAAAGATTTTTTTTGTAGAACTTGTGAAGAACAAGGTCGTCATCGCAAGATATAAAGTGCTGAAGAATTGAAAAAGAGAATGGTGGAATTTTTAAAACAGGTTTTGAATTGTTGTCTAAAAGTCGCTTTTCAGTAAACCAGAATTTTTTTTTCTTTTTGAACTACTCCTTTAGTACCCTAAAGTACTTTAGATTTTAAAACTTTAATCGATTGTCAATGTGTTGTTTAGCATTTTAGAAGTTCTATTCTTTCTGATATCATTTTTTTAAAATCGTTTTGTTGTGCAGTTGGCAGAAAGGAATTGTCTATCCACCAATTCAACTTGTCCAGGCGATTAATAAATAAATCATAGCAATTTTGGATTTGTTTTTGTGTCAACTGTAAATTTGAGCCTAAGGCATCCAAGTCTTTTCTTGAAATTTTATTTTTCTTCCCGTTTAGATTCAGACTCATCTGTTCTTTCTCTTCTTTGAGAACAAGATGCGTGCTTACCAAGTCATATGCGGGACTGAGGCAAAATGTTCCATCTTTCTTTTCCATCATAGAAAAGTTTTTTAAGTGCATGTCCGCATTACCTGAAATGAAACTAAATAGAACCAATTGAAAATAATGCAAAGCATCTAATCCAAACTGGGTCGAATATTGTTTGATTGCTCTGCCCACTTTTTCATAGCTTCCTCTGTATTTGTGTTCTGTCAGTGTTTCTGTAAGTTGACACAAATCTTCACAAGCCATTTTGTTTGTTTCATCTCTGTCAAATCGCTTGGTGATATATGCCAGTTTTCCGCTTTTTAGTCTTACCAAAGTATGGATTGCTACTTCAATTCCCATTTCTTGGGCAAGGTGCATGCACAAATCTTCATTTTCAGGTAAGAATAAATAGGATTCACTTTGAGGTTTGATGATGTAGTTGCTTTTATCATCAACAATTGTAAAACGGATATTTTTCTTCGTTTTTTCCAACCATAAACTTAGCTTAGGTTGGACACCAGTTAAAGCATTATTTGCACCTATAATTTTCTTTGCATAAATACTTAATTTATTCTCTTCTATATCAAGTTCTGGTATTTGTTGTGTTCCAAAAATTGAGACTACACATTTAGCGTGATAGTCTACTTCTTGTGGCGATAGCAGTTTATAGCAAATTAAACAGTTCATTTTTCTTCATTTTGAATAATTGATATGTCGCCAATACAATCTTTACAAAGTGTTAGCAAAAGGCTCATTCGATCTCTGAGATTAAGTCCCCAATTTTCAACCGCTATTTGTAGTAACCAACCTTCTGGAATTAGTCCATCAAAAAAAGGCAACATATTTTCGTCCGTGAATACTTCTGAGCGCAAAGGCAAAGTTTTGCTTACTTCACCGTAAATAGGATTAAGTAAATAGGCTTCATTGTATTGAAAAGAATAGCCATTTCCACCCTCCCATATCAAACCTGCCAATTTATCTTTTTTATACACTAATCCTTGTTTCATACGCAACTAATCTACTGTTTTTTTATTGAGAACATATCCGAATGAACAATGATTTCTGCTAGTTCTTCATTCGGTTTACGTTGATATTGTATCGCATTTTTGTTTGGGACGAATTTCCAGGCAACTATTTTATTTTCTCTTCTATCAATTATTTCTTCTATGATAATTCCATATTTAATGACTTTATTTAATAGCGTAATTTTTACACCCTCATTCAGATAATTCCAAAAGATGGCATACGGGTCAAGTATTTGTTTACTTGGGATTAACTGAAAACCAAACAACTGTAATACTTGTTCAACCTTGTCTAATTGCAAACTTGGCTTGCCTTGTTCCATATCACGGATAAAGCGAATACCAACACCTGCTTTTGTAGCAAGTTCTTCTTGGGTTATCCCTAGTTTTTTTCGCTGAAACCGGACAAATGACGAAATATTATTCATTTTAGTATACCTTTACTGGTACAAATATAGTAATATACTTAAAATAAACACCGTTCGGGTATAAAATATTTATACCATTGAAATTTAATCCTTTTCGGGTATACTTATTTGACCATTAACAATCAAAGACATTAAAACACGCCTAACTTTTTGTAAAGGCTAACCAAAATTTCAATTCATTTTTTAATCAAATCTTGTTGTGGTATTATTTTGCCTAAATTAACTTCATGTAAAAGTTTATCTTTTAAACTCAAGTTTTGGAGTTGTTAAAGTACTAATAATCACCAAAATAAACTCGTAAAAATGTTGCGCTTTCCATTGTAAATCATTTAAACAATGCGAATATTCATTGGCGCAGTATTATGCTGCTATTTTTCAAACAAACTCGTCATCTGATAAAGGTAAGTTCTGATCAAAACGCAGATGATCCAAAATGTTTAATCATAGATGATACACAACTT
>CAZAVP010000017.1:11067-63379 GCA_964488745.1 uncultured Chryseobacterium sp. | reverse complement strand
AAACTATACGGATCACACTGCTTTGTTTGCATGGATTTATTATGCTGTTACTCCGCTGTTTGGTTTAATTGCATACAAAAGTTTTAAGCTATTGAAAGAAATAAAAGATTTCCAACGGATTCAAAAAATAAATTACCAACCCATTGTAAAGGAGCGCACTCGTTTAATTCAACGCATCAAAGCGGTTTATCCTTAAAGCATTTTACACCTTCCTAAATTTCGCTTCTGATAAGCTCAGGGTTTTTTGATCATTTCATGAATCGACATAATTCGCTCATGCTATTGTTTTTAGTGACTATTTTTTTCAACGAGATAAATTTTTATTATTGATATGCTTGCATAATAAAAAAGACTTCCTTACCTTAGTCAAGAATTAAGACTTTATAAAACATTTAGACATGTCAGAAATTAATAAAAACCCAATCAAAGGAGGTGAATTTATCATCCGAAAAACAACACCAGATCAAATCTTTACACCAGAAGAATGGACTGAAGAACAAAAAATGATTGGACAAATGTGTGATGATTTTATCGCGCAAGAAGTGGCTCCAAATTTAGATCGAATCGACAGTATGGAAGAAGGTTTGATGCCAAGTTTACTTGAAAAAGCAGGTGAATTAGGTTTGTTGAGTCTATCTATTCCAGAAGAGTTCGGAGGAATGGCAGTGGATTTCAAAACCAACATGTTGGCAACAGAACGCCTTGGAAAAGGACACTCTTTTTCAGTAGCGTATGGTGCGCACACTGGAATTGGAACGCTTCCACTTTTGTATTATGGAAACGAAGAACAAAAACAAAGATACGTTGCTAAATTAGCATCTGGAGAATGGAAAGCAGCTTATTGCTTGACGGAACCAAACGCTGGTTCGGATGCCAACTCTGGAAAAACAAAAGCCGTTTTATCCGATGATGGAAAATATTATTCCTTGACTGGACAAAAAATGTGGATCACCAACGGTGGATTTGCAAATTTACTTACTGTTTTCGCGAAAATTGAAGACGATAAGAACTTAACCGCATTTTTAGTAGAAGCTGATTCAGAAGGAATTTCTTTGAATCCCGAAGAGAAAAAAATGGGTATCAAAGGTTCATCCACCAGACAAGTTTTCTTCAACAACGTAAAAGTTCCGGTTGAGAACATGCTTTCTGAAAGACAAAATGGATTTAAAATCGCAATCAACATCCTAAATATCGGTCGTATTAAATTAGGCGGTGGTGTTTTGGGTGGCGCAAAAATGGCAATCACTGAATCCATTCAATACGCCAACGAAAGAGAGCAATTCGGAAGGTCAATTTCTAAATACGGTGCGATTCGTTATAAAATAGCCGAACAAGCAATTCGCTCATTTGCAGTAGAATCTGCTTTGTATCGCGCGAGTCAAAACATAGAAGATGCAACCAACGCATTGATCGCAGGTGGAATGGAAAAAATTCCAGCTACATTAAAAGGAATAGAAGAATTTGCTGCAGAATGCGCTGTATTGAAAGTTGCAGGTTCAGAATGTTTGGATTACGTAGTGGATGAAGCTGTTCAGATTCACGGAGGAATGGGTTATTCTGCTGAATCAAACGTTGAAAGAGGTTACCGCGATTCTAGAATTAACCGAATTTTTGAAGGTACAAACGAAATCAACCGAATGTTAACGGTTGACATGATTCTTCGCCGTGCAATGAAAGGTCAATTGGATTTGATGGGACCGGCGATGAAAGTTGCAAGTGAATTGATGAGCATTCCTGAAACTCCAGAAGTGGAAGAAGGAGTATTGTCAAATGAATACGTAGCATTGGAAGGTTTCAAAAAATCCATTCTTTTGGTTGCTGGTGCAGCAGTTCAAAAATTGATGCAAACCATGGCAAAAGAGCAAGAAGTTTTGATGAACATTGCTGACATCGCCATTTGGACGTATCAAGCGGAATCCTTATTGTTGCGAGTTGATAAAATCATCCAAAAACAAGGCGCTGAAGCAGCTGCAGTTCAAATAGCAATCTGTAAAACCTATTTCTATGACGCTGCAGACAAAATTGCAAAAGCTGCGAAAGATGCAATCAACTCATTCGCTGAAGGTGACGAGTCAAGAATGATGATGATGGGAATCAAACGTTTCACAAAAACAGAAGCTTTCAACCCAAAAGCAGCAAGACAATTGATCGCGCAACATTTAATTGAAGCAGGTCATTATAATCTTTAATGGATTTTAAGAGCAAAGCTCAAATAACCATATCTCAATCGGTTTTCGCAGTAAATGTGGAAACCGATTTTTTTTGAATTCATTTTTGTTTCGAATGTCTTCACAAAATATCGATTTCAACTTTCAAATTCTTACCTTTGCACCTCACAAATTCAAAATAATGTATAGATCTCACACTTGCGGCGAACTGCGCCAAGAAAACATTCAACAAACCGTAACGCTTTCAGGCTGGGTACAACGTTCTAGAGATTTGGGTGGAATGACTTTCATCGACTTGCGCGACCGTTATGGAATGACTCAATTGGTTTTCAACTTGGAAGACAATGCCGACTTGTGCATGCAAGCTCGAAAATTAGGAAGAGAATTTGTGATTCAAGTGGAAGGAACCGTCATTGAACGTTCTAGCAAAAACAAAAATATGCCGACGGGCGATGTGGAGATTGTAGTATCGGAACTTCGAATTTTAAATGGTTCTAAAACACCGCCATTTACAATCGAAGACGATACCGACGGTGGTGAAGAGTTACGCGCAAAATACCGTTACTTGGATTTACGCAGAAACGCCGTTTTACAAAAATTAAAATTGAGAAACAAAGTCGCTTTAGAAACCAGAAAATATTTGGACAACGAAGGTTTTATGGATGTGGAAACGCCATACCTAATCAAATCAACGCCAGAAGGTGCACGTGATTTTGTTGTTCCAAGCAGAATGAATGGTGGTGAATTTTACGCCTTGCCACAATCGCCGCAAACTTTCAAACAATTGTTGATGGTTTCAGGAATTGACCGCTATTATCAAATTGTAAAATGTTTCCGCGACGAAGATTTACGTGCAGACAGACAACCAGAATTCACCCAAATTGACTGTGAAATGGCGTTTGTTGAACAAGAAGATATCTTAAATACCTTCGAAGGAATGATCAAACACTTGTTCCAAGAGGTTAAAAACATCACTTTTGACGGAGCTTTTCCACGCATGACGTATGCCGAAGCGATGGAGAAATACGGTTCGGATAAACCAGACATTCGTTTTGAATTGGAGTTTGTTTATCTAACTGAATTGGCTCAAAATAAAGGATTTGCCATTTTCGATAATTCTGAAGCAGTAATCGCAATCAACGCAAAAGATTGTTCAGAATATACGCGTAAACAATTAGATGCATTGACAGATTGGGTCAAACGTCCACAAATCGGCGCGAGCGGAATGGTGTATGTCAAATTCAACAACGACGGCACCATCAAATCGTCGGTAGATAAATTCTACTCGCAAGAAGATTTACAAGCTTGGGGGAAATTAGCGAATGCTGAAAAAGGTGATTTGCTATTGGTGCTTTCGGGAACATTGGAAAAAACACGCAAGCAAATGAATGAATTGCGTTTGCACATGGGAAATGAGTTGGGACTGAGAAATCCAAATGTGTTCAAACCTTTGTGGGTAATGGATTTCCCGTTGTTGGAATGGGATGAGGATAGTCAACGCTTTTTTGCAATGCACCACCCATTTACTTCCCCAAAAGCAGAAGATTTACATTTGATCGAGACCGATCCAGGAAAAATCAGAGCGAACGCATACGATTTAGCCATGAATGGAGTAGAGTTGGGTGGAGGTTCGATTCGGATTCACGACCGCGAATTGCAATCTCGCATGTTTGATTTATTAGGTTTTACCAAGGAAGAGGCTTTGGCTCAATTTGATTTCTTAATGAACGCTTTCGAATTCGGTGCACCTCCACACGGTGGTTTGGCTTTCGGATTAGATCGTTTGGTTGCAACGATGGATGGTTCAGACTCTATTCGTGATTACATCGCTTTCCCGAAAAACAATTCTGGAAGAGATGTAATGATTGATGCGCCATCGCCCTTGGATGAAAGTCAATTGAAAGAATTGCAAATTCAGTTGGATTTAAAAGCTTAAAAAAGGAAAGATTAGGCGACATTTTCGCATGGAATATATCACCTTCTTTACTTCTGAACGGATTTTAATCTTGATTTTTAATGAATAAGCAGGTTGAATTGCCTCAATTTTTCTATCTTTGGCGGGCTTACTACTTCGAAGCAATAATTTGAAATTTGATTAATTACTTTATTTAAAGATGATTAGACTTACATTACTACTTGTACTCTTACTATTTACGAGTTATTCGTTTGCACAAATTACCGTCTTTCAAGACGACATGGAAAATGCCTCTTCTTGGACTGTTTCTGGCGATGTTACACCCAATGAGTGGATTCAAGGTGTGTGTGCTGGAAGTGGACCCTCCATATCAGGAGGAACCCAAGCACTGTATATTACAGCTGATGCAAGTGTAGTAGGCTGTACGGGTGGATTACCAACAAATTACAACTATGTAAATACAACGGTAGGAACTGCGACGGCTAGAATTTCCAATACAGTTCCCGCATCTTGTGCCAATAATCTACATCTAAAATTTGATTCCAGATTGGATGTCGATGGGTTAATTCACAAAGGAGAAGTTGTTTATAGTACAGATGGCGGTACAACTTGGACTGTTTTGACAGCAATTCCCAACACCGCTTCAAGTTGGACAACGAACAACTTAGCCTTGCCAACTAGTTTAGGCGCTGCTAATTTCTTAATTGGATTTCAATTTACTTATGACAATGTCACTGCTATCGGCACCCTTCCTTTAGCAATTGACAATGTAATAATTCAAGGAACTGATAATACGCTTCCGATTGTTACTTGTCCTCCAAATCAACCAGTGTTATTAGGGCTTACTTGTGAAGGAACGCTTGGAGATTACATCTCGTTAACAACGGCAACGGATAACTGTACAGCAACAAGTAACCTAGTTTTCACTCAAAGTATTGCACCAGGAACAACGATTACAACGAATACTGCGATTCTAATTACAGTGACAGATGAAGCTGGAAATGAAGGTTTTTGTTCATTCACAGTTGTTGCGGCAGATTCAATTAAACCAACGGTGATTTGTGAAAGTGAAGTGATTTTGCCCATTGCTGCAAACTGTGAGATGATTGTTCCAGATGTAATTGCCTTAAGCAGTGCGACAGACAATTGTACTGCTTCAATGAACATTGGTTTAGCTCAAAACCCAGTTGCTGGAACAGTAGTTACTGGATTAACACACGTTTATGTTACTGCCACTGATTTAGAAGGAAATTCTTCTATGTGTTCTACGGTTTTGCAGCCAAATGATTCCATTGCTCCCATCATTGTTTGTCCTGCGGATAAAATAGTTACTCCCAATGGTGTCTGCGATTACACCGTTTTGGACTATACTGTTGAATCTGTCATCACTGAGAGTTGTCTGATATATACAATTGTTCAGAATCCTGCAGCAGGAACTCAAATCTTAACGGGAGAAAATATCATTACCTTGACGATCACGGATCAAGTAAGCCTCACGAACACGTGCACATTTAAAATAGATGTTATTGAAAATCAAAATCCAGTAATCACAAATTGTCCATCAAATATTACGACATGTGACACAATTGTTACTTTTTCAGATGTTTCCGCAACGGATAACTGTCTTTTTCAGATTGTGAAAACAGATAACTCAGGGTTAAATTCTGGAGATGTTTTCCCAATTGGAATTACAACAATGGAATATACAGCAATTGACTCATCAGGAAATACCGCCGTATGTAATTTTACAGTGGAAGTGTACGATTTCCCTTTAACACCTCAATTTGTGGCAGATTCAATTGCATTGTGTGTTACAAATAATTCAACCATTGAAGCACATCCTATAACTTCTGGAACAGCAGTTTGGACGGTTGGCACAGGATCAGGAACAATTGCAAATCCAAACAATCCTTCAACGACAGTAAGTAATTTATCTAACGGATTAAATACCTTTATTTGGACAATTAGTTCTGCAAATTGTGGAAGTAAAAAAGACTCTGTGAGCATTTATGTCAATCAACTTCCTTCTGTTGCAGTGATTGATCGAGATACGGTTTTTGCATGTAGTGCGAATCAATCATTATTATCTGGAAATCTTCCAACGGTAGGCCAAAGTTTATGGACTACTTCAGGAGGAGCAAACATCATGAACCCATTAATAAACAACACGTTTGCTAACCAGTTAAACTCAGGATGGAATCAATTTTACTACACTATTTCAAGTGGAAATTGTCCTTTATCGGTTGATTCAATTAGTATTTATAAAAATTACAGTGCTCAAATTTTGAGTAATGATACCTCTTTATGCAAAGAATCGCCGAGTTTAGTAGTTGTAGGGAATGAACCAGCATTTACACAGACTCCAACTTGGTATTTTCAAGTAGGTCAAGGTGAGGTTGATGGAGCAAATGATTTTACGGCTACAATTACAAAAATTTCTGCGGGAGCAAATCAATTAATCTATCGTTTATCACACCCCATTTGCGGTTACTCTTACGACACACTATTAATCTCTGTAGCAAATTGTACCGGAGACGAATTTATTTTTCCAACGGTAATTACACCAAATTTTGACGGGAAAAACGATGAATTTAGAATTGATAATTTAGATTTATTTTACCCAGAATGTCAGGTGACAATCGTGAATCGATGGGGATCAATAGTTTACGAATCGAAAGGATATAAAAACCCTTGGGATGGCACCTACGAAGGCAAAAGTTTACCCTTAGGTACGTACTTCTATCACATTTTGTTGAATGATGATGAAAAAACCAAGTATTCAGGTCCAATCAGCATCATCCGTTAATCTTAAAACATTTTTTGAAATGAAGAACATATATACTTTTGTTTTATTATTTGGAACGATATTATTGTTTCCATTTACCTCGATTGCACAACAAGAAAGCCAATTTGGAAATTACATCCATAATCCTTATTTATTCAATCCAGCAGCAGGCGGAATGTATAATTTAGCTCAAATTGACTTGGGTTATCGAAATCAATGGTTAGCAGCAACCGGAAATCCCACCACCATGTACCTTTCGGGTAGTACACAAGTTTTTGGAAAAAACACAGGTGTTGATCCGATTGGAGAATTCAACATGGGAAGAGAAAACATGTATCAAACTCCTGAAAGAACCGTTGGTTCTTTAAAACAGGTTGTGGGAGCCAAATTTATGTACGATGGAATTGGTCCTTTTTCTAAAACGAGTTTTTTTGCGAGTTACGGTGTACACATGCCTTTGACAAAAACATTCAACATTGGTGTTGGTTTAGGAGCAGGATATGGTAGCTTTCAAATTGATCATAATCGAGTTGTGTTACACGATGCAAATGATCAGGTTTATAACCAATTTGCTGGACAGAGCGCGAATCAAAACATCTTGGATGTTCAATCTGGATTGGTAGTTTACAGCAATCGTTTTATGTTCAGTTTGAGCGGTACGCAGTTGGTTAACAATAAAATTTCCGTTCAGCAAATGCAAACGGGGAACAACCTCAATCGTCATTTGTTTGTGATGTCATCGTATGCTTTTAGAGCAACGGATATGGTCGATGTAGAGCCATTTGTGATGCTGAAAGGGGTAAAAGGAAGCCCGACAAGTTTTGACGTAGGAGCGAGGGTGAAGTATAACAAATCGATGTGGGCTGGACTTCAATACCGAAGAGGGAATTCATTTGTAGTCTCTGCAGGAATGAATTTCCTTCGAAATTTCAATTTCTCTTATGCATTTGAATATGGTTTACAGGCAGTCAGAATCAGCAAGGCTGGAACACATGAGTTACAACTCGGAATCTTCATCGGAAACAACCGAAATACGGATAAAGAAATTGAGAAATCCAAAAAGAAGGGCGAAACGGAAGTTAAGTAGGTTGACCCTCTTTTTACCGCAGAGATTGCAAAGGGAAGGCGCAGAGGACGCAAATGTGTGAGGATGTTCGACTATTAATTTCTGAATGTTTATAAAAAAATGGTGAGGTAAATTCTATTTATAAGAAATAATAAAGATATCCTCATCATCCTTCTTAAACAATTTCTCTTCTCGGGCAAAGCGTTCTAAAGAAGAAGGTTGATCTAATTTTTTCAAAACAGTAGTCGTTTCTTTGAGTTTTTTATCCATGATGACTTGTTCTGCCTGAATTTTATTTAGTTTGCGATTGTGTGAAATCAATGAGAAGACATCTTCGTCGTCCAAAAACAAAGCATAGATGGTAAATAAGGTAATCGTTAAAATGTATTTGTTCCTAAAAAACGTGACAATTTTCTTGAACCTCGGATTTTTTAGTAAACCTACTTTTTCGCTTTCCATGGTTTAAAGTTACCGATTAAGAGCAGATCAATTAGAATGAAAACGGTATTTTGTCAAAAACGATTTGTTTATAAAATTAGAGGGCACAAAAAAAGCGCTCTATTTTATATAAAGCGCTTTCTCTAAGATTTATTTCAGATCAAATTAATTGACGATCTCATCATATTTTTCTTTGAATTCCGGATCATCTCCATACCATTGAGCAACTTTATTCAAAGTAGTTCTTGCTTTTTCATCTTGTTTTGCTTCTTTGTAACAAGCTGCAGTTTCCAAAATCCCTTTTTTGAACAGCTTTTTGTCGTTTTCAGACCAATCCTCAATGGATTGCAATGCGGCTAATCTTTTTTCAGTATCTCTCCAAATGTAGTTTGCACCACTTTTATCATTTTCACGGAACTTACAAGCTGCTTCTAAGTATTTTGCACCTAAATCATCTGGCATTACTTTATAATATAACATTATTTGGGAAATTCCTTTTCGGTAACTTTTTGAATCAATCTCGTTGTAAACACCTTCTAAAATAGCTTTTTTCATTTCTTCAACGTATTCCGTGTGCTCTGCGTAAATAGCGCCACCCCTGTCTCTTTTTTTGAATTTCCCCAAAGCGTTTACAGACTCCTTGAAAGCATTTTTATACATTGCATCTCTATCACCTACTTGTGAAATAGCGTACAAACCTTTTGATAACCATAAATAAGGGATTGCATCTTTTTTGGTATCATCTTTTTCATTGTATTTACTCGCTTCTCGTATCAACTTTTCATAATTGCCATCAGCATAAAGTATAATTAAATCGTTGTATTCTGGAGCTTGTGCGATGGTTGAACTTCCAGCGTAAAATAATAATCCGAGTATTGCAATTATTTTTTTCATAGTATTTTTTTTGATTATTTCAATTCAATAACTGTGCCGAATATAAGAAAATATATTTACATGTGTTTGCTATGACCCACATAATTATTTATCAAAGCTTTTTAAAAGTAAATCCAAAATAGAAATTGCCGATTTTGAAATTTTCGTTCCTGGACCAAAAACCCCAAAAACTCCCGCTTCATATAAGTAATCATAGTCTTGCTGTGGAATCACGCCACCAGCAATCACCATAATATCGTCGCGACCATATTCTTTCAATGCTGCAATTACTTGCGGAACCAAGGTTTTATGTCCTGCGGCCAAAGATGAAACGCCCAATACATGCACATCGTTTTCTACTGCTTGTCGAGCTGCTTCTTCTGGGGTTTGAAATAAAGGACCAATATCCACATCAAATCCGATGTCTGCAAAGGAAGTTGCGATTACTTTGGCGCCTCTGTCGTGACCGTCTTGTCCCATTTTGGCAACCATGATTCGAGGTCTTCTTCCTTCTAATTCGGCAAATTGATTCGCCATTTTCTTAGCTTGTTCAAAGTCTTGATCGTTCATAGATTCTGAAGAATATACTCCGCTGATGGAGCGAATTGTTGCTTTGTAACGTTTGAATGTTTTTTCCATCGCAGAAGAAATTTCACCCAAAGTGGCTCTGTTTCTGGCACATTCTACGGCTGCTTCCAACAGATTCCCTTCTCCTGTTTCAGCAATCTTTTCTAAATTAGCTAAACTAGCTGCTACTTTTTGAGCGTCTCGAGATGCTTTCATTTGTTGGATGCGTTCAATCTGACCAACACGAACTTTGGCGTTATCGACATCTAAAATTTCAATCTCCTCTTCTTTTTCCAATTGATAACGGTTTACACCCACAATGGTGTCTTGACCTGAATCAATTTTTGCTTGTTTACGAGCAGCTGCTTCCTCGATTCTCATTTTTGGAATTCCAGTTTCAATCGCCTTGGCCATTCCGCCTAATTCTTCAACTTCTTCAATTAGTTTCCACGCTTCTTGAACCAGTTCTTCGGTTAATTTTTCGACGTAATAACTTCCGCCCCAAGGATCGATGATGGATGTAATTCCCGTTTCTTCTTGTAAATAAATTTGGGTATTTCTCGCAATTCTTGCCGAAAAATCGGTTGGTAAAGCAATTGCTTCGTCGAGTGCATTGGTGTGTAAAGATTGGGTTCCGCCAAATGCAGCTGCCAATGCTTCGATGCACGTTCGAGCAACGTTATTAAACGGATCTTGCTCTGTTAAACTCCAACCCGATGTCTGGCAATGCGTTCTCAATGCTAGGGATTTATCATTTTTCGGTTCGAATTGCTGAACCAATTTCGCCCAAATCATTCGGCCAGCACGCATTTTCGCAATTTCCATGAAATGATTCATACCAATGGCCCAGAAAAAACTCAATCTTGGTGCAAAGGTATCGATGTCCATTCCGGCTTTAATTCCAGCGCGTAAATATTCTAATCCATCTGCCAACGTGTACGCCAACTCAATTGCAGCGGTTGCTCCAGCTTCCTGCATGTGGTAACCTGAAATCGAAATGGAATTGAATTTTGGCATTTTTTCAGACGTATATTCGAAAATGTCTGAAATGATTTTCATTGATGGTTCTGGCGGATAGATGTAGGTATTACGCACCATGAACTCTTTCAAAATATCATTTTGGATGGTTCCAGACAATAATTTCTGATCAACTCCTTGTTCTTCTGCCGCAACAATATAAAAGGCCATAATCGGTAAAACAGCACCGTTCATCGTCATCGAAACCGACATTTCATCCAATGGAATTTGGTCAAAAAGTATTTTCATGTCCAAAACAGAATCGATTGCAACACCTGCTTTTCCAACGTCTCCAACAACGCGTTCGTGATCGGAATCGTATCCGCGGTGTGTTGCTAAATCAAATGCTACGGATAATCCTTTTTGTCCTGCTGCTAAATTTCGTCTGTAAAATGCATTCGAATCTTCCGCCGTTGAAAATCCTGCGTATTGCCGAATTGTCCAAGGACGGATGGAATACATCGACGCATACGGACCGCGCAAATACGGTGCAATTCCAGATACAAAACCAATTTGTTCACAATCTGCTGAATCCAGTAATTGATAGAAGTTTTGTAAGACAATTTTCTCAGCGGTTTCGTAAGCAGGAACGCTTTGTGCAGTTTCGCTTTCAGCGGATATGTTTAATTTTTTAGCAACTTCTTTTTTGCCTGTATTTTTCTCAGAAGCAGTCCAAGAATCTTTTAATTCTTCGAATATCTGCTCTAAATTCAAGGATTTTAATCCGAAATAAGATTTGGATGTGTTTTTCCATTTCAAGGTTGATTTCTCAAAATTGGGAAATTTATTGACGCCAATAAAGGTTTGTTTTTTACTTAAAACTTCTTCAATTCGAACGTTTGCAATTTCTGTTACCCAAGTTTGAAAAGCGATTTGACCAACTTCTGAAGCAATTCCGCCCAAAGCTTCTAATTCTTCAAAAATTACCCACGATTTATTGATGATTGTTTCCGTCAAAGATTCAATCGCATAACTTCCACCAGCGGTATCAATGACTTGATCCAAATAAGATTCTTCTTTTAAAATCAACGAAATGTTGGTTGCCATTCGCTGAGAGAATTCGGTAATTCCTTCGTTGGAAAGTGCGTTGTATGGCTGAATCCACAAGTGATCTACACCGCCAATCACTGCCGCCATCGCTTCTGTGGTTTGACGAAGTAAATTGGTGTTGGGATCTTGCAAAGACTTGTTCATAAAACCACCCTTTGCCGTAATGGTCATCGTCTCATTGCAGGAATGTTGTGGTTTATAGCTTCGTGCTAATTTAGCCCAAACGGTTCTCGCTGCGCGGAATTTCGCAATTTCAATTAAGAAATTGGAACCAATTCCCATCGTGAAATGTAGGTTTGCGAGTGCTTGATCGATGGTTAAACCTGCTGCGATTTGTTGGTTGATGTATGCTTTTCCTAAACTCAAGGTAAAAGCAATTTGCTGACTTGCATTTGCTCCAGCTTGCTGCGCTTCGTATGATGAAACGTTGAAAATCCTTAAAGTATCAGCTTTGTCCGAAACATTCAATGTTTGTTTTTCCGCGAGCGGATTGAAGTAAAAAGCAAGGAAAGCATCTTTGGATTGTTCCTCAAACCAATTGGAAATTTCTGTTTGAATTTGAGCAGAATCTACGATGAAATAACTGCGGATAAATTCTACTCTTACTTCAGAAAGCAAGGCATTTAAATCAACTGAGTTCTTTCCCGATAAGTCAAAAATCAAAGAATTTACGCCTGAGTTTAATTGTTTTAAAGCAAGCTTGTTAGCTGAATTTTCGTCGTTAACATCGAGAACTATTCCAACAAACCAGTCGTTGTTGTTGGTTGAACTTCCACGTGTATATGGATATTTCCCAGGAACTTGTGCTGTTTTCGTGCGATCTTCGTGGTGAAAATAGCTTGGGTATTCAAACTGCTCAATGGAATCGTACCGGTGCATGCTTTTTTCAAAGTCGGCACCTTTTAATTCTTTTGTCAATTGGGCAATCCATTCTTCTTTTGATGATTTGGGAAAGTTGTCAAACAAATTCTTCATGAATGTATATTTGTGTTTCGTTGATTTGTATTCAATTTCTTTTCAATTTGGAGATAGACCAAAGTACTATTCAAAGTTACTAAAAATGGTGCGAAGATGATTCCAATTTTTGGGATAAGATAAATTAGACTGAAAATCAAACCGGATAAGAGTACCGTAATTTTGTTTTTAAACCCAAATTGGAGTGTGCTGGAAATCCCTTTGTCGTATCGTTCCAAGCTGTAATCAAAAAACGAAAATCCGATAAAATAGGCTGAAATAAAAAAGTAAACCACTGGATTTAACGCTTGAAGTCCAAGGACCGAAGAAATCACCCACCAACAAAAAACGACGATTAAATAAAGTCCAGTTGAAACCGCCAAAATGGCGATGGTGCGAAATAAATTTTTTATCATCAATCGCACACCGCCGTCAAATTTGGAATCCGTTACTAGATTGTCCACTTTTTCAGAAAGCAAACTGTTGAATGGTGAAAATAAACTCAAAATGATGAATTTATATAAAAAATCACCGACAGAAGCTCCAAAAGCCAACAACCAATTTATGGAAGATCGGAAAGCATTCGAAAACCAATTATTGGATTCTTGATTTACGGATTCAATGGATTTGGGAAAAAAACTTCCAAAGAAGTAAAAAATGATTCCAATTAAAATTGCAGGAACAAGGTAAAGCCACAAATTGAGCTTGGTCAACAAGTTGAATGTTTTCCCCAAAGATTGCCAATAGATTTGTAGCGCTTTCAATATATGGTGCGTCGTTTTGTAATAACAAAGTTAAGGAATTAATCTCAGTGGACTTTGAGTGAGTTGGTGTTAAAATGATTTTTGTTAAGAATTTTGTTGGGCAGATGAGCGTGAGATTTTACAAGTCTGGAATTGAGGAAATTGGGGTAAAAAGTAGATAAGGAATTGATATTAAGATAAATATTAACATGTCAGTATATTACCTTCGATGCTGCCTTTGGCGATGCAATATTTGAATTTTCAGATCCGAAATTCTTTCGTACAACCCGCTTACTTCTTCAACTTCAACTGTTCTGAACTAATCGATTTATTCTTATTCGCCAATTGGCCACAAGCTGCATCAATATCCTTCCCGCGACTTCTGCGAATATTCACAACCAAATTTCGTTCTTCCAAATAGTTTGCAAAAGCATCTACTTTGGCTGGGTCGGCTTGTTGGTGTTCACCAGCATCGATTGGATTGTATTCAATGATGTTAATTTTACAAGGGACACATTTACAGAATTCTGCGAGTTCTTGAGCATCTTCCAATTCGTCGTTGAAATCTTTGAAAATGATGTATTCGTATGTAACGCGAGAACCTGTTTTGGCATAGAAATGTTGCAAAGCTGCTTTCAGTGATTCCAAATCATTGGTCTCATTGATTTCCATGATTTTACTTCGCTTTTTATCGTTGGCAGCATGCAATGAAAGTGCGAGATTAAATTTTACTTCATCGTCGCCTAATTTGTGAATCATTTTGGCAATTCCAGCGGTGGAAACGGTAATTCTGCGAGGAGAAATTCCCAAACCTTCTGGTGAAGTCAATATTTCTGTAGAACGAAGTACGTTTTTGTAATTTAGCAAGGGTTCACCCATTCCCATGTAAACGATGTTGGATAATGTCTGTCCATATCTCGATTCCGCTTGATTCCGCAAATAAACTACTTGATCCACAATCTCTCCGGCGGTTAAGTTTCGCATTAGTTTAAGTCTTCCCGTTGCACAGAAAGTACACGCCAAACTACAGCCAACTTGCGAAGAAATACAGGCAGTTGTACGAGAATTTGTTGGAATTAACACCCCTTCAACTACTTTTCCAGGTTCAACCTCAAAAGCACATTTAATGGTTCTGTCTGAACTGATTTGTTGGTCATCCAATTGAATCTTGTCAATGAAAAATTGCTTTTCCATTTTGAATCTTAAGTCTTTGCTTAAGTTTGACATTTCTTCAAAGGTAGCAGCATTCTTTTGCCACAACCATTCGTAAACCTGCTTGGCACGAAAAGATTTTTCTCCCATCGTTTCAAACTGTTCTTTGATCTCGGGAAAACTGAGGTTGCGGATGTTAATTTTGGTTGTACTCATATCAATTTCAGCTGCAAAGTTACGCAAGTAGCATGCAAGAAACAAATTTGATTTTCAAATTAAATTCAATCATCCTGACGACCGAACTATAATTATTTGATGTGACATTATAAACCAAGGAAACATCCGTAAGTTGATCTAAATCAGGTAGCAAGTTTAATCCAGGAAATCAAGCCGATACCTACAAAAAGGGAAAGCAATATGTTAAAGATGGCGATTCCGTAATTTCCTTGCTCAATTAAGGTGAGAGTTTCATGACTCCAAGTTGAAAACGTACTGAATCCGCCACAAAATCCAGTGATTAAGAGCGGGAAAACCCAAGATTGGTCGCTTAGTTTGTCCTTCAAAACATAAATCACCCAAGCTAAAACAATGCAGGCGAGTATGTTAGAAATAAATGTTCCGAGCGGAAATTTTCCAAGATAAAACTTTGAACTCAAGACGGAAATCCCATACCGAGCTACGCTACCCAATCCACCACCCAAAAAAACCATCCAAAATGCCATGAATCAAAAGTAATTAATTTGAGAATAATTAAACGACACAAAGATATTTAAAACAAAGTTTATCTGCCACGCATGTGCTGAGCTTTTGCTGAAGTACCTGTGCTGAGCATTTGCCGAAGTGGATACAAGGATTACAGTGAGTTGCGTGTTAAATAACCGCAATGAACGCGGGGTGAAGGCGCAGAGTTCGCAAAGGAAAGGATGAGTTGGGTGTGTGAAGTTTGCGTTCTTTGCGAAAAACTCAGCGCTTCTCTGCGTTAAAAAATAACACATATTCCCACCCCAACTCCAAGAATTCCCATTATCTTTATCCCATGAGTGAATTCCAATCAATTTTGAAAGAACGATTTGGTGCTGAGAACATCGAAATTATTGAACCAAAAATCGAAGGCAATTTTCCCTTGCTTCAAATCAAGCATCACAAAAGATCTGACATTACCATCCTGATGACAGATGGTTTACGGAATTATAAAATGCCAGTTCCAGAAAAAATAGCTACGCGAAGTCACAACGAATTGTATTTCTGCCTTCCAAGTTATTGGGACTTAAATTCACCCGAACAGAAATGGGTTTTTGATTGGTTGCAACGATTGGCGAGATATGCAGTTGAGAAAGAAACGTATTTTGCACATGGACATACCATTCCAAATCAAAATCCTGCAATGGCTTTGTCTTCAACGATGAAGCAAAAATATTTGATGTTGATTGATCCAGATTATTTGCGACCAGAATTAAAGCCACAAACCGTTGACGGCATTGCCGTTCATTTTTTAGGAATCTTACCGATTTTTGAGGATGAAATGGACTATAAAATGGGGAAAGGAACCAATAAATTGCAGAAAAAATTAGCTTCCAAAGGAATTACGGAATTGTTGGATGATTACCGTTCTACTTCGTTGAAAACGCGTTGGAGTTTTTTTAAGAAGTAAAATTTGTCATTCGTTTAGCGACTATAATTTTCCAGCAACCACAAACGCTTTTTTCTGAACAAACAAATCGCCATTGGTTGATTTGAATGCTTCAAAAACGACAACATAGGTTCCGATGCTCGCCTTGAGGTTATTTTCTGTGATGCCATCCCAAATTAAACTTCCTTGAATACCGAGTAATTCATTCTTGCAAACGTATTTTATCAACCTTCCTCGGTCGTCAAAAATTTTCACGTTGGCCACCATGCCTTCTTGTTCCATCACGTAATTGATTTGAAGTACATCCTCAAAACCATCGTTGTCTGGCGAAATGGTTGTACTCGTCAACGAAAATTCTCCGTTGTGTTGTGCTGGTGAATATTGTGAATTAGGTGCGCCAGGGGTTGCAAATCCAACAGATTCAGCGGCAGTGTGCCAGTTTTTACTATCCGTTGCGCTTCCGAAGGGATCAATTTTCTCCAAAGATTTGGCCTTTACATCGGCAATCAATTTCAAATGCCATTTGGCTGAGTAACTGACTTGATCCAAAACAGTATTGCTGTCTTTCAACAAAAAAACAGTGGAAGAATCCGTATTGTAATTTGGTAAACTCATTTGAATGAATCTTCCCAAAACAGCCATCGGATACGTCTGAATTTGTGATAGAGTATCTGCTGAAACTACAACTAGTTCAGTTGGTTTTAGTAAAAAGTGAACTGGAATTTGTTTTTGATTGCCAATTTCCCCATTTTTAATATTTCCGAGATAAAAATGATGTAAATCGATGACTTTGTTAGAGTTATTTCGAATTTCTACAAAGTCAGATCCACCGGTGATGGGATTGAATAAAATCTCATTGATTACCAAATCTCCCACTTCAACAGAATCCGCTAAGATAAATTCTCCGCTTACAGTTGAAGCTGTCATCCAACAATCACTTAAATTTTCGATGGTAAATTGATAGTTTTGAGAAAAGACTAAATTTTCCTGAAATTCATACACCGCTTTTCTAGGAAATTTTTCAGTTAAGGTGATGTTGCTGATTGTCAATGCAGGATTGAACGTGTAATTCGCATTCAAAACACTCACAGAATCCAACCCTTTGTTGAAATGAACTTCCAAAAGATTCGGCTGAACAGCAAGTGTTTGTGTGATTTGTAACGAAGTGGAATTTGGTGTGAGGTCGTAAACAGAATTTTGATTTCCGGGAGTTCCACCCGTTGGATCATTACTGCCAATCCAATTGTTGCCATCCGAACACGGGTGATTAGGATTTATCAATTCCAAGCTATAACCGCCTTGTTTTTTAACTTCATCCTGATACCACGTATCGAAATAGGTTATTTTATCCAGGATGATCCCGTTGGCATCTTTGAGCACTACACCGTCCGTGTTGTTGTTTAAACTGGGAAAACTGGTAACCGCACTTGAACCTGGGAATTGAGATACACCCGTTGCCGGACACAAAACCAGATATTCGCCAGGTGCTAGCCATCCTGATGTGATCGTTCCATCGGTCGCATTGTCACCCAATTTCCAACCTGCTAAGTCAAAATATTTATTGCTTTTGTTGTAAATTTCAACAAATTCTAATTCTGGTAAACCGATTACGGGTGAAGGATCAGCCATGAATTCATTTATAATTACATCGCCAGGAAGCGGGCTGTCTGGAATGATAAATTGTCCGTTAATTGTTGCATTGTTTGACCAGCAGTCTTGTAAATTTGAGATTGTAAATTGATATAACTGAGATGTGGTAATATTTTCTACAAATGAATAAGTTATTTTTCGTGGAAAGCTTTCAGAAACCGTGATTAAATCGATTGTTAACACTGGATTGAAAGCATACGCAGCGTTGAAAATGCTCAAAGAATCCAGTCCTTTATTGAAAATTACTTCCAAACCATTAGGTTGAATGACGGTAGTCTGAGTAATTTGTAGAACGGTATTGTTAGGAGTTAAATCATGCATAGAGTTTTGTGTTCCAGGTGTTCCGCCGTTGGGATGGGTGCTTGCAATCCAATTGCTAAAATCAGAACACGGATGATTTGGATTAATTCTTTCCAAAGTATAACCACCTTGTTTTTTAACTTCGTCTCGATACCACGAATCGGAATACGTTATTTTATCCAAAATACTACCAGATGGATCTTTGATAACTACATCATCTGTTGTGTTGTTTAAATTTGGAAAACCAGTAACAGCAATTGATCCTGGGAACTGGGCTACACTTGTCGCAGCACAGAATACTTTGTATTCTCCTGGTGCTATCCAACCGTTGGTGATGGTTCCATCACTTGAATTATCGCCTAACTTCCAGCCTGTTAAATCAAAATATTTGGTGCTTTTATTGAATATTTCAACAAACTCTAATTCTGGCAAACCGATCACGGGGGAAGGATCCGCCATGAATTCGGTGATAATTATATCTCCAGACAAAGGGATTTCTGAAACCAAATAGGTAAAAGTTCCTGTTACAGAAGCCGAATTGGATGCCAGGTCAGTCACATTCAGGACATTGATTTGATGTGTAACCCCATTTATCAATGGCACGTCAAAGAACAAACGTACTTTTGACAAATTCACGGCATCACGTGTTGCTGAAAGTAAATTGACAGCAGGAGTAAAACTGTAATTTGAAAGGTTTTCAATGCTTGTTTCTTCCACGTCTTCAGAAAAAATCAAATCTACTTCAGTGGAATTAATTACAGCAGTGCTGATCAAATCAGGTGGTGTAACATCAACAATCTCAGGACCAACATACACGTCGTCTAAGAATACTTTTTTACTATTGCCTGAAGTGTATTTTGCAAAAATCCCAAAATGGGTTCCAAGTAAGTTTGTCGCATCGTTTCCATTCCCTTGAAGCACATAATTGACACCGCCTGAATAATCCACAAACAACTGCCAATCTCCAGTTGATGAACGTAATACGCGAACACCAACGTTTGCAGAACTCGCAATTGTTCCGTTGGCACTTGCACAAATTTGAGTTGATATACCGTTGTCTAATTTAAATAAGCGAACAGCATCCGTAGCCAAAGCTTCTCCCAACTGAATGTAATAACCATTTAAAACAGCGGTTAAATCTGCATTGTCAGCAGTTAAGAAAATGCGAACAAAATTGGTGGCGGAACCTGCAAAAGACATTTTTGCATAAAATTTCCATTCCTTATCGTTCAAGGCAGTCAATAAATGAGGTGTGGAGAGATAAGACGTTTCAGCACCTGTAATGTCTGTTTGCATCTGAAATGTTGGATTTATAGCAAAATGAGTAGGGGTTCCATTCCAAGCTGGATTGGTCGTAAAATCTCCATCCGTAAAATCATCTGACCATTGAGAAAAGGACAAAAAAGGAATCATGAAAAAGAATATGTTGAGAAAGTCTTTTACCATTAGTTCGCATTTAGAGTTTAAATATAGTAAATTTGAGCGATTATTAATCAATATTTTAATTTGAAAGCATTTTTGGATTAAAAAATGATAAAACATTTAGAAACATGAGAATAGCGGTTGTTGGAGCAACGGGATTGGTAGGAGAATTGGTGATGAAAGTTTTGCGTGAACAGAGTTTTCCAGTTACGGAGATAATTCCTGTCGCAACAGAAAAATCGGTTGGAAAAATCGTTGATTTTGGCTCTAATCAATATCACGTTGTGAACATCCAAACCGCTTTGGAGATGAAGCCCGACTTGGCAATTTTTTCTGCTGGTGGTGAAACTTCCATGGAATGGGCTCCTAAGTTTGCAGCAGTTGGGACGTATGTTATCGATAACAGTTCGGCTTGGAGAATGGATCCGACAAAGAAATTAATCGTTCCAGAAATTAACGGTGAAAGTTTAACGGCGGAAGATCGAATCATTGCGAATCCCAATTGCAGTACGGTTCAAATGGTGTTGATTCTCGCACCTTTGCATCAGAAATACGGTGTAAAAAGAGTGGTTGTTTCTACGTATCAATCGGTTACCGGAACAGGAGTAAAAGCGGTTGCTCAAATGGACAATGAACGGGCTGGAATTACCGGTGAAATGGCTTACAGATATCCGATCGATAAAAATTGTATTCCGCACTGCGACGTGTTTCTTGAAAACGGTTACACCAAAGAAGAAATGAAATTGGTTGAAGAAACCAAAAAGATATTAGATCCTGCGATTCGCGTCACAGCAACTGCGGTTCGTGTGCCTGTTGTAGGCGGACATTCGGAAGCTGTCAACATTGAATTAAATACGGATTTTGATTTAGGCGATGTTCGCAAATTATTTCACGTAAGTCCAGGAGTTGTTTTGAAGGACGATCCCACAACCAATTCCTACCCAATGCCGAAATATGCCGAAGGAAAAGATGCTGTTTTTGTCGGAAGAATTCGCCGCGATGAAAGTCAAGATAATACTTTGAATTTGTGGATTGTTGCTGACAATTTGAGAAAAGGTGCCGCGACGAATACGGTTCAAATTGCAAAATTATTGTTGTTGAAGGGATTTATTGGGTAAGGATAGGGTTTTGAGGATGTTTTGAACATACTCTATTTCGTACTTTTAACGCTTAAATATGGGTGTTATAACCTACAATATATATAGTGATTTTGGGATATTCATACCAACCGAAAATCATATCGGACAAAGCCAACTTACTTTTAATTCGATTCTTTCAACGCATTGTCCAAATCCGTAATCAAATCTTCATAATCCTCAACGCCAACACTCAGTCTCAGTAAATTATCTACCACGCCAACGCGTTCTCGGTCTTCTTTCGGTACTGAACCATGCGTCATGGTTGCTGGATGATTGACCAAGGATTCAACACCGCCAAGAGATTCTGCCAAGGAGAAAACGTGAAATGCAGCCGCGACTTTAAAAGTATTTTCAAGCGACTTATCTTTCAGAACAATCGATATCATACCACCGAAATCACGCATTTGTCTTTTCGCAACTTCGTGATTTTTATGTTCTGCAAATCCAGGCCAATACACTTTTTCTATTTTCGGATGATTTTTCAAATATCCAGCGATTTTTCGTCCATTGAAACAATGTCTTTCCATTCGTAAATGCAGGGTTTTGATTCCACGCATTACCAAAAAACTATCCATCGGACCAGGATTTGATCCGCAGGAATTAAGAATGAAATAGAGTTTTTGGTGCAATTCATCGCAGTTGGTAACCAAAGCTCCCATGATTACATCGCTGTGTCCGCCCAAGTATTTCGTCGCTGAATGCATGACCAAATCCGCACCCATGTCCAACGGGTTTTGTAGGTACGGAGAAGCAAAGGTGTTGTCCACCACAAATAAAATGTTCTTCGCTTTTGCCATTTGAGCACATGCTTCAATGTCCACAATTTGCATCGTTGGGTTGGTAGGCGTTTCAACCCAAAGCATTTTGGTGTTGTTGTTGATGAAAGGTTCAATGTTATTGACGTCGGTTAAATCAACAAAATGAAATTTAATTCCCATCGGCTCATACATATTGACAAACAAACGATACGAACCACCGTATAAATCTCCACTAGTAATAACTTCATCTCCAGACTTTAAGATTCGCAAAGCGGCGTCCGTAGCGGCCATTCCACTCGAGAAACAAAGTGCATGTTTTCCATTCTCCAAAGCGGCAATGCTTTCTTGCAATGCATCTCGTGTCGGATTTTGTCCTCGAGCATAACCGTAACCTTTATTTACTCCTGGGGAATCTTGAACGTACGTTGAAGTTTGAAAAATAGGTGTAATGATTGCCCCCGTTGATGGATCTGGGTGCGCACCTGCGTGTATTGCTTTTGTTCCGAATTTCATGGATGATACTATTTGTGGCATTAATCTTAATTCATTTGTCAAACAAACTTAGAGAATTTATTACTTCCAATTCAATAAATCAGATTCATGTTTAGAATCAAACTGGAACTGATGCTGAATCAAACGGATGATTTTTTCGATTGATTTCCATTTATAGTTTTTGTTTTGACTGATCCCGATGATGTTTCGAACGGGAATTTTTCCTTTGTCTGATAAAATGGTTTTGAATGTGTCAGTCTCTTTTAATCCCAATATGTCTTTATAGTGATTTGGAATGAGTGTATAACCACCGTTTAATTTCACCATGCGAACGAGCATTTCCAAATTTCCACCTTCATAACTCCATTGACTTTCATCTTTGTTCAGGTCACAAAAAAAGACCATTTGCGTTCGCAAACAATTTCCTTTGTTGAGGAGCCATGGTTGCACATCCTGTAGTTCAAGAGCCAAAACCGTTTCTTTTTCAGAAGCGGGATAATACGCTTTGATTTCTTCGGCATACAAGTGTGTTACTTTGAATTTATCTTGGGATACGGGACCTGCCATGATGCCAAAGTCAATGCGTTTGTTTTGGACGTCTTCCAATATCTCTTCTGATTTACTTTCTTCCATGATTAAGCGTACATTCGGAAGAATTATTGCAAATTGTTTGTAAAGCGCTGGAATCAAATAGGCGGTAACCGTTGGAATAATCCCAATGCGAATCTCTTCCATGTAATTGCCTTCGACTTGTTGTTTCAAACGTTCAATTTTTTCAAAATCAACCATGATTTCTTGAATGATGGGAAGCAATTCCTTTCCTTGGATGGTCAATTCAATTGGAGCGCGACTCCGATCGAAAATCGGAAAACCAACCATCTCTTCCGCTTTTTTAATTTGCATGGAAAGCGTGGGTTGTGTCACAAAGCTAAATTCCGCTGCCCTACTGAAGTTTTGATGTTCTGCCAAGGCCAGAATATATTGAATTTGTTGAACGGATAACATATAGATACTTTTGATTGAAGTATAAAGTTAATCAATATAATTGATAAGGATAAAATTCATATATTTGTTATAAAAATAAGCGACATGGGAAATAGAGATAAATTAGTAGAAAAGTTGAATACATTGCTCGCAACTTATCAAATTCATTATCAAAACTTACGCGCCTTACATTGGAACGTAAAAGGAGCAAATTTCTTTGAATTGCATTTGAAATACGAAGAATTGTACACGAGAACTCAAGTAATTATTGACGACTTGGCAGAAAGAATATTAACTTTAGAGTCCACTCCAATGCATCGCATGGAAGATTACATTTCGAACAGCCTAATCAAAGAGAACAAATTAATTTCGGATGGTAATGTAGGGATGGAATATGTTTTAAGTGCTCAAAACACCTTGTTGGATTTAGAAAGAAAAGTATTGGATTTATCAGGAGATAAAAACGATGAAGGAACCAACGCCATGATGAGTGACTTAATTCGCGAAAAAGAAAAAACCAATTGGATGTTCTCCGCTTGGCTAAAAAAATAAAAGTTTAAATAATAAATAAAATAATAACAAATCAAATTAACATGAGTGTTTTAGTAGGTAAAAAAGCGCCGTCTTTTTCGGCAGCAGCAGTAATTAATGGAAATGAAATCGTAGAAAATTTTTCTTTGGATCAGTACATTGGAAAAAACCACGTTGTATTATTCTTTTATCCAAAGGATTTTACATTTGTTTGCCCGTCGGAATTACATGCTTTTCAAGAAAAATTAGCTGATTTTGAAGCAAGGGGTGTAAAATTAATCGCTTGTTCAACAGATACAGAAGAGTCTCACTGGAGTTGGTTGCAAATGCCAAAAAACAAAGGTGGAATCGAAGGAATTAAATATCCAGTAGTTGCGGATACATCCAAAACAATTTCGGAAGCTTATGGCGTTTTAGCAGGTGAATACGAATACGACATGGAAGGAAATTTGACGGCTACTGGTCCGATGATTGCTTACCGTGGATTGTTCTTAATTGACAAAGAAGGAATCGTAATGCACCAATTGATTAACCACTTGCCCTTAGGAAGAAACGTGGACGAAGCATTGCGCATGGTTGATGCTTTACAGTTCTTTGAAGAAAATGGTGAAGTTTGTCCTGCAAACTGGACAAAAGGTTCTGAGGGAATGAAGGCTAGTTTTGAAGGTGTTGCTGAATACTTGTCGAACAACTAAGGCTTTATTTTAAACTGATTTTTTTTAAAGTGGTTATCCAAATTGGGTAACCACTTTTTTTATCTCGATTATTCGGATGCTTGTTTCAAAGTATAATGCAGGGCAAACGCATTTAAAATTTTGTAAGTCTAAATTTTAGAAAAGCTAATTTTATCAAGCGGTGGATTCATCCACCGCTTGATTGCAAACTGAGATGAGTTGTTTGTGGCATGTGTTTTTGTTTAAAAATCATGACATAAACCAATTTTGAAGTTAAATGCGTTTGCCCTGAAGTATAATGCTGCTTATTAGTTCTAAACAAAAGATTTACTTTGTTCAGCCTTTCAATAAATGGAATCCTACTTCGTCATTTTAAATAAAAATAGCCCATTATTTTCATTTAAATTTTCTCGTATTACACGCATTCCTTGAAATATAAACCTCAATCTTACAACCGAATTCAGCTTAATCCGAACTCAGCTTAATAAAAAAAACCGCTTAGTAAGAGCGGTTTCAATATAGTAGTAAGTAATATCAAACTTTAAGTTTGTTTTGTTGCGGTGTTTAAAATGAAATTAAGACAATAATTCCAACTGTAAATTTAGGTTAATTTCTCAGTCAAGTAACACTTGTGTGATAAGCGGTTTTAGTTGGTGACAACTGGTTAAATAGCAGTTAAACATTGTGGGTGAATCCAGATGAATTGTGATTTGATTGGTTTGTCTCATTTATTCTAAGGATCTATTTTAGCATTCTTTTTGTTTATATTTGAAATGTCTCTTAAGAAGTTTAGGTTTTGAGTTTTCAATCAATAGGTTACACATTAAAATTACAATATGACGAAAATAATTGTTAATATTCTGATATGTCTTTCAATATTTCAACTTTCTGCTCAGCAAGTCATAAAGCCACAACTTCTGGAAGAGCGCCAATGGAAGAAATTTCAGGAATTAAGAAACAATGGACTTGCACAAGCTGAAATTTTATTCTTAGACAGTGTTTTGGAAGCTTCTGTTAAAAATAATCAAGCTGAAGATTTTTTTCATGCTTTGAACGAATATTCGATTTCGATTTCCAAATCCCTCTTTGAGAAAGAACAAAAACATCGAATTTTAGAAAACTTTGAAATCAAAGCAACTGAAATTCGACCGCCGTTTTCAAACATGTTGCATGCTTTTTTAGCACAACAATACCAGGATTATACCTACGCATGGAATTTGGTGGATTGGCAAGGGGATTATGTCGTTAAATGTGTTTTACGCGGAAGGGAAGTATTGTTTACCAATACCGATTTTGCACTTCAAAATGAAATCATTTTAAATCACTTTAGCCTTTCAGCCTTTCCAGATACCGCATTTTCAGAATTGGAATTGAAGAATTTTGTTAAAAATCAAAAGGAGGTTTATTATGCTGAATATCCCAAATTGATAGATTATTATACAAAATTATACATCCGTCATTTAAAATCTACAAATACCAGCCGTTTTGAAGCCAAGGATTTCAAGCGAGTATTTACCTTATTTGGATCAAGTGATACATTTGGAAAAGGTTTGGACGATGAGGTTTTGGACGTGTATGCTGAAATGGAACTTCGGAATTTGAATCAAAATCAAGTTTATGCTTATGTCAACTGGCGATTGATGCGCATGGAATATGTAAATAATTCACTACTTGAACTCAATGATTCAATCCGATTCGATGCTTATTTAAATGCAATTACGGATTTTAAAACGCAATTAAACGACCTTTTCAAATCTCATCCTGCGATGCTGGCTGTTATTTTAAGAGAGGCGGAGATCCAGTCTTCGGATGTTCGAAATCAATATCATTGGAAAACAAATCCTTCGGCAAAAGATAAAATCGAAGAGGAACATGCGTTAATTTCCAATGCACTCAAAGAATATCCTAAATCGCAATATGCCGATATTGCAATTTTACAATTGAAAAAAATAGAGTCTAAAAAAGTATCGGTAAATGTTCAAAAACAAAATGGAACGAACAATCCGAGTCTATTGTCCATCAGTTACCAAAATATTCCGCAAGCATATTTGGCGGTTTATTATGTCGACGGTATCAAGAAAGAAATATTCGCACAGAATCCTTTAAAAAACTTCGAACTTTCAACTGTTTATCAGCAAGAACTGAAATTGGAAACGAATGGAGAGTACAATTCACACAGCAAAGATTTCATTATTCCTGCTTTGAAAAAAACAGGGAAATACTTAATTCTTATTTCGGAAAACAAAGAAAGTTTAAAGGCACTTTTTGAAACGGATAGTCTCACATCCAGTCAAACAAGTTTTGCGTATGCAGAAATGTATCAGGGCAATTTTGTAGTTTCAACTAAAACTGAAGCCAATGAAATGACTTGGTTGGTTCAAGACAATGAACAAGGCGCACCAGTTGTTGGTGCTTCCATTTATTTGAAAAACAAGCAGCAAAACAATGAACCAACTGCGATGCATTTATTGGGAAAAACGGATAAAAATGGTTTTTTTAAATCAACAATCACTACCCGAAGTTCCAATTGGACGGTCATTGATCATCAAGACAGTATTTCTGGATATACGTATCAGTATAATCGAGATAGGAATTCAAAAAGAGGCGTACAAACCAAAATAATTACGGATCGAGGAATTTATCGTCCAGGACAAAAAGTACATTTTAAATTGTATGCGTATGAAGGCGATTCACCCAATTTTAAAGCGGTGAGCAATTATGAGACGGAACTTTATCTAGAGGATGAAAATGGAACTGAATTTGGTGAATTGGAATTGAAAACCAATGAATTTGGAACTCTTTCAGGTTCGTTTGATTTGCCGACAAAAGGTTTTCTGCCAGGACAATTTTACATAACAGACTACAATGAGTTCTCCAATTACGATTCGGAGGCACGAATTTTAGTAGAGGAATACAAGCGACCTTCTTTTGAGGTTCAGGCTGAGTTTGAGAAAAAAACGTATCAGTTTAATGACGAAGTGAAAGTGCTAGGAAATGTAATAGCTTACGCTGGATTTGGATTGAAAGATGCGAAAATTCACGTCGTGGTGGAATCAAATCCATCGTTTTGGAGAAATTATAATTCAATTTCAACCAAAATTTTAGACACTACTATCACTACAAATGCTCAAGGAGTATTTTCATTCTCTTTTTTGGCGAAAAAATTTGATTCTCCTTACGGTGCTAATTTCAGTTACACTGTTTCAGCGACCAATTTGTCTGGTGAAACACAACAAGTTTACAACAGTATTTTTATCGGTAAAACCAAAACTGAATGGGAATTAAATTTCCCGACTGATGTGTTATCATCTTCAAAAGCTTATGGGCGAGTAAATTTGACAGATGGAGATTCTACCGCTTTAACAAAAAAAATCGACTTAGAAATCTGGAAGAGCAATCCGAAATCCAAACCTGTTTTTTACTTTTTTGAACCCAAAGAGTTTCACGATTTCACGGCTGAATCTTTTAACAAGCAATTTACGCACTCCTTTTATGGAACTGAAAAAGATTATTTGAATTATCAAAAAACAAAAACAATATCGGTTCAGGTTGGCGATAGCATTGATATTCATGACTTAATCAATCACGAAGCAGGTTCTTATCAAGTTCGCTTAATAGAAACTGGAAATGAATTCAACATGAATGAATTTCAGAATGAAAATTCTTATGTTGCCAATTTCAATTACATTGTAACGAAAACCAAGATGAATCAGCACCACGCTAAATTGTGGATTCAGCCCAATTTAAAAGAGGCAAAAGTGGGTGATGAAGTGACTTTCTTGGTTGGATCTTCATTCAAGAAATTAAATGCAAAAATAGAAGTTTACCGAGGAAAAGAACTTGTTTTTGAAACTACTCAAAGAATCAAAGGTCGAAAAGCGATTACTTACAAATTGCAATATGCCGATTTAGGTGGAATCACCTTATATGTCCGTGCAATTTCAAACGGCGAAGTGATTTCTGCCCAATCCAACGTGTCTGTGCCTTTTGATGAAATGAAAAGTTTAGATGTTCAACTGCAAACCGAACGAGACATTTTGAAACCAGGCGAATCGGAAACTTGGAAACTGATTGTTTCTACCAAAGACGGTTCTCCCTTATCTGCAGAAGGTGTTGCGACATTAACAGATGCTTCTTTGAAAGCTTTCAGACAAAATCCGTGGTATTTTGATATTTACAGGGACAATTATTTCCGAAATTCATGGCAAGAGGCAACAAGAAGTACGATGATTTATTTTAGAGTAGGGCTTAATTGGAATGAATCTGCATCTTCAAGAATTACACGGGGTGATATTTCAAAGCTTTCCGTGCGAACTGCAACTGGAGTTGCGAGCACAGTAGGAAATCCATCAAAGCAATTAGAAGAAGGTAGTGAAATGTCCGAGCCTTTTCCATTGTATGCTGATGAGATTGCTGACTTTACAGGAGGTAATCCTGCAAGTTTCGGTGATGAAACTGGCGGGATAGTTAAAACTGAAAAAGTTCGCTCCAACATGAACGAAACTGCTTTCTTCTTCCCAACATTATACAGCAATGCTGATAATGAATACAAAATCGAATTCACTTTACCAGACGCATTGACTTCCTGGGATTTCCAGGCGATGTTTCACGATAAAACGATGCGTTATGGAACTTTTGCTAAGAATTTTATAGCTCAAAAAGAATTGATGATTCAACCCAACGCACCGCGTTTTTTCAGAGCAGGCGATGAGGTAGAATTTGCTGCGAATGCCATTAATTTAACGGATGAAGCGCAAGATGTTACCGTTTCTATGGAATGGTTTGATCCATTTACCAACGAAGTGTTGCCGAATATTTTTGGAATCTTAAAAGGTCAAAGCTTGAAATTGGAAGCTAAAGAAAATCAAGCGGTTTTCTGGAATTTGACGATTCCAAAATCAGGAGTAGAATTAGTTGCATATCGAATTCGAATTGCTTCTGCTGAATTTTCCGATGCGGAAGAGAAAGCAATTCCAGTGTTGAGTAACCGAACGCAAATCATCGAATCGGTTCCGGTTACGATTGAATCAGCAGGAAATTATACGTACGATTTAACTAAATTGACAAAACCAACTTCCAACACGCAAATCAATCAATCGTTGGTATTGGAATACAATTCAAATCCAATTTGGTCGGTGGTGATGGCGGTTCCGTATGTGATGGATCAAACGACAGAAAGTGCAGATCAGATTTTTAATACGTACTTCATCAATCAATTATCACAACAAATAATCGAAAAAAATCCAGCGATTGAAACGGTGTTGAGTTTGGCGGGAAATAGTAATCCAGATTTATTCTTGTCTACTTTGGATAAAAACCCGGAATTAAAAGACATCATTTTGGCAGAAACACCTTGGTTGTTAGATTCTAAGTCGGAAAGCATGCAACGTAAGCGCATCTCAAATTTGTTTAATTCCAATAATTTGGAAATGCAAGAAAATCAATTGTTGACGCGATTGGAATTACTCAAAAACAGCGATGGTGGCTGGTCGTGGTTCGGCAATGGAACTTCAAACGTTTACACAACGCAATATATTTTGGCAGGTTTTGGTCATTTAAAATCGACTGGTTTCAACTATGAGTATTACGGTCAAAGCATGGATTTCCTTGACAAGCACTATGCGGAGCAATTTGCTAATTTGAACAAAGAGCAACGGGCACAATTCCGAAGCATATCTTCGATGGAAATTCAGTGGTTGTACATCCGTTCGATGTTTGACATGAAAGCTACGGAAGTTTCATCTTATTATACCGAAAGTTTGAAAAAAGAATGGACCAAGCAAACCTTGCAAGTTCAAGCCATGGCTGGAATTTATTTTGCGAATGTAGGAGAAGCTGTTTTGGCTGATAAAATCTTAAAATCCATCTTAAATCGCAAAACGACGAAGCAAAACTTGGGCACTTTCTGGAATGAAAACTCAAACGGTTATTCTTGGGATCGCAACAGCATTGAAACACAAGCCACTTTGATTGACTTCTTCAATCGAATGGAAGTAGATAAATCCCTTGTTAATTCGATGAAAATGTGGTTATTGAATCAAAAACGAGGTCAAGCATGGGAATCTTCCAAAGCTACTTCTTTGGCTTGTCACGCGATGTTGGTCGGCGGTTCTCCAGTTTCTGCTACATCCATTGTTCCAACGATTCAATTGGGCAATGAGAAAATTGACGCATCCGCTGCAGCGAAAAATTTGGGTTACTTAAAACAAACCTGGAAGGGAAATGAAATGGAGCCTTCCATGGGGAAAATGACTGTTCAACAAACGAGCGATGAACCCGCTTTTGGTTCCTTGAGTTTGATCTATACAGAAGAAATCGACAAAATTCAGAAAAACAATGCAGGAATCGGAATCGATAAAAAAATGTACTTGATCCGAGACGGAAAAGAGATTTTGATTACACCAACAACGACATTACAATTAGGAGATTTAATTCGGGTTCGTTTACAAGTGGAAACCAATCAAGCGTTTGAATTCGTTCACATCAAAGATACCAAAGCGTCTGGAACCGAAAATGTGCAAGTGCTTTCAGGACATCAATCAGCTGGAAATTTATACTATTATCAAGTCATGCACGATGCGAGCACCGATTTCTTTATCGATTATTTAGCAAGAGGAAAACACCATTTGACGTATGATTTACGAGTAAGTGGAAAAGGAGTTCAATCAACGGGTTATGCGCTGGTAGAATGCATGTATGCACCTGAATTTAGAGCCAATACGAAATCGGGTGTGATTTGGGTGAAATGATTTAATTTTGGATTTTATTTCAACATCTTAACAGTCAATTATTTGTATCTTTTTTAAGTTGTTATTGATTTATTTGTTGTACATTTATCTCAATCTACCCAATACAAATTGCTAAAACCAACGGCATGAAAAAATTTATACTCATTTTATTCCTCTGTCAGTTTCCAGTTGTATTTGGACAAAATTGGTTAAACGAAGGTGCTGAATGGCATTATCGCGCGACTTCGGAGGCATTGAATACATACCATCATTTGAAATTAGTTGGTGATACAACGGTTCAGGGGATTGGTTGGCAAAGAGTAAAACATCAACAATACACGCATCTTCCAACCAGTTCAACAACCGACACGCTTTTGAACGACGGTTTCATATTCCATTATTTTCGCATGAATGGCGACACCTTGTTCACCTTGGAAAATGGAGTAGAAGATGTGGTGATCATTTTTCAAGATCAAGCGGTTTGGAAATCTCCAAGTGACTTAACCAACCCAACTTGCATTCGAGTTCCTGTTTACAAAGCAGTTGCGCAAACGCTGGTACTTCCAGATGCAACCACATTGCCGGTTTTTTCAGTTTCAGATACCCTTATTACTGAATTTAATATTTTGGGTAAGTATGCGAGGCGTTTTGGTTGTTTCTCTGGATTTTTCACGCCACAAGTGGATTGTTCGATTGCTTCCATTCTCTATGTAATACCAACTTACAACCTGATTTGTTATCAAGACAATAACGGATATTCCGTCAATACAACAACTGGAAACTGCACGGATTATCTCTCGTTAAGCACAGAAAATATTTCTTTAAATCCGGTACACGTTTATCCAAATCCTGTTACCGATTTTGTCACCATTTTTGCTCAACAACCAATCGACCTGGTTGAATGTTATGATTTGAATGGTAAAAAAATGAAGATTTATTTCCATTTTGAAACCAATCAATTGGATGTACAAATGTTGAATAAAGGGGTCTATTTTCTTAAAATCACTTCTGGCACCGATCAACGAGTAGTTAAATTGATTGTTGAGTAAATTTTCTTTAAGGCTTTTTATCATACTAATCTTTTTTTCACGATTTTGAAACACATTCATTTTGAAAGTGTTATTTTTCCGATTACACAAATGTTTATTATTTAACAGCCATAGCGATAATTTAGAGATAATTTAACAATTTATTCTTGACATTACTGTGCTTGCATAGTATCTTTGCACTCGAATTCAAACAAGATAATCTTAAATTAAGTCTAATCAGACGGTTATGTTGCTTGAGTTTTAATTTCAATTCAAACTTTTAATTTATTGCTATTCATTCATGAAAAATTTCTTTTTAACACTTGCTTTACTGCTTGCATCAATTCAACTTTCTTATGGTGCTGGCAATATACACAAGTCGATAGTACTTATTAACGGAGACATTGAATTAACAGTAGAAGTTATTGATGTCGCGACAGCATGTAAATCTTGGGGATATCATTATGGCGAGATTGTTAATTTTAAATCCAGATCTTTATCAAATAGCCCATACAATTTTACTTTTAATGTAAATATTTATAGTGCGTTAGGAAATGGTAATGGTAATTATGGTGGAAATTATAATCTAACATCTACTAGCAAAAATTTGATGGACGTAACTGTTTTTAATAATGGAAAAGAAGTAAATTACAAGAATTTAGCTATACAGTGTGAGGATTTAACAACAGATAATATTAATTTAATTAAAGTTCAACTGAATTGCTGGGGTTCTGTACAAGGAACTTTTATCGGAGATTTTACAAGCACACTTCCTGTCGAACTTCTTTCATTCGATGCAACTGCTAGTAGAAATCAAGTCGATTTATCTTGGGTTACTGGTTCGGAAAAAAACAATGATTTCTTCACCATCGAACGCACGGTTGACGGACTTCATTTTGAGGAAATCGGAAAAGTAGCTGGGCAAGGAAATTCATCCATTCAAAACGAATACACTTTTACAGATGTCAGACCGAAAAGCGGAGTTTCTTATTACCGTTTGAGTCAAACGGATTATAACGGTGAATCAGAATATTTTGAAGTGAAATCAGTAAATATTCAAAAAGGAGAATTTGTTTCTAATGTATATCCCAATCCCGCCGTGATGAACAGAACGACCGTGTTTGTTGAGAAAACAGGTTCCATCGTCACGTTGAACATCCGAAATGTATTGGGGCAATTGATTTCAAGCAAGACGATAGATGCCACCAACGAGGATGTTGCAGCAGAAATTGAATTGAACAGCAGCGAAAAGATGTATTTTGTAGAGATAGTTCAAAACAATGCAATCCAAGCAAGACACAAGGTATTGAATAATTAAAACACCAAAAGTTTTAACTTCAAGCTGAACAGAACGATTGCGCGATTGAAGAATTCAAAATTTAACATAGGTTAAACAAAAAATGCCGACACTTTTGGAAGTGTCGGCATTTTTAATAAGAATAAAAACGATTGACTACAAGTCAAATTTAATTCCTTGTGCCAAAGGTAAACTATCAGAATAATTGATGGTGTTGGTTTGCCTTCTCATATATACTTTCCAAGCATCAGATCCAGACTCACGTCCTCCACCAGTTTCTTTTTCGCCTCCAAAAGCACCGCCAATTTCCGCACCGGAAGTACCGATGTTTACGTTGGCAATACCACAGTCAGAACCTTGAGCGGATAAAAATAACTCAGCCTCTTTCAAATTGTTGGTCATGATAGAAGAAGATAAACCTTGTGGAACACCGTTTTGGATCGCGATGGCATTCTCTACATCTCCTGTATATTTTATCAAGTACAAAATCGGAGCAAATGTTTCGTGTTGTACGATTGCTAATTCGTTTTTTGCCTCAACGATAGCAGGTTTTACATAGCAACCAGACTCATATCCTTCACCACTTAAAACACCACCTTCAACAACTAAATTCGCACCTTGTGCAACGGCTTGTTTTAATGCGTCTTCATACATCTTAACAGCCGCTTTGTCAATCAATGGACCAACGTGCATATTCGTATCCAATGGATTTCCGATTTTTAGTTGTCCGTATGCCTTAACAATCGCATTTTTCACCGTATCGTACACATTCTCGTGAATGATCAATCGACGCGTTGAAGTACATCGCTGACCAGCCGTTCCAACTGCACCAAACACAGCGCCTGGAACAACCACTTTCAAATCAGCTGATGGAGTGATGATAATGGCATTGTTTCCTCCTAACTCCAATAAAGAACGACCTAGACGTGCACCAACTACTTGTCCAACGTTTTTACCCATTGGAGTAGAGCCTGTCGCAGAAATTAAAGGGATGCGTTTGTCTGCAGCCATTAATTTACCAATTTCAGCACCGCCGATTACCAAGCAAGATACTCCTTCAGGAACATCGTTGTCGGAGAATACTTCTTCAATTAATTTCTGACAAGCAATCGCTGTGATTGGTGTTTTCTCGGACGGTTTCCAAATACAAACATCACCACAAACCCAAGCCAACGCTGCGTTCCAACTCCAAACAGCAACAGGAAAGTTGAAAGCAGAAATAATCCCTACAATTCCAAGCGGGTGGTATTGGTCGTACATTCTATGAACTGGTCTTTCAGAATGCATGGTAGAACCGTAAAGTTGACGGGATAATCCCACGGCGAAATCACAAATGTCAATCATTTCCTGTACTTCTCCATATCCTTCTTGAAGCGATTTACCCATTTCGTAAGAAACCAATTTCCCAAGGGGCTCTTTGTAATCTCTTAATTTGTCACCGAATTGACGAATGATTTCCCCTCTCTTAGGAGCTGGAATTTTTCTCCATTCTAAGAAAGCTTCTTGAGACTTTAAAATTAGCGCTTCGTAATCTACAGCCGAAGCAGCATTTACAGAGGCAATCAATTGACCATCAACCGGAGAAAAAGATTCAATTGTTTCTCCTTGTGTATTCACCCAAACACTTCCTGTTGAAGCGCCCAAATTGTTTTTTTCGATGCCTAGTTGGTCTAAAATTTCTTGGATTTCAAGACCTGATTGTACTTCAGCCATTGTTTTTCTTTTATATAAATTAATACGAAGACAAAAATACATGAAATAACTCTAAAATCATAATTGATTTTCAATTGATTTATAGGAATTATTGGTTTGGATTTAAACCTAATAAAGACGAGAATAATTCCATGGAAACCCCTTTTATAAAGAGTTCATGTAATTTTTTAAGAGCGTTAATTAAAGTGACGTTAGACTTATTGATCTATACGTGGTAAATTGATTTTCTCTTGGATGATGTTGCTTGTTGGGAATTGGTTTTCCACTTTTGATTTGATTTTTTCTGCCTCCATTTGGGTTCTAAAATCACCCACTTTTAAAAAGAAATGTGGAGCAATGTACAAAACATAGGTATCCACTTTTGGATACATGGACATGAATTTTGAACGTGCTTCGTCCACTGCACTTTTATTTGTATCAAAAAAGAGCTGAATTCGATAACCTGAAATTTGCGGGCCTAACGCGGGAGGAATTACCGCCCCTTCTTGTTTAATCAAATGGTCGATTCTGACGTCTTTATTAATTTCAATGTTTCCTGTTTGCCCGTAAGCTGTCAACATGAAAAATAGTGAAGTGAACAATACAGCAATTGCTTTCATCGAAATAATTTAAAAAGTGTGATATAAGAATATACTTACAATTAGATAACATGTCAAAGATAATTGATTTTGTTCATACGAATCTTAGTCACGCATAATTTAATTTTTAGCTTAAGCAATTTACCACTGGTATGCTAAAGCATTTTAAGATATTTTACGCTTACCATCTTGGTATAGAATCGATTTTGAGGTGTATGAAAAAAAATCGCAAGCAATCAGTATTTAGAATGGTTCTAAATTATGTAAAAGTAGATCAAAATTGTCATGAAAGTGTCATTTGATATGGCTATTATGTTAATTTTGCCCAAGTCAATAATTGTGAACAATTCACATGACAAACTACATTTTAAATGAAGATATTTATAAATCAGATGTTTAGAAGCTTTAACAAATGGTGTTTCGGTGCAATAGCATTTTTGCTTTTCACTGGATCTTTCGATGCTCAGGCACAAGGTGAGGGCATATTTAAGTCCAAATGTGCGACTTGTCACCAACCCCACAAAGATGGTACTGGTCCCAAATTATATCAAGTTCGAGAAAAATGGGAGCAAGGTGGTGCAAAACCAGGTTCACTTATTAAATGGGTGAACAATTGGCAAGCAGCCGCAGCGACAGATCCGTTCGCAGCGCAAGCGGCGAAGTTCAGTCCAGCTGCGATGAGTACTTTTCCCGAATTAAGCGAAGAGGAAATCAATGCTGTTTTCGACTATGTTGATGCTCAGCCAGATCCTTCGACAGCGGTAGCTACTTCCGTTGGTGGTGCGGATTCGGGAATGACAGAAGTTCAAGAGGAAGGTGCTTTTTCTTGGATTTGGATCTTAATGGGTGTTGTTTTCTTGATCATCATCATGGCAGTTGGTGGAGTGCGCCGTCAATTGAAATCCGTATTGAATGAGAAAGAAGGGGTCGCTGCCAAAGAAGATGCAAGTTATTTTGACGAGCTTAGATCATGGGCTTGGGAAAATAAAATATACGTAGGTATTGGTTCTTTGGTTGTCATTCTTGCATTGTTAGTTGGAGGATATAGAAGTCTTGCTAACATTGGAGTGGTAGAGGCATATCAACCATCTCAACCAATCGATTTTCCTCACAGCGTTCACGCAGGAGTGAATGGAATTGATTGTAGATACTGTCATAATTCAGCTACAAAATCTAAAACTGCAGGTATTCCAACGGTGAATGTATGTATGAATTGTCACAAGCAAGTAAGCGGAAGAACTCCAGAGCAAGAAACCAAAATCAAAGCAATCTATGAGGCTGCTGGATGGGATGGTAAATCGTATTCTGGAGATGTTAAACCGATTAAATGGAACAAAGTTCACGTATTGCCTGATCACGTTTATTTCAATCACTCACAACACGTAACTGTAGCAGGTATTGACTGTAAACAATGTCACGGTGACATGACGAAACAAAAAGAGACGGCACGTGTAGTACCTGTTTCTGAGTTGAACAAAATTGAAGGAAATGTTAAGCTGACAAAAGCAACATTAACCATGGGATGGTGTATTGAGTGTCACGCTGAAACTGGAATTTCTGACGGTCCATTGGATGGAAAGAAAGACGGTTATTACGACGAGATTCATAAGCGTTTGATGAATAACGATAAAACGTTATACAACAAATACCTTGAAGACGGTAAAGTAACCGTAAAAGAACTAGGTGGTTGGGAATGTGCAAAATGTCACTATTAATTTACAAACAGAAGTAGTCGAAATTATCATATGGGAACGACAAGAAAATATTGGAAAGGGATTGAAGAGTTGAATCAAACTCCTGAGTTTATTCAAAGTAGAGACCAAGAATTTCCGCGATCCACTTCAGTGGACGAGTTTTTAGGTGATGAAAACTTAAGAGAAACATCTACGGATCGTAGAGATTTTTTAAAGTTTTTAGGATTTAGTGTTGCCGCAGCTACGGTTGCCGCATGTGAGGCTCCTGTAACCAAGGCGATTCCTTACGTAATTAAGCCAGAAAATGTTACGCCAGGTATGGCTACATGGTATGCATCAACTTATTATGATGGTGCTTCTTACGCAAGTATTTTGGTAAAAACGAGAGAGGGACGTCCAATTTTCATCAAAGGGAATAAAGATTTTGGATTCACATCAGGAGCAGTAAATGCTCAGATTGTAGCTTCTGTTTTACCTTTGTATGACTCTCATCGCTTGAGAGATCCAAAAGCGAACGGAGCTTCTGTATCCGATTGGAGAAAAGAAATTGATAATCCAATCAAACAAAAATTAACAGCGATTGCTGCTAAAAAAGGAAAAGTTGTATTGGTATCTAATACCATTATTTCGCCATCCACTTTGGCTGCAATCGATAAGTTAAGATTGAAGGTGAACGGTGGTGATGTTGCAGGAACTTCTTTCGAGCACATTCAATACGATCCAGTTTCTTATGCTGGTATCCGCAAAGCAAACGAACTTTCTTTTGGAATGCCAATCATTCCAGATTATGACTTTTCAAAAGCAAAAACCATTGTTTCTGTTGGTGCGGATTTTATGAATGGTTGGTTGCTCTCAACTGAATACACGCATCAGTATGGTACGAGAAGAAATCCAGATTTGGATTGGATGTCTAAACACTACCAGTTTGAATCTAATCTTTCTGTAGCTGGTTCAAATGCTGACTATAGAGGAATGATTAAACCTTCGGAGCAAGCAAATGTATTGGCTTATTTACTAGGTAAATTCGGCGTAAATACAGGCGTTTCTACAAAATTAGATGCTGCAACAACGAAAGTAGCGGATCTTGCTTTTGAATCTTTGAAGAGCTCTAAGAAAGAATCTTTGGTGATTTCTTCTTCAAATAATCCGGCTGTTCAGACCTTGGTTAATAAATTAAACTCGGTTCTTGGTGCGTATGCTGTAACCATCAACGTAAACAATCCAGTTAATTTATTTGCTTCTCAAGATGAGAAGATGAATCAGTTTGTAAAAGAAGTGATTGCTGGTAAAAAACCAGATGCAGTTTTCTTTTATGGTTCAAATCCCGTTTATACACTTCCAAATGGAATTGAGTTTGCTAAAGCAATTCAAAACGTTGATTTGTCTGTTTCTTTAGCTCAATTCGAAGATGAAACTGCTCGAAACTGTAAATACATAGCTCCTGATCACAATGCATTAGAAGCTTGGAATGACTACAGCCCTAAGAAAAACCATTATGCGATTGCGCAACCGACTATTCGTCCTTTGTTCAACACAGCACAAGCTCAAGAGTCTTTCTTAATTTGGAGTGATTCTGAAAATAGTTATTCTCGCGATGGAAAAGATTCAAAAGTAACGTACGACTTAATTCGTACCACTTTGGAAGCATCCATTTTCCCAACGCAAACGAATTTTACAGATGTTGATACATTCTGGAATAAAACCATTCACGACAGTTGTATTGATTCTGAGTTGACTGTTGCAACATCTCCTGCATTTAATGACGCTGCTTTAAGTGGAATTTCCTCTAAAGTACCAGTTTCTAAAGGTGGAGTTGAAGTTGTATTGTATCAGAAATCAGCAATTGGTTTAGGTTTACAAGTCAATCCATGGTTGCATGAAATGGCAGATTCTATCTCTAAGGTAACTTGGGATAACTACATCACCATGAATCCAACTGAAATGGAAAAAGGAAAATACAAAATTTCTTTTGACCAAGAGAATGGCTTGAACATTGCAACTGTAAAAATTGGAAATCACGAATTGTTTTTACCCGTTTATCCATCACCAGGACAAGCAATTGGCACTGTTGGTATCGCTTTAGGATATGGACGTGGTGAGAACGATGAAAATATTGGTAGCGCAGCATACGTGACCAAAGAATACGGAGGATTTGCAGCCAATGAAAGCGGAAACCGTGTACCAGTTGGTAAAAATGCTTACCGTTTTGTTTCTTTTGAAAACGGAACCTACTCGTATGACTTATCAGGTAGCGTAACAAAAGAAGCATCTGATCTTTATCCAATTGCAGCGACACAAATTCACCATACGGTAATGGCTCGTCGTTCCATTGTTAAAGAAACTACTTTAGACATTTATAAATCAAAAGGAAAAGAAGCTTACAACCCTGCTCACATGATTGCAACGCATGACGGGAACAAGCCTGTAAGTGAGTTTGACCTTTGGGATGCACATCCAGTAGAACACGTTGGACACCGTTGGGGAATGACGATTGATTTAAATAATTGCATCGGTTGTGGTGCTTGTTTAATCGCTTGTCAAGTTGAGAACAACGTTCCAGTTGTAGGGAAAGATGAAGTAAGAAGAGCTCGTGAAATGGCTTGGTTACGAATCGACCGTTATTATTCTTCAGATGAAGAAGCTACCATTGGTTTAAGAAAAGACAAAGATACTTTTAGTTTTGCGAAAGCAGAAATTCCAGTAGAAAATCCGAAAGTAGTTCACATGCCGATGATGTGTCAGCATTGTAACCACGCTTCTTGTGAAACTGTTTGTCCGGTTGCCGCTACAAACCACAGTGATGAAGGATTGAATCAAATGGCTTATAACAGATGTATTGGTACAAGATATTGTGCAAATAACTGTCCTTATAAAGTGCGTCGTTTCAACTGGTTTAACTACCCATCTTACAAGAAATTCACACAAGTTAATCCATCGCAAGATGATTTAGGACGCATGGTTCTTAATCCAGATGTTACCGTTCGTACACGTGGTGTAATGGAAAAATGTTCTTTCTGTGTTCAAAAAATCCAAACGGGTAAATTGAATGCGAAGAAAGAAGGACGTCCAGTTGTTGACGGAGATGTAAACACTGCTTGTGCTGAAGTTTGTCCAACGAATGCAATCATTGTTGGTGACTGGAACGATGTTACTTCTATGGTTCGAAAAGGATCAGAAGAGACAAGATCTTACCAAGTACTAGAAGAAATTGGAATGAAGCCAAACGTTTGGTACAAAACGAAAGTACGTAATGAGAAAAACGCTTTATTAGAAACGCTACAGGTAGATAAAAAAGTAGTTGCTCATCACACAACAGATAACAAACATTAATCTCATAAATTAGAATTGTAATGCATAAGGAAGCAGCAATAAGAGAACCTCTGATTTTAGGTCACAAGACATATTCCGATGTAACAAACGATGTATGCAAACCTATTGAAGACAAAGCACCTCGTATGTGGTACATACTATTTACAATCGCTTTAATTATCGGTTTGTATGGAGTAGGTTGTATCCTATATTTATTAGGAACAGGTATTGGAACCTGGGGACTAAACAAGACCATCGAATGGGCTTGGGATATTACAAATTTCGTTTGGTGGGTTGGTATTGGACACGCAGGAACGTTAATTTCTGCAGTACTTCTCTTGTTTAGACAGAAATGGAGATTTGCAATTAACCGTTCTGCTGAGGCGATGACCATTTTCGCCGTATTTATGGCTGGAATTTTTCCTTTGATACACATGGGAAGAATTTGGATGGCCTATTGGGTATTACCGCTTCCAAATCAATTTGGTTCGTTGTGGGTAAACTTCAACTCGCCGTTGTTATGGGACGTATTCGCGATTTCAACGTATCTTTCCGTATCAGTTGTATTCTGGTACATTGGTTTGATTCCTGACTTTGCGACTTTGCGTGACCGTGTAAAAAAACCAGTTGGAAAGAAAATGTATTCAATCCTTTCTTTTGGTTGGTCTGGTAGAGCGAAGCAGTGGAACCGATTTGAATTAATTTCTTTGGTACTTGCAGGACTTGCAACTCCTTTGGTATTCTCTGTTCACTCCATTGTATCCTTTGACTTTGCAACCTCTGTCATTCCAGGATGGCATACCACGATTTTCCCCCCGTACTTCGTTGCTGGGGCGGTTTTCTCAGGATTTGCGATGGTACAAACCTTGATGTTAGTGATGCGTAAAGCAATGAACTTAGAAGCATATATTCACACAAAACACGTAGAGTACATGAACATTGTAATCATGGTTACAGGTTCTATTGTAGGTGTAGCTTACATTACAGAGTTATTTATTTCTTGGTATTCTGGAGTTGAATATGAAGCATACGCATTTTTGAACCGTGCTACAGGTCCATACTGGTGGGCTTATGCAGCGATGATGACATGTAACGTGGTTTCCCCGCAGTTGATGTGGATTCCTAAATTGAGAAGAAGTTTAATGTTTACATTCATCATTGCAATTGTTGTAAACATTGGAATGTGGTTTGAACGTTTCGTAATTATTGGAACATCATTACACAGAGATTACTTGCCTTCAGCTTGGTCTATGTTCTACCCAACACACATTGATATTGGGATTTTCGTTGGAACCATTGGTTTATTCTTCGTGTTTTTCTTATTATTTGCTCGTTATTTCCCTGTTTTACCAATTGCGGAGTTAAAAACAATTGTGAAGTCTTCTAGTGAATACCATAAAAACTTACCAGATAATCATTCTCACGGTCATGATATAACTCACGGGGAAGAAAACACAGATAATACTAACAACAATCATTAACTAAGAATCATGGCAGATAAAGTAATATATGCAATGTACGACGACGACGATGTACTAAAAGATGGTGCAAAGAAATTAGTCGCAAAAGGCGTAAAAGTTTCAGAAGTTTTTTCTCCTTTCCCAATTCACGGTATTGATCCAATTATTGGTGTTGTTCACACAAGACTAGGGATTATGGCTTTTATTTATGGATTAACGGGCTTACTATTAGCGACAATAGGAATGCGTTATTTTATGATTACGGATTGGCCTATGAATATTGGTGGAAAACCAAATGGTACTTACCTAGAGAACATGTTGGCATTTGTTCCAATTACGTTTGAGTTTACGGTGCTTTGTGCAGCTCACGGAATGGCGTTAACTTATTTCTTGAGAAATAAAACATTGCCTGGTTTGGCACCTTCAAATCCAGATCCAAGAACAACAGATGACCGTTTTGTAGTAGAAGTAAGAATGTCTCAGAATACACAGTTTACAGATGTAGAAATGGTAGAGATGTTCAAACAAACAGGAATTGTTGAATTAGATCAAAAAGACATATAAACTTATTCAAAACGATAATTTATCAGGAAGATGAATAAAATTTTTAAAGCAATAGCAAGTTTATCTGGAGTAGCATTAATTGGTCTTATGATGGGATCATGCTCTTCTAATCCAGATAGTGCAGGGTTAGAATACATGCCAGATATGTACCGTTCACCTGCTATTGAGCCATACGTAGATTATGGTGAGATAAGAGGGGTAATTAATGATTCAGTTTCAGAGCAACTTTCTGCATTGACTCCACCCATGCGAACGATACCTTATTACGGTACAGATAATGAAGAAGTTTTGATGATGTTGCCATACCACCGCAAACCATCTTCTATCTTTGCAATGACACATGGAATGTTCAATGAAGATTTCACAACCAACGAAGAGCCAGATTACGAATACAACTTGTCGGCACAAGATAAAAACCCTATAAAAATTACTGCTCAAAATGCAGAAGCTATTTTGGGGGCTGGAAAAAAATTGTATGAACACAACTGTACTCAGTGCCATGGAGCTAAAGGCGATGGTGAAGGTCCGATGGTTACTGCTGGTTCTTATACTGGAGCAGCCAATTTGGCTTCACTAACCATTCCTGAGGGGAAAATGTTTTATTCTATTTACTACGGTAAAGGAATGATGGGGGCTCACCGTTCTTTGGTTAACAAGAAGGAAATATGGACCATCATTCATTACATTCACCAATTTCAAAATCCTGAATACGGAAAGAATTTTGATGCAAGTGGATTGATGACAGATGCAACACCCGGTGCAGGCACTACAACAAGTGTCTCTGATTCTACTAACACAGTTAAATAATCTTAGAAATTTAATACGATGGAATTCAAAATTACAAAAAAAGCAAACCTTCTTACAATGACTTTGATTGTTGTTGGTCTTGTCTTTACAGCCATAGGAATAGGAGTCGAGATTGCGTATAATCATGGCGGATCTCACCTTGGACAACGTCTTTCTGGAAATTTACTGGTAAGTAGTTTCTTTTTTCTTGCCATTGGATTAGGTGCTTTATTTTTCTTAGCACTTCAATATGCAACTGAAACGGGATGGTACGCATCCGTTAAGCGAATTATTGAAGCAATTGCTGGTTTTATTCCAGTAGGCGCTGGATTGATGTTGATTACTTTCTTAATCATTACTTTCCAAGATGGTGCGCACATTTATATTTGGATGGATGCTTCCTATACAGATGTTAATTCACCAAATTATGATGCACTGATTGATGGTAAATCAGCTTATTTGAATAAAACATTTTTCTGGATTAGAACATTGGTTTATTTGGCAACATTTGTTTACTTTCAACAAGGATTTAGAAAGAGATCTTTATTAGAAGATCAAATTGGTGGAACTGATATTCATTACAAAAACTTCAAGACTTCAGCCATCTTCTTGGTTTTCTTTGCTGTTTTTAGTTCAACTTCTTCTTGGGACTGGATTATGTCAATTGATGTTCACTGGTTCTCTACTTTATTTGGATGGTATGTTTTTTCTGGAATGTGGTGTACAGCTATGATTGTCATGGTTACATTGACATTGTACCTTAAAAAATTAGGATACTTACCAAATGTAAACGAAAGTCACATTCACGATTTAGGAAAATGGACTTTTGCAACCAGTTTCTTATGGTCTTACTTATGGTTCTCTCAATACATGTTGATTTGGTATGCAAATATTCCAGAGGAAGTAACGTATTACATAACTCGTATCAACGATTTCAAGTTTTTGTATTTCGGAATGTTTATCGTTAACTTTGCTTTTCCAATGTTATTGTTAATGTCAAGAGACGCTAAAAGACATGCTGGAATTTTAACAACGGTTGGCTTAATTGTACTTTTAGGACATTGGATTGACGTTTATATTATGGTAATGGCGGGTTCTATGGGAAGTCATGCTTTTATTGGATTTATGGAAATTGGCTTATTATTGGCAATTTTAGGTTTATTCTTGAAAGTTATTTTTACGAATCTATCTAAAGCACCATTAACAGTTAAAAATCACCCTTTCCTTGATGAGAGTATTCATCACGAAATATAATACATTGATATAACATAAATAGAGATGAGTTTTAAATTAGTAGTATTAATTATTATCGTATTAGGAGCAATTGCTGTGGCGCAATTGATCAAACTTTACGAACATTCTTACAAGTTAAGAAATAGAGGCGAAGAAGAAATTCCAAACCGAGATAACAGGCTGAACGCATCGATGTTATTGGTTTTTGGTGTGGTTCTTTTTGCATTCTTCATTTGGTTGATGGCAAAATACGGCTATGTGAGCAGAGGAGAAGCAGCTTCCGCACACGGTGAAGGAATTGACTGGTTGTTTGATGTGAATTTTGTGATTATTTTCGCAGTATTCTTTTTAACAAATGGCGCTTTGTTTTGGTTCTCATACAAGTATGTTAGAAAACCAGGAGTAAAAGCACTATTCTTTACACACAGTAATAAATTAGAGTTAATTTGGACTGTAATCCCTGCAATTGTCTTGGCTTTTATTATCATTGTTGGTTTGAAATCATGGAATGACATTACTGCCGCTTCTGACGACCAAGCAATCAACGTAGAGATTTTTTCTGAACAATTCAAATGGACTGCTCGTTATGCGGGACCAGATAATACGTTGGGAGGTTTTGATTATAAATTAACGACCAATAATAATCCACTTGCCTTGGTGACTTCAGCTTCATTGGATACCGCGATTCGTTTAATGGAATATGGTAGCAATGATGGTTCTATTTTAGGAATGGCTTTGTTAGAGAAAAAATTAAATGATCCAAACAACATGTTCATTCCAAAAGATAGAGTGAAAATGGAAAAAGAATTGGACAGTAAATCAAGATTGGTGCGTTTGCTCCACCAAATGAGAGCGAGACACGATGTTAATCGCGATGCCAATGCATACGATGATGTTCTGGAAACAGATACGTTGCACTTAATCGTTGATCAAGACTATGAATTCACTTTTAGAGCGAAAGATGTGATTCACTCTGTTTACATGCCTCACTTTAGATTACAGATGAACACGGTTCCAGGAATGGTTACACGTTTCAAAATGAGACCTACCATTACAACGACGGAAATTCGTAAAAGAAGAAATAATCCGACATTCAATTATGTTATTCTTTGTAATAAAGTATGCGGTTCTGCTCACTATAAAATGAAAATGATTGTAGTGGTTGAAACAAAAGCTGAATTTGATAAGTGGATGGCAAGCAAAAAGAATTTTGGAACAACGTTCTTAGCTTCTGCTGAACCAACCCTTCCAGTTGAAGCTACTCCTACGGATTCTTTACAGGTAGCAATTAATTAATAATTAGATTACACAAATAAAAAATATACAATGGCAGCTTTAACGCACGACACAAATGGACACCACGAGGCTCACGCTCATGAAGACGAAGGTTTCGTTTCTAAGTACATTTTTAGTTATGACCATAAAATGATTTCTAAGCAGTATCTTCTTACTGCAGTATTCATGGGAGTAGTGGCTTTGCTTTTATCTATTCTTTTCAGAATTCAATTGGCTTGGCCAGGTGAAAGTTCCGACTTTTTATCACTGTTTTTAGGTGAAAGATGGGCTCCAGGAGGAGTTATGAAAGAAAACATGTACCTGGGACTGGTTACCATTCACGGAACGATCATGGTGTTCTTCTTGTTAACAGGTGGTTTATCCGGTATTTTTTCCAATTTATTGATTCCATTCCAAATTGGTGCAAGAGACATGGCTTCAGGATTTATGAACATGCTTTCTTATTGGATGTTCTTCATTTCTTCTATTATCATGTTGGCTTCTCTGTTTGTCGAAACAGGTCCTGCGATGGGTGGTTGGACGATTTATCCGCCTTTATCTGCTTTACCTCAATCCATTGAAGGTTCTGGCTTAGGAATGATTCTTTGGTTGTCTTCGATGGCAATTTTTATCGCATCTTCATTGATGGGTTCTTTGAACTACATTGTTACCGTTTTGAATTTACGTACAAAAGGAATGACCATGTCTAGAATGCCTTTGACAGTTTGGGCTTTCTTTATCACAGCAATTATTGGTGTGCTTTCTTTCCCAGTTCTTTTATCAGCAGTTTTGTTGTTGACAATGGACAGAGTTCTAGGAACAAGTTTCTACCTTTCGGACATCATCATCAACGGAGAAATGTTGGAAAATCACGGTGGTTCTCCAATTCTTTACCAACATTTATTCTGGTTCTTAGGTCACCCTGAAGTTTACATCGTTTTACTTCCTGCCTTAGGATTGTCTTCCGAAATCATCTCTACGAACTCTAGAAAACCAATTTTCGGTTATCGTGCGATGATCGGTTCGTTGATTGCCATTGGTTTCTTATCTTTCATTGTATGGGCTCACCACATGTTTGTTACAGGAATGAACCCTTTCTTAGGATCTGTATTTGTATTTACTACCTTGTTAATTACAATTCCATCAGCAGTTAAAGTATTTAACTACTTGACTACACTTTGGAAAGGAAGTTTGATTTTTACACCAGCAATGTTGTTTGCTGTTGGTATGGTTTCTTCTTTCATTACAGGTGGTGTTACTGGTATTATTCTTGCCGATTCAGCATTGGATATCATGGTTCACGATACGTACTTCGTTGTCGCCCACTTCCACGTTGTAATGGGACTTTCAGCAGTATTTGGTATGTTCGGTGGTGTTTACCATTGGTTCCCAAGAATGTATGGAAGAATGTTGAACACTCGTTTAGGTTACTTACACTTCTGGATGACCATCATCGGTGCTTACGGTGTATTCTTCCCGATGCACTTTGTTGGAATCGCAGGTGCTCCACGTCGTTATTACGATAACTCTGTTTACAATGAATTTGATACAGTGGCTCACGACATGGTATTTGATTTGAACGTAATCATTACTTATTTTGCAATTTTTGCAGCTATAGGTCAAGGAGTTTTCTTATTCAACTTCTTCTATAGTATTTTTAGAGGACCTAAATCAGTACAAAATCCATGGAAGAGTAATACACTTGAATGGACTTCTCCTGTAGAACCAGTACATGGTAACTGGCATGGAGAACTTCCAACAGTTTACCGTTGGCCTTATGATTACTCTAAACCAGGTGCAGATGAGGATTTCATTCCTCAGAATGTTCCCCTGAAAGAAGGCGAAGAAGAGCATTAGCATATCATTTTGAAATCCCTCTGCATTTTGTAGAGGGATTTTTTTGTTCATTTATTTCATGTACTGGCTCTTTTCGGAATACATTCTTGAATGTAAGCTACTTTTTGTACCTTTGACCAGAGATATTGAGAACCGTGGAAGAAGAATTAGAAGATTCATTTGATTATAGAAAAGAAGAAGTTTCAGAAGGAGATAAAGATTACGATAAAGTTCTCCGCCCGAAGAAACTTGCTGACTTTGCCGGACAAGATAAGATTATTGAAAATCTGGAGATTTTTGTGAAAGCAGCAGTTCATCGTGGAGAACCTCTTGACCACGTTTTATTACATGGACCTCCTGGACTCGGCAAAACAACTTTGTCACATATCATTGCCAATGAATTAGGTGTTGGATTTAAAGTCACCAGCGGACCTGTCTTAGATAAACCTGGCGATTTAGCTGGACTTTTAACTAATTTAGATCACGGAGATGTTTTGTTTATTGATGAAATCCATCGTTTAAGTCCAGTCATTGAAGAATATCTGTATTCAGCAATGGAAGACTATGTTATTGACATCCTAATCGATAGTGGACCAAATGCGCGTTCTGTTCAAATTGCGTTGAATCCGTTTACTTTGATTGGCGCAACAACCCGTTCGGGATTATTGACCTCGCCGCTTCGAGCGAGATTTGGAATCAATGCTAGATTGCAATATTACGATGCAAAGACTTTGACCTTAATCGTTCAACGTTCTTCCGATTTGTTAGGAATTCCGATTTCAGAAGATGCAGCTTATATCATAGCGAGTAGAAGTAGAGGTACACCAAGGATTGCCAATGCTTTGCTTCGAAGAGTTCGCGATTTCGCACAAGTGAAAGGAACTGGATCAATAGATCGTGAAATAACTGAATTCGCTTTGGAGGCGTTGAATGTTGATAAATACGGCTTGGATGAAATGGATAACCGTGTTCTGTTGGCGATTATCGATAAGTTTAATGGAGGGCCAGTTGGTTTGACAACCATCGCTACCGCAATTGGTGAAAACGCAGGAACTTTAGAAGAAGTTTACGAACCGTTTTTAATTCAAGAAGGATTTTTGATGCGTACACAACGTGGAAGAAAAGCAACAGAAAAAGCGTATAAACACTTGGGCAAGGATTTGGGATACATACAAGGCGGTTTGTTTTAGATGTCTTACTTGGATAAAAATACGAAACTTGTAAAACAAGTAGCTTACGATTTAGGATTTCAATTTTGTGGAATTTCAAAGGCAGATTTCTTGGAAGAAGAAGCTCCTCGGTTGGAAAAATGGCTGAATGAGGACAAACACGGCGAAATGTCTTACATGGAAAACTACCTGGACATGCGCCTTGATCCTAGGGTGTTAGTTCCTGGAGCCAAGAGTGTTGTTTCGTTGATGATGAATTATTATCCAGAACAAAAGCAACGCAATGATTCCTATCACATTTCAAAATATGCTTACGGAGTTGACTATCATTTTATAATCAAAGACAAATTATTCCAATTTTTAGATATACTCCGTGCTGAAATTGGCGAAATTGACGGCCGTGTATTTGTCGATTCGGCTCCCGTAATGGACAAAGCTTGGGCAAAGAAAAGCGGACTTGGTTGGCAAGGAAAAAACGGCTTGGTAATTCACCCTAAAAACGGCTCTTTCTATTTTCTTGCTGAGTTAATCCTCGATTTGGAATTGACTCCAGATGGCCCAATCAAAGATTATTGCGGAACATGCACCAAATGCATCGAAGCTTGTCCAACGGACGCCTTAAATACGCCTTATGTTGTTGACGGTTCAAAATGTATATCTTACCTAACAATCGAACTCAAAGACGCGCTTTTGCCTTCTGAATTTAAAAATCAAATGGCGGATTGGGTTTTTGGTTGCGACATTTGTCAAGATGTTTGTCCTTGGAATCGATTTTCAACACCGCATCAAGTAGTGGAATTTAATCCACATCCAAAATTATTGGATTTAAGCAAAGGCGATTGGGAAGAATTAACAGAGGAATTGTACCGCGAGATTTTTAAGAAGAGTCCGATAAAGCGAACGAAATTCAACGGCTTGACCAGGAATATTGCGTTTTTGAGAAAAGGATGAATCTAATTGCAAATCTTTTCCCGTGTCATAAAATGCAATTATAAGAGATTTAATTTCGAGCGTAAGTGTTTTCTATCTTCATCGCAATATCGCAATATTGCATTTTGTTGCTTTTTTTTGTTTTCGAAGTCATAGAAGAGTGGAACCCTAAAAAATAGATGGCAAGCGTGTGAAGTGATTATTTTTAAAATATTTGAATGTTACCTTACTCGATAGAAAGGCTATGTGGATTGAATTTTTTAAGTTTTAAGTCAGAAAATTCATAAATTCAAGGCATAAAAAAGGCAGTTTTACGAACTGCCCAAAACGCTGGGTACTCTCACATAGATGTCTACCAATTAAAATAGGAGAAAATTTTAAATTGAGTTGTCGCCGTGCGTCACTCATGTAACTATGGACAATAGCTACCTTGAGACTATACTTCAATAAAACTTTTCCCTTTGTTCATACTTTACTGATTATATGTTTGATACTTTGTATATTTGCATTAGTACTTCCTTAAACGGATTGCGAACTAAAAACCGCGAGGAAGTTATAAAAGGGCTTTGATTCAATCAAGGCTCTTTTTTATTATTCATTTCGTGAATATAAAATGCCCTATTATCTTGTTGTGATTTGCTTTATTCAAGTTTGTTTATTTTAATGTTTGAAGAGATCGTTTCACTAGTCCACCACGCAGTAGCATGAATTCAATTTCAAAACAATAACCGATATCAAGCTAGTTTTAGCAACAAAAGCACCAAGAGAAAAACACACGAAGCAAAAATAGGCAAAGCGCTATATATAAATTTGTAACAAAAAGCACAATGAGCACATTCAAAAGTGGGTACATTACACACAGAGACAGGAAAGTTCCAATAATTTGGAATGGTGAGCACGCACAGCATATTGCTGAAGAACATATTAAGGACAAAGGATCACATCCATTGTTACATGTAAAGATTCAGCAGTTAGCGAAGCAGGTAAAGAGTTGGGAGCAATCTAAAAAAGGATCGAAACGATTTGGAGCCACAATACTTGACGGTGAAACAGATAAAAAATTTTTTGTTCTTGTTGAAATTTGGAGTAAATTTGCATATATCATAACATCTTATAGAAAATGAGTTATTTAGATAAAGTTAAAAAGTTATTCAATGGAGAAACTCCAAAAAGTTTTTCGTTATGGATGAAATACGGAGAGTTTAAACCCAATGAAAAAGAACTTGCTGCAGAAAGCTTTTTCAAAGTTCTTATGAAAGACAAAGAAGACAAGAAGAAAGCCAAAAAACTTGGTTTGATTTAATCACTAAAAAAACGCATAAGCCTGGAATAAATCTTTCAGGCTTTTTTTTGCTTGTTTTTTCTTTTCTTACTGTTTTTTTTTTTTAAAATAGTTTTTCATCTTTTGTACCTACACTTACTACAGACTATACTGTAACCCTTATGTTGTGATTTGCTTTCACCACAGTAGCATAAGCCCTATTATCTCGTGTGATTTGCTTTCACCACGCAGTAGCATAAATACCATAAAAAAAACAAACAAAGCATTTATAAAAGTTCTATATTTACGGATAAGTTACAACTATGAGATAAAAGGCAAAATTGAAAGAATGTTGTGATTTGCTTTCACCACGCAGTAGCATAAATACCATAAAAAAACAAACAAAGCATTTATAAAAGTTCTATTTTTACGGATAAGTTACAACCGAGCGTGGAGAGTACGAGCCAAAATTGCAGTTGTGATTTGCTTTCAAAAGTTCTATTTTTACGGATAAGTTACAACGGATGAGAAATTTAACAAATTAGTACAATGTTGTGATTTGCTTTCAAAAGTTCTATTTTTACGGATAAGTTACAACAATAACCTTTGAAGTAAGCTAAATTCTCAGGTTGTGATTTGCTTTCAAAAGTTCTATTTTTACGGATAAGTTACAACAATCGTTACAATTTCGAGCCTTTGGCAATAGTTGTGATTTGCTTTCAAAAGTTCTATTTTTACGGATAAGTTACAACCGATGGAAACTTTAAGATCACAAGAACAAGGTTGTGATTTGCTTTCAAAAGTTCTATTTTTACGGATAAGTTACAACATCTGCTCAACTCTCAAGAGTAAGCAACGGGTTGTGATTTGCTTTCAAAAGTTCTATTTTTACGGATAAGTTACAACGTCTACACGCTAATCCACATCGACAGATCCGTTGTGATTTGCTTTCAAAAGTTCTATTTTTACGGATAAGTTACAACCACGGTTTGTCAAAGAATGCTTTGCGTTCAGTTGTGATTTGCTTTCAAAAGTTCTATTTTTACGGATAAGTTACAACTCGTTGCAAAAAGTAACCGAAGAACCTAAGTTGTGATTTGCTTTCAAAAGTTCTATTTTTACGGATAAGTTACAACAAATTCA